>CAYVSL010000072.1:0-17133 GCA_964454125.1 uncultured Kangiella sp.
TCGTTCGACGCTTAAATCGGCAAAAAGTATGATGGAAGCGGCGACGGCTACAACTATATCTCGAACGGAGAACAAAACAAAAAAAAGAGCCTCGAAAGGCTCTTTGTGTTCAACTCAATAATGTCAGATAGTGGAATTGCCGACTAAAAAGTCAACAGCGGCGCTATAACCAAGCTAACAATCGCCATCACATTGATTAAAATGTTCATCGCAGGACCAGAGGTATCCTTGAAGGGATCACCGACTGTATCGCCAACCACCACCGCGGTATGAGTATCTGAACCTTTACCGCCTAAATTCCCTTTCTCTACATATTTTTTAGCATTATCCCACGCACCACCGGCATTTGCCATCATCAATGCCATCAATACACAAGTAATCAAAGCACCCGATAACATACCACCCAAAGCCGCTGCACCTAAAGTAAACCCTACAATAGCCGGTGAAAAAATGGCTAAAGCGCCCGGCAAAATCATCTTCTTTAATGCTGCCTGTGTAGCAATTTCAACACATTTAGCGCTGTCGGGATCGGCCGTTCCTTCCATTAACCCCGGAATTTCCTTAAATTGACGGCGGATTTCTTTAATCATATCGAAAGCAGCCGTACCAACCGCTCGCATCGTGATGGCAGAAACTAAGAAAGGGAAAATACCTCCTATGAACATGCCCATAAGAACCATCGGATTGCTAATATCTAAGGTAAAATCTGAATTATTCTTAGAGACGATTTCTATAAACGCCGCGATGATTGTTAACGCTGCTAAGCCCGCAGCCCCAATCGCAAAACCTTTTCCTATAGCAGCAGTCGTATTGCCGACTTCATCCAATTCATCAGTGATTTTTCGCACGTCTTCACCTAAACCAGCCATTTCAGCGATACCACCAGCATTATCGGCAACCGGTCCGTATGCATCAATTGCCATCGTAATACCCACTGTTGCTAACATGCCAACTGCAGCAATACCTACACCATAAACACCCGCTTCACCTAATAATTGTGAACTTGCGAAAATGATTGCGGCTATCGTCAATACAGGAACAACCACAGACTCCATGCCTAACGCCAAACCACTAATCATAACTGTCGCGGGTCCCGTTTCACCTTCTCTGGCTAAGTCTCGTACCGGTTTACCACCAGTGTAATATTCAGTAACCAAACCGATAATGCTTCCGCCGACAGCGCCAACGATGACACAAAACCAAATGTTGATATCTAATCCAAGATTAGCAACAATAAAATAAGCAGACACGATCAACAGTAATGTGGCACCTAATGTACCAGAGCGAAGCGCTTTAGCGGGTTCAACATTAGCAAACACTTTAACAATCACAATTCCAATAATTGAACAAACAAGTCCAACAGACGCCAATAATAGAGGTAACATCATTAAATGGTTTTCATTACCAAGTGCTGCTAGATTCATCGTTGAAGCAATTGCAATAGTCGCAATCATCGCGCCACAATAAGATTCAAAAATATCGGAGCCCATCCCTGCCACATCACCCACGTTATCGCCCACATTATCGGCGATCACGCCAGGGTTTCGTGGGTCATCTTCTGGAATACCCGCTTCAATTTTACCGACCAAGTCAGCCCCAACATCGGCACTTTTAGTAAATATACCGCCACCGACTCTGGAGAACAGCGCAACCGTCGAACCACCCATGCCAAAACCATGAATAGCTTCTGCGTGTGTTTCACCAAAGAAATAATAAAGCGTGCCTAACCCTAACAAACCCATTGAAGCAACCGCCAATCCCATCACTGAACCACCATAAAAGGCAACCGTTAATGCTTCTGATGCACCTTTATCTCGCGCTGCAATCGTTGTTCTTACATTCGCCTTGGTCGCTGTCAACATGCCTATATATCCCGCTACTGCAGAACTAAACGCTCCAACAACAAAAGCGACCGAGGTATGCCAAGTATCAAAAGCAACAAAAAGTAATAGGGTAATGAACACCAAAAAAATACTTAAGATACTATATTCTTTGCGCATGAAAACCATTGCACCATCGTGAATATCTTTTGCTATTTTTGCCGCTTTTCCATCACCGCCAGGATATTTGACGATTAGAAGATAAATGACAAAGGCTACTATAAGCCCCACAACGCCAAGAATTGGCGGTATTTGAACAAGTTCGATCATACTTCCCTCACAAAATTTAAATTATTATAACGATCACTTTAATGAATGATCTCTATTTGGGTAAACCAACGACATGGCAAGGACCCTTTAGGGTAACAGCCGCCCTATCAATCACCCCGGCATTACAGGTTTAGGCGTTCTGTTCAAAAAACAGCCTCCCAAGTTGTTCAAATAATAACCAGAAAGCTAAAACTTGATCAAAAACCATCACCTTGTATAACAATAAACTCTAAGCAGAACAATCAACCAGAATATGTTATTTTATCTTGTTGATTTATAAGGTAATTATTTATTTCTTACGGATGGTTTATTTTGCACTGCACTATCGCTATAATACGCGCCAAAATTTGCCCTCGCGCCTTTTGCCACCAACCTAGTCAAGTGAATGTGAAATTATGAGCCTAAATAAAGTCCCTGCTGGAAACGACCTACCAGAAGAAATTAATGTCATTATTGAAATCCCTGCTCACGCAGATCCTGTAAAATATGAAGTGGATAAAGATTCCGGCGCAATATTCGTTGACCGTTTTATGTCCACCTGCATGCACTATCCGACCAATTACGGTTATGTACCACATACACTGTCTGACGACGGCGATCCGGTCGATGTACTTGTTCCAACCCCTTTTCCGTTATTAGCAGGCTCCGTCATTACCTGCCGTCCAATTGGGGTACTAATGATGACCGATGAATCGGGCATCGATGCTAAAATACTGGCAGTACCGCTCAGAAAACAATCACCAATTTATCAGGGCATCAAAGAAACTTCCGATATGTCTGAATTGTTGCTCAATCAAATCCAGCATTTCTTTGAACACTATAAAGATTTAGAGCCAGGTAAATGGGTTCGTATTGATGGTTGGAAAGATGCCGCCACGGCTAAACAGGAAATCATTGACAGCGTAAAGCGTTACGAAGAAGCACCTGAAAAACCGGCTTTTTAAATCAATTTATTCAAGTTAATACAAAAGCCGATTAGAATTTCTTAATCGGCTTTTTTGTTTTACAAAGAATGGCTCGATACTGTTAATGGCTGTTAAAATTATATCACCTCTGTTATCTTACGTTATAAACTAAAAATATATTCACTCCCTGAGTAAGTGTCGTTAAGAATCTAGGAATGATAATTAGTATTTGGAACACTGATTTTGAGTTTTAGTGTCTGTCGATTTTACACACTTTTTCAGGAAGAAAACCATGCAAAGCCTTAAAAGCTCTTTTAGTAATATCCCTTATGCTTTTATATTTTTGTTATTTTCCTCCGTCGGCATTATGCAGTTCTATCAAGGGCCTCTCGAAGATCCAATACCTTCCGCAGAAGTTGATGCCGGTATTACTCCTATAAATGGACACCAAAAAATTCCGGCAAGAATTTGGGAAGATCCTTTCGAATCGGCACATAACGTTTTAAAAACCACCGCTCGATTAACTTTAAACACGACACCTGAGAATTTAATCACCCAGTTGTTTGCCGAGCTCAGTCACAAAAATGAATCCACACAAACAACAAGCCAATCAAGTGAAAAAATAAAATGTGACAAAACCTGTCTTATTGATCTGAAAAAGAAAATTCATTTTTATACCATCCCTCTCGGTGTAGATGGTTGGAGTGCCTCTCAGGAAGCTAGGGTAAAACGACGATATGCGGCTCATATGGCACTTTATCGACAAGGTTATATTCCCGCACAATCATCAAGCATTCATTCCCTTTGTTTGGTCCACAAATCTCACCCATTGGTCAACGTCAAAATAGATCATTTAGCGGGCGATTGTTGGCCTCATGAATATATTCACTACGAAATACTGACCAAAACAGCCATTACCGAAGAACCAACCGATGAAATCGAAGGTGGGGCTAAAAACCGCCAGATCATCTCAGAAAAAGTAGTGTTAATTTGGGCAAGAAACTCTCAAGTTTCAACCGATCCTGCTGAATTTTTTCTACAGCTTTCATCCCAATTAATTGCTGCGACTAAACAGGTGTTCGATATAGGTAAAACCACCGATAACCTTCTATCTATATTTGATTTTGTTGCTTTTTGGCCTCCTACATCAGGAGGCTTGTCTCAAATAAAAAACATACCCAAGACTGAAGATAATAATAATATCTGTCCACAACTAACCTTTCGACTGGTTAATTATTCCGCGACAGCTCCCCATTCAATGCCAAACAATGTTTCTCTTTATCCTATCGACAACCGCTCTAGCGACAATAATGACAGCCGACAACTAACTTGCGATAACCAAATAAAACTCCATTTAACCTTTGATACGGTCATCGCAAATGATAGTTTGGTAATCGATCAACTGCTTGATGAGCTATTTGACCAACGTGGATTTAGTGCGCAAAAATCAATGTTTGTTTTGGTCACCGAATGGGAAAATATTTATTCGAGAAAAATGGCCCATGAGTTTCAAACACGTTGCAAACAAAGACAGCCCCTAGGACATGAAAACGAAGAATGTGAGATCCTGCGATTTCCATATATATCAGGTATTAGCGGCGACTCATCTTTTGCATTAAATGATGCCATCATAAAAACCAAAGAGACAGGCTTAGGCGGTCAAAAATCAAATAGCTCTACCAAACAACAAGAAATTCGACTACCAATAGGCAGTAGTCAATACGATTATATTCGCCGTTTGACTGACTATTTTAATCAACGATTAATGGATAGTTTTATTGACAAGCGAAATACTGTATTCGCATTATTTGGTTCTAACTTTGATGACAAGCTTTTAGTGCTTCAAGCCATTAGAGAGTCGAATAAAGAGTCGACGATTATCACAACAGATATGAATGTTCTGTATGCCAGCCTGTTGAAAAAATTTCCAATTAGAAATTTGATCATTGGATCTTCATTTTCTTTAAATTCAGAAGACAAAATGGAGACTCTCAAACACAATCTTGACGAATCGAAAGCGCTAAAGAAAAAAATATTTGATGAAAATTTAACCAATCATTTTAGTACAATCCACTTTAGGGACAATTATCAAACCAGCTTGTTCCGGGCGATTACTAACAGCCTAACAAAACAAGAGGGGCTTTTATTGAATGACGAAGAAATCAAAAATAACATAAGATTATATGAAGTCGGCAAATCAAAATTTATTGTTTTAAACAAAATCCCATCTAATAAATCAATCAAATCGGCTGAACAATCGTTATTCGGTTCGATCAAACAATCAAAAGATTATAGCATTCTACTACAAAATATTATTGCGCCAATTTTTATGGTTGCTATGCTGATGATATTAGTTTGGGCAACAGAGTCACTTTATAAACACGCGGAATTCAACAAACCTGGCGCGCTAGCAGCATTCGAACGTACTATTTTGAAAGCTTTAGGGCCGAATGTTTTTCTACCAAAAAAAATTGGCGCAATGCTGGTATCTTACGTCATATTCTTTTGTCTCATTTTTATCACCTTTGCACTTGCTGGGCGGTTTACCGTAGAGTCACCGCTATTATTTTCCGGGATTAGTATTTGGATCAGTGAAGCCGGTCGCGCTTTAGCCGTTATTTTTATTCTATTTTCTGTTACCGTGAGTTGGTCGAAACTAACTCGATGGAGAGACCGAATTTCCCACCGTTACGTCAATCAAGTTAACAACAAGATAGTGACATATTGGAAACCTTGGGTTTCTACCAATAATAAGCTCCTAACCAAAAAAGAAGAGCACATATTCAACCGCATACAATTTGAAAAAAGTTGGCATTTATTCCGTAATGAACTGTGTGCTAGGAATATTTTTATCAAGTCATGTTATTTCTTATCTGCTTTTATCCTTTTAGGGGCATGGGTTTATACGACTCAATATGATGGATTAACCAACATTCCAGCCCATCCAATCGCCAGAGGTAATATTGCTGTTTTGTATGACCGTTTTTTTGCTGGTCTATCAAATACTTTACTTATTTTACAAATAGCTTATGTGTTAGTAGTAACCTATGTATGCGGCCGACTTGTTAGCCATCTTAGCCGCGGCATCATCGAATGGCCACAGGTCTATATTAATAAATTAAAAGACGAATACCAAAAACAAGACGACACCATTATTAAGTGCTGTTACTCTGAATATCATGGGATCAAACTGATCGGGAATTTAACCAGTACTATTGGGCCGCAAGTCGTTGTCCCTTTTGTTGCGATATTTCTAATCGTTGTGACTCGAAATACCTATTTTGATAACTGGAATTATCCAGCAAGTTTTTTGTTCTTTTTTAGTATTTCTGGTGTCGCACTTTTGGTCTGTGCAACCTGGTTGCGGTCGCTAGCAACCAGAGCGAAAAAATATGCCCTAGAAAGGCTGACTATTCAAAAAACTCGATACCTCAACGACTCGGAAAAATCCAGACAGGTGGATCATATAATCGAATTGATCCACCAATATCAAAAAGGCGCATTTAGTGGTTGGAAAGACAATCCATTAGTTGCTGCAATCATGTTACCGATCAGTAGTATCATTGGGATTAATGTGATGCCTTGGTAGACGAAATAATATGGCTGCCAATGTGAAAGATCAACAGCCCCTAGCATTTTATTGATCATTTTGATCCTAACTCAACCAAAATTGAAGACGGGTTAACACCTAGTCAAACAAAGTGACTCCTTTTCAGACGATCGATCTGCTAAAAATGCGCTAACTATTTGGCCCGTTTTAGACCTATTTCACCGCTGACAGTGGACATTCGAATTAATCCATCGCCATTACCAGCAGTAAATTTTAGTTTTTCAGAACCAATAAATGAACTGACTGGCTTGTCATCAGAATATTGATTAACCACATCGCCGCCGGGGCCGGTATCTAAATCCACACGAGCATTTAACTCTCCCTTAACGTAAAAATGGCTGTCTCCAGACACATTGCCTAATTTAATTTCACCATCTTTAGCCAGCTTGCCGTAAAGCCTAGTATCACCTGAAACAGTGGAGAGTTTGGCAAATTCAATATTGTCAGTTTTAACGGTAATATTAGAAGAAACGCCGCCGATGGTTAATTTATCTGTTGAGACATTGGCCTCAACGTCCCCGCTGACAGTGGAAACTTCAAGACTGCCAGAAATATTGTTAAGCTGTATGTTGCCACTAACACTATTGATGTAGGCACGTTTTTTTATGTCTTTAAGGGTGATAGAACCGCTCACCGAACTGATATCTACACCACCGTTGATCTTCGAAAACTCCAGATCGGTTGCGACGCCACCAAATTGAACCGAAACATTAATGGGTACATAAATCTTAAGGTTAGAACCGCGACCACTTCTTGAATGAGTATTTCTATCCGGTAAAACCACTTTGATGATGGTCTTAGTGCCTTTTGAAACAAAAACAAATTTTTCGGTTAAATCATCCAATTCACCTTTAATAGAGACCTGTTCTTTATCCCAGCCCTCTAACACAATAACCCCCCGATTATTATGAATTTCAACTTCTCCATGGCCCGTCATATCGAGCACTTTGTCGACCTTTTCACCTGCTGTTACACCAAAACCTAGTATAAACAATGTAAAAGCAGCAACTAATTTTGCCTTAGATAGGATATTAATTTGAGAATGGGGTCTTATCTGGCTCAATATTTTCATTTAAACTTCCTCTATAGGGTCCTGATTGGCTAAAACCTGAATAACCAAACCTAGTTGTTAAATACTTGTATCCAATTTAGCCAACTGTGTTAGCACTGCCAACTCCTGTTGATAAGTGCTGGTTAACAATCTGGGTAAATTAGAATTATCTGGCTGTTGTTTGATCGCGGACTTCAAAAGAACAACGGCTTGTTCAATGTCTACCAATTGATTTTTGATTTCCAAAAATAGTTTCTCATCAATATGAACCCGATTCATTGATATCTGAGCAAGTAATCCTACTTTGGCCACTCTAAATTCTTGCTCTAAAAGGTCAACCTGAAACTGAATGCTATTTTCGTAAACTCTTTCCTGGGTTTTATTTTCATTCGATTTTTTCAGGTTTTCAATCTCAGCATAGAGAGACTCTGCATGTTGCAGATGATCCCAACTATAAATTACTGAAAACAAACTGACGACAAGACTAGCGGCAATTGCCCAAGGGATCCACCTAGCGGTGTAATATTTTGCTTCAAGCCTGTGTGTTTTTTCAAGCCTACATTTTGTCTCAAGCTCCATTATTCTCGTCTTAATATCAGGCCAGAGATTATTTGGCGTCGCCTCTTCTTTAAGCAAAGAAGCGATCGGCTCATTTAAAGCCCTTTCCTCACTCAAATCAATTAATTCAGTCTCATTCATATCCAATGTCCATTATTCTAACTAGATCCCAATCCTAGCTCAAACTATCGCGTAATAACTTTCTGGCTCTAAATAATTGTGCTTTTGACGTACCTGTCGCGATACCCGTTAATTGGGCAATTTCTGCATGTTTGTATCCTTCTATATCATGCAAAACAAATACGCTACGTGCGCCTTCAGGTAACAAACCGATTAATTTTTCCAAATCTCTTTGTTGGCCCGCGTTAGAATTAAGCGATGCATGTATCTCTTGGTAATCTGACACCTGTTGCCAAACCTTAGCATTTTTAATTCTCAACCGGTCAATGATTATTCTAGTGGCGATACTTCTTAACCAAGTATAAAACCGACTTTCTGCCCTGAAACTGATCAAGTTTTGCCAAGTTTTAATGAATGTCTCTTGGACAACATCTTCAGCGGAACTCACCGAACCAGTCATTCTTTTTGCAAATAGATAAATCCGTCAAAGCTTGCTTTCTTATTTGTTTAGACGAAAACTAGGTTAAAAAGGTTTATTAAAAAAACAAAAAAGCTCAAAATAATAACTTATTTTGAGCTTTTGATTTTTGTCTGTAAACTAAAAATCCTATCCTCTGGTCAATAATTCTCTTAAATCTATCAATCCTGCGTTGGCGCGACTAATATAATTTGCCATCACTAAGGAGTGGTTGGCCAGACCACCAAATCCACTTCCATTTAATATCATGGGACTCCACACGGTTTCTTGAGTCGCTTCTAGCTCCCTAATTATTTGCGCGAGGCTTGCCTTGGCATTCTTTTTGTCTAGTACAGGCCCAAAATCAATTTGCACGGCTTTTAACAAATGAATCAGTGCCCAACAAGCTCCTCTTGCCTCATAAAAGGTATCATCAATTTCAAACCAAGGCGTTTTGACTAAAAAATTATTAGCGGTGCGAGTTGATTGGTTAGCCGCACTATCTCCGGATAAATCGGTATTAATCCTTTCCTGTCCAACCGATGCAGATAGGCGTTGAGATAAACTACCCAGGCGTTTATTAACCCTATCTAACCAAGCATTTAAATTATCAGCTCTAGCATAAAACTGTGCATTGGGATTGCCGTTAGCCGCCAGACTGGCTCGAAAACTAGCAAGCTTATCGATAGCTTCTTGAAGTTTACCTTCTGATGCCGGTACTAACCACCTCGAATGACTATAGTTAAACAAGGGTTCCGCTTTTTTTAAGTCATTGTCTTCTATCGATTGGGATTGAGAGCGACTCATGTCATTTCTAAGAGATGAGGCCATGTCTCTCACCTGAACTAAAACACCAAATTCCCAAGCGGGAATATTATCCAGAAAAACTGAAGGAGGTAAAATATCATTACTCAAGTAACCGCCATTTTTATTCAGTAACGTTAAGGCGACTTTTTCGGTGGTTATAAGAGTGGTATAACCAACGATCAGTTTTTTATCTTGTCCCTGATTCAGATAGGCATCACTGGTGTTCACTTTAAAAAATTCTGGTTCAGCGCTCCAATAAATCCCCAGAATATAAAAACTGAAAATAAGCAAAAGAACTACGAAAGAGATTCTTTTTAACAAAGAATTTTCCGACTCCTCGCTAGCAAAATCCGCAACCGCATCTTGTTCGACTTCAGTTTCATTATTTTTGGAACGTCCAAACTTCCACATATTCTTTCTCCCGATCTATTGATGGGCCAATGGCCGCACATCCACTTCTATCGTTTGACTAGCTAGATTTTCGAAAATCAATTTAAGTTTAAAAGATCCCTGATTTGATATATTTTGTAAACCCATCAACATGATGTGCATTCCGCCAGGAGAAAACTCAATGGTCTCTCCAGGGTGAATTTCAAGATTTGAAAGATGTTTCATTTTTACCATACCTTTAGATTCGATGGTTTGATGGAACATCGCATGTTTTGCTACGGAAGTAGACACGCCCGACAGAACAATTTTTGACTGAGAAGTATTTTTTAACTTTAAATAAACGGCTGCCGTGCGACTAACCGGAGGGACCGCAGGCATATAGGCATTAACAACCGCTAATTCAGCACTGGAATTTTTCCGATCATCCGCCTGCACCAATGGCAACCAAATAACACTACAAACAAGCAACACAAACCACTTTTTAACGGGCATACTATCCTCTTTACGCTAGTTATTTTTTATTGAATATCTCGATAAAGAGATTTTAACAGCTAACCAGTAAATAACACTATAAAAACGCAAAGAAGGATGTTTTTAACCGGTAAAAATTTAATAAAAAAGAGCTCCGGCGATAATATATGCTAAAAACACCGGACCGCTAAAAGTAAAGAGCCCAATCACGGCCAATATTCTCACCACTGTCACATCCCAACCAAACTGATGGGCCATGCCAGAACAAACTCCCATAATTTTTGCACGAGCTTTCGGGTGGCCCGCACAGTCAAAATGACCGTATCGATATTGATTATCTTTTTCATAACGATGATAACGACTCATGTTTTACTCCTGATGACTAAAATAGGTTCTAGGAAGCTTTTTTCATTTTAACTTTAAGCGCTTCCAGCTCTTTATCCAGCTCTTCTTCATCCTGTAACGAGTCAATTTGCTGGCTTAAACTGACGTTTCGACCTAAGTCCATTGCTTCTACTTCCGCTTCCAATTCATCCATACGTTTTTCAAATCGATCAAAACGATTTAATGCTTCATCAATGTTTTTATTATCAATCCGCTTGCGCATATGAATAGTTGCTTTCACCGTATCATGACGGGCAACAATCGCTTTTCGTCGGGCAATAGCTTCATTTAATTTACTTTGTAATTTAGCAATATCGTGATCAAGACGTTCAATGGCGACTTCCAGAGCAGCAAATTCCTTACTTTGCGCTTCAATCGCTTGTTCTATTTGATGTTTTTCCTGGAGCGCCTGTTTGGCAAGATCTTCACGACCTTTATCCAAAGCTAACTCGGCACGTTTTTGCCAAGATTCGATATCGGCTTCAAAATTTTTAATTTGACGTTCCATTTCCTTTTTATCAGCGATGGTTTTAGCTGATTCCGTGCGAACATTTAATAAAGTGTTTTCCATCTCACTAATGATCATTCGCACCAATTTTTCGGGGTTTTCGGCTTTATCTAACATTGCGTTAACATTACTATTTAACACATCAGAAAATCGTTTGAATACGCTCATGCTATTCCTCACTTATATCAATTTAAATGATTGATTGGGGTCGGACTAATAAAAAAACCTAACACCCGCAGACTGAATACCATTCAATTTGTTAAAAAATCAAATAGATTACTGGTAGGTAATTCACATATTGTGCCAAGTTCTCGAAAATTACGATAAGCTGCTGAATTAAAAGACTATATCAAGTGTTCAAGTCAATATGTTGGGATCTAAGAAAGACAATCATGAATATTAATATTGAGCAAAAATACTAATAAATGGTGAATTTGGCAAAGAGTGGAACGACAAAAGTTAGCATGCAACTTTGTATTGAATAAAGGTCACTTATGTGAACTCCCCTTTGTCAACATAAGTTACGAGCAAAGATTATTTTACTAAAGATAAGGCATCATAAACCACCTGAATCCCGGCATCGGGTTTGGTAACTCTCTCACTTAAATGACGCCGCCATAATTTCCCGTTAGGTTGCGCATGAAAAAGTCCCAAGATATGCCTAGTAACATGTTGTAATTTCCCTCCAGAATAAAGGTGTTCTTGTATGTAAGGAATAAAATTTTCTATAATATCTGTACGTGATATTGGCGTAATATCTGAGTTAAAAATTTGTCGATCAACCTCAGCCAAAATATAAGGATTATTATATGCCTCCCGGCCAATCATGACGCCATCGACCTTAGTCAGATGTTGTATTGATCCTTCCATACTACGAATACCACCGTTTATAATGATTTCTAATTGAGGAAAATCTTTTTTTAACTGGTAAACGCGATCATAAATAAGCGGTGGAATTTCTCTATTTTGTTTGGGGCTAAATCCAGAAAGAACGGCTTTTCGTGCGTGTACAATAAAGCTATCACAACCGGACTGTGAAACAATATCAACAAAATGACGAACAAATTCATAGCTATCCTGCTCATCAATACCGATCCGATGTTTAACCGTAACGGGCAAATCAGTAACTCTTTTCATCGCCGAAAGGCATTCTGAAACAAGTTCGGGCTCTGCCATTAAGCAGGCTCCGATCCGGCCTGACTGTACCCTGTCTGACGGACAGCCAACATTGAGGTTTATCTCATCGTAGCCGTAGTCTTCGCCAATCCTCGCGCATTCTGCCAACGCTTTTGGATCGCTGCCGCCTAACTGTAGTGCAATGGGATTTTCAGCGGGGTCAAAACCTAATAATTTTTCTCGATCACCATTAATCACAGCACCGGTTGTTACCATTTCGGTATAGAGCAGTGTGTGTTTTGAAATTAGACGAAGGAAAAATCGAGCATGGCGATCAGTCCAGTCGAGCATGGGCGCACAAGATAATTTGTGAGAAATCATATATTTATATACAAAACCTTTAAGTAAAAACTGAATTTAGTCACGGAAAATAACGACTAAAATAATTGTGGATTATACGGATGTTAGATGTACTAAACAAAGAAAATAGCTATTATTGATTGGACAGATAGCGGTTTCATTTTTACTTTAGAAGAAATATAACGTTAAGGCTTTTTTGATAAAATAGTTATATTAAAAAGCAAATAAGTTTTGCTCTAAGTTTAATAGTTTCAATTTCAGAGGTAAGCCACCACCATAACCAACTAAGTCACCGTTATCATCAACGATTCTATGGCATGGAACTATCAGAGCAATAGAGTTTGAACCGTTAGCTTTAGAAATTGATTTAAGGATGTTGATATTATTCCCATTACTGACAAGATCTGAATATGTTGCAGTTTGCCCATAGGGTATTTTTAGAAGACTTCTCCAAACAGATTTTTCAAATTCAGTACCAACCATTAGCAAAGGGATGTCAAATGTGGTTCTTTCCCCCATAAAATATTCATTAATTTGAGTTTTTGTTTTACACAATACCTCATCTTCTTTTTCGGTAGAGCCTGTAACAAACTCTGCATTAAGCATTTTTCTTATTTTATTATCTAGAACCTGTCTCATTTTTCGATATTTATAATCAAGTAGGCAAAGCTTGTTGTCATATGAACCTAAAATAAACTCAGCATATTTTATTTTATGAAATTGTATATTTATCTGTTTCTCAGTCATGAAACATTTTCCTTTTCATGATTAATAAGCCAACGTTTTCTTTCAATTCCCCCACCGTAACCCGTTAACTTTCCGTTTTTACCAATAACACGATGACATGGAACTATAATTGCTATTCTGTTAGCTCCATTTGCCGCAGCAACAGCCCTTGTAGCTTTAGGTTTATCTATTGTTTGGGCTTGTTGTTGATATGAAACAGTTTGACCATAACCTACATTTAATAAAGAATTCCAAACAGCAGATTGAAAATCTGTACTAGGCATATCTAAAGCCACATCAAATTTTTTCCGTTGCCCATCAAAATATTCTGAGATTTCCTTCTTTGCTTGTTTAATATGCTCATTTTCACCTGCTATTATTTTAGCTTTTAAGTGCTTTTGTATATCAGAGAATTCTTTTTCTAATTTCTCTCTATCTACAAACTCAAGTAAACAGATACCCGCATTGGTTGCACATATAAATATTGGCCCTAATGGCGTTGTAGCACGACTAATTAATATTATATTTTTACCCATGCTATGTTTAGGTGATTCACCTACCAGTTTTTTGTAGGTGTAACCGAAGCCACTTAATGATTCATAACCTGCTTCAAAAGCAGTATCAGTGGCTTTTTTACCACTTTTAAGTTCAATTAATGCATTATTAACACGATACATTCTTTGAAATGCTTGAAAGGTCATCCCATAGTTCTTGTTAAACCAACGTCTCACCAATTCTGGACTAATTTTATTCATTTTAAGCTGTTCGTCAGAAATTTTTTCTTTTAGGTTACTCCTGACCATTTGAATAGCATCTTCCACTTGCTTTGGTGCTTCATTAGCATTTTCTGTTGGTCTACATATTTTGCATGGCCGATACCCTTCTTCTAGTGCATTTTTATACGTTGTATAGAATTCAACATTTTCAAATTTTGGTTTTCTAGCGCGGCAAGTTGCAATACAAAATACAGAGGTTGTTTTAACGCCAACATAAAATATGCCGACATAGCTAGCATCTCTTTCTATTAATGCTTTGTAGTATTGGGTTATTTGGTTGGCGTTAATAATTAGCATCTAAATATAGGCTTGAAAGATTGAGTTTGTAATACAGAGTTTAATGTACTTTCAAGATGATTAGAAATTTTATCAAACACAAAATTACCCATACTAATACGCTTCACCCCTAGTTTAGACAGTATATTAAAATCAGGTAGATTAGGCATACACATAACATTAACGGGCAACCCAGTACTTTTTATAACCGCTATGATATCTTCTTCTTTTTCAATACAAGGCACAAAAATTCCATCTACACCAACTGATTCATAAAGCTTAATACGTTTAACAGATTCTTCTAAAGCATTTTCTATACCCAACAAAAATGAATCTGTTCTAACGTTAATGAAAATATTTACATTTTCGTTTGCTAGTTCCTTTTTTATTTCTGATAATTTTTTTGCAAAATCATCAGCGTTGTTCAATATGCGTTCACCTAGGACGTTGCTATCTTCAATGTTAATACCTACAACCCCTAGGTCAGATAACGTTTTAATGTGACTTGCGATTTCTTTGGGATTACTGCTATAACCAGTTTCTATGTCAACAGTTACTGGCAGTTCTGTATTTCTCATAATTCTTTTAACAATATAAGTTAACTCAGAAAAGCTCATTTGTTCACCATCTTCGTACCCTAACATTGTCGCTATTGCTGCACTTGAAGTACCAATGGCTTGAAAATTTAATTTTTCTGCCGTTTTGACGCTAGCTACATCCCAAACATTACAGATAACTAAAGGATTGTTTTGTTCGTGCAATTTTTTAAAACTCATACTAATCTCCTTTAAACTTTGAGTGGTGAAGATACAGTAGAGTCAAAGATCGTAACAACCGAAAACTGGACAAGTATTTTTATTATTAAATTGAGACTTGAATCGTATTACTATTAATAAGTTTTATTATGGAAAATAAATCTAATTATTTGTGCTATATCAGAGGGTATCTTTGAAGTGATACTGAGGTCTGTAGTCGTACCCTTTTGTACCCAACCAAACACAGATACACAGCAACTTACTGTTTTAATTGTACTATTTTCAACAATGAGTCCAATCCATCATCGGTGCGATGGAAAGTTTACGATCAACTCCACGCCTTTCTTTATCTATATATCCACCATTTATCAACAAGTTATCAACTACCTATTATTTACTGCTTTATACCTATTTTCGCCCATTCATTACTATATTGGTGCTACCATAATTCCGGTAAAATATCTCTTAGATGGGCACTATCTAATCTGTTGGCTACTAATTTACCTAACTAGACTCATACCAATCATCACTAATATTTTGAACGATATTTAAATATTGCTGTTTGGCATTATCTTCGGCAGCCATAAACAAATTTAAACTATCTATTAAGTCCCCTCCGTCCAGCAATTTTCTAAATTCCTTCATCCCTGGAAAACTCTTCTCTTCATTTAGGGGGGAGAAATCTGAATTACCCTGGAGAAATTTTCCGCGTAGAGCATTAACCTCTTTTGGAAACAATTCATTTAAAAGCAGCCAAACAGGTAGCACCTCTGGTTGAACATTAGGAAATAAACTCCTATTGCTATCCCGTAATAAATAAACAAATCTGAATCTATTTAGAAATCTTTTAATCGACCTCGGTGTAGCAGGTCTTAAAAACATTATCGCTTCTTTCAGATTAATCGCAGTGTTTTTATTGTATTCAATATTATTTTCTACCAATTCAGCATGTTCAATATCGCTATTCGAAGAATTATCGGGTATTTCTTGATTTGAAGTGCTTAACTCACTGATTAAAGAATTAGCAAATCCTTCAATACTCTTATTATTTAGAGCGGGTACCACAATTGCTAGCTGAATAATTTTCTCTAAGAAGGCTTCGCCGTATCTCTTTTCATCGCCTATCAACGCTTTATTTGTTTGTTCAGCAATAATCTTATAGTGAGCCTCAATTGCACGTATTACCTTTGGTTTATCGATACCCAACAAAAAAATACATTTATCTGAGTCAAATAGAACACTAAGAGTTTCCAATATGGATACTACTTGTGAGGGTATACAGCGATCTAGGTCGTCTATATAAAGAATCAGCCTTCCCCCTTTAGGTACAAATGAATCAATTACTCGTTTTAATTCTGGCTTAAAGTCATGCAAAGCGGTCGTTTGCATAGAATCATCATTTGTCCTTAATAGTTTGCTAATATCTATTCCCATTGGAACTTTTAGACCTCTGATAAATTCGTGAGATTCTTTGTTCAATAACAATCCTATAAACGGTATTCCAGCCAAGTATCTCCAATCATCAGAATTATTTAGGAAATAGGCTATTAGAGCAATTAACATCAGATTCCAGAGCACTGCTACAAGATTGAATTGCCGAAAAGCGTTTTTTATCCGGAAGGCTGCACTCCGCCAAAAACTCTTATTTTCCAATTCTTTTAAAATATCAAAAAGAAGTGCACCAGATAGATTCTTTGTATTTTGATATTGCCA
>CAYVSL010000073.1:0-16736 GCA_964454125.1 uncultured Kangiella sp.
GGCGAAAACTTAGTGCTAAGTCATTGATTTTATGTGCAGAGACAGATCTACACCCCATAAATTGCATGACCCCATAAATTGCATAAATCATGACCCCATAAATCATTAAAAGAAAGGCTTGAACGTGAGGTGTTGCCGAATTTCAGTACACGTAGGCAGGCAAATGCACAGGCTTTAATGTGTTTGCTTTATCAAACCCCGGCATTGAATATTCAAAGAGTCAGCAAGCAATTAGATATAAAAACGAATACCGCTTCTGCTTTAATTAGCGACTTTGTTAAGTGGGGTGTTTTAGTCGAAATCACAGGAAGACAGCGAAATCGGCTTTTTTTATTTAGTGCATATATTTTTATTTTTAAACGGCATGAGGCTTAAATTGTGATAACAGAAGATCAACTCTGTCTCGACTGCTTTTACCCCACCGGTTACAGCACCGGCAAGTCCTGTCGTAGCGATAGCTAATAACATGACCACCTTGATGCTGGAAAATGGCGCCGATACCCGATTTATCCAAGCTATGCTGGGCCATGTCGAATTATCGACCACCCAAATCTATACTCAGGTCGCCATGCGCCAATTAACACGCATCCAGCGAATCAGAAAACCGATGAACGCAGGACAGTAGATGATGAGAATGCTGCCAGAGAGGTGATCATGCCATTTTTCACTACGTCATGCACACCGCAGAATAGTATTCTTTCCACGGCTTCAGCTGATTTTAGGTTTAACGGTTAGGACTTCGGGGCGTTTGGTTTCTGGAATATTTTTGCATTGTTTTTTATATGTTATGTTATTTATTAATCAATAAGTTACGAGCATTTTTATCGAGAATTACTGGCTTTATTAACGTCGACTACACCTTATCAAAAAAATTTATTATACTAGAGTCAATATTATTTAAAAAAGATGTCTAAATCGATGAAAAAAATTATTCTGCTAACAGTATTATTTTTTTGTTTTAACGTAACCGCCCAGAGTATTAATATTGGCGAAAGAATCGTCATACAATCAAAACACCTTAATGATGAAAGAGAGTTATTGATCTACACTCCTCCTTCTTATCATTTTAATGAAAAATCAAAATATCCTGTGTTATATGTGGTTGATGGAGATTATAATTTTCACTATGTCACCGGTTTGGTTGAATTATTATCAAGTATTAGCAAAAACATTCCTGAAATGATAGTGGTGGGTTTATCGAGCAAAGGTACTCCAACCTATCGTAAAAATTCAAAACCACCTTATGATGTTAAAGATAAGGGCAATGCTGATAAGACAGTTGCGCATATCAAAGAGGAAGTGGTTACTTATATCAATAAAAACTACAAAACTAATGGTTATCAAATTTTAGCGGGTCATTCTATTGGTGGCTTATTTACAACCTATGCCATGATCAATAATCCAAAATTTTTCAACAGCTATATCGCCATTAGCCCTGCTCTTTGGTGGGAAGATGAGGCATTGAAAAAACAAATAGAAATAGGATTTAAGAAAAAGCAACCATTGCCAGCCAATTATTATATTACTTTGGCAAATGAAAAGGGAATGGGAGTTCATGGTTTTTTAGAATTGTTGGAATCAAAGGGACCACGCTCACTCAATTTAAAATTTAAACATTTTCCTGATGAAAGTCATGGGTCTGTTGGTATGGCGAGTTATCGTTGGGCATTGGAGGATATGTTCGCTGATTTTAGGGTAGAAGAAGGCTATTTTAAAGATGCTAAATCTGTTGAGAGTTATCATAAAAAATTGCAAGAAAATTATCAAACATCACTACACATTGCCGCGGGATTTTTACGCAGTACCGCCTATGCTTACTCCAAAGATAAAAAAAGCCGAGCATCAATTGGAAAAGCTTTAGCAAAATATTTCCCTAATCAGATTGATGAGTATAGAAACATCCAAATAGCCGGTTTGATTCAAGCAAAACGGCTTGATGAAGCCCGAAAAATATTAGTAAAGGCCCTAAGAAATAATAAAAATAATTTCGAAACTCTCGCTAACCAAGCTAGTCTTTTTACTCTTGATAACAAACCTAAAGATGCTTTAAAAGCTATTGAAAAAGCTATTGCAATAGCACGGCGAAAAAACATTAGGACTTGGTTGCTGAATGAATTATTAGATCAAAGGGATAAAATATTAGTCAATATTTAATAAAGTCCCATTGTAAGATCTGTTTTTTATGACTAACCTTCTGTAAATAAAATTTGTTCTATCAAAATTTTTTACGGGCCGGGTGTTCAAGTTCATCAGAATATGCAAAGGGAGGTTTTGCGGCTTCTGGTTATATTTCCCACGTTAAAAGATGAGCTACGCAACGTAATAATTTTTTAAGCCGGTTCGGAGGGGAGGTAAATTCAAACTTAGAAGTTGTATTCTACTTTGGCATTTTCACAATAATTGTCTTTTTATCATCGGAAATATCCAGTTGGATTGACGCGTTCTCATCCAGACCTATTTGTTTCATCCACCGTTGAACGTTGGCAAATACATCTTGATTGCCAGCAAGTTGACTAACCGATATTTCGACATCGCCTATTAAATAGGTTGCGACCCTCATCGACGATTTATTACTGGTTTTCATTGAATCAGGGATGTGAGAAAAAATGGGTTGATGGTTATCATCAAATTTTAATTGATCAATAAAATAATTTTTAAAACTTGCGCTAATGGTATCAATTTTTTGTTTGGTATCTTTTGCTTTGATAAACCAAGTGGCCTTAGGTTGTTTATAGATTACTCCGATAATTGCTTTGGGGTTTTGGTTTGCAGGACTCTCTTTTTCCAAATGTTGTCTCATTGTCGGCTTGGCTGTTTGTTGCGCTCGGTCTTTTTGTGCTTGAGAAAATTTTTCTTCAAAGGCTTTAGAAATATTGGTCATTTCCTGTTGGGTGTGTTTTTTTTGCTTAATCGGTTGTAGTACCAATAAGGCGATTACTATAATGGAAGCTAACAGGAATAGTGTTACCAATATATTTTTCATAGGAGCCAATTAATTTGTCGATGTCAGGAAGTAGGCTGTTATTGTGCCCGTATATAATGCTAATTACAAATTTACCAAATACAAATATACTTAATTTCTTGTTCCGTTAAAAAATTTTCAGCTTGAAGACCTTGTAGCATTGCTAAACTGCTAAAACTGCCAGCGAGCACGCAGCTGGGGGCAAAAACGGTAATTGAACGCGGTGCGCCTTCTATGGGGTAACCTGTAGTAGGGTTGAGTAAGTGACCATATCGTTTGCCCTGATATTCCAAAAACCGTTTGGTGTTCCCGCTGGTTGCAACGCTACCGCTGGTTAGGCTAATTACGGATCCGGCTTCATGAGCATTATTAGCCGACTCCAATCCAACGACCCAAGCCGGATCTTGCGAGCTAAACTTATCGGCGGATAGATCACCACCAAAATTGATTAAAAAACTGGATTTTCGTTTTTTACAAATTGGCCTGATTAGTTTTGCAACTTGATCAACAGCATATTCTTTTCCAATACCACCAAAATCAATTTGCATGCGTCTTGGCATTCTAAAAGTCTGTTCATCGTAATTGATTAGTCTGAAATCGATGTTTTGCAAAAGGCTATAAATGACATCTTTTGTTGGAGGTTTTGAATTAGGGTAAAATTTCCAGATTTTTCGGAGTACGCCTGATGTTATGTCGAATAAACCATCGCTGACTTCAAATAAATTTCTAGCATATTCTAGTAACTTGAAAGTTTCCGGGTCAATTTTGACGGATTGACCATCGCTATTATTCATTTTGTCTACCAAGTTTCCCGAAATATATCGGCTATATTTATTTTCGATCCGTTTGGTTTCTTTGATGACCGATTTTGCGATTTGATGATTGAACTCTGGTTGCAAGTTTCTGATCAGGACTTCGCACGGGCTTGCCATAGCTTCGAAGGCTATTTTTGAATAGTTTTTATGATAAGTTAATTGATAGTTTAGCATAAACATTCCCTTCTCCCGCGTGAGGAGAAGGTCATGGTGGAGGAGAAATAAAAAGTTTAAAAATAGTAATTAAACTGCAAAATAACGGCATCGATTTCCGGATAGAGATCGAGCCCCTCTAAATTGGCTACCCCCTGAGGCTCATTTGCTGAGTTAGGTGTTTGTTTATAATACTCTAAACGAATTTCGGCACGATCGCCATCATCCATTTGAAAGCCGTATTTTAATCCTAGGGTTACAGCAGTCATCTCCCCAACGCGGTAGTCTGCGCTGGCAAATACTGGTAAGGGATCTGTTTGAACAAGAAACGGGGTATAAAACTCCGCGGCATCTTGCTGATAAAAACGAATATGGGGCTGCCAAAAACGACCTTCGTTGGCAAAAAATAACCAATGAGCATCAATGGTGTGAGACTTAACTTCCCAATCATTGGTCAAATATCGATAAGAAATATCAAAAACTGATTCATCCAGATGATACTTCATCATGCCAAAAAGAGAGTGCTGAGTTTTTGAATCCGGCCGATTTTCGTAAACTAAATCTTGGGTGATACCGTTGTTGTCAATCACACTGAGTATTTTGAATGGGTCGGTTAAATAACCATCGGTATTGGCGAATCCATAATTAAATTGCATTAACATTTTACGGTTGACCACTTGTGTCCATCCAACTAACAGTTCGGTGGATGTAATCGTATCGGATGAACCATCGCGGGTGGCATTAAAGGCTGTCCAAAAATCATCTTGGCTAGCAAATTGACCGTTATCAACTACCATCGAAGTAAACCCAATAGGAGTACCTCCCTCCGGATCATATTGGTCAGAGCTTACTGAAGCACCTATTAAAAACGTGGAATTTTTTTGATTAAAATCTTTAGCCCATTCGCCATTCAAACTGATAGATTGGAAATCATATTCTTTGGATAAATTGGAGCCAACGGTATAACGGCTGTCTTCGGTTAGTGCATCTGTCCAAGAAATATTGAACTGAACGCGTGTATCCTGAAAAGTATCATCCAAAACGGTTGAATTTGCATCGGTGATAAATTGACCTTTACCGGATGGTCTGGTAAAAGTTTGCGGGGAGTTTTGTTCAATGGCCCCATTGGCTGAGGAACCGGTTAAGCTATCGATAACGAATTTGTAGGTTAAATTACTGGTTTCACTAAAATTTTTAGTAGCATCCAAAATAAATTCTGCCGCGCTGACTCGATCGGTTTCTGAGTAAGCCAGAGCAGAAATAGAATACTCCCATTCGGATTCGTTTTCTTGGGCATGTGAAGCGGAGCCTATTAACGCAGTAGCGGCAATGGCTAATTTTTCGGCGAGTTTTGAGTTTTTAGTTAGTTGCATCCGCATCCACCTCCTGCAAAACTTCTGCCTCCACTGGAGGCCTCTTTACTAAAATAGATATGATCATCGATGGCTTGATCAAGAGGAGATGAATTAATCGCCATTTCCGATTTGGCCAGTAAGTCTCGATCCCAAGGATCGACACCCATTGAAGAGCACCCCGATACCAAGGCAATTATGGTCCCCAGTACAAATAATTTTCTAAAAGAATCAATTATCATCGATTTATCTACCTATTTTGGTTAACGGTGTGTTTAATTTCTTGTTCATATTCGCTGATTTTTTTCGCAAAAAAACCTGTATGAGCTTTAATGGGCTTGCCATTTCTATCAAAGATGACGCTGCTAGGCATACCTTTGATATGAAATTGTTTGGCTAACCGGCCTTTTGGGTCGTAAAGGATATTGAAGGTTGCTGGATTTTCTGCAAGAAAGGCGGTCGCTAGAGATTTTTTTTTATCCAGATTGACGGCAATGATCACTAAATCATCATCTGAATATTGATCTTGAATTTTGTTCATCCAAGGAAATGACTTACGACAAGGAATACACCAAGAAGCCCAAAAGTCTAAGTAGACAACTTTTCCCTGGTAATCATTGATATTGAAGCCGTCAGGTTGCTCTGCCTTAGAGTCACCAATTGACTGTGCAAATGTGAAAAGTATGAGACTATAAATAATAAGTTTCTTCATAAAAGTGACCAATATTCAAGGAAATTTGATTTTTTACATAAAAGGCTATCTAACCTTAGCCTATCGAAGATTAATATTAGTGGGCATTTCTTAAGTGAATATTAAATAGTATAGACTCTTTTAATAAAAGCTCAAGATTGTCTATATGGTTGCAGATTAGGGTCTGTTGATCTTTCATATTTCATCACTGTTGCGGCTAAAATATCGCCAATTTAGGCGCGACGAGTGTAGTTTGGTTATTCCAAATGAGTGAGGAGCAACAACAAGTGGCGATATTTTAACCACAACCCGAAGGGCCGGGTGCTTTTTTCACCTAACTTCGTTATCAGTCGCTCATTTAGAATCGCTAAACAGCGCTTCTTCTGCCTCGTTAGGCACAAAAAGCACCTCGGCAGTGTTGAAATATGAAAGATCAACAGATCCTAAGGTTAATATCAAAGGTATTGATGTGTTGGAATGGTTATTCTAGTGATTGGAACCATGTAGCGCATAAACTAGATCACGTAAATGTTGACTAGAAACTTCATTGGCCGGAACCAATTCACCGACTACTAGTTCTATTTTAGCCATAAACATCTTAGGAAATCCTTTCATCGCCACGCCATTCTTACGACTAAACCAACTTCCCCAAAGCCCCTTTAGTGCCATCGGTACTACCGGAACGGGAGTTCTTTGAATGATTTGTTCAATGCCTTTTTTAAACTCTCCGATTTCACCATCGGCAGTTAATTTACCTTCTGGAAAAATACAGACGACTTCGCCGCCTTCTAAAGCTGCGGCAATTTTATCAAAAGCTCTGTTTTTCATTGCTTCATCTTCATGGGCTGGTGCGATTGGTATTGCACCCACCATTTTGAAAAAACCGCCAACAATTGGCAGCTTAAAAATACGATGATCCATCACGAATTTAACATGGCGCTTGCAATAACCGCCGATGATCAAAGCGTCAACAAAACTGACATGATTGCAAACTAATACACAGCCTCCCTTTCTTGGTACAGAACTCAGGTTTAGTTGGCGGATCCGATAAAGACTATTAATTAAACACCAGGTAATAAAGCGCGATATAAATTCCGGCGCTTTGGTAAAAACATAAATGGCGACAAAAATATTGATAATACCAGTCAGTAAGAATATCTGTGGGATCGAAAAATCATAAGATAATAGGATCATGGAAAATAAACCGGAGACTACCATAAACAGTGCATTTAGAATATTATTACTTGCAATAGTCCTAGAGAGATGTTTTTTGTCGCTTCTCTGTTGGACTAAGGCGTAAAGTGGAACGGTAAATATTCCGCCAAAAATGCCCATAAAAATAAAATCAATAAGTACTCGCCAGTTGGCAGAGTTGTCCAAAAACTGAACCCAGTTATAAATTGAAGTGAGCCCGGTACTGGTATTGGCGTGATAAAGATCAATAGCAAAAATACTTAAGCCGATAGCACCAATCGGAACCAAGCCAATTTCGATACGACCATTGGATAATTTTTCGCAAAGGATTGAACCTATCGCGATCCCAACCGAAAAAGTAGCCAAAACGAGGGTTGCGACGGAGCCCGTTCCTGCAAGAGTATATTGAGTGTAACTCACAATTTGAGCAAGAAAAATTGCGCCATAAAACCAAAACCAAGAGATCCCTAATATGGCGAGGTAAACGACTTTATTGCGACCTAAATATTTAAGGTTCTTCAGAGTTTCGCTAAACAGATTCCAGTTGATTTTTAATTTTGGTTCGACTGCTGGGGTCACTGGAATGGAGCGGCTAGTCAAATAACCGAGTACCGAAAAGGAAAGCAATGTCAAAGAGAGATAGAAGGGAATATTATGATCCAGCTGACCTAATATTCCACCAATGATGGTGCCAATGAGAATAGCCATAAAAGTGCTGGATTCTACCAATCCATTGCCTCCAACTAATTCATCTTCCGACAAATGTTGAGGTAAAAGACCATATTTGATTGGTCCAAAAATAGTTGATTGCGTCCCCATTAAAAATAGTACCCCCATCAAAAGTTCAAAATTATTGAGATACAAGCCTAGTGAGGCTAATGCCATAATAAAAATTTCAACCATTTTTACGATTCGAATACTCTTCGACTTTTCAAATTTTTCAGCAATTTGCCCTGCGGTTGCTGAAAAAAGAAAAAATGGCAATATAAATAATATGGCTGCCGCAGTGACCAACAATTTTGAATCCATACCAAAAGCTCTAATACCCTGAAAGCCCATCATAATGATCAACGCATTTTTAAATACGTTATCGTTAAGAGCGCCTAACGACTGAGTGAGAAAAAAAGGCAAGAATCGTCTTTGTTTTAATAGGGTAAATTGATGAGGTTCATCATCCCGTAATTCGGCAGAGTTGTTAGGTGAATTTTTTGTGTTTGACATGACGGTTCCTTGTATTTGGTACTATTTATTATTTTCTATCATTTTTTCATTAATTATCAGGCTCATAATCTGTCCTTTTTGGGTATCACTTTTTGTCAGAATGAATAAAATGCCCTTGTTGCAAAAAGTGGACAATTTGTTTGATAAGTGGACTATCCCACATCATAAAAGAATGGTGCAAGGGTAAAACAATAAAGTCTGACATATTGCGACATTCAGTATTAGATAGTTCAACCACGCCATCACCCGGAGCATTGTCGGTGGCTTTTTTATAGAACCAGCTAACAGGAATAATCGGATTATATCGTTTACTCCCGGCAATGATCCCTGTTTCGATAAGCGGTTCAGGTAGATTCTTTATCAATTCACTGTTAGGGACTAATTCTCGTGTTACGTTAGGGGTAAAATATTTTAAAAAGCCGTGGGATACAACGTAAGAAGCGATCGAGGTACCTTGGTTGGGCGTTCCGAGCATGACACATCGTCCCAATATCCAAGGGTGTTTTTTGGCCAGTATTCCACGGATCAAAATACCACCAAAGGAGTGTCCAACAAAATTGACGGGTTTATTGGGATCAACCCAAGGCTCAATTTTTCCTAGTATCTGATGGAGGATCTGCTCAAAATTATCCGAAATACCCTTGTAACCCGCGTTTATTACCCGGTAGCCCTGATCTTTAAGGACGCGTTCTATTTTTCTCATACTAAAGGGCGACCGGCCAAGCCCATGTAATAGAATTATTTGCTGATCCATGCTTCGCATTACTTGCCTTATCGACGGGGTTTGGAGTTAATTAGTCCATAGTTTCAGTAGGCAATCCAAAAAACTGCCTAGTATTGTTGAAGCATTGCATAGACAGGCTTTCGAGGCTAGTGTTTCTTGATTTTGCAATGACTTTAGCAATATGCGGCAGATATTCAGGCAAGTTACGACTGGATTTTGGTTTTGGGCGCAGATCTCTAGGTAATAAATAAGGCGCATCGGTTTCCAGCATTAGCTTGTCTTTGGGGATCAAAGGAACTAGTTTTTTGAGGGGTAATCCTCTTCTTTCATCACATATCCATCCGGTGATCCCAATATATAGACCTAATTCAAGGTAGGCATTTAGTTGTTGTTCGTTTCCGGTAAAACAGTGAACTACGGCACCTTTTAGTTTAGGTAGGTAAGATTGCAATATTTCAAATTGTTGATTAAAAGCATCTCGCTCGTGTAGAAAAAGGGGTTTATTGACCTGAATAGCGAGGTTTAATTGTTGTTCAAAGACATCAATTTGTTGGTCCGGGGGCGAAAAATTACGATTAAAATCCAGGCCGCATTCTCCTACAGCGACGACTGATGGATGCTTGAGTAATTGAGTGAGTCGTTGATAGTGATTTTCCGAGAAATTCCTAGCATCGTGCGGGTGACAACCCGCTGTTGAAAAAAGCTTGCCGGGATATTTCTGGCTAAGCTGAAAGGCATGTTCGCTTTCAGCGATATTTGTACCGGTGATGATTTGGTGGAGGACGCCAACGCTTTCGGCCTGTGAAATGACTCGCTCTCGATCTTTATCGAAACGTTTGTTGGTTAAATTAACGCCAATGTCTATCCATTTCATGATTTAGCACTCGATATGAGAAGAGAGTTTGAGCGAATCAACAGCAGATTTTTGCCTATTGGTGTAGACTAAGCTCAACAGAAATAATAAAGAGTTCTTTGTTGATGTCAAACTACATTTTCTATGGCACTGAATTTTCTCTCTATTCAGGAAAAGCTCGCGCCTATTTGCGCTATAAAGATATTCCCTTTGATGAAGTATTATCAACGACGTCAGTTTATAAACAAATAATAGTTCCTGAAACCGGTGTAAAATTTATACCGGTTGTCAAAACACCCGATGGCGAATTTTTGCAAGATACCACTAATATTATCGACCAATTGGAAGTTAAACATCCTGAAAAAAGTATCTATCCAACCACCACCAAGCAGCGGCTGGTTTCGTTATTATTAGAGCTATATGGTGATGAGTGGCTTTTGATCCCGGCAATGCATTATCGTTGGAATCATGATAATTTTCCATTTATTTATCAAGAGTTTGGAAATATTATCAATCCCAAATTACCGGCGTTTATGCGTACGTTTTTGGGTAAAAAAATAAGTAAACGATTTAAAGATGTTGTACCGATGTTAGGCATTACAGAAAAGACCATACCATCTATCGAAAAATGGTATGAAGAGGCGTTTTTACCGGCTCTCGATCTCCACTTTTCTCAATATCCTTTTTTATTAGGCAATGCACCCTGTATTGGTGATTTTGGATTTTTCGGACCTTTATATGCGCATTTAAGTCGTGATCCGTATCCGGGAAAATTAATGCATGAGATTGCACCTAATGTGGCTGCTTGGGTAGAACGAATGAAAGATGCTTCCTCGGTGCAGGGGGATTTTTTGGACAATGATGAAATTCCCGAAACACTTATTCCGATTTTAATGAATCTTTTTGAAGTTCAGTGGCCCGTTTTAGAAGATACGGCCAGTAAATTATCAGAATGGTATTCGAGAGAAACCAATGACATACATCTTCAACAGCCAACGGTGATCCCTCGTAGATTGGGGATGCATTCTTTTACCCTCGGAGGAGTTGAAGAGCAACGGTTGGTACTACCTTATTCTCAATGGATGATGCAAAGGCCTTTAAGCTTATATCATTCCTTTTCTTCAAAGGAAAAACGGGAAATAGAGCCTTTATTAAAACAGATTAACGGTTTGTACGCGATGCGTTTCGATCTTGAAACACGAGTGACTCGAGTAGATAACCAATTTGTCATTGTTTAACCTAAAATAATCCGTTGGATGACTTTAATTTTTTAAGTTTTGGTCCTAAACAATGAAAGTACCTAGCGACAAGGTCAAACGAATTTGGAAAACCGTTATAGTCATTCCTAAAGGTCAAGTGGCAAGCTATGGGCAAATTGCCGACCTTGCCGGTTTGCCGGGTAGGGCGAGATTGGTGGGAAAAGCACTTGGTCTCGCGCCCAAAGAAATGAAATTGCCTTGGTATCGTGTCCTTCGAAGTAACGGTCAATTAGCTTTTGAAAAAGGAAGCAAAGAGGCAGAGCAGCAAAAAGGTTTATTGCAGCGGGAAGAGGTGGTTGTAATGAATAATCGAGTGAGATTAAAACAGTTTGGATGGCAACCGGATCTGGCTGAAATGTTAGTTGGATTGGAGTTCTAATGAAAGTTCTAGGTTAAAATATTCTATCATCATAATTCTTTTATGGTAATCCGATTAACATGGTCTAAATCAGAAAATACATCATCGGTAAATTCTGCCAAAATATCATTTAAAAACCGAAATCCTGTTTCCGTGGGACGAATATTTTTATTCTTTTTGATGATTAATCCCTTATTAATACATTTTTCTATAGCATGTTTAATTTGCGACAAAAGTAGTCCAGTTGTTTGAAAAAACAAGTCTTCGTGGATGCCATTTTTGAGACGCATGGCATTAAGCATAAATTCCAGCGGTAATTCCTGTTGTTGTATCACGCGTTCATTATCGAGAAAAGACTTTTCTGGATTTAGATAATCTTTCGGACTGCGTCTTTTACTGGTACGAATGATCTGTTGGGTATCTGCTCTGGTTATTTTTCCGTGGGCGCCTGCACCAATCCCTAAATAGTCGCCAAACTGCCAATAATTGGTGTTGTGCCATGAGGGATATTTACCTGATAAATTAAACGCCGAAACCTCATATCTTTGATAATGATTGTTTAAAAGATAGTCTAGTCCTTGCTCACTAATATCGGCTAAGCGATCATCGTTTGCCATTTTATCTGGAGGGTTATGATGAAATGCTGTATTCGGTTCAAGGGTGAGCTGATACCAAGATAAATGTTCGGGTTTTAAGTCAGTTGCAATATTCAAATCATTGAGCGCTTGATCAATGGATTGACCGGGTAGGGCATACATTAGATCGAGATTAATATTTTTAAATCCTGCCTCGCGGGCTATTTGAAAAGCTCGTTTAGCTTCATCAGCTTGATGAATACGACCGAGTATCTTAAGAAAATCGTTATTAAAACTCTGTACACCAATCGATATACGATTGATACCCGTGTCAAAAAAGCCTTTAAATTTTTCTGCTTCAACAGTACCGGGATTGGCTTCCATAGTGACTTCTGTATCGGACAAAAAAGGCAACCGGGCTCGAATGCCTGATAACAAGGTATCCATCGCCCTCACGCTCATTAAACTCGGTGTACCACCACCAATAAAAATACTGGTAATTGTTCGCCCCCAGATGGATGGAAGTTGTTGCTCCAGATCGTTTAATAGCGCATCGATATATTTTTCTTCAGGAATTGTTTGTTTGATCGTATGAGAATTAAAATCACAATAGGGACATTTTTGCACACACCAAGGGAAGTGGATGTAGAGTGACAGTGGTGGCAGTTGGGTGATTGTCAAAGTGGTATCTCAGCATAAATTTTTGCGAAAGCTTTAAGGGCTTTGCCGCGATGGCTCACTGATGATTTTTCTTCTGCTGTCATTTGTGCGGCGGTTTTAGCGGCTACAGGGCAATAAAATATCGGGTCGTAACCAAACCCGCCGTCACCGGATTCTGCTTCTAATATCATGCCTTTCCAGCTCGCTTGGCAAATGACTGGAGTCGGATCTTGACTATGCTGCATATACACGATAATACATTGATAGCGCGCTGTTCTCTGTTCTTTTGGCACGTCATTTAGACTTTCAAGTAATTTATCTAAATTTTGTTGATCTGAGGCATTTTCACCAGCAAATCGTGCCGAATAGATCCCCGGTTTTCCTTTAAGGTAATCGACTTCAAGTCCTGAATCATCGGCTATTGCTGGAAGGCCTGTTAGTTCACAAGCGTGACGGGCTTTGATAATGGCATTTTCGATAAAGGTTAAACCATCTTCAATGGCGTCTTCTACTTGATAGTTTGACTGGGGTAATAAGTTCATGGAAAAAGAACTCAAGATCCCAGATAATTCCTTTAACTTCTTTTTATTGCCACTAGCAAGTATGATAGTATTTGACGCGGTCATGTCGTTTAGTTTTTTTGATTTAGTAAGAGCTGGATTTTATCGTTTTTTCGATGAAATTGAAATAAGCATCAGAGTACTATATTCATTTAATTCATTTGTTTTATATTCTTAGAACTAATCAACAAAAACCTGCTTTTTAAATTTTAATGGGATCAACTTGCCTACTTTTTCTGGCTGGATCTGTAGATCAAAACTCAGATGTTCTCGATCATTTATTGAAAAAGTGGCGATATAATAAATGGCGTCGGCTTCCTTTATTTCTTTAAAAGCTAACGATTTTACCTGACCGGCCAAACTTGCGCCATGACCAAAAATATTACTAATAACGGCGGTATTGGTACCATCATCAGACTTCTTCATCACGCTGATATTCAGCATACCAATATTCTTACTGCGTTTTATGCCGTATTGGGTGGCTATTTTGGGTTCGATAAATGAAGAATTCAATAGATTGTAATGAATGGTGTATTGGTCGACGGTATGCTCATTGGCAGGCAGTTGGCTAGAAAACAAAAGTAGTAACGCGACGGGAAAATTTTTTAATAAAGTTCGACTCGACATATCATAACGCCTTTGAAAGTAGAAAATGATCAAAAAGCGAATAAGATAATATAACCAGTTATTTTCTATATACTCTATGGTGAATCAAGTGTAGATCCAAAAAAAGTGCTTTGCTAGTCAAATGATCAAATAAAAGCGGTCATTTACCCCGAGCTGCAGCAGACAAAGGAACAATATTACTCTTTTTAACGGGTTTTGTATTGAACAGTTTGTTATCTTCAAGGTTATGAGATAGTTCCAGCGCAGTATCTCTTTCCATTTCTACATCGGCCATCAAATGACCTAATGCTTTTAATTTTCCTTCGATATTAAATTCCGATTTTTTCAACGTTTCCAACTCTTGTTGGTGGCTAATGATCATATGGTGGTGAATACGCAGCTGCTGGTTGAGTGGGTTGACAATGTTTTGTGTCCAATTGATGGTATCTTTTCGGGTCGCCTTAAAAAAATCCATGACTTCTGTGACCGTGCCTGAAAAAAAGCGTTTAACCGCAACACTTTGTTCAGAAAATGCGGTAAATACGTTTTTATTTAATTTGTCTGATTGACGAATAATTTGGCGTAACTTGTTTTTGAGTTTGATGATCGGAAAAGGACGTGGTTCGATCAAATCTACTCTAAAGTCCGATGAGAATTTTTTATATAATGAAACAGCCATTTTATTGGTAAGTTCTGCTTCGCGGCTAAGTTCGACCATAATGGCATTAATAGCAACAAAAAATTGCTTCATTTGTCTGAAAAGCCCAATGGTTGTTCGACTGTTAACTAGTTCGTCTAAAGTGCCTTCAACTTCTTTCGAAAGAACTTTAGAGCCGATGACTGATAATAAAATCTGAGTTTGTCTTTCAAGTAATCTCTGGCTTGGTGTGACCGATAATGATTTTTTTTGAAATTCGATATAAGCCGTTTTGTTGTCTTCAATCAATTGATGAATTTTCTCTTTATTATTTCCGGTAAGAGAACTCAATTCATTTTTTTGTTTTGAGAGCTGATCATGTTTCTGGTTAAGTACTTGCAAGGATTCATGGATCAATAACTTGGTTTCTTCAATCACCGATGTAGAAACAATTTTCTCTTTATTTTCCAGAAGATTGGTCGAGAGAATATTTTCCAGTTCTTCAATATGACTTTTAACCAACAAAGGTTTATCTTTTCTGACTTTAGCGATGAGCCCTTTTTGCGCTGAAACAGGCAGTACATTGCGAGGATCAATTTGCAATTGTCTTGCTGTTGTATCAATCATACGTTTGATGGCTTTGTCGATTTTTTTACGACTGGAGAGCTCATCCCACAAAGTATCTATTTTATTGAGTACTGCAAATAACCCTAGTTCATCTTTGTTTTCAATTTTTTGGATGTAATCTTCCCACACTGCCATATCTGAAGCGGTCACACCGGTATCGGCCGATAATAAAAAGACGATCGCTTGTACTTGCGGCAATAATTTCAAGGTTAGTTCTGGCTCACTGCCTAAAGCATTTAAGCCGGGTGTATCGAGTATACATAGACCTTGTTTTAATAAAGGGTGTGGAAAACTGACCAACGCGTGACGCCAAGCCGGGATCTCAACCATTTCATCTAAATCACCACAACGTTCCAACATTGCCGGATCAAAGCTAAGCTTCTTTGCTTCACTGATTGAAACTTTTTTGACCTGAGTGATGGTATGAAGTGCTAAAGTCATTTCCTGAGCTGAGCTGGTCATTAATGGTACTTCGGTCCACAGGTTTGACATTTCCCGATATTCGGTCAGGGTCGTATGTTCGAGACGGGTTTCAATAGGCAGTAATCTTAAGTATGGTCGGTTTTCTTTTTTATCAAAGAACAGTTCTGTGGGACACATGGTGGTTCGCCCAGCTTCGGAAGGCAATATCCGCTGTCCATATTCTGCGAAGAATAGCGCATTGATCAGCTCGGTTTTACCGCGAGAAAATTCGCCCACAAAGCCAATAGTAAGATATTCATTTTTTAGCGATTCTTGCAGTTTAAATAGACGTTTGTCGATATCTTCGTTAAAAAGGTCATTGCGACGCAGCCACAAGCGAAAGCGACTTAGCGTTTTGCCTATGTCCGACTTCCAGTTACTAAACTGGTCAATATTTTCAGAAAAATTTTGTGTCATAACGGTTCTATTTTTTCATTATTGGGTTATTAGCAGGCAGACCTAACTTGCCAAGTTAGACTTCTCTTATGTTTAGATTAGCAGAAAAGCTAGAAAAATCCGTAAATTAGGTCACAAAGTTATAGGAATACCCCAATATTTGAGCATATTCCCGATTAATGGTTCTTTTTTACAGTTAAGAATATAAGAATGGGAGTACAAATATTTACTGTAACGCGTTATTAAAAATAATTGACTAACGGTTGCCAAAAAGTAGGTGCTTCAGGTTAAAAGATGGCTAAACCTATTTTTGCATTTGTTTTAAAAAGAAACTCTCTGGATCGCTGGCATGACATAATAATTTAAAGAGCTCTGTAAAAAAAAGATCAATAGCAATGCGAGCATTGGAGAAAAATCAAAACCACTCATTGGTGGTAATAATCGCCGGAACTTGGCAATCACTGGCTCGCTTATTTGACCAATAACGGCCATAACAGGATTGTACCCGCCCGGTGAAACCCAACTTAATATGATCCTTATTAAAATCAAAAACATAAATAAACTCAGAATGCTCTGTAAACCTACTTTAATCAGTTAAAAACCGTATAATTCTGTAACCTACTGAAATCAA
>CAYVSL010000074.1:0-16592 GCA_964454125.1 uncultured Kangiella sp.
AAAAATTAGGTTCAGAGTTGATCAAAAAAGAGTATGAGAAAATAAAACGGCAATCAGCGAGAGTTTCTCTTTTTAGCGGAAGTGTCTTTCTCCAGACATTTACTATAAAATGCGAAACATATCATTCATTAAGTGGTTGAGACGCAAAAAAATGCTAATTTCTGGGAAGTTCATATGAACTGGGCTAATCTCAACTACTTGATAAGTTGTGATCATAGAGTCAAACTTTTAAAAATTAAATGGACTATTGGGGGTATCGAGAAGCAAAAGACGACCCAACCACCGTCTTGCTCAAACAGCCGCTGTACGAGACGCCTTGGAATATCAATGAGGCCCCAAATATGATCGATCTGCCTATATGGCGCCGGTATACAAAGGTCTACTTGGACATAAATACCGTGCCTAGTTGGGCCGCCGTTTCCCGGGCGTGCCCCTCACAATTCTGGACCAGATATTCGAAACGATCGGCCTTTGAGCCACGCAAGAGGAAAAATGGAAACCAAATACTGTACATGGGCATACGAAAGCGTTCCAGGAGCCGCGTCGTTCAGGACATTAAGCTCACGGGAACTCTCACGGGATATAGACAAGGGAGTGAGTGTTGCGGGCCGCTGGCCTGACGACATGTCACTACGGATGAACGCGGAGCGACCCAAGGACATTCTCCTGGTCGATTCGCCATTCAACATCGAGTCCGTGTTGGTTGCGTCGCCAGCTTTGCGCGACTTTCTGCAAAGACAAGAATTGCCCGATCTAGAGTTCTTACCGCTACAACTGCTCGACCACAAGGGGCGTGTGGCGAGCGACGAGTACGTGGTGGTCCAATGCTGCCGCGTGATCGATTGTATTGACCAAAGCCAGAGTGTATTCGAATGGGACGGCCTCGACGAACCGAGTATGGAGGGAGTAGAAAAGGCAGTCTTCGATCCGACGAAGCTGGCTGCTGACAATCGGATGTTCCGGCCAAAGTATGTGCCAGCGGAGTACGTCGTGCGAGAGGATTTGGCGCAGAAACTCCTCAACGCTGGTTTTGACAGTGTGGCATTCTCGCGCGAGTTTTTCGGCGACTACGAGTTGTATGAGTGAGCTGAGTCACGCGTGATATTCTGAATCGAGAGTCCGCACGTAAGGCCGCCTTCTCAGGCAACGGTCGTGCCAGACGTGTTTATTCAGCTCGAAGCTCAGCTCGGGCTGTGATCAAGGGGTCAAATGAACTTAACCTCCTCTCTCGAAATTCTATCGAGACGATCGATGTTCTCCCCAAAGATTAGGAATAAGAGCCAGCCGGTTTGTTGTTCAATTTTGAAGCTTGGAATTTCGATCTCAAAAAGTGATAAGTAAGTTTGAGCCCTCAACTGTGGAGTCGCCCCTAGCGCCAAATAGAGACTGTGGGGTTTTAGCCGTTTAATCCATTTTCCTCCTCCGTTAGAATGAAAACTAGACCATGCTGTAGTACGCTGGGCGTGTGACCATTTTAGCTCTAACCGGATTCAGTTCGATATATCTCGACTAACCACTAAAAAATATCGATCACTATCAATGATTGAAGCTTTAAATCGGCCCTCCCATAAAGGCCTATTCATCAGAAAATGACCTTTGATATCTCAAACTAAGACTTCTACCTGAAATATCTTCAATATCACCATTATAATAAGGCCAGCCTATCGCCTGACTAGTGCCTGGGGCCGCTTTAAAAAAATTATCTATTCCCAAATGAATACTGCCACCTAGCACGGACCGCCAATTAAAGGTAAGACTGAGTGGAAGGCTGGAATCAATTTGAATTGCATTGTCATCAACCGAAGGAATATAAGACAAATGAATTCCTGCATTATAATCTTGTGCAGCCCACGCTAGGCCAAAGCTATTCTTTTGCTTTTGATAACCATAACGTCCTGAGAATTCAATATATCCCTGATTTGGGTAATCTTCAGTTTCAAAATCAAAAATTGTAGTCAACTGGAGATAAGCCGACAAATTTCCATTTTCGTTATTTATTATTTCGTATTGAGCCTCTATGTCCAAACCATTTGTGCGAGTACCTGAAAAATTTTCATAATTTGAGTCAACTCGTACAATTCGACGATTTTGGTCTCTAGTAATAAGGCGAGTTTCATTAAATTCTAATTCTCGCTGTAATATATCTACCACGGGTTTTACTAATATTTGATTACTGAATCGTTGATGGAAAAAATTAAATTTTAATCCCAGTGAATATTCTGCCTGGTAGACAAAGCCTAAAGTAAAGGATACAGATTCTTCAGCTTTCAAGTGACTATTCCCAGTCGTTACGACTTGAAATTCTGATGGATAACAAGGATGTGAAATGGGGAAATTGTTAACGTCTTCAGTTTCGTCCGCTATTTCATTATTATTTGAATCGCCTATAGAATGGCATAAGAATGAATCAATATTATAACCAAAGCTTTCACTGGGGCGGCTAAAGAGCTCATCTAAACTAGGCGCTCTAAAGCCGGTTCCTATAGTTGAGCGTAACAATAATTCTGTAGACAGGCGATAAGAAAAACCAACGCTGGGGTTGATGCTGCTTGAAAAATCACTATAGTCATCTAAGCGTATAGAAAGATTAGTTGTGAATTTCTTATTTATTTGGTGATTACTTTCATAGAATAGTGAATAAATATCTCTATAACCCGAGGTGTTTCCTCCCGCAGGCCTGCCGTCTATCGCATCAACAGAAAATTCATCTTGGTAAACGCTGTGATAATTTTGTTGGGTATATTCAAAACCTATAGCCGCATCTTGGGCATGGTTTATTTTGTCAAATAAGCTGGTGTTTAGAATAAATTTTGTCCCTTGAATGTCAAATTTAGCTCTATAGTCTGTATCCACAGTGAAACTTCTTGCGATCAATAAGTCGGTTTCTCCGTTGACTGAAAATATATCGAAGCTAGCGTCGTCAATGGCATTTTGTAAATTGGCTCTGCGCACCAGTCCCGATTGCGAGCTATCGACTGTATTATCACTATAAAATGCCAACCATGAAAACTGGCTATACTGCCCAATATCGCTATCAATTCCAAACTGCGCATTCAGCATTTGATCATTTGCCTTAGTTATTCTTAATCCGCTCGCCAAATTTCGGTAGAGCAACTCCAGTTCAAATGGGCCGGTTAAAAAGATATCGTCTATGCTGTTTTGGTCGATATCGAAGCCAATTTCCATACCAGCGGTGGGGTTGTTTGGATTAAGCGCCGACATAGAAGGCAAATATTGCACACCACCGACGCTCGGCGGCGGCGCATAAGTGCCATTGGTTATATTTTGACTGTAATTAATATGCGCGATAAATTGCAGGTTATTCGACAGTTCCCAACTCGCGTCCAGCATTACTGAGTCACGCTTCATCGAGGGTGAAAGACTGATAACATTGGCAAAATTATACATGCATTGGTCATCTACCAGAACCGAGTGAGGAAAAGTTGACGAAGCGTTGAGGCTCTCCGGACAGCTTCTATCGGCAATCGTTTGTTGCAATCGCAGCCCGGAATCTGGGTCGATAGCGTGCGCGATATAATTTCCTGGATAACCGAATTGACTCAATCCAACTTTGGCAAAATAAATATCCCGAGCAAACACTTGGTCGCTGGTAAAGCGCTCTATTGCATAAGTTATTGCGTGCGTGTTGCTCGTTGTACCGCCAGATAACGAAAATAATTTTTCAAAACTACCGCTCAAACTGGCGTAATCTATTTGATAAGCAATTTCTTGAGTGTCGATATTTTTACGTAAAATCACGTTGATAACTCCGCCTATCGCATCTGAACCATAAATTGAAGAGGCTCCGTCTTTTAATATTTCTATCCGCTCAACCGCAGACAAGGGGATTAGATTGATATTCTGTGAATCAGAAAGGGATGCGGAATTGGCGATGCGATGGCCATTAATTAAGATTAAGGTCCGTTGCTCCCCCAAGCTTCTCAAGCTCACCGTTGCCTGGCCTTGTGAAATTCTACCACTCGTCTGTTTTCTCGAACCATGTGTATTCGCAGTCAAAGCCCGTAAAATATTAGCGACCGATGTCGCGCCCGAATCCATAATAGCCTTACGATCGATTATAGTGACTGGAGACATCCCAACCCTATCTACCGAGTTTAACCTTGAGCCAATTATCACCAATTTTTCTTCATTGGACGTCTCATTTTTTATGCCTGCGTTGATGGTTAATTGGCTTTCGGTTTCTGTCGCCATACTAGAATTTATCAACAAGCAATACAAAATTAGCGAACGGTTACTGTCAATAGAAAAAGAAATGAGCCGCTGCATATTGAAATTATCTTCCTAGTTTTAAATTGAAATTTATTTTGTCTAAACGGACTCAACTATTGCGACTGTCTATTTTACCTCCGCTAGCTAAACACTAATCGAGTAAAACAGTCAAGCAGCAACTCTTAAGCAAGCGTTGAAATGGCAGCCATTGTATGAACAGGCGCTATTTATTCAAAAAAAACATCATTCCTTAACAAAAGATTAAGGGGCTGATCACTCATTTGATAACTATCTCTTTGTGGATTTGTGGGTTTGTGGACTTAGTGAGCAGTAAAATTAACCAAAACCATTGCCCACTGCTTGCAGTGGGCAATGAATGATCAGTTAGCAAAGTTAAAAATAGGCATACTGAAGACTAATCAAAAATGGAGTAAAAGAGGTAATTGATGAAATCCAAAAATCTAACAATTCAGTGGACAAAATACGTATTAGTCAATAAATTTGCGCGATGGCTTAGCCGCACAAGCGGCCAATTTGGCCTCCTATTGTTATTTGTTTCACTGAATTTAGACGCTCAAGAGTCAGCGAATAGTGCACCACAAGAAGAAAATTGCTTAGTACACAAGATTGATTGTGTTGTCGTTACTGGAAGCCGATACAGTGTATCCAGCGAAGAGAATGCCCGTAATATGTCGAAGGCCGATATCGAGAAAATGCCGCATTTTGCCGATGATATATTTCGTCTGATGCCGACACTACCCGGGGTAACCGCAGGTGATTTCTCGGCCAAATTTTTTGTTCGGGGTAGTGATTTTGATGATTTGTTGGTGATGTTCGACGGCCAGCAACTCTACCGACCGTTTCATCTAAAAGACTACGGGAGCGTTTTTAGTATTGTCGACACCGATATTGTTGGAAACCTGGATTTCTCTAGTGGCGGCTACTCCTCACAATTTGGTAATAAATTGGGCGGTGTGCTTGACATCAAAAGCAGGGAGGACAATACCGAAACAGGCAATACCATCGGTGCAAATTTCCTTAATGCCAAAGCGAGTGGACAGGGTGATTTCGCTGGTGGCAATGGCCAATGGCAAGTATCTGCCAGGCGGGGATATTTAGATTTTATCCTCGCGCTCGATAGTGGTGAGGATGACGAAGCTAGCAAACTAGTTTTTGGTGACTATTTTGCTAAGATAAACTATCAATTGAATAATAAGCACAACCTAGCTTTTCGATTGCTAGGTGCTGTTGATGAAACAGTAATGGACGACAGTTATCCAGAGCATGATTACACGGTGACCGACAGTTTAGACTCGACCTCCAATAGTCAATATTTTTGGCTGACTATAGATTCAGACTGGTCAATTAACTTGAACTCCAGCTCGAAACTCGCCTTAGGACAACTAGAAGAAGACCGCGTCGGGCAATCTCTTGACCCGGGCAGGCTCAATGTTTGGGTTGACGACTATCGCTCATTCGACTTCATTGATTTCAGCCAACAGTTAGAATTTGAAACAAGCAGCGATTCAATCTTTAAACTCGGTGTTGGTCTTATGTCATCTCAAGTGAAATATGACTATCACTCTGAGCGATTTTTGTTTGAAACCTACAACCAGGAACCAGAACTCAAAACGGATATCATCCGGTCATTTAAAGGCAAGCGTTCTCACGCATTTTTGGACCACAAATATCAAATAACCGACGACCTATTGAGTGAAATCGGCTTGCGTTGGGATCAGCAAAATGACTTGGGTTTTACCGAATCTCAAATGAGTCCACGGGTGAGTCTCGCTTATCTAGTCGATAACGATGCCGTTGTTAGGATGAGTTGGGGGCATTATTTTCAATCAGATGAAATCCTTGATTTACAGGTAGCAGATGGGGTCTCAGAATTTAGTAAAGCACAAAGAGCAGAACATAGGATCCTTGGCTATCAACAGCTGTTCGATAATGGTATTAACTTTCGAACCGAAATCTATCAAAAATTAATTAAAAACCCCAAGTCTAGATTCGAAAATGTATTTGATTCCAACGTCGCTTTCCCCGAAAATCACGCGGACAGAGTGGAAATTGTGCCCGAAGAATCGATCATGCAAGGGGTAGAAATTAGTGGCAAGCAGCAAGTTAACCGCAAATTTTATTGGTCATCGAGTTATGCGTTTTCGAAAGCAAAAGATAGAATTGGTGGAATAGAAGTGAATCGTCGCTGGAATCAGGAACACGCGCTTAAGTTTGAACTTAATTACCTCTCTGATGGCGGATGGAATTCACACCTCTCTATGACTTATCATTCTGGTTGGCCAGTCACTTTGGCCTATGGCACGACGACGTTATTGCCCAATGGTGATTATCAATTAGAACAACATATTGGAGAGAGGAATACTGAAAACTTAGGCACTTACCTTCGAATTGACCTACGCTTTGCAAAAACAAAATTGTTACAAAACAGTAAGTTTACCTATTACTTTGAGGTATTCAACTTGACCAACCATGACAACGAATGTTGTGTTTTAAATAATGATTTTAGAGTAAACAGTGATGGCTCTGTGCGTGTCACTCAAGAGCGTGATACCTGGATAGGTATGTTACCATCCTTCGGCTTTCGTTGGGCTTATTAGTCGGAATTTAATATCCCAAGGACTTATTATGCCTATGTATATCTCGTTCGAGAACACGTTATTGATATCAAGCTGTTATCAGTTGTTTAACTCTAAATTGCTGTGGTGTCATTCTTGTTTGTTGTTTAAAGAGGCGATTAAAGGTGGAGGTTGAACGAAAGCCGGAATCGATGGCGATACCTTCAAGTTTGGCGTTGCGGTTTTCCGCTTTAGAAAGCCGAGCTTTAACTTCTTCGATCCGGTAATAATTGACATAGGTATAAAAACTTTGATTAAGCTTTTGGTTGAGCAGTTGTGATAATTTTTTGGGGGTCAAATTTATCTTTTCTGCTAAATCATTGAGCCCCATATTGGGGTCCAGATAAGGTTTGTCTTGATACATTATTTTATTCAATTGTTTTAAGGTTTTGGTCAAGTTTTCGTCTTGTTTTTGATCGTCGACGAATTTTTTATTGGTCTTATTATCAGCTTTGGTATCCGTGTCCTCTTCATGGATAAAGCGCAAATGGCAGTTGAATATTTCTGGTGTTAGCAGGCTATATAACGCCGCCCAAACCGCTAACAGAGTGATCCCAACATGAAACCAATCAGAGACATATTGCGGGTAGTGAGTCTCAAACAATGGAATATCGAAACCAAATAATAGAAAGTTGCTAGCAAAGATAACCAATATTCCGAGAATGAAACGATTTATCCAAGTAAGGCCTAGCTGCTCGGTTGTGGAGTAATGCGACTCAAGCCAAAATTTATATTGGCGTAGTTTATCAATAGACAACCCCAAGTAGAGCGCAAACTGGCAATTTAGCACTAAATCGATGCTGGTAAAAAATGTGGCTGTCCAAGGTAAGGCATTAAACCAACTTTCTTCCACACCCTTGTAGATACTTCCGATACAAAGGAAAATTATCGCGCTAACGACTGCCGGTAAAAAATGGAAATAGTCGTTAACGGCCAGTTTTTTTGTGTTTTGAATAAAAGAGCGAGTGTAGAGGTAGAACAGTGGTGGCCAAGCGTACATAGTACTTTCTAAAAAAACTAGCGGCGTAATCCTATCACTGCGATATAATATGTCGTACAAGCTGCTTGTAGCAAACATTAACAAAAAGCAGATAAAAATCAGATTGGTAACGTGTTTTTCACGCTTCGAGAAAAATAGGTGCATACTTACAGCCAAAACAATAAGCGCGCCAAAAATAGAAACAATGTCAAAAAGGCTAAGGTTCATTTTAAAAAAATAATTATGACTGATTTCTGGATAATACTCGATGAATTCGCCAAAAACCAGTTGTGGCGCTAAAAATTGAATTGAGTTAGAGAGCTAACACACTCGAAAAACTTCACTATTGTGAAGCGTCCCATTAATCAGTAATATCAATAAATGAACTACAAATGAGATTAGAGTAAAGTGTCGCAGTCACTACCCGAGCAGATAACTCCCACTAAATCAAAAAAAACACCTTTGGGTTTAAATATCATTCACTCCCCTCATTTAGGCTTAGTGGTCAGTATTTTAATTATCATTAAATTAGTGGGTTCCGTTATTTTTTCTTTATTACAAGACTCGACCATTAGGACGGATAATTATAGTGAAAGCCTAGTTGATTTCGATGGTGCAATAGGAAAAGCTGAGTTTACGCGAGATGGCAGTGCTATCATCTTTACTGCAAAAGCCAAGTCCTCTACTAAGTATCAAATTTATCTAAAAACCTTAACGAATGACGATTCTCAATTATTTTTTAACCAAACCGCTCAATTACTCAGCAACAAGGACGACCATTATTGGCTTGTCAGCAGGGCACCACTATCAGATAGAATCGCCTATTTACGTAAAAACAACAGCATTTGTGGCATTTATGTGGCGACAGTGATTACCTCCCCCCGTCTGCTACAGACTACTCAACAACAATCTAGCCACCTACAAGATGAGCAGAAAGTTTTTTCCTGCGATCAACAACAAACTCATAATTTAGATTGGAGCCATGATGAAGCGTCGCTTTATTTTTCTGCCAAAACTAAACCTTCACAAGAAACTCTTTTTTCAAGTGTTCACCCCGGTTACGCTCTGTATCGCTACGATTTTAATAGCAAAGTTATCACGCGTCTATCTGGATTAAATCAAGTCGGCGAAGACGAACACCTATTAAGCGCCTCATCCGATGGACAATGGCTCGCTTATGTTAGGAGCAAAAGCCAGATGCGATGGCAGTATTATTTATCCAACTTGGCAACTGGCGAACAAAAATTATTGCTCGATACCGGGATGCACACCAACGGCATTTCCTGGTCGAATGACGACAAAAATCTACTCGTTGCGACCAGCGATGGACCCAAATTGATATCACTATCGGGATCGGTCAATGACCTTATCTTCGATCAAGAAAGTAGCTATACACTGGACGCCGAATTTTCGGCAAATGGTACAAAAATAGCGATCAACAGCCTCAAAAGTGAAGCCGATTTATGGAGGCATCCAAATCCTTTAACATCGAACAAACAGGCAAATATTACCCAAATGACGCCTCGTTCTAATCAGGCGCTTTTTAAAAACAGGAAGAATTTTTTACCCGCCTACGCCAATACAAGCCATCGACTGGCTTATGTATCTTACCGCAATTCTCGCACAGAAATTATGCTATTGGACGAAAATGGGGCTGAAATCCAACTGACTTATCAGGCACCTTATGACTTTAGCTTAACTCAGTTACAATGGTCTAGGGATGATAGCCAGATAATGTTTTCAGCCAATAATGCCATCTACTTATTAACCATTGATTCACGGGTTATCACGCGGATTACCGATAAAAAATACGATATCGATACCCCCAGCTGGTCGGCCGAAGGCAGCCATATTTATTTTTCTTCGAATAAGGACGGCAATTGGCAAATTTGGCGGGTCGACCGAGAGGGAAACAATTTGACCCGGATGACCCACCAGAGTGGCGCCAGCGCGAGAGAATCAACCGATGGGGCAACGCTCTATTTCTCTAAATATGGTGAAGTCGGACTATGGCAGAAAAAACTCGATGTCAGTTCATCAGCGGTAGTTACTAACAAAGAAACTTTATTGATACCCGATTTTTCAATTTACGCCCACGTCAGTTGGAAAGTATTTGACACCGGTATTTATTATCATAGCTTTAACAATAATCAGTCGGCGATCAACTACTGGGATTTCAATAATATGAGCGCTCAGACGCTGATTGAAAAAGCAGACAAAGACATTAACTGTAGCCAGTTTAGTGTAGCCAAGGACCAGCAAAAAATAGCCATCCTGCATAATACTTTTCAAACTGAATTGAAGGTATTAACTCTCGAAAAGTAAAACTCATTCCCTTTTTTCTCACGAAATCAATGAATGTTTATGAGAAAGTTTTCAGCCGCACTCGAAGTCATACCGCTGATCAATATGCTGACAGGTCCCAGAAATTGACTAGTCGAATTGGGGTCTAAATAAAATTCCTATATCAGCATGTCCTGCGGGAGCGTATTTAACCCCATCTTCTCCAAGTATGGATCGTCTTTATAGTATTGCACTTGCATCACTGATGGCTAACAAAAGGTTACGTTTCAACTCTATGACGATAGGATAATTGATGCGCGTTGTGAGATAGATGCCATCCAAGTTGGTTCCGAATAATTTAGCAAGCAGAGCGATATTTGACCTCCTGCTATAAGCGTTAAAGCGCTCTAATACTACTTTAGAAATACTTAACATTAAGGCATCAAATATCACGGGTAGAAAAACCAAAGTTAAAACATGTGGTATTTTCTCCCCAGTGGGAACGCCAAGAGCTTTTTTCGGTTTTGAGATAGGTTGCTTGATATTAAATCAAAGGATTTTATTATTGAAGTAGCCTAGATTTGGTTTGCAAACCCAGTTCGTTTTCGATAAAAACAGAGAGAATTACACTCTGTCCATCCATTCGACAAACTCCTTTTGTTCGATGTGTGGAATGGCTCTTTTATCACCTTCTTCTTGTCCTAAATAAATAAAACCAACAATTGATTGGTTTTCCGCGAAACTTAATAAATCCATTAAATGACGATTAAAACATAAATCACCGGTTCGCCAGATTGCACCTATTTGCATAAAATGAGCCGTCATTAAAATATTTTGAACGCTCGCTCCAACGGATAATACCTGTTCGATATGAGGAACTTTTTTGTGTTTAATCTGAAGCATTGAGGCGACTATCACCGTTGGAGCTCGTAATGGTTTGGCGGCGATTTTAGCAATCTGGTTCTTATCAAGTAGTGGATTTTCTGACAAACTCGCACTAACAAAATGGCTCGATAGCCTCTTTAACGATTTATCGCAAAATATTTGATATCGCCAAGGTCTAAGTTGAGCGTGATCTGGCGCTCTTAAGGCGGCTTGCATCATGGTTTTGACTTGCGATTTGGTAGGCGCAGGACCAACCAGCTTGTTGTGAGATTTTCGGCAAAGCAAGGTTTTGATGGGATTCATGAGATGAAATATCCGATACAGAGTGATAACGAGCAAATAATAACATGGTAAAAATAAAATTCAGGCAAAAAAAAGCCCGAATAAATCGGGCTTTTTGATTTGGCGTCCCCTAGGGGGTTCGAACCCCTGTTACCGCCGTGAAAGGGCGGTGTCCTAGGCCTCTAGACGAAGGGGACTTAAGACTTATCTTGAAAATTACGACTTAATTAAAAACCTCGCCTCCTCAAGAGCGCGCTATTCTATAGTCACTTTCCTACCTTGTCAAAAGCTATTTCGACATTTTTCAAAATTCTTTTTTATCTTGTTGCACCGATCTATTCATTGTATGCCGATAACTCTCCATTGACCAATTCATAACATTTTTGCATCGATCTCGCCAGCTTCAAATCATGAGAAACAATCAAAAAACTGGTATTTTCATCCTTGTTTAATTCAAACATCAAATCATTGACAGCTTGGGCGGTACGAGAATCTAGATTGCCTGTTGGTTCATCCGCTAAAATACAGGCCGGACGGGTTACCATTGCCCTTGCGATAGCAATCCTTTGTCGCTCTCCCCCGCTTAATTCTCCTGGAGTATGTGTTTTTCGATCTGATAAACCCACTTTTACGATTATTTCTGCAGCGCGTTGTCTGGATTTTTGCTCAGATAATCCGCCAATAATCAAAGGTAGGGCAACATTTTCCAATGCCGTAAATTCACCAAGTAAATGATGGAACTGATAAACAAATCCAAGCTTTTTATTACGGAGTTCTCCCTGCTTTTTTATCGATAGACGATGAATGTTCTTACCGGTAATAATAACCTCCCCTTCATCGGGAGAATCTAAGCCGCCTAGGACATGCAATAAGGTGCTTTTTCCGGAGCCTGATGTTCCAACAATTGACACCATTTCAGCTTGGTTAATATTAATATTGATCCCTTTTAAGACTTCTACATGTTTTTCACCATCCTGAAATGTTTTACTAATACCAACGGCGGATAAAATTGAATCCGAAACTAATTGCGGGTGACTTTCAATTTGGTTTTGATACATTGATTGATTACTCATAGCGAAGCGCCTCCGCAGGATTGGTTTTAGAAGCTTTCCAAGCGGGATATAAAGTCGCCAATGTACTCATTAACAAAGCAGCAATCGAGATATAGATAACATCTGACCATTCCAGCACCGAAGGTAGGAACCCGATAAAGTAAACGTCTCCGGGTAATACCTGGACACCCAGTAAATTTTCTATAAAGGCTACCACTTGCTGCAAATTGGACGCTAATGCAACCCCACCGATCACGCCGATGATGGTTCCTATAATGCCATTGAGACTTCCCTGAACAATAAATATTCGCATGATAGTTGCTGGTGATGCACCTAATGTCCGAAGGATCGCAATATCAGACTGTTTGTCAGTCACCACCATGACCAAGGTGCTGACGATATTAAATGCGGCGACAAAAATAATAAAAATAAGCAAAATGAACATCATTTTCTTTTCCATTTTTACCGCTCTAAACAAGGTACCATGAGTATAATTCCAGTCAGATACATAAAACTCATCACTGATTTCATTTCTGATTTCATAAGCGGTGAAGGCTGCATTTAGAACATTTTTGGTGGTTACACGCAGGTTGGTTACTTTATCCCCTTTACGCATTAATACCGCTGCATCTTTTATGTGGATCATTGCAAACATGCCATCTAACTCAGATTTCACTTCAAATAAACCCACCACTCGAAATCGTTTGTAGCGAGGAGATATACCGGCCGGCGAAACAGTCGCGCCATCTGCAAGCAAAATAGTCACTTTATCATCCAAACTCATGCCGAGGCTGCTTGCCATACCAATGCCTAAAATAATTCCGAATTCTCCCGCTTTAAGTGATCCCAGTGAACCAGCGATCATATAATCGTCAACAATAGAAACCTCTTTTTCTTTAACCGGTAAAATACCCTGAATAAGGCCATATTTGGTACGTCCTCGATATCGAAACATCGCTTGCGCATCAATAAAAGGTGCGGCAGCAGTTACTTCAGGATTTTTCTTTACCTGCGCTTCAAGGCTTTGCCAATCTTTAAAACCATCACCTCTGTCACCGATAACAATATGAGGCACCATTCCCAATATTCGTTCCCGTAACTCTGATTCAAACCCATTCATTACCGACATAACGGTGACTAACACGATAATCCCAAGCGCAATTCCCAACATGCTTACCAGAGAAATAAAGGAAATAAAGTGATTGTCTTTTTTGGCTCGGGTATATCTAAGCCCGATCATCAGTGCGACTGATTTTTTCATAGATGTCCAAAAGATCCGTTATGTTAAGTGTTCATACCTGATTGAAAAATCAGGTATTTATTTTTGAAGGCGAATTCTATCAACACTCAAGTGTGGTAAACAGTACTTTTACTTAAATATTCCAACAAAAGTGCATTCATATAGCCGCGCTGGGATCTACATTTTGAGGTAGCGCGGATATAAGTCAAAACAATAGTACATTTAATTCTTCATTTTATGCTATAAATATTGAAGAGTTTACAAAAAAGGTACAATCAGTGAATTTACCAAATCCACATCCCGATGATGAACGTCGCCAGTATTTTCGTATTCGCCACTCATTATTGATGAGTTACGAAAACATTGAAACTTCCAACCAGTCGTTGCCTGCCAAAGAGATCCAATCTGAATCTTCACCTTGCATCCATTTACTTAAAGAACTCAATAAACTGGAGCAGCAAAATCAATCTTTTGTCAATTCCTTGCAGGCCAAACAAAATGTAGTTTCTACCTATATCAACGGCTTAAATGACCAATTGGAGCTTCTCAGCCAATATATTATTAATAACCTAGAAGTTGAATACCGGGAGTTATTGCAAGTTGATTTGAGTGGTGGGGGGATCCGATTCGAGTCTGATAGTGCGCTAGAAATTGAGCAGGAACTCAAAATAGAAATCGTGTTAATTCCCGAATATGTCAATATCCAAACTTATGGTAAAGTCGTCCACTGCAACAAGTTAACCGATAAAAAAAGTTTTGAGCTTGCCATCTCATTCACTCAAATTCATGAGCCAGACAGGGATGCAATCATTAAGCACGTATTCGAGGCGCAATCTAAACAACTGAGATTAGATAAAGAGAAACAAACAGACAATAACAAGAATGAGAATTAGTCACCAAAAATATCTAATAGTACTTTAAATCAGTAGCTTAGCAGAGTATATTAATACGTAATCTAACTGTGGAGTTTTATCATGAATGCGATAAGCAAAAGTAAGCCTTACTTTCAAAGCATAGCAAAAGCCGGACTGCTTGCCCTAGGGCTTGGTTTTAGTACTTCTGTATTTGCCGAAAATCTTGCCCTGTCGGTTGCAGATCAAGGAAATCAATCAGTACAAACACCACAAAATGGTCAAAAGAAAGAAAATGTTGAAGCGCAATATGGTGTCCCACTTGAAAGGATCGGTGCCGTTGGCGAGCCACCTATTAGCAGGTGGGTTTATCAAGATTTTACCGTTTATTTTGAGCATGACATAGTTCTACACGCTGTCCTCCATAAAAGCTAATCCTACGACCCGTCTTATTAAATTAAACTTGAGATCAATAAAAAAGGACAAGATTATCAATCTTGTCCTTTTTTAGTTTATATCGATAAAAATGGGCCATCTAGACTCAACAACCTTTCCGGCAAATTTTTTATCTAAGGCTTTTTGACTAAAAAGTAATTGACCAACTGTCAATCATGCCGATATCTCTACCGGCATGATCACTCACCTTTAACTGCCAGTTGCCAGCCGCATTACCTGTACCCGCATTGATGGTATAAGTTTCCAGCAAATCATTGGCTGATCCTCCGGTGCGATTATGCAATTGCGAACTGGTGCCATCTGGCGCAATAACACTCACTTTTAAATCGCCAATATAGGTATGCTTTATATCAACAGCGATGTCTACAGTGCCTGCTTGTCCGCTACGATCAACACTTAAGTTACTGACGACACCTGTTGAGTTATTATCAGGAATAGCGACATTAGAGGTATTTTCAAAAAAGGAACCATTCCCTCCTCCACCACCGCCACTAGACGCTGTATAGTCGGCCACAAGAGAAACATTGCTATAAGAACGGTATGCCCTCAACATGACATGATAGGTACCTGTGCTAGGGTTGGCAAAGTTACAATTTTCCGTATTACCATTTCGGTAAGGACGACAATCATAACTTGATGTGGTTGGTGCCGATCCAAATTTAACATATAAATCAGCATCACCTGACCCACCGCTTATATCGAAGTTCAGTCCGCTTGCACCTGCAGGAATATCGATGGTGTAACTCTTTTCTCCACCGGTTGAATCCGCTATTCCAGTGACGCTAACCCCTTTTTCCAATACGTTGCCTGCTGGTGGTGGTGTGGTTCCGCCAAATCGAGATTGAAGTAACAGATTGGAGGAACCTTTAACATCACTTATTTTTCCACTGACCGCGTTAGCAACCACGGCGGCATTAACAGCAGAGGGAGTTGCTGATGGATTAGATTGTAAATATAAAACAGCAACACCGGCCACATGAGGCGATGCCATGGAAGTACCACTTATGGTGTTGGTACCACCATTGTTCCAGGTCGAAGTGATGCTGGAACCGGGAGCAAACAAGTCAATACAAGATCCCCAACTGGAAAAACTAGAACGAGCATCACTTGAAGTTGACGATGCAACGGTAAGTGCATCGGCCACTTTGTTAGGTGAACCAACACAAGCATCAGAATTACTATTACCTGCAGCTACCGCAAACACAACACCGGCATCAATAGCACTTTGCACTGAATTGTCCAACGCTGTTGAATTACCACCACCCAGACTCATATTGGCAACCGCCGGAAGTGTCGCATTCTGCGCAACCCAATCCACGCCCGCTATAACGCCAGAATTGGTACCAGATCCTTGACAGTTAAGTACCCGAACAGCTGTAATCGTTGTATTTTTTGCAACCCCATAAGTTGAACTTCCGATGGTTCCTGCAACGTGAGTTCCATGACCATTACAATCATTTGCAACACTATCATTGTCAATGAAATCCCAACCATTTTGAGCTCGGCCATTAAAATCACTATGTGAGATCATAACACCAGTATCGATCACGTAAGCATTAACCCCAGTACCATCAGCGTCATCAACATACAGACCGTCTAAAGGTAAATCTGCTTCGTCAATTCGATCAAGACCCCACGTTGGATTGTTTTGTGTGGCGGTGGCATACATTATTTGATCGGGTTCTATATAGTCGACCC
>CAYVSL010000075.1:0-15169 GCA_964454125.1 uncultured Kangiella sp.
GGATTTCTTGCCACCTGAATAGTTTAACAAGAGCCTTTCCTCTGTGCTAGTTCAACCTGTCCTAGAATGATCCGTTGAAATCGTGGAAAGAGAGCTATCCTACGGCGTGCATGACGTAGTGAAAAATGGCATAGTCACCTTACTGGTGATGAGTCCCTTTTTCGCATCCTCAGGCACGTTGCGAGGTGGCGCTATATAATTATTTTTACATCGACCTTATGTCACCACTTAATCAATATGTGACAAAGATAAGCTTTATTTTCAGCTAAAGCTGAAAGCCCGCTCCATGATTAGGTGTCGATGGTTTTTTCCATCGAGTGATTGTCTTATTTATTAGTGTATTAATAGTATCGGTAAAGTATGCCATAAAATTGGCCTGTTCAAAGGTTTCTTGTATTTTTTTTCTGGGCAAGAATCGACACATTTCATTTTCAAAATCGCCACTTTTCCAATATTCTGGCAGCTCAATCAATCTTTTCTGTAAACATTGTAATGGCTCATTAATACTTTGGTAATCCTTAAATTTTGCCATAATCCAATCATCATTAATGGTCAGCCCTTGCTGTTCCAACATCACCAGATCCCATAAATCCCTAGCTTTAATAAAGTTCCGCAGACAAAGAGCCACTATCTTATCGGCTAGAATCTCTTCTTTAGTTTCACAATTAACTAATACCGTACTTAATCCAGACTGTAATGCTGAATAGTTAAGCTTTATAGCTTTAGTACTACTGCTATAACTTGGAATATTGGCAACTTCGAGTTTAATTTTTTGGTTAGGCCAATCTTTAGCTTGTGGCTGAGTTTCAATTGAAACCATCCAACGACCCACATCAACACTACCAGCATTGAAAGTTCGATCTTTAGGGGTTTTAACTCGGATATCTAAACCATAACGAGGCTTAAAGTAATCAATTAAGACTTGAGCTAAATCTTGATAGGCTTCTGGCGTGAAATCGACTCCTCCTACAAAATCTAAATCCTCACTTAAGCGCTGGGAGCCATAAGCCATTCGTAGGCAAGTTCCTCCTTGAAAAACTAGTTTTGCCAATAATCCAGACTGGCTCAAAGCCGCCATAATATCGTAGTGCAACAGCTCTTTTTCAACCGTTGTTTCCATACCAGCCAATTCTTGACTGGCACAAGCGGTTTTCACCATTTCACGTAACAGGTTAGATTTTGCATTCGAATTAATCATTGAGTTCTCCTGCATTTGTATTCTTAAAACGCTTTAGCATATCCATATCAATCATATTCACATTACGACCAGAGCGTTTTAAATCACGATAGGCTGTATCAATATTCGCCCAAGGCAATTGATGTCCTTCAGGAACTCTATGACGACTTAACTCAATCAAATCACGCTTGGTGTGGGTAAATTCCAGAGTGCCAAAAGTTGCCTTGATGGTTTTACTTGAGCCAGTGGTCATTACTGTCAAATACCCAAACATTTGCTGACTGATGATACTCGCCTGACTTAATACGGTTTCCATAGATACATAGTTGTAATGGTCAGGACGTAATAACAAAGCTAGCTCTTCTAGGCGCGTATCACTGTTAGCGTAGCGACTCAGTGGGTTTAACCAAACACCTTTACATACTCTCTCAATCACACCATTTTTGGCATGTCGGCAAAGTGCGGTGTACATTGTTTTTTCATTTTCGTCTGCAAATAACACCTTGGCCTGATTATAGGAAAATAAGGCCGTCTGAGTTTGCAACTCGAGTTGCTTTAAACGATTGAGTAATTCTAGGGATTTCATACCAACAAGTCATACAAACATAGTCATTTATAGACAGTTTAAATGAACTTAACACTTCAATCAATCATTAAGTATGATAAACATCTATATGTTAATCGTCTTTTATCCTAAAAAGTGAATTATTGCAGTTGGGTATGATTTTCACAATATCATCAATTATCGAATTGAAATATATAGTTATTTAGTGCCAGACCGAAAACAGGCTATTCCCGAAAAGATGACATCTCAAGCAACCGCAAGTGGAATGTGCAAACGAAGTTAACGCTCCAAAATGAAATTATTCAATATTCTGGATCTGTTCTCGCATTTGCTCAATGAGCACTTTCAATTCAACTGAAGCAGCAGTTGTTTGGGCACTAATTGATTTAGAGCCTAAAGTATTGGCCTCTCGATTTAATTCTTGCATCAAAAAATCTAACCGGCGGCCCACAACGCCTCCCTTTTTCATTAACCGATCTACTTCCTTGATATGAGTCTCAAGTCTGTCAAGCTCCTCATCTACATCGATTTTTTGCGCGACCATCACCATTTCCTGCTCTATTCGATTCTCATCAAATTCCAGCTTTATTTCCTCAAAACGACCTAATATTTTCTCTCTTTGCCATTTGGCTATCGCAGGTATCTCTTCCCTGACATAAATGATTTGTTTGGCAATTCCATCGAGTCGCTGCCGGATCATATCGGTAATACTTTCACCCTCTCTAGCACGCATGCTGATTAGCTGCTCAATCGCTTCATCTAATCCAGACAACAGTTCTTTTTCCATTAATTCATTATCGACATCAGCTTTCTTTATCATTCCAGGCCAAATCAATAAACGGGTTAAATCAGGTTCTTGTTTAATACCAGCCGCTTGTTGCAGTGCTTCGTGAGAATTTAACAGAGAGGCGGCCAAAACAGGATCAATTGACAGTGCTTCGTTGTTTCCTTGATTCGTATCAAGACGCAAACTACAGTCCAACTTGCCCCGGTTTAATTTTTTACGCAGTTTTTCTCTTAGTTTAAATTCAAGATAACGAAAGGCTTCTGGCAATCGAAAATTGGTTTCCAAAAATCGACTATTAACTGAACGAATTTCCCACGCACCATTTCCCCAATTTTTTTCGATCGGTTGTCTTGCAAATGCAGTCATACTTTTAATCATATTGGTTCCTATAAATTAGCGATAATCGCTCAAAACGGTTTCGATCCAAGTTGAAAGCTTTAAATTGTACCTTGCACCACTCTTTTTAGCGATTCAATCGTGGGTTTTAGGTATTAAATTAATCCTATTTTAGTTAAAATCACCACAATTAGCCTTTATTCCTACATTAGTCTTATTTTTCCTTTGGAGATCAGCATGCGTCCTAGCGGCAGAACCAGCAATCAACTTCGTCCGATCCAAATTACTCGCCAATTTACTAACCACGCAGAAGGTTCAGTTTTAATTGAAATGGGAGAAACAAGGGTGTTATGTACCGCTTCAGTAGAGGATGGTGTACCCCGATTTCTAAAAGGTAAAAAACAAGGGTGGATTACCGCAGAATATGGCATGTTACCCAGAGCTACTCACACTCGAAACAACCGAGAAGCAGCGCGAGGTAAACAAAGCGGACGCACTCAAGAAATTCAACGTTTAATCGGCCGTTCACTTCGAGCAGCGATTGATCTAAATTTATTGGGTGAATATACCATCACTATTGATTGTGACGTTCTACAGGCCGATGGCGGTACTCGCTGCGCGTCAATATCCGGCGGTTGTATCGCGCTTGTAGAAGCCATAAATCATTTAATCCGCAAGAAAAAAATCAAAACTAATCCCATCAAACATATGATAGCAGCAGTTTCAGTAGGTATTTATAAAGGAGTTCCCGTTTTAGATTTGGATTATGCGGAAGATTCAGTCGCTGAAACGGATATGAATATAGTGATGAATGAAGAAAACGGTTTTATTGAAATCCAAGGAACCGCTGAAGGCGCGACATTTACACAAGATGAATTAGGAGAAATGATGACCTTGGGGCAACAGGGAATAAGAGAAATTATTGAAGCACAGAAAACGGCTTTGGCATAATTCATGTCTGAACAGAATTTTTCTGTCAATTTACTGTTTGTTAGATAGCCTAAAACCATTCGTATCAAATGCTAATTGTAAACAATTGGTAAACTGGTTTTTTGATAATTTACATAAATGGGCCTAATTTAGTCTTTGGTATCGGCGTAATCTTGTCTTTAGGCCAACTACTGTTAAGGACAAGAACATGAAATCTAACTTATCAATCCAACCGAAAAAAAACAAACTGTTTTCACAATTAGCTATTTTATTCTGCTCGCTGTTTATTACTGCAAGCTTCGCTCATACTTCATCCCCCGATCATAAACGTCATATCATTGTTCCTAAACCAATCAACCCTCCGAAAATTCAGCTAGCGATTTTGTTGGATACCAGCGGTAGTATGGACGGATTGATCGACCAAACCCGAAATCAACTCTGGCAAGTGGTCAATGAGTTTTCGACTGCCAAAAGAAATGGGATCACGCCCATTTTAGAAGTCGCTTTATTTGAATACGGCAATGACGGAAATTCCAGAGATACCGGCTTTGTTCGCATGCTAAATAACTTTACTCGAGAACTAGATAAAGTTTCGGAAGGTCTGTTTTCACTTACCACCAATGGTGGCAGCGAATATTGTGGCTTTGCTATAAAAACAGCCGTTCACAGCTTAAATTGGAGTCACTCAAATCACGATATTAAAACCATTTTTATTGCCGGCAATGAACCTTTCACTCAAGGCCCGGTGAATTATCGTGATGCCCTAGTCCTTGCCAGACAACACGGCATTGCAGTGAATACTATTCATGCCGGAGATCATCAGATGGGCATAGAAACAGGTTGGCAAAGTGGTGCACTGTTAGCGGGCGGCGATTATATGAGCATCGATGCGAACCAGAGAACAGTGCATATTATCGCACCACAGGATCAACGAATAGCAGAGCTTAATAGTCAGTTAAACAAAACCTACGTACCATATGGCGCACATGGCACCAAAAAGTCCATGAGACAAATAGCCGAAGATAAGAAAAGCGCCAAAATTTCTGCCGGTCTATTAGCTAAACGTGCAAGATCTAAATCAACTTCCTTTTATAACAATACTAGTTGGGATTTAGTCGATGCCATAAAAGAGGGAAAATTTGATGAAGAGCAATTAGATAAAATGGATGATTCAACTTTACCTGAACCGATGCGCAAAATGACATCCGTTCAAAAAAGAGAATATGTTGCTTCGAAATCTAAAGCAAGAAATGAGATCAAACAAGAGATTCAAAAGTTAAGTGAATCCCGAGAAACTTATGTAGCCAAAGAAAAGAGTAAGCTGGCTGCTGCCGCTCCCAGTATGAGCGATGCATTAACCGCTGCGGTTAAAAAACAAGCAAAGGAAAAGAATTATCGGTTTGAGAAAAAAGAAGGGAAATAGCCACCTCTATCTGGTCGGCAGTAAAATGTCGACCAATGATTATCCGTTCACATAATCGTAATGTTCTTTCAAAAATTGGTTGGTCAATTCCGGTTGCTGATAAAAAGCCAAATGACCATTTTCTGGATACCAACATAATTGAATATCTTCGTATTCTTCCACCATCGCTTTTATCAGATCGGGATGAATAACCTGCTCCTTCAGACCATGCATCACCACAATCGGAATTTTCATTTTAAGTAAAGTTGGCCTCACGTCAAATTCTCCCAATGTATTCAGGTTAATAAAACTAGCTTGGGGACTATTGTAGCGCCGGTTGATAATATTAACGATTTCATCTTCAACGTGACGATTTTCAAAATAATCGTATTGGTATTGTCGTTTAAACAGTCTAAATCCTTCTTTCATATAGGCATCCAGTGCTTTAGAAAGTTCTTCTGCTTTTTCCTGTGAAAGATATTTGGGTCCAACAAAACTGGGATTTGCATCTAAACTACCCAAGAATATTAGGCTGGCATCTTTGATTTGATATTTTGCAACCGAGCCCGCGTGGATCATGCCACCTAAAGAATGACCACATAAAATGGGATTTTTTATTTCGTACTGTTTGAGTATTTGTTGATTCAAATCGATCAAATCATTAAATACATAGTCTTCGGTATCTAATGGTGAATTGCCGTGACCCGGCAAATCATAAGACAAAACCGAATGTCCTCGTTGACTAAAAAATTCGAGTACTGCCTGACCACAACAGCTGTTTTGGCTATTGCCGTGTAAAAAAACAAAGGGGCGTTTATCGATTTTTCCAAGTTTGATCGTGACGGCAATGGATTGCAAACTAAAGGGTGTGCTTTTCATATTGGCACCGATTTTATCTCCAAAAATGTTTACAGCATATTTGCCAAAATTCCTTCTAACTTGACTTGATCCTTAGCAAAATTTCGAATGCCTTCTGCCGTTTTTTCCGTCGCCATAGCATCTTCATTCATCTGCCACCTAAATTGGTTTTCAGTCAATCTGTCAGGACGCTCTAAAAAACCTTCGGTTGGTTTTAATTTTCTTACGATGGAGTCACTATTTTGCGAAAGCTCAGCCATTAGATCGGGGCTAATAGTCAATCGATCGCAGCCTGCCAATTCGATGATTTCCCCAGTATTTCTAAAACTGGCTCCCATAACCACCGTTGGATACTGGTGTTGTTTATAATAATCATAAATTGCCGTAACGGACTTGACTCCAGGGTCCTGATCCGCTGGATATTCATTTTTTCCGGTGGCTTTTTTATACCAATCCAGAATACGTCCCACAAAGGGAGAGATCAGAAAGACTCCAGCTTCAGCGGATGCTCTAGCTTGGACAAAACTAAACAATAAGGTCAAATTACAATTAATCCCTTCTTTTTCCAGAATTTCAGCCGCTTGGATACCTTCCCAGGTAGAAGCAATTTTAATCAATATTCTTGATTTATCGACATTGACAGATTGATATAGTTGAATGATTTTACGTGCTTTTTGCACCGTTTTTTCAGTATCAAATGAAAGCCGGGCATCCACTTCGGTTGAAACACGACCGGGGATCAAAGCTAAAAGTTTTGTCCCTATCAATATACTTAAATAATCACTGGCTTCGACTAGTTGTTGATCTTTATCATCAGTTTGTGTTTTTGCATATTGAATAACTTGCGAAATAGTTTCCGAATAATCAGGTAAAGCGATTGCTTTTAACAATAGCGAAGGATTAGTCGTGGCATCTTGTGGAGAAAAATCGGCAATAGCGGTAAAATCACCAGTATCAGCAACCACCGTTGTCATCGTTTTGAGTTGTTCTAATTGATTGGTCATAATCCCGTTTAATAGCCATTTATAAATTTGGATGAAATGCAATATATCAGTAAATAACGGCGGGTGAAATAGCTTCATCAAAGTATTTAACCATATACGGGATAAGAGTTGAGGTTATTTAATCAATGTCCTGATTAATAAAGAATAAAATTTGCTCTCGAAAAGGATGTTCGGCTAACCAGACACGAACTTTTTTCGCTTCATCGAGATCGTCCTGAGAAGCAATTTTGAGCAGTCGTTGTTCTCTCGCTTGCTGAGTGGCCTGCTTCCTTAATTTTCGTTGCCATTGTTCAGTAAAAACGAGAGGCATTTTGCGGCTTAGTTCAAATATTTTTAATAACTCCCATTCTCCGCCATCTAGCCAAACTTCATCACAGCTTGCACATAGATCAATTCGATTATCGCTTTCACCGCTTATTTTGTATTTATTCATCAGCCGACTGCATTTAGGGCAACAAAGAGCCGTCTTAGAATCATTGACCTGAATCAACGCTTTTGCCATGTTTTTTTGTTCGACGACTTGACTCTCAACCAAGGGTGTTCTTTCTAACCAGTCTCGATAATATAATAAGGTCACAAAAGCCCCATTACATTGATTACATCCCATTGCAGAAAGCCCCTGTTCTAACTTAGTTGCTCTTAATGGTTGATTCTCACATTTTGGACATTGCATTATATATCCTTTCTGTTATTTGATATGTTGATCAACAATGTTGATAATTTTCTGTTCTATCTCTTTTATTAACGCTCGATACATCATACCCAAATTAAGATCTAGCTCAAAATTGGAATCAGATATCTCAATTCGCCCATGGGCACCTTTTTTTCTAAATAAAAATTTTTGCTCCGTTTCCCATTCAGATTGAAAATCCCATTTGTCTTTTATTTCACATATAATCGTATTGGCTTTTTGTTTTAAAAGCTCTGGTGCCAGTTGATGATTTCTTTGTATATAAATATTGGCCATAAATAAATCGCTTATTTTCTCTCTTTTGTGGCTTTCACGACTTTTTTCGATTTTGTTAGTTTTTTAGTTTTTTGAGCAATTAAATCCAACTTATCATTGATCTCAGTCATCCTTTCATGAGTTCCCAAATCAAGATCCAGTTTTCCACCCATGACTTTAATTAATGGAAATAATGTCTTTTCTAGTACGTCAGAAAGCTCCTGAGTCACATGGTTTGAATGCTGGGCTGATACAGCCGCTTGAGACTCAACAAAACTAATGGCAAGGCGATTAAGCGCATCAACAACCTCGTTATTATTCTCAACCGGCACCACTGGAGCTAATATTTCCTCACTTTTATCAGTCATTTTGCTCGCGGCTTCGATTTGCAGCTCAGCGGTATTGCGCCAAGCGTTCACACCGCTGACTAGATCATTTAACTGAGCAACTATTTTGGCCCCCGTATCAACATCATCGCCACCCATCGCTTTATTTCGCGTAAAGTCGGCCTTAATGGTCCGCCAACGATCGGCATCTTGTTCCGTTAAACATTCTCTTAATTCGGCCAATTTAAGTAAGTTGGCTTCAGTGCCATTGGTAAGCAACTGTGACTCGCCTAAATAGTGATCATCAACCAATCGACGAATTTCATCTTCGGTCATAATGGCAGATATTTTTTCCGCCATTTTATTCATATTTCGATAAGATCCCTGTAGCTTAAAAGTCGGTTCAGTCCGATATTTATCATCTTGCGAGCTGGCAGCAATATATTCGCGATTAACACTCCAAACGACCTCTTGTACTTTTTTCATTTTTTCTAAAACGGCAACAATTTCTTTTATTTCTGCACCACTGTATTGATGCGATAGTTCGGTTGCTGCCACTTTCATCCCGTTTGCCATGTCGATAAATTGGTACACATCTGACATATCACGAGTCGCTAGCGGTGCTAATATGGGATTTGAAGTCAGCGAGTTTTCAATATAACTCAAAGCAAATACCTCTTCTTTGCCGCCCAACACATCACCAAGATTATAAATATCTGCGCGATTTGCCAGCATGTCTGGAATTTGGAAAGCTTCGCCAGATTCGGTATATGGATTACCTGCCATTACCACGCAGAATTTTTTACCACGCATATCATATGTTTTGGCGCGCTTTTTCCATACACCTTCAATTCGTCTAGTTCCATCACATAAGGATATAAATTTTTGTAAAAATTCGCTATTGGTATGCTGGATATCATCCAGATAAAGCATCACGTTGTTACCCATTTCAAGTGCCAGATTGAGTTTTTCCAACTCCTGTCTCGCCGCACTATTATCCGCTTGCTCGGGATCAACTGATGTCACATTGTGCCCAATAACGGGGCAATTAATTTTCATAAAAATCAGTCCCAACCGGTCGGCAACATATTCCATCAAAGTGGTTTTACCGTAACCCGGCGGTGAAACCATTAATAGCAACCCCATTAGGTCAGTTCGTTTTTTATCACCCACAGTGCCGATCTGCTTGGCGAGATTATCGCCGATCAAAGGTAAATAAACTTCATTGATTAATTTATTTCTAACGAATGAAGAAAGTGGTTTGGCTTTAAATTCTTCTAGCCTCAGCATTTTGCGTTGCTCATCCACCACTTGAGAACGGATCTCGTGATAAGCTTTATAACCAGGTAAAACAACGGATCCATGAAAAGCATTACGATCTAGAAAATCATCCAACTGGATGGTTAAGTGACGATTTTTGATCCTGACATGATGACCAATAAGTCCTTCCACTTGCAATTGAATGTCAATCTGTCGTTCAACCCGATCGATCCGTTGTTCAGCATTCAAAATACCGATCGCTTCTCCAATAAAACTTTGGAATTGAACTTTATCCTGCGAGCTAATAAAAGCGGTCAACCAGCTTTCTGCTATCTGCCAACGCTTACCAATTTTCCCTTTAATATCAGACAGTGCTTTTTGATAGTCCGACCAGATATTGTGGGTATCTAGGTGGGTTTTAAAGGAATCACACAACTGACGAGCATATTTACTGGTCGCAAAATTCACCTTAGTTTGCGCTAACTCTTCCACCAAATATTCGCTGGCATTTCTTAAAACCAAGGGTTCGAATGGCAACTTGTTTTCCAGCGCAAATGCGGTGAACTCTTGCTCTATTTCTGTGCTTAGTATTTGCTTGGCTTTAGTATCAGTGAAAATACTGGCCATATGACCGGCCGTTTTGGCTCTTTGTTGCCAGAGTTTTTGGTTTTCACCAGATTGACAATTAGCCCAATAGATACAGGCAAGTCCTCGTGACAATGGCGAGTATTTAAACACTCCAGCAGTTTCGTACACGCCAACCAATTGTTTGAGTATCAACGCGGCATCGTGATCGTGGATCCCTTTTTCGTAGCCTTCCCGAAATCGAGGTGAAGCAAAACCACTTACTAGACTGGTCAATTTTTTGATGTCTGTCACCTCTGTGGTAAGAGTCGACCAGGACATATTATCCGTTTCTTTTTCTGCCGCTTTGAGTATTTTGTAAGCCAGATATTCTGACCGATAAAGTGCATCTGTTTCAGAAGGTACCGTCATTGCCCAATAATCAGATAATTCATTCAATGGTTGGTTGTTAAGCGGTTCAAAATAGTCGGTACCGGTTAAACGAATATAAAGCTCGTTATCTTTCGGCAATATAGTAAGATCCAAATCCTGTTTGTTCACCGCAAACTTATGTCGCGGACCCAGTTTGATAACTTTACCATCAGCTTCGTACAAATCACTTTTATCGCGAAGTGAACGAATAGCTTGCTGTTTAGCCGCTTTTAGTTGTGAATCCAAATCTTCTGCTTTAACGCTATCATCGTAACGATGTAACTGCTCAATAATATCGCGGATTTTATTCACTAATCCATCGGCGGCAAAAAATGAATTTAACTCATCTTGTTCACTAAATCGTTTAATCCTTCGTTGAACACTTTGCAATATTCGCTCACCGGCACTCGTTAAGGATTGCGCTTTTCGCTGGCGTTGTTCGATCAGGCTTTGTTTATGTTCTTCAAAGGCTTCAAATATTTCATCACGTTTGGTAATAATATCCGATACAAAATCATCGAAGTCACTAAACTCGCCTTCCAATTCTTCTAATTGTACTAATAGTCTGGAAACTTGCTCGTCGCATTTTTCTGGCGTGGTTGATAGTCCGAGCGCGTTATGGATGCTTTGATTGAGTAATTTTAATCGCGCACCAAATTGAGCAATCGCCTCCGCACTACCCATGTTCTTACGTTGATGATCTAATTCTGCCTTTTGCTGATTTAATTTGCCATAAAGCTCAGAAACCGAATCAACAATACGGGTTTGTACTGTAGCATCCTCTACTTTCAAGCTCGCCATCATCTCAGATATCAGATCAAGTCCTTGGGCGAGCTGTTCAATTGATTCAAGATGAGGTTTAAGCTCCGCATTGGTTGCTGATTTTTTCGACTGCTTGTCTATCGTTTCCAATGTTTTATAATAACTATCCAACGCACCATCCGAGGCCAAAAATTCGACGGTTTGTTGACTTAAGTTTGATTCAACTTGTTCAATCGAATGATCCAGTTTATCGATTTTATCAATATCGATATAACGATAGTCTCTAATCGTCATTAAATGACCACGATACTGTCTGATCTTATTAAGCCCATCAACATAATCTTGTGGAGAATGCCAACTTTCCGGTTCAATGTGTCGCAAAATTTCTTTTTGGCTGGCCTCCGCTTCACTCAATGCCCGGCCGGATTGTTTGCGAATACTTTCAACTTTTTCATATTCATCAATTACAGACTCGGCAGTTTTGCCAATCTGTTTAATTAAATCCGAAATCGATTTGAGCTCATCGCTGTCTAGCCAGAAATAGGCATCAAATATTTTTTCACATTGGTTACTTAACTCATTATAATGATGAACTGAAACTTCTTCTGAAGCGATGGTTTTAGCGATGCCGTAAAATTCTGAAATTCCGCGAACTAACTCTGCGTTACCTATTTTTCCGTAAAAACTTTGTGAGGTGGGTTGTGCGCTAGCATAGACTTCGGAAAAATATGGCGTTTGCCAGATCTGGATCGGGTGTACTCGGTTCGGCTCTTCATCTGCGTAAAAGATAATCATTTTCCCATCTTCATAAAAACCGTAACCATGACCAAATTGAGGGTTTTGCAAAGTGCGATTAATTAAATTGTAAGCATAAAGTGCAATGATATTTGTTTCTGGCTGATAAAAAACGTACAAGACATCTTCACCGTTAGGTGAACGCATGGTTCGCTTGTAAACCAGTCCGTCTAAACTATCGTCGAATCGTTTGTGCTCTCCATTGGTCAGATAATATCCACCAGGAAAGATAATCCCATGATTTTCAGGCAATGATAAACAAGCATCACCGATGGCATCAATCCGCACAATGGCTTGATTGTTTCGATTGAAAACCAGATACCGATATTCATCTTCTTGATAAGGTTTTATTTTCAATAAAATCATCTGACCGAGGTCAGCATAATAGAATTTTGCATCATCTAACGACTGATTGCTTTCTTCGACCGGTTCAGAATAGATGCCCAGTCCAACATTGGTATTGTTTTCCACCTTTATAGTGATATCGCCGCGAGAACAATCAACGAATAGCGCATCTAAAATATTAATATGTGGATTGCGGCCATCAACAACATCATCACGACTGCATTCAATCCATTCAAAATCTTGACTCGCTGGCAATCTAAGATCTCGTTCACCGCGATTATCAATATATTCAAGACTCTTCCCATCGGAAGATATTTGCCAACGAAAAACACGGACATCGCTCAGCTTTTCTCCGATACTAAACGCCGCTAATAAGCGACCATCTTTAACGACCAATTGAGAGAGTGAAGCACTCTTGTAATAAGTATAGAGTTCTTTAAACTCCGTTTGAAAGCGGTTGTCGGCAAGAAAAGAATCATTATTGGCAACGCGCCTTAAATCGTACTGACCATCTTTATCGGTCAATTTATAAAGCGATAGCACATCTTCGACTCGGGTCTCTTTTTTAAGGCCAATAAATACGTTGTAGCCAAATAAAACCTGATTGCCAACAATCACTAAGTCTTTGGCTTGGCAATTATTTTCTGTTCTCAGTCGCATTCGACCAAGAACTTTCATATCCGTAGTACCAAATTCTTTTTGGCGCGCCTGATTAATGTCACTGATCAGTGAATCTATTTTTCGCCCTTGCTCAGACAAACGTTGGCGAATAATTTCATAGGCGCCGCCTTCAGTCACGGCGTTTTCTACAATAGAATTTTGCTCTGTCACTATGGTATCCCTGTGATTGATTATTTGCTTATATAAAACCATTCATATTGGAGTGATGGTTAGCATGATATGTAGATTAGGGTGGGCCTGTGAACCCCAACAAAATGGAAAGTGCTACTTTAATCCAAATTACCGGGTTTCCTGCCCATAATATTTTCCTTAAAGAACCTAATGTTGGCGTGGGGCAAACTTTACCTCTACACCATTAATCTACTCGTCCGTTGAAGGTTTTACCGCTTCAGAAATATTATTTGATTCCAACTGAGGAACGTTGGCACCACCCAATAGCTTCTCCATTAATGCCTGAATAATCGGACTCTTTTCGATAAATCCATTCACTGCATTCCCTGCTCCCAGACCTTTGGCGAGCTTGTCAAAATAATCTCCCTGACCACCGACTATATCAATGTTGGCATTTTTAAGCGCCGATGCTAATACTGACGCTTGGTCATTGGAAATTTCTTTGTTCGCTTCAATTGAAGCAAGTACTTCTTTCAATTGGTATTCAAGATTCAATCGGAATTCCTCAAATTCTCTTGAAGAAGTATCCATATTATTCATGGCTGCAAACTTCTCAACCAACGCATCGGCTTCGGCTTTTCCTTTTTCGCGCAGAACATCAGCCGTACTTACTCCAATTTCTCTAGTCGCGACCGCTTCCGCTTTACCTAACTCTTCATTACCTCTGGCTTCTGCAGTTAATTTTTCTTCCAATACCTTTGCTTCGGCAATACCCTCTTTCTTGGAAGAATCTGCTTTTGCTTCCTGAACCCTAGCTTGCGCTAGCCCTTCTTTCTCAAATGCATCAGCTTTAGCTTCCATGACATGAGCTTCAGCGAGTCCGCTTGCCGCCTGAGTCGCTTGAGTACCTTCAGCCATTTTTTTATCCGCTTCTGCACGTTTGGCAGACGCTTCCAATTCAGCTTGAGCGATTAAATTGATTTCTCGAGATTTATGAACGGCTTGCTGCTCTTCAGCTTCTGCTTGCTTCACCATTTGGACTAAACCTTCCTGCGCCGTTGCTTCAGCGGCAAGGATTTTCACTTGCTTTAAACGATCGGCTTCCGAGACTTCTTTTACTTCTTTAATCCGTTCTTCTTCTTCAACGACTTTCTTTTCCACTGCAATTCGTTCACTGATAGTTTGTGCAATAATTTTTTTCTCTTCTTCCAACGCTTTATCTTTATCGATAATCGATAATTCAACTTCTCTTTCACGATTAACTGATTCCATCTGTTGAGCACGGATTACTCGCTCCTTTTCAATCACAACCGCTTTTTCTCGATTTTGCTCAGCCACTTCAACTTGTCGGAACTTCACCTGCTCACGAATAGAAAGCTGCTCATCAGTTTCGATAGTTGCTTGATCAGACTTTAAGCGTTCTTCCTCTTGAACCTTTTTGGTTTCGGCTTGTTCTCGCGCTCTAACTGTTTCGATTTCACGCTCTTGCTTAGATTCTGCATCAATTTGTTGCCGCTCTAAAGCTAACATCGCCTCACGTGTTTCTACGTTCTTTTTTGTGATCGCAAGTTCTTCATCTTTCTCAAGGCGATTTGTTTCCACATTTTGTGTTGCAGTTATTTCTGTAATTTTTTTAATTCCTTGTGAATCAAGTATATTGGTTGGATCAAGTTGTGCTTTGGGAGTTTGTTCAAGATAATCGATTGCCACATCTTCTAAAACATATCCGTTTAGATCATTACCAATAACTTCAATAATTCTTTCTCTAAATTGAATCCTATTTTCGAACAGATCTAAGAACATCATATTCTTACCAACTGTTTTTAATGCTTCAGAAAACGTAACTATTCAGCGTAATTACTAAAAAAAGGGTAATAATTGCTTGACA
>CAYVSL010000076.1:0-14825 GCA_964454125.1 uncultured Kangiella sp.
TTACTGCAACAAATTTATCTAAGTAGACATCTTGATATGGAAATGAACTAAAATCGGTATCTCTTCTTCGGCCAGAATAATTAAATTGTGTGTACAAAGAAAAGTCACCCATATCAACCGTTAATTCATAGCCGTAATGCTCTTTAGCTCGTCTTAGCAACTGAATGTTTTTTGGAAGGTTAGTTGCTGCATCAATACTATTATCAATTGCATCAACATAACTAGCAGTTAGCTTATGCGTGAACGAATTTTGCCTAACTTTATAAATAACTTCATAACCTTTTAGGTTTGCCTTAGCTATATTAAATGAACCAAAACGAGTAGGGTCATAAGCAATCAATTCATCAACTTCATTATCATAATTAACCAGCATTAATGACTGATTATCCCAATGTGCTTTAACTAAAAACTCCGTATTATGGGAAACCTCACTTTTCAACTCATCATTGCCATAACCAGGATAATAAAGTTCACCTAAGTTTGGAGCTTTGAAACCTTTTGCACGACTTGCTGCAATTGTCACATGATCTAAGATCTTATAACCTATACTCATGTTAAATGTGTTTTCTGATCCCGCAGAACCAACGTCATCATGGCGCAAAGAAAATTCACCTAGAAAATTATTGTAATCAATCACACTTGAAATAAATACGGCTTTTGAATCTCTTTTATCAACAGCAAAGCTGCCGAAAGAACCACCAAACTGTAAAACTTTACTTTTACTAATATCATCGCGGTATTGTTCCAGACCCGCTGAAAAATTCACTATTTCATTTAACTCATATTGAGTCAGCAAATTCACTTGAGAACGTTTAGTTTCAAAAACGGATCCCACTTTTTGAACCACTCGGCTATCAAAAGAAAACTGTTCGTCTTTACTTTGATTGATGCTGAATTCTGTACTCAAGTTGTTCCAATGATAGGTATAGCGAATATTCCAAAAAAAAATTAATGGGGACGTGTCTTGAATTACCACATTGCTTCGAGTCAAAAATGTCACCGGCAAACCAACAGTAGGTGCTTTAGGCAAATACGCCCGTGACGAGTGTTGATTAAGGTTCCGTCAACCTTTTAAAGAAAATTTATGGGGTGCAGATCTCGCTCTGAGCATAAAATCAATAGGTTAGCGTTAATTATTTATTAAATATGATCAAAGGTTCACAGAATTACACGCATAAAAAAAAGCACACTTTGTTTTGACCAAACGAAAAATAAATTTCATTTACAAAGGTGCTTTCCATGTCACTATCTTACGCTCAGAGTCAAACTGCAATAACAACGCAATCCATTTTTGAACAATTACTCAATGATGTTAAGACCGTCAATGTTAAAACCAGTTCTGCACGGTTTAGTGCGTTAGAAATTGAACTTCATCAATTATTTGCCGCCGCTGAAAGAGCCTGTATGAAAAAACTGCTGGAAAATTACGACTGGGACTATCCAGTCTTTCAGTCGAATGACAAAGAGATAGAACGAGAAAATCAAAAAAAGTACATTGATATTATCAAAGAATTGGATTGCTCTCTCGAAAGGTGGGATGACACATACTTATCTGTCAATATTAGAGAAGGAGCTGATTTTTGATACCATTTATGACCAACTAAGTGAATGGAGTGAGAAAGCTATCCTAGGTTTTGAAACATGCCATGCAAGAGTGGAAGGAGCATTCGATGACACGCCTGACGATGATGCCTAACAAAATAGGTCGCGCGTAGCCACGACCGACTTAATGTTGGACAAGCCGTTTCTTAAATAAAAAACTCAAGGAATTTATAGAGAAGCTCCAATGGGTCTATGAACGTAGATCTAACTATGTCGCTGAGAAGAAATCTAACATAGATGTAATCCGCTCATTTATCAACATCAAAAACCTTAGAAACCCCTCGATCCCGCGGATCGGACGCCGGAATAATTTTATCCCCATCTACCCATATCACCTGAACATCGCCAAATTCCCAGTTATGTGGCTCGACTCGATATCCTCGCTGATTGAGTTTTTCAATCGTTTGATCGATCAAAGGCAGAGAAGGGCTTTGAGTGATTAAATCCGGGGGTAAAAGCTGATGATGGAAACGAGTAGCGCCAACGGCTTGCAGAGGTGTCATATTAAAATCCAAAATATTAATGATCGTCTGGAAGGTTGTGGTAAAAATAGTCGAGCCGCCGGGTGTGCCAACGACCAATTCAGGTTTGCCATTTTTAATTAAAATCGTCGGCGACATAGATGATAGCATCCGTTTTCCCGGCTGAATTTTATTGGCTTTATTGCCCACCACACCGAAAATATTGGGTACGCCAGGTTTTACGCTAAAATCGTCCATTTCATTATTTAATAAAAATCCCGCGCCTTCTACTATAACGCCGGTTCCAAATGCCCAATTGATGGTGTAAGTATTAGAAACCGCATTACCATCGCCGTCCATAATCGAGTAATGTGTGGTGTTGGGCGATTCTAATCCCGGTTTAACGCTTTCCAATTTAGAAATATTGACCGGATCGACTTCGTTCGCGCGTCTTTTAATGTAAGCATTACTGATTAATTTAGACATGTCAATATCCACAAAAGCTGGATCACCTAAGTACTCAGCACGATCAGCAAAAACTCTTTTTTCCATTTCGGCGACCAAATGAATATATTGTGGCGAATTATGCTCGACCGATTTAAATTCTTTTGCCAGATAATCTTTCATTTTTAACAGCTGTATTACGCCAAAGCCACCAGAGCTTGGCGGCGGCGAGGAGAGTACTTGATAATCGCGCCAATTTGCTTTCAAGGGTTCGCGCCAAACGGCTTGATACTGGTTTAAATCTTCCAAGCTGATAATTCCTTTGCTAGATTGCATTTGTGCGACGATCAATTCGGCTGTTTTTCCTTGGTAAAAATCTTTAATACCATCTTTAGAAATACGTTTGAGCGTTTCTGCGAGTTCAGGTTGTTTGAAATTTTGTCCGGCAACCACATGCCCAAAATATTGCTGAAAATTGGTACTAGTTCCAAACCAGTCAAAATGAGACTTAATACTCTCGCTTAGGTTTTTGTGTGGTATAAATCCTTGCTCGGCCAGTTTAATTGCCGGAGCTAACACTTGTTGCCAAGTTAGTTTGCCGAATCTTTTGTGCGCTTGCCAAAATCCGGCGACTGTGCCCGGAATCCCTGCGGCTTTAGCACCGATTAAACTTGCATCTTTAATCACATTTTTATCATCATCTAAATACATGTCCCTATGTGCTGCTAACGGGGCGGTTTCTCGATAGTCGAGGAAATAAGATTTACCTTGTATATAGATCAACATAAAACCACCGCCGCCGATATTACCTGCATCAATGTAAGTGACCGCTAAGGCAAAACCGGTGGCAACCGCGGCATCGACAACGTTTCCACCCGCTTTGAGAATATTTTCGGCCACTTGAGCGGCATATTTGTCGGGGATCGCTATCGTCGCTTGCTTGCTGGTTATTTGTTTAGTCACATTTTTTCCAACGATATTTTTCTCGATGTCTGTTTGCTCAGTGGTATTGTCATGTTCAGCGGAACATGCAGAGAGTAGCAGTGAAAACGTCAGAAAAAACTTGAACGGCTGCGATATCATAATTTGGCTCCCGAAGTGTAGCGTTTGTCTGATTTGGACTGAGTTAAAAGGTTCAGACCATACAATTTTGCTACTAAGTGTTTGACTTATTGTGCGGATATTGCAGATAAAGAGCAAGAACCTTGTCAAATTACTAGAGTCTTGAGTTAATATGACAATAACAAATATCTATGAGTCACTGTTTAAATGTCAAAAATAGAATTTACTAAAGAAGAGAAAAGATCAATCGTCAAAAAAATCCAATTTTACTTTGATCAAACACTTGATTATGAAATGGGGCAGTTTGACGCCGAATTTCTTTTAGATTTTATCTCAGAAGAGATGGGGGGCTATTATTATAATCGGGGATTGTATGATGCTCAGGCGTATATAGAAAAGAAAATGGAAACAATTTCAGAAGATATTTATCAACTGGAAAAAAACACTGAATTTGTGCGTTGAGAACCAGTTCTATTTTAAAAAACGGCCCTCATTTTCTAAGCTAACAGGTTGCCTCGTGAAGCGTATTGGGTACAGAGGCGCTACCAAGAAGTATGTACGAAAGTTAGATTAACAGCTAACAGCCACCGGGCTTAGAGTAGTACGATTTGCTGTAGCGGGTAATACAGCATCAAACCCACGTTGAATATCGTCAATCAAATCATCAATATTTTCGATCCCTACAGAAATACGCAGTAAATTTTGAGTAATTCCAGCAATTTCCTGCTCTTCTATTGAGATTGCTGCATGGGTCATGGTAGAGGGGTGACAAATCAAACTCTCTACACCACCTAGTGATTCAGCAAGCGAAAACACTTGTAATCCAGATAAAAAGGATTTCACTTTTTCAACATCACCTTTTATTTTAAATGAAATCATGGAGCCAAAACCTGATTGTTGTTTCTTGGCAATTTCGTGACCTGGGTGGCCGATTAGCCCGGGATAGTAAACATGCTCAACTTGTTCATGAGAAACTAAATAGTCGACTAGTTTACTCGCGTTTTTAGCATGTCTTTGAACACGAACATCCAAGGTTCGAAGACCTCGCAAAGTCAAAAAACTATCAAATGCTGCGCCGGTAATACCCGTGCAATTAGCCCACCAAGCAATATCTTCATAGATTTTCTCATCTTTGGCAATAACTGCACCACCAACCACATCACTATGACCATTAATATATTTGGTGGTTGAATGAACCACGATATCAGCGCCTAATAATAGCGGTTTTTGAAAAACAGGAGACAAGAAAGTATTGTCAACGGCTACTAAGGCACCTTGCTGTTTGGCAAGTGTAGAAATTTTTTCAATATCGACCACTCTTAATAGTGGATTGCTTGGGGTTTCTATCCAAACAATTTTGGGTTTCTTTTCAAGAGCTAGGGCCAGTGCTTGCTCATCAGTTTGATCGACAAAATCCAGACTGATCAAACCTTTTTCTGCGTAGGATTTGAATAATCGGAAAGTGCCGCCGTAACAATCGTGAGGAGCCAAAATTCTTTCGCCACCTTTTAGTAATTGAAGCACCGCAAAAATTGCCGACATACCACTGGAAGTCACAATACCACCAAAACCACCTTCAAGATCTGCTAGCGCTTGACCTAGTAGTTGCCTTGTAGGGTTACCAGAACGCGAATAATCAAACTCTCGCTTTTCATCAAATCCAGCAAAACTATAGTTGCTTGATAGGTAAAGCGGTGGAGTGATTGCTCCATGTTGGGTATCGGTTTCAATGCCAGCGCGAACGGCGATGGTTTCTATCGATGGTTGGTTGTTAGTAGACATTTATGTACTCCGGTAACTGTTTCACTTAAAAGACGTTTAATTGCCACAAAGATGTTTAGCCGTCTATATGTCCGAAAGTATATACAGGATTAAATTGATGTCAAGATGTTTAGATGGCTAAACTGGTGTAGAATACAGATTCAAATGCAAAATAAGGTGGTAAATAATGAGAACTTGGAACGGGGATTACATCAATCCATACGTCGAACACGGTGATAAAAAACAAAATGTTAAAAAAATAACCGTATCGATCCCTTTTTCAGTACTAAAGATTTTGACTGATGAAAGAACCCGTCGACAGGTCTCTAACCTGCGCCACGCAACCAATAGTGAACTTTTATGTGAGGCATTTTTGCACGCTTATACTGGGCAACCTTTGCCTACAGATGAAGATTTGACTAAAAACAATTTGGAGCTGCCCAACGCCTAATTGGATTGGTACCATTTAAGGACTGTAGGCCATTCGATATAACCAAAAATTATTCCTTGTTTCGGCTTTGATGACATTGAGGGCGTCGATGTCATCGGTATACTGGTTCGTTATAACTTCCAAATCTGAGTAATCCTTGTTATTTAGGTTGGTCAGTGCTACATTTGTACGTGTAGACGTCTAAACGTCTATTAAATTTAATCTAACGCTACTGACTTTGATAAAACTATAGATTAGAACCTTTGGCCTAGTAGATCTTGGATTAATCTAGGTATGTCATTTTGTCCATCTAAAAATATTTTTAAGAGCCGTATCTCAATGAACAAAATCAATCGACTATTACAAAAGCGTCTAGCAGAGAGCATCTTGTTATTAGATGGTGCGACCGGTACGATGCTGCAATCCCACGATTTGCAAGAGAATGATTTTCGTGGAGAGCGATTTTCAGATTGGCCCTGCGACCTTAAGGGCAATAATGATCTGCTTTGTCTAACTCAGCCCGCCATTATCGAATCGGTTTATCGCGCCTATTTAGAAGCAGGTTCGGATATTATTGAAACCAATACTTTTAATGCGACCAGCATTGCGATGGCGGATTATCAAATGGGTTCTCTTAGTGCGGAAATAAATTTACAGGCCGCTAAAATCGCCAAACGTGTTACTGAGGAATTTTCAACCGCCGAAAAACCGCGATTTGTCGCGGGGGTCTTAGGACCAACCAATAAGACTTGTGGTTTGTCGCCGGATGTTAATGATCCAGCTTATAGAGCGATCACTTTTAATGAAATGAAAGAAGCGTACTATGAGTCAACTAAAGCACTGATTGATGGTGGTGCAGACATTATTTTGATTGAAACCGTGTTTGATACTCTTAACGCCAAAGCCGCTGTTTTTGCGGTTGAAAGTTATTTTGAGGATACTGGTAATATTCGACCGGTAATGATTTCCGGCACCATTACCGATGCATCGGGCAGAACATTAACCGGGCAAACGACCAGTGCATTTTATAACTCACTTAAACACGCTAAACCGATCAGTTTTGGATTAAATTGTGCTTTGGGTGCAAAGGAGCTGAGGCCTTATATTGCCGAACTATCCTCTATCGCGGATTGTTACGTTTCTGCTCATCCTAACGCTGGGTTACCCAATGAATTTGGCGGCTATGATGAAACTCCGGAAAATATGAAAGACGAATTACTCGAATGGGCTCAATCGGGATTGCTTAATATTGTGGGTGGTTGTTGTGGTACCGGGCCTGCTCATATCAAAGCTTTAAACGAATTAGTTGAAACCTGCCAACCGAGGCAAATTCCAAAACTCCGTTCTGCGACCCATTTGTCAGGGTTAGAATCTGTAGCCATTGATCACAAAAGTCTATTTACCAATGTTGGCGAAAGAACCAACGTCACAGGTTCGGCTAAATTTTTACGTCTAATCAAAGAAGATGATTTTACCACTGCGCTAGATGTTGCTCGAGAGCAAGTTGAAAACGGCGCCTCTATTATTGATATTAATATGGACGAAGGTATGTTGGATTCGGTCGCTAGTATGCGCCGTTTTTTAAATTTGATTGCTGCAGAACCTGATATTTCCAAAGTACCTATTATGCTTGATTCTTCTAAATGGCAAGTGATTGAAGAAGGTCTGCAATGTGTACAAGGTAAAGGCATTGTTAATTCAATTTCGCTTAAAGAAGGTGAACAAGAATTTATTCGCACCGCAAAATTGGCTCATCGATATGGCGCTGCGGTAATTGTGATGGCATTTGATGAGCAAGGACAGGCGGATACTTATCAGCGCAAAATAGAAATTTGCCAAAGGGCGTATGATGTTCTGGTTAATCAAGTTGGATTCATTCCACAAGATATTATTTTTGATCCTAATATTTTTGCCATCGCCACCGGTATAGAAGAACATAATAATTATGCAGTGGACTTTATTGAAGCGACTCGATGGATCAAACAGAACTTGTCAGGCGCGTTAGTTTCTGGCGGTGTATCAAACGTCTCTTTCTCTTTTAGAGGTAATAATAAAGTTCGAGAAGCCATTCATTCGGTATTTTTATATTACGCTATAAATGCTGGCATGGATATGGGCATAGTGAATGCTGGACAGTTGGAAATTTATTCAGAAATTGATCCGGAACTCAAACTAGCCGTAGAAGACGTCATATTAAATAAAGATCCCGATGCAACTGAAAGACTGGTCACTGTAGCTGAAAAATATATTGGTGTCAGCCGTGAAGAAAAACAAGAAAAATTACTGGAATGGCGTGAAAAAAATGTTAATCAAAGAATTCAACATGCGCTAGTAAAAGGTATCACCCATTTTATTGATGAAGATGTAGAAGAAGCTAGGTTAAATTGTGAAAAATCGTTGCAAGTCATTGAAGGACCTTTGATGGATGGTATGAATGTTGTAGGTGATTTGTTTGGTGCTGGAAAAATGTTTTTACCGCAAGTGGTTAAATCGGCCAGAGTCATGAAAAAAGCGGTCGCTTATTTAGAACCATTTATGGATGAGGAAAAGTTAGCATCTGGACAAGAGTTAAGTTCCAAAGGAAAGGTTTTATTGGCAACGGTGAAAGGGGATGTACATGATATCGGTAAAAATATTGTAGCGGTCGTTTTGCAATGCAATGGCTATGATGTGGTGGATCTTGGTGTGATGGTCAGTTGCGATAAAATCATTCAAACAGCGATCGAAGAGAAATGTGATTTGATCGGGTTGTCTGGGTTAATCACACCTTCGCTAGATGAAATGGTGACGGTCGCAAAAGAGATGCAAAGAGTTGGTTTGGAACTTCCTCTATTAATTGGCGGAGCGACCACCTCTCAAATTCATACTGCCGTGAAAATCGAACCACAATATGCTCATTCAACCATCTATATAACTGATGCATCAAGGATTGTTAATGCCTCAAGAAAATTATTAAGTCCAGAGCATAAAGCCGAATACACACAAAGTATCAAGGCCGAATACGAATGCCTGCGAGTTAAGCGATCTCAACGTGAAAATAAAAAAAACCAAACAAGCTTGTCTGAGTCTCGAAAATTTAAAAACCAGATTGAATGGCAAGATTACCAACCGGTAAAACCTAGTTTTGTTGGGTCTAAAGTTTTTGATGATTTTCCATTACAGAAATTAGTCGAGAGAATTGACTGGACACCTTTTTTTAGAAGTTGGGAATTAGCTGGACGTTATCCTAGAATACTGGAAGATAGCGTGGTGGGTGAAACAGCGAAAAAACTTTTTGAAGATGCTCAATCCATGTTGAAAAAAATAATCAACGAACAATGGTTAACGGCAAAAGCCGTGGTTGGTTTTTTTCCGGCAAATAGTTTTGAAGATGATATTGAAATATATACTGATGAAAATCGAAATTGCGTGCGACACAAATTATTTTGTCTTCGCCAACAAAAACAAACCCGAAAGGGGAAATCCAATCACTCGCTCGCTGATTTTATTGCACCCAATGATACTGCAGTGCAGGATTATATCGGCGTATTTGCATTGACTACAGGTATTGGGATTGATAAAAAAATCGAATATTTTGAGTCTCAAGGAGATGATTACTCAAGTATTTTATTGAAGTCGTTAGCCGATCGATTGGCGGAAGCTTTTGCTGAACGCATGCATGAAAAAGTTCGTAAAGAGCTGTGGGGCTATGATCGTTCTGAACAGCTAACCAATGAAGAATTAATCAAAGAAAAATATCAAGGGATCAGACCTGCGCCTGGTTATCCAGCATGCCCTGATCACACTGAAAAAGCGACTCTTTGGGAACTATTAAAACCCGATAAAAATATAGGACTTAAGATCACCGAAAACTATGCAATGTATCCAACCGCCGCAGTTTCTGGGTGGTATTTTTCTCATAAAGAATCACAATATTTTGGTGTAGGAAAAATTAATCGCGAACAGGTTGAGGATTATGCGCAACGAAAGGGGTGGACCATTGAAACGGCTCAAAAATGGTTAGCACCTAATTTGGGGTATGATGTGTAACGGATGATGAATAGAATGGGTTAATATAATAATTAGCAATTAACGATTATATTTATCATATCAAAATGTTCTGTAAATACATTTTAGTATTCTACTAGTGCATTGTTTCAGAGCTATAATAACGAAGGTGCTAGAGATATTTATGAGAAAAGATATGCATCTGGCAAGTCAAAATCCTTAATTAATGTTGGGGAGATAGGGTGGTTGCAAGCAGCGCTTTGTTGGAGTCGAAGGATCATTCTGGTGAATTGACACTGGAAGAATCCAACCAACTAATCAAAGTTCAAAGAGATATCCTAGAAATTGTTGTGACTGGCAATGATTATCAGCATGCTTTAGATTCTCTTTGTCGTGTCGCTGAAAGGATTGTCGACGATGCAGTTGCGTCTATTATGATCTACGATATCGATCGACTCGCTTTGCAAGTGCGTGCGGCACCAAATGTTCCTGAGCAAGCGAAATCAGAACTTAATGGTTTGGTCCCTGGCCCCAATCAAGGCTCTTGCGGTACTGCTGTGTATAAACAAATTCCTCAATTTGTAAAGGATACCGATCTAGATATACGTTGGCAGAATTTTCAGTCACTGGTCAATAATTTTAATATTCATGCTTGTTGGTCTATGCCGATTGTCGATAGTGACAAACAGGTTGTCGGTTCTTTCGCGTTATCCAGTTTTTGCAAAAGAGCTCCCAGTAAATTTCAAAAAAATCTATTACGTACTGCTAGTTATCTGGCGAGTTTAATATTGCGCAGAGAGCAGGAAGCATTGGTTTTACAAAGAGCAGCTCATAGTGACTACCTGACTAATTTACCTAATCGAAATTTATTTAAAACACGCGTTGATCAAGCTATCGCAAGAGTGAGTCGTTGTAGCTCGCCACTGGCAGTATTTTTTATCGATCTCGATAATTTCAAACAGGTGAATGACGACTATGGACATGATGCCGGAGATATTGTTCTTAAAGAAGTCGCTGCCAGACTCCAAAGTAAGGTTCGTAAAGAGGATACCTTAGCGCGATTGGGTGGTGACGAATTTGTATTATTGGTAGAAGATATGAAAGAAACGGATGAATTGCGTCTAATCGCCAGTAAGCTGCTAGAGGTTCTGGATCCACCAATTGATCAAGGTGAAAAACAATATCATATCTCAGCCAGCATTGGCATCAGCATTTATCCCATTAATGGTCTTTCAACCAGTGAACTGCTGAAATGTGCCGATAAGGCGATGTATGTTGCCAAGTCCCTCAAAAAAGACAAAATTCAGTTTTATTCTGCTTAGAGATATTTTTGGTACGATTAGATTGATGTTCTGTTGCTAATGATTTAGCATTTGCGTTTACTAGATTATCTTTGGTATTTCATTGAAACAATTTTTCTGGAGCATTTGTTTGCTCTTGCTTTCTGCTTGCACTTCTATCCCGTTATCGAGCATGTTAAAAATGGCGACTTTAGATGGTGACGATATTTCAGCCATTGATCCTAAGCAGATCCGTGTAAGGCTCTCAATTTCTGCTCCCGTAGAGCTACAAACTAAAAATGTTAAGCTAGCGTTAAAATTTGACCATCAAAATGGCGAGCAGTCTGAGTTCAAGTACTTGCTAGAAATTATTGATGTCAGTGTTATTGACCCTCTCTCAAGTTGGTTTTCTCAAGCACCATTAAAACATGCTTACGAATTCAAATTAGCCGCATTATCTCAACTCGAATTTAATCAATACCAAAAGGACTATGTTAGGCATGGAAAACCCAAACGCTATCAATGGACCGTTTATTATTATTTGAAGAACAAACCACAGCAAGGAGAGGGGATTACCATTGATATGGAATTAAAGTTTTCACACAACGAAGACTATTTTTTTCTTTTGAAGAATGCAAAGGTTGACTTAAACTGATAAGGGTTACGAATGATTCATTATACCGTTTCTATCGAAAATACAAATAACCACCTGATTGACCTTCATATGGTCATTACCCGGCCACTAACAAAAGGACAGGAATTTTGGCTTCCTGACTGGATACCGGGCAGCTACATGATCCGGGATTTTTCCCGAAATATAATGACTTTGATAGGTCGACAAAATGATCGGATCGTTAAAATCAGTAAACGATCTAAATCGGTCTGGCGGCTTGATGAAGATGTCGAATGTCTCGAAATCGACTATCAGGTTTATGCTTGGGATTTATCGGTACGTTCAGCTCATTTCGACGATCAACATTGTTTTTTTAATGGTACCAGTACTTTCTTAGCGGTGCGGGGATTAGAAGGTTCACCGCACCAAATTAAGATTATTAAACCATCTTATGGGTTAGATAACCAATGGAAAGTGGCTACTTCAATGCCTGATTTGGCGATAGATGTAGATGGTTTTGGAGAGTATCAGAGCGGTAACTATGCAGAATTAATCGATCATCCTTTTGAGATAACTGATTTTATAGAAACAAAATTCGTGGTTGATGATATCGAGCATCGAATGATATTTGCGGAAGCGCCTGAAAATGTAGACTTAAAAAGAATTGCACAAGATGTACAAAGTATTTGCCAATATGAGTGTTCATTTTTTGCGGATAGTAAACCGCCGTTTGATCAATACTTGTTTATGACCTTTGTACAAAAACAAGGATTTGGAGGGTTAGAACATATGTCGTCAACAGCGTTACATTGCAGTCATGGTGATTTACCGAGGTTAGGTGATGATCCAACTAAGAAAACAGAAGACTATCAAAAGTTTTTGGCGCTTTGCAGCCATGAATATTTTCATTGTTGGAATGTTAAACGGATCAAACCCGCTAGATTTGAAACCTATCAATTACAACAAGAAGTACACACTGAACTGCTCTGGTTTTTTGAAGGGGTCACTTCTTATTATGATGAATTATTTTTGGTTCGATGCGGGGTAATTACATCGCAAAATTATCTTGATATGCTAGCAAAAAATATAACACGTTATTTGCGAGGCAAAGGCAGACAAAAACAAACCGTCACTGAATCCAGTTTTGATACGTGGACAAAATTTTATAAACAAGATGAAAATGCTGCTAATGTGATAGTTAGTTATTATGTTAAAGGTGGTTTGGTCGCTTTTTGTTTGGATTTTGAAATTAGACGGTTGACAGATAATGATAAAAATCTCGATGATTTGATGCGATTGATCTGGCAGAAACATGGGCAAAGCGGGGTAGGTGTTGACGAAGCTGGTATACAAAAATTAGCAACAAATTTGGTAGGTACTTCCATGCAAGACTTTTTTAGATCTATTTTGTATTCTACAGAAGAGTTAGATTTACAGAGGCTTTTCACTCAATTAGGAATTAACTACCAGCTACTACCTGAATCAAAACAAATGGATAAAGGCGGTTATGTTAAAAGACTAGTAAAAAGGAACGCAGTATCTTCATTAAATATTACTCACAAAGCTAATCCTGTAGGCGCTGAAACCATCACTGTATTGGAAGGAGGATGCGCTGCAAACATTGGATTGTCAAACAAGGATATTATTATTGCGCTAGACGGCTATCGAGTTAATTCTGGTGAACTGGATAAACGGATTGCAGCTTACCCCCTAGAAAGTGAAATACAAATCAGTTTTTTTAGAAGAGATAAAATGCACCATAGAATTTGTGTGTTACGATCCAGCGAAGCGAATACCTGTTATTTGAGCTTTAAAGAGAAACAATCCAACTCGGCTTTTAATGACTGGATCAATCTGATTATTAAAGGCTAGGAGCAGAGTTATTATTCTAGAATTATGCATACAATGTAGGTTTCGCTACGCTCTGCGCATTAACCTACGATGAGAAAATATCTGATCCGTCTGCTGCGGAGAGGTTTATTACTGTCTACAGATTTAAAAAATTGGAGAATCATTGAGTGAAAATAATATCGTTTAATATCAATAGTCTTAGAGCAAGACCGCACCAACTAGAAGCGATCATCGAATCACACGATCCTGATGTCATTGCACTACAGGAAACCAAAGTCCACGATGATGATTTTCCTCATGAGATGATTGAAAAGACCGGCTATCATGTGATTTATCATGGGCAAAAAGGTCACTATGGTGTTGCGACTTTATCAAAATCAAAACCGGTTTCTTTCGAAAAAGGATTTCCTGATGATTGCGACGAAGATCAAAAAAGAGTGATTATCACTGAGCATCAAGGTAAATCAGAAAACGTATTTGTTTTTAACGGTTATTTTCCTCAGGGTGATTCCATTGTTCATCCCACTAAATTTCCAGCTAAACAAAAATTTTATGCCGATCTCAATCAATATCTCGATTCAAAGCGAATGAACCATAACTGGGTTGTTACTGGCGATTTTAATATCTCTCATAGAGATGATGATATTGGTATCGGCGATAAAAATGCCAAACGATGGCTTAAAACGGGTAAATGCAGTTTTCAACCCATTGAACGAGAATGGCTTGCCAAAATTGTGGATAAAGGTTTTCAAGATACCTTTAGAAAATTCTATCCGGACGTAACGGATCGATATAGCTGGTTTGATTATCGCAGCAAAGGATTTGCGGACGATCCTAAAAGAGGCCTAAGGATTGACTTGGTTTTGGCGACGGACAAACTTTATCAATCTTGCACTGATGCCGGTGTGGACTATGATATCAGGGCAATGGAAAAACCATCGGATCATTGCCCAATTTGGGCGACCTTTGATATTTAGAACAAACTTCCTCTCCTTGAGGGAGAGGGTTAAAAAAACTCCTCATTTAAATTCGAGACCCATACCTCTTTAGTAGTATTTTCAGACGGATATCCGCATCTTGTTAAATAATTAATCTGAAATCACAAAACGAAATTTGCTTTTTTCTTTTGACCGGAGTATAACTTGTCTGTAACAATTTAAAGGATATGTTGTACCGTATTACAGGGAATGTTGTCTCCTCCTGATGACCTATCAAAACACAAGTAATATTTGGCCTTGCTGGCTTTTATATATTGAAAGCACTGTCAATAGTTAGTTTAATCGTAACTATTCAGCGTAATTACTAAAAAAAGGGTAATAATTGCTTGACACGCT
>CAYVSL010000077.1:0-14778 GCA_964454125.1 uncultured Kangiella sp.
ACTACCAGATTTTGTTGGTGGACTTTCATGATTTACGCTGAATAGTTACGTTTAATCATTAATAAAAAGAACAAAATTTTTCAATCTCTTTCTTTGATATTACTGAGGAAAAACCCGCTCAATAAATCGTTTGGTTTAGTCATTAGCCTTCGAATTGTTTCTAAATTATAAGCCGTAGAGAATATATTTTTATTTTGCTGAAATATTGGTCATTCAACTGATTCTTCTAGGTTTAAGGTGCACTATTGACATTACGGGAGCCGTATTTAAGAATGCCTAACATGAAAAGGAAATAATATGACTAAGAATAAAATTGTAGTGGTCCATGGTGTACAAACGGGTGATGATAATGATGCTGAAAAGGGGCCTCGTAGATTACTAGAGGAGCTAGGTGCACTTGTAGGAACATCGAGGAAGTTTGATGGATTTACACCTAGCTATGAAAGCTTTAATGATTCCCATACGGAAAACATGAGAGATATCAGCAAATGGATTCTTAAGGCGATAGGAAGCCCCCTCGGAAGTGTGATATCACCGTTGATTGATTTAGTTGGAGATGTATTTATTTACAAGAATAGCGAAAAGGCTAAACAAATTAGGGCGATTATTGGTCAGTCTATAGACGAAGCGATTGGATCTGAAAATGGTTGTATTCTGGTCGGCCATAGCTTGGGCTCTGTTGTCTGTTTTGATATATTGATGGAATATATCAAAAATGGTGACTTCGCTAATAAAAATCGTGAAGAATGGCCTATTAAAGCCATGATCACTTTTGGCTCTCCTCTTTCAATACCTATGTTTAAGCGAAATCGAAATTTAGAATTGTTTAATGGGTCGCAACCTTTTCATTGGTATAACTATTCCGATCGCGAAGATCCTGTAGTGTCAGGAAATATATTTGGAAGTGAATTCACTAGCAATCAATTAATGCGTGATGTGTATGCTCATCCAGATAACTCGGTTCATATTCATGATAGGCAAGTCGATACTGGGTTTCATTTGCTGGCGCACATTAATTATTGGCAACAACAGCATATCATTTTACGCTTAGCAAGTTTATTAGAATAGGAGTTAGAAAAGATGTTAAGAATAATAATTTCCGCCGTTTTTTGTCTATCGTTATCTAGCTGTATTTTATTTCCGCCAAAAGATTATATGGCAGTTCTTCATTCCTCAGTTGATGGTGAAGATTCCTGCAGCAATGCGAACCTAAAGCTATTTACTACAGGAGGTGAAAATGAAGTCATCACCGTTAAATTTGGAGAGAGTTTTCAATTACTTGATTTAAAACCGGAAGGCGATATTAGGGAGGAATTTGCGGTTAAATGGTCGAACAAGAGTTATGACGGTTCCAATACTTTAGCTTTGTTAGTTGTGCCGGAAAAATTAAAGGTTGGAAATGTTGAAAGGTTTGAGGATAAAAAAATGTGTATTCGATTCTATCCTGCTGCATTTTCTGACGACCAAGGCGGAGTGACTGGTTTTTCGTATTTAGCTGATAAGACTTGTTGTGGGGAATTGGTAGAAAAAGTTGAGAATAATTGAGTTAGGATTTAATGAGCATTGAACTCGAATGATTTTCCAACGGTTATTACTTACATTGATAGAAATGGCGTAATAGATAAAGGCTTGATTTTTTTTAGATGTCTTATAGCAGTAAAATAAGCCTGACCTGTATTCATATTAATACTGCATCTCCTCGAGACTGAAATATCTAATTTTCTTTATTCTTTGGTACGATTTTATAATCAAAGATATTTCATAATTAACTTCCGGCTAAGAGAGCCCCATATTTAATAGAGCGAAATACCATGACCGATTACAATAAATTTCGAATCCTAGTAGACCTGCCGTCAAGCAATCCGGGGCTTGGCTTTTCCGAAACTGCAATAGGTCTTGCTAGTTTAATCCATAATTCCGAGCCTCAATTTTCAATTGCAGTGTTCGGACCTTGGGGTTCAGGGAAAACAACTTTGATGTACGAAATTAAACGCCAACTGAATTCTGAGTCCGTTATCGCAGTAGACTTCAGTGCGTGGCGTTACGAAAAAGAGGAGCATCTTATTGTGCCCTTGCTCGATTCAATCAGGGCAGCGTTGGTTGAGTGGTCGAACAAACAACAGGCATTGGCGAGTAACAATGATATTCCTGGCGACAAAAAACAACAACGAAAATTTTTCGCAAAAATTGCCATTGAAACCGCAAAAACGATGGGCAAAGTAATGGCTTCGATGCTAGCTGGAGTAAGTATAAAAGCAGGATTACCTGGTGCTATGGAAATTTCTTACGACGCCAATAAAGCCCTGAGTTTTGTATCGAGTGGAAGGGAAGTCGAGCCGGTTGACGTAAATTTAACCGACGCTGCCAAATTTGCAAAGCGCTTGGACGACGCTGAGCTGCCACAATCTTTCTACCACGCGTGTTTCACTGCCTTATCTAGTGCTTTCTCTATTTTTGAACGAGAGACTTGTGGCAAACGAATTGTTGTTTTTGTTGACGATCTTGACCGTTGCCTTCCTGGCGGCACGTTAGAAGTGCTTGAATCTATGAAACTTTTTTTCGATCTAAGAGGGTTTATTTTTGTAGTGGGATTAGATCGAGATATTGTGGAGAGAAGTATCGATGCGCGCTATATTATCAAGAACGACAATAAAATAGTCGAAGATCAGCCACAAAAAACAGAACGTATTATTCGGGGGGCTGATTACCTAAAAAAAATATTTCAAGTACCTTTTAGTTTGGCACCAGTATCATTGGCCTCGTTAGATGACCTGTTTCTCGCTTTGAGAGATGACGCAAAAATTGATAATGAACAAGCTAATGATCTGATGAATCGTGTAAAACCTCATCTCGCCTATTTGTTTACTGGCTCACAACTTAATCCACGCGAAGTAAAGCGATATGTTAATGCCTATACGATCCAGATGAAAATAAAACCAAATCTAAATCCTGATATTGTCTTAACTTTAAATAATTTAGATTTTCGTCAAGATTGTCGCAATATTTATGAGGCTCTGGCGACATTTAGATTGGAATCTACAACGGCTCTTAAAGCCTACACAGAAGGAAATGCAGAATTTCTGGAAGATATTGATTTAAGCGGATCGGATATACCGTTTGATATGAAAGGGTATCTTTCTCCCGGAGGTTTAGGGTATGAATTGCTCACTGTGGAAGACTTAGACCAATACCTTGATGCCGGGGAAGCTACTCGATCGAGTAAAGGAGGATATTACTTGGAATTGCTAAATGGCTATCGAAAATTCCGTAGCGCCACTTTGCGAGCTTTTGTGCAAGAGGATAGCTTGAGTTTTGATGGGGTTTGGTCAGAAGTGCATAGCCATTTCGCCAGCTTAAAAAATCAGCTAGTTTCATTTATTGGCGAACAAAGTCAAAATTCTCTATTAACGGATATAGAGAAGTGGATAGATAGTTCTAATAATTCCAGTGAATGGGCAAAACTTGTGAGTTCTTTAAACACCCTTAAAGATGAAGGTGAAGTAGAGGAATTAAGGTTTAATGCCAAGGCAGAAGCTGGTCCTTTTATTGAATCGTTGCGAAACGAGCTACGTCAAATTCGTCGACGCTCTAGTTTGGAATAAACTCACACAAGGAATTAATTTTTTAATATCAATCGATATAAAAAGCATTGGATTCAATGGATAATTGATGCAAAGAAGCTATGCGTTTCGAATAATCACCAACTGATAGGATATGGTCAGACCGCCACAACTTATTGAAAAATTGTAAAAATAGCAATAATAATGGTTATAATCCACGCTTAAACAGCTTTTTTATCCACAAAAAACTATCTTTAAGGAGGAATATAAATGATTATAGGATATCTTTATTTTATTACTGTAGGAGCTTGACTCGTAGCCCAATAAGTATTTATTTTAGGAGGGTTAAAAAAATATTAAAAGATGTCTTTTCAGCACTATGACGTGGATATCGAACACACTTATATTGGTGATCTAATTGTTAGTTTGCAATCTCCTACAACCATGTCAGTTTCACCGATTAAATTGCACGAGCGTAGTGGGGGTGGTGTTGATAACATTAAAAAAAATTTATGACTCGGTGAATACGCTAAAGCTGTCAAACTTAATCGGTAAAATTCCTCAAGGTAGCTGGAATTTGAAGGTGGAAGATCGAGCAGCAGCGGATACTGGGAAAATCAGAAAGTTCACTTTGGAACTGGGATTTTAGTTTAATTAAAAAGAGCTTGCGCGAGGCCAATAAATCGAATTGAAGTCAATGACTTAAATAAATACTATCATTACAGCTTAATTACCAAAATAGGAAATTTTATGTCAATAATAATGAAGGCAAATGATAAAAATATTATCGCATTACTAGATAAAAATTTGCCAAAATATAGACAGGCCTACAGTGATCGCACTGCTTGGTTGATGGCTTGTATCTCAGAGCTTGCCTATATTCGATTTAACCCATTATTTTCTAAAGAAGAGCAGAAAAAATATTTTCTCGAAGCGATTGAAAAACTGATCGATAAAGATCGAAAAAATAGTTTAACGAAATTGATTGATTTGGTTTCTTACGATGCGGATGCTGAAAAAGAAACATTAAAAACAGAACTTACTTCTTTGCGTATGGAATTGATAGAGCCCACTTTTGATTTAGACGGTACTCAAGCGATATTAGTGGATTTTAAAGATCATGTGGTGCTTGGCTTTAGAGGGACAGAAGCCACCAGTATCAAAGATATTAAAGCTGATGCTAAAGCGGTATCAATGGCATGTCCTACCGGTGGAAAAATTCACAAAGGGTTCTATGAGGCTTATGGTGTTGTTGAATCAAAAATCCAAAATCGATTAAACGAAAAAGATATTACGTTAAAGCCTCTCTTTATTACCGGACACAGTTTGGGTGGCGCTTTAGCAACCATCGCTGCCAAAAGACTTGTTCATAAAGGGGGGATCTCAGCCTGTTACACCTTTGGCTCTCCGCGCGTAGGGGATGAAGAATGGGTATCACAAATGAAAACGCCGCTTTATCGCCTAGTTAATGCGGCGGACTGTGTAACTATGTTGCCCCCGGGCCAGGAATTAGTCACTGTTTTTAGTTGGTTAATCAGTTTTATACCTACCATAGGCAGAAGATTAAGGGCATGGATATTAGCCAAAATTGGCGGTTATTATCATGGTGGCGACATGAAATATTTGACCAATTGTCCGTGTGGCGATTATCAAGGTGTGAAGCTTTTGTTCTACGTGAGTGGTTTGCATAGAATTAAAGCCGTTATTTATAAAAAACTACCTTGGAAAACAATGCTTGCGGATCATTCCATTGCGATATATCGTAAGAAATTGGAAGTGCTCGCTAAGCGGCGGAATGATATCGTGTAAACTTAAACTTCAGGACAATTTTAGTTAAGATACTTTCGTAAATTAGAACTGAAAATAGCTAAAACTATTCAATAGGCTGTCAGTCAACAACGGATTGAGCGACTATTTCAATTTGTCGTAGGGTATAAAAATCAAATCAGTATCAAAAATATCCAGCTAGAAGTTCCCTGCGATCTGTTAGTAGAAAAATATAGTTTTGATTACATATGAGATAAATTTTCTGGATTTGTGAGAGAAAACGGGCTTTTTACTAATATTGGATATTTATAAATCAAATGACTGGTAAAGTTGTTTTTGACAGCAAAATGTAAAAGGACGAATTCAATTGAACTTACAAGAAAACCGAGTTGCGCTATACATAAATCAGTCTGTATCTGGTCAGAAAATATTGCAAGAATTTTTGTCAGGTATTGGCTACGTAGTTACAGCTAAATTGGATACTATTGAACAGTTGAAAAAAATGGAATTTGATGACTCTTATTGTGTATTCATTTTTTTGTTAACAGACGTCGAACAAATTCAAATTCTGACTAAGGAAATATTGAGGATAAACCGATTACTGCCAGTTATCGGTTTGTTCGCTTATGATGAAGCGCTTTGGGATCTTTATTTAATTTCAGCCTGCCATGAGATATCCACTTGGCCTTGTAACAAACAAGAGCTTAATTATCGTTTACAAAATATTACTGATAATAAGCCGCCACTGGATATGGAGCAAAGCTTTTTTGTTGGCAGGAATATTATCGGTAATTCACCAGCGTTTTTGGAGGTACTTAATAAAGTAAAAAAAATATCAACTTGCGATGTGCCAGTATTGATTGATGGTGAAACGGGCACAGGAAAAGAGCTTATCGCTAAGGCTATTCATTATTTGAGCTGGCGTAAAGACGGTCCCTTTATTGCTACAAATTGCGGAGCACTACCGGATCAGTTAATAGAGAATGAACTTTTTGGGCATGATAAAGGCGCTTACACCGATGCTTATCAATCAAATGACGGGCTTATAGCACAAGCAGAAGGGGGAACCCTCTTTCTTGATGAGATTGAAACATTAACTCACAAGGGGCAGATTGTCTTACTGCGTTTTCTTGATGGTATGGAGTATCGACCACTTGGATGCAACAAATCTAAAACGGCAAATATTCGCGTCGTTATAGCCACCAATCAGAATATTTCAGAAATGGTCGAAAAAGGTCAATTCAGAAAAGACCTTTTTTTTCGAATCAACATTATGAATATTCAGTTACCTCCATTAAGAGATCGATCGGGAGATCTTAAAATATTGGCGCAACATTTTATTCGGTTGTATCAAATTCAGTATGACCAGCCGAAGAGAAAATTGGATCCAAATACTCTTGAAGAACTCAAATATTATGATTGGCCGGGTAATGTTCGAGAGTTGGAAAATATTTTGCATCGAGAATTTTTGTTAGCCAATACAAACACTGTTTATATTGAACAAGTCGAATCGGCGCGACAGGAGAGGCGTAACAAAAAAATTGATAGACGATTACAAAATTCTCTTAGCGAACCCATGGTTACAGCAAAAAAGAAATTAGTCAGCGATTTTGAACAACATTATCTTTGTTCAGCTTTACAAAGGGCTCAAGGCAATATTTCTGAAGCTGCTCGATTGGCAGGTAAAGAGCGCCGCTCCTTTACCCGATTGTTAGAAAAACACCATTTGATTCATTCAGAAAGCAAAACTTATGGATAGCTAGCTATGGTGTTTTTACCTCAGGCAATATTTTTAATAGATTTTCTATCTTATTGAAATAATTAAAAATTTTATTTTTTGGTATTTTTATTTGGGTAAATATGCCCTAACTTACTATTAATAAGATACATAAAAATGTCGGTAAATCAATGAGTTAGTAAATATGTGTGTTTGGCATAAAAGCTGCAACTAATATAATCTCCGCAAACAAAAGTGATTGTGCACGAGAAGATAATCCCAAAGTCATTGCAGCAGAAATTATGAGCTATTTGAATCGTCGCCCTTTAGCCTCAGATTCGTTAGACGGGATTGCAAGGTGGTGTTTTGTTCAGCAGAAAATAGTCAATAGAATTGATTTGGTAGAAGCAAACACTCGAAAAATTAACTAATGACGGAAAAATTCTAAAGATTATGAAAGCTAATAGGGAAGCTATTTATCGTTTAAATCCGGCATACAAGAATACAAAGGAATAGTAGGAAATAGGAATTATTCTTTTAGAAAAGTCTCTAGGGAGACTTAGCCACAACACGTTTTTCAAGTTTAGAAAAATACACAAAACGGTATTCGTTAAAGTTTTTTACATTTTTAGTCAAATTGGAGGACAGCATGCCAGTATCAACTACCTATCCAGGGGTCTATATTGAAGAGATCCCAAGCGGTGTACGTACCATCACCGGAGTTGCAACATCAATTACAGCTTTCATTGGACGCGCCAAAAGAGGGCCAGTGAATGAGGCAAAAGTCATTAATAGTTACGCAGACTATGAGCGTATTTTTGGTGGGCTAGACCTCAACAGTTCAATGAGTTTTGCCGTCAGAGATTTTTACTTGAATGGTGGTAGCCAGGCAATTATTGGCCGCTTATTTCAAACCAATGACGGAGATGTTTCCAGAGCTGTTTTGACTGCCGAAACCCTAATGTTAGTTGCTGCCAATGACGGAGCTTGGGGTAACCACCTAAGAGTTAGAATTGATCATACTGTTTCTACCGAAGTTGCCACTGCACAAGGATTAACCGAAAATGACATTTTCAATATTTCTATTAAGGATATTGGCACGGGCGCAGAAGAACGTTACCTAAACGTCTCGGTTGCTGATGGACCACGTCGAATTGATAATGTTTTATTTAACCAGTCAAAACTAGTGCGGGTGCAAGGTGGATTGCCTGTAGTTAGACCTGCAGAGAATGATGAGCCGGCTCCAGGAGCCGATCCATTTGCAATCAATGATCCTGTTACTAACTATGTTGTTACTACCGATGCCATCGATAGTAGAGCGTTAGTTATAGATTCTTACACCGCTGTAGGAAACAGTGATGCAAAACTTGGTCTGTATCTACTTAAGCAAGCAGACTTGTTTAATTTACTGTGTTTACCCGTTGAAGGATCCGCTGATTATCCCGCAGGTTTATTAGCTGCCGCAACAACATTTTGCGAGCAAGAACGGGCCATAGTAATCGTTGATCCTGCTAGTACATGGACAGATAAAGATTTGGCGTTAGCAGGTGTTGATGCGTATGTAGGAAGCAGAAGTAAAAACGCCGCATTATTTTTCCCAAGACTGAAGCAAGCCAATCCATTGCGTGATAACCAAATAGAAGAATTTGCTCCTAGTGGAGCGGTTGCTGGGATTATGTCACGTACTGATGTGCAACGCGGTGTTTGGAAAGCGCCTGCTGGTATTGAGGCGACCATACGGGGCATTTCTGGTTTGTCCGTTAATTTAAACGATGCTGAAAACGGCGAGTTAAACCCTATTGGAATAAATTGCCTGAGAAGTTTTCCTGTTATCGGAAAAATAGTTTGGGGTTCAAGAACTTTACGCGGTGCAGATATTCTGGCCGATGAATACAAATATATTCCTGTACGTCGACTTGCATTATTTATCGAAGAAACACTTTTCCGAGGTACTCAGTGGGTTGTTTTTGAACCTAACGATGATCCTCTCTGGGCGCAAATTCGTTTGAATGTTGGTGCCTTTATGAACAACCTATTCCGTCAGGGCGCTTTTCAAGGAACCACACCACGTGAGGCCTATTTCGTTAAATGTGACAAGGAAACGACAACACAAAACGATATCGACCGGGGCATTGTGAATATTGTGGTTGGGTTCGCCCCGCTGAAACCAGCAGAATTTGTCATTGTTAAACTCCAGCAAATTGCTGGTGAACTTGAAGTTTAAAGGAGTAAGTCATGCAATTTAGTGTAAATCCACAACGATTCGATCCGTATAAAAACTTTAAGTTTCGGGTTAAATGGGACGGCAAATTTGTAGCAGGTGTTAGCAAAATTGGTGCCCTCAAACGTACCACAGAAATGGTTGAACATCGTGAAGGCGGTGATCCTAGCACTACACGTAAGTCACCTGGTCAGTCCAAATTTGAAGCAATCACTTTAGAGCGAGGTGTAACCCACGATCCAGAGTTTGAAAAATGGGCGAATAAAATTTGGAATTTTGGCTCGGGTTTAGGTGCTGAAGTATCTCTTAAAGATTTTCGTAAGGATCTGATTATCGAGATGTACAACGAAGCTGGTCAGTTAGCAATTGCATATAAGGTTTTTCGCTGCTGGGTTTCTGAATTTCAGGCTCTACCAGAATTAGACGCGAGTGCCAACGCTGTCGCTATTCAAACCCTAAAGCTCGAAAACGAAGGCTGGGAACGAGATTACGAAGTAGCGGAACCATCCGAGCCCGAGTTTACTGAACCAGAGGGATAAAGGGGAGTTTATCGTGATAGGGGATCTAAACGCCGTTGACATGCTAAATGTCTGGGAGCAAGGTTTAAATCAACCGCCGTTACACCGAGCACTTATTTTGCTGGTCGCGGCCCACCCTGATATGCAAGCCGACGCTATTACCGAACTCAGTATTGGTCAACGCGATAAACGTCTATTACAACTTCGTAAGAGATTGTTTGGTTCAAAATTGGTAAATACCGCGATTTGCCCAAAATGTACAGAGCGAATGGAATGGCAGAATGAGGTGACTGACGTCATCGTTTCATCCGGTGAAGCTATTTTGAACGAGTATGATTTAGACATTGATGATTATCATATTCGTTTTAGGTTGCCTAATAGCATTGACGTTTCGTTTGCGATGAATCTGGCTGACGTAGAAAAAGCACAAGATGAGTTATTATCCCGCTGCATTTTAAACGTTGAACATGCTGACCATAAAAGCCCTATTAATACTTTACCCAAACATATTATTGAAGCGATTGGTACGCGTATTGAAGTGCTCGATCCACAGGCCGAAATTAATATTAATTTGCGATGCCCAGAATGTTCGCACCAGTGGGATGTTCTATTCGATATTAGCAGTTTCCTTTGGGCTGAACTTAATGATTGGGCCGAACGAACATTGCAACTGATTCATAAATTGGCGCGAGGTTACGGTTGGACAGAGAAACAAATACTTAATCTGAGCCCTATCCGCCGTCAGCTCTATTCGGGAATGTTGGGAAAATGAATCGCTTTCTTAGAGATCTGATTAATCGACATCGTCACCCAAGCGATCAAATGGAGGCTTCTGTGATTGAACCTCGACCGAAGTCTCGGTTTGAGAGTGATGCCATTAGCGCGCTTGAGTCAAGAGGAAGCGAAGGTAATCGTTTTAGTTCAACACCAGTGACTAAAGAATTGCCGGAAACAGTCATAGGCGTCCAAAAGGAAAATAGAAAATATGAATCGAGTCAGGTAGAAGTTAAGCAATCTTTCTTGCCTCCTGAATCACACGAGAAAAACCCTGCTGATAGTCTAAAAGGTCGATTAAACTTCAATAAAATTGACTCTTTAAATGCACGGATTGAAGCGATTTCATTACAACTTGGTAACAAGCTTTCGGTTACTGAGCCGAATGCGGATGGACAAAAATATAGTCAGCTTCACAAAAGCAAAATCTCTTCAAGAATAACTAACAACGAGACACAAGCAGACAGTCATGATCTTTCAAAAACCTATGCATTGAATCATCAGGTTGAGTCAGTCATCAAACGCCTAGCGAATCAAACGGCAGAGCGCAGCAACGAGCAAAGTAGAAATACGAAGCAAACTTCTATATTCGTCAGAGAGCTCATACCCGATTTTAAGCAACAGGGGCAGCCTATCCAGGTCGAATCAGATGTCGATGAACCAACATCAATATCAGGAATACTCGATAACGAAAGCCAAGCCGAACAACATAAAGTGCCTCCAGTCCCTCATGCAGGTTTGTTGCAACCACCTGGTTGGTTAACCGAGATGCAAAGTGAACTCAATCAGCGTTGGCAAGATATCAATGCGCAACTAAAACCTTCCGATCCAGTAGTCAATGTCACAATTGGTCGTGTAGAAGTGCGGGCAGTAAAGGCTGAAACGACTAAACAGCCAAACCAGAAAAACAAACCGAACGGTGTTATGAGCCTTGATGATTACTTGAAGGAGCGCGCATGAGTGGTCCTCACGCATTAGCAACGGTGACAGCAACTTTGCACCATTTATTATCCAATGTTGCTCCTGGTGTTATGGTGACAACCCAAAGCCCGAGTGTCGCACGTATTGATAATACGACTGATCAGATTAATATTTTTCTCTACGGTATTCATTACAACCCAACATTTAGGAATTCACCAATGCCGGGCGAAGTTAAAAGAGGAGAAAGTGCATTTCCTCCGATCCCCTTAGTTTTAAAATATTTAATAACGTCTTATGGGGAAGGAGATGATGATATATCGGGTCAAGAGATTTTAGGCCAAGCGATGAGCCTATTGCATGATCACCCTGTGTTAGGGAGAACTGATATAGAAGGGATTAGTCCAGATTCCGATTTGCAAAATCAAGTTGAAAAAGTGCGCATCACACCAGACGATTTAACCCTAGATGATATGTCTAAGCTTTGGTCCAGTTTTCAGTCGGCTGAATATCGATTGTCTGCGGGGTATGAAATATCCGTAGTGCTCATTGAAAGTGATCGTGCCAGTAATACTCCGTTGCCTGTTTTGAAACGGGGAGAGGATGATAGGGGGGCAAGCGTTCTTGCTGCACCAGCGCCATCACTCACTGGTTTGCGTTTTGCAAATCAAAAGCCCAGTGCTGAATTGGGCGATTTGATAAGCCTGCTCGGTAAACATTTAAGCGATGACAATACCATCGTACGTTTGCAACATCCTCTGCTAAACAGTTTTATTGATATTCAACCCGAACCTCCATTAAGTGAAACTGAAATGGCGTTACAAATCCCCACTTTTGCGGATGATGCCGAACTTGGGTCCAAGTGGCCTGCTGGATTTTATACCCTATCGTTAGTCACACAAATTACAGATGTTCCTACCCTGGTAAGCAATTCAGTATCTATGCCCTTGTCGCCTAGTATAGAGTCGATTGATCCTGTGATTGCACCAGCAGGGAGCATCGTTTTCACCATTGAGTGCTTGCCACAAATTCGCGATGGACAGAAAGTCAGCTTACTATTTAGTGACCGAATCATTTCGTCTGATGTTATTACTACACCGGCTGACCTCACAGCTAGCACAACCATAACGTTTACAGTAAATAACGCTTTGAGTAAAACGACGCCTTATGTAATACGTTTGAGAGTCGATGGGGTGGACAGTATCCCCGTTGATTTTTCTGGCGACACACCAGAGTTTGCCGACAATCAGAAGGTGATGGTGACATGATTGATCAAGCTAAATGGTTAGAAAATAATGACAAACATTTGCATGCGATCATTGCATGGCTTCGTTTGCGCCTGGAAAAATTAGCTTCTTCGTCAACGGTTGAGGCAGTAAAGAGTCAAGAGCTATCAAAACCAGAACCAGAATCAGCATCCGGTTGGTTTAAACGTAAAAAGTCAGATGATACAAAGCTGTTAACTCTGCCAGGTACAGTACCCATTGATGAAAAAATTGAACATGCAAGACAAGAGATTAATGAATGCGAAACTGATGAGCTTTCGCCAGCGTTGGTTTTATTAGCCAAGCATTTAGGCTTATCAAAGTTTGATAGTCTTGTATTGGCGCTTTGTGCAGCGATGGAACTAGACACTAGCATAGCAGCTCTTTGCGCTAAGGCTCAGCAAAACAGCAGTAAAACATACCCAACGTTCGCACTGGCATTTGCTCTGTTTGACGATCCTGACTGGAATGCATTATCACCTCATGCGCCTTTACGTTATTGGCGTTTGTTAGAGATTAATCAACCTAATAGTACCCCCCTCACTAGCGCATCGTTGAATGTAGACGAACGTATAGTTAATTATCTAAAGGGCATTAACTATTTAGATGATCGGCTTACTCCGTTACTGGATTTGATGCCAAATTCGATGCCAGATTCGATAGCAATGCAAACCAAAGCCGATACATTACCGTTATCACAACAACAAGTGGTCAATAAAATAACCGAACGCTTAAAGGTTGCCAACGGAATTGATAAAGCGCCAGTGATAGAGCTACTGGGCCATGATTCGGCCAGTAAACAACTAATTGCCTACACTCTCGCATCTGATTTGGGTTTGAATTTGCAATCTATTAGCAGTAGTGCAATTCCAAAGCAAACCGGTGATTTTGAAACTTTCACTCGGCTATGGCAACGTGAGTCATTATTAATGCCGCTTGCTTTGTACGTTGAGATACAGGGAAGTGAAAAAGAGGATAAATCCCAACTTAAGCGTTTTCTGCAGCGTTGTGATGGGGTGGTATTTGTTGATCTAAATGATTCTAAAACAGAAATAGTGCGTAACCGTTTAAGTCTCGAAGTTAATAAACCAACCCCCTCGGAGCAACAGAAAATATGGGCACAAGCATTGCGGGGACATGCTCTGCTAAGACCTCAACATCTAGTTGAGCAGTTTTCATTTAACCAAAGCGAGATAAACAGGATAGCTCACTCAGTCCTTAATGATCCGGCTAAGAATGATCCAGCAAAGAACGGCTCCGATGAAATAGATCCCACACTGAGCCCTGCTTTGGACAGTCAAATTTGGCAAGCTTGTCGTTTGACAGCAAGAGTTGGAATGGAGCAGTTGGCAAAACGGTTAGACGTCAAATCCAATTGGGATCAATTAGTTTTACCACCTGAGCAAAAGACCTTGTTGCAGCAAATTACCAATCAAGTTTCTCAGAGAAATCGCGTTTATGAAGAGTGGGGTTTTCGCAACCGAATGAACCGAGGGCTAGGTATAAACGCTTTATTCACTGGAGCAAGTGGAACGGGTAAAACCATGGCTGCAGAAGTCATGGCACACTCATTGGGGCTCGATCTTTATAGAATTGATTTGTCTACCGTGGTTAGTAAATACATAGGAGAGACAGAAAAGAATTTAAGTAAGTTATTTGACGGTGCAGAAGATAGCGGTGCCATTTTATTTTTCGATGAAGCAGATGCACTTTTTGGAAAACGTAGTGAAGTTAAAGATAGTCATGATCGTTATGCGAATATTGAAATTAACTATTTATTGCAAAGGCTAGAGTCTTATAAAGGCTTGGCTATCTTGGCAACCAATATGAAAAGCGCGTTAGATAAAGCTTTTGTAAGGCGTTTACGTTTTATTGTAGATTTTCCATTTCCTGATGTTATACAACGGCAGGAAATTTGGGAAAAAGTATTTCCAGTTCATGCACCATTAGATGAGCATTTTGATTGCAAACGCTTAGCTAAATTGGATCTTACCGGCGGCAATATTCATAACGTCGCCATGAACGCAGCATTTTTAGC
>CAYVSL010000078.1:0-14634 GCA_964454125.1 uncultured Kangiella sp.
TTTGGAAGATAGCCAAGGAAAACGGTTTGTTGCCACCTTTCCAACAGGTGTTAATAAAGCCGTTCAGTATGGTGATAAACTAAAAGCGCATGCTGTTTATCTATCACAATATCAATTATGACCGTTATAAACGGATCCAAGAGCATTTTACCGATCAGCTTGCTATCCCCATCAGCCAAGCTTCGATTGTTCATTTTAATCAGCAAGCTTTTGAACGGCTAGATGAATTTAATCCGTTAGCGAAAAAAGCGTTATCGCAATCTAACGGCCTTCATGTTGATGAAACGGGCGTGAATATTGATGGCAAACATCATTGGCTACATTGTGCAAGCAATACTCAGTGGACTGATTTTAGCGCACATAAAAAGAGAGGCGTTGAAGCGATGGATGCGGCAGAGATTTTACCCGAATTCAAAAGAACGCTTTGCCATGATCACTGGAAACCTTATTACCGTTATAAAAATTGTCAGCATGCATTATGTCATGCACATCACTTAAGAGAATTAACTCGGTCGTATGAGCAGGATCATCAAAAATGGGCTGGAAAAGTAAAAGCATTTCTAGAAATAGCGAATAGAGCGGTGCACAAAGCCGGTGGCGTTTTAAGTGGAAATACATTGCAACTTTATAAAAGGCGCTACAAGCGATCACTCGAAAAAGGCAAGCTGGAATGTCCTCCACCAGTTGAAAACAAGAAAGTAAAAAGGGGACGAGTGAAACGAAGTAAATCACGAAACTTATTAGAGAGGCTCATTAATTTTGAGGATGATGTATTACGATTTATGGAAAATGTAGAAATTCCTTTTACTAACAATCAAGGTGAAAATGATATTCGCATGACTAAAGTACAACAAAAAATTTCAGGCTGTTTCCGAAGTCAGAGCGGTGCCGATGTATTCTGTCGAGTACGCGGTTATTTATCCACCTGTCGCAAACAGAATGTCAGTAGCAGCAAAGCATTAAAACTTATATTTAAAGGAGAGCTTACTCAATTTGCCAAAAATGTATCCTTAAATTGAGATACGCTGAACAGTTACAGGGAAATTAATATAGATCTATGTACTGCTGACCAGCTTTTGTCCTAGAATCACATCGCCTGCCAATTTTACCGATTGGTCCCACTGCCAATTTTTATTCTCCATTAGTAAAATCACGGTGGAACCCAGCTTGAACCTTCCCATTTCTTCACCTTTTTTAAGGTTTATTTTGTTATCAGAATAGTCCCACTGTTTAACGGCTTTTCTACTTGGAGGAGTGATATTTCCGGCCCAGCTGGTTTCAATACTGCCCACGATGGTCGCACCGACAGCAACCAACGCCATTTTTCCGAAGGGGGTTTCAAACAGGCTTACGACTCGCTCATTGCGGGCAAAAAGCTTGGGTACGTTTTGTGCGGTGAGTGGATTAACCGAAAACAGCTGTCCTGGTACATGGGTCATCGAAATCAATGCGCCATCGCAAGGCATGTGAATGCGGTGATAATCTTTTGGTGCCAGATAAATGGTGCAAAATTCGCCATTACTAAAATATTGAGCCTGTTTCTCATCGCCAGCTAATAACTCAAGCGCTGAATAATGATGTTGTTTGGCCTGAATAATCCTGCCTGATTCTATTGGACCAAATTGGCTCATAGCACCATCCACCGGACTACAAAAACTGTTTTTATCAGTGTTGATTGGGCGGCTGTCGAAATTAATTGCGCGAGTAAAAAAATCATTAAAACAAGCGTAATTGGTTAATTCGGGTTCAACGGCAATACCCATGTCAATTTTATAGGCCTTAGCAAATCGTTTGATAAACTGATTTTTAAACCAAGGAGTACGTACCTCAGCCAGTTTACCGGCTAGTAGCGAAACGCCGTGTTTTGGTAAAATATATTGCAAGAATATTTTGAGATTGTCCGCTAAGCGCATAAATGTTGTGGTTCCGTATAAAAATTTGCCGGAATTTTAACCTAATTTGTCTAGGCGAGCACATTTATCTTTAATTGCATCATTTTCGATTATTCTTGAAATACGATCTTCTCGGTGAAATCTATAAAAATTAGCTATATTTATCTAGACGCAAGTTTTTTAGATTGGATTATTAGATAATGAGTGTACTTATTGGTGCAGCGATAGTGCTGGCGGCGGTCCTTGGGGGATTTGTCCTTTCACATGGTGAGTTAGTCGCCCTGTGGCAACCTTTTGAGTTGTTGATCATTTTGGGGGCATCTGGCGGGGCATTTATTATCGCTAACCCTGTGAGTGTGACCTTGGGGACTTTTAAGCAAATACCTAACCTGTTTATCGGCAAAAATTACAGTAAAGTGCTTTATCTGGAGCTTTTAGCCCTTTTCTATCAATTATTCAATATTATCAGGCGCGAAGGTCTCATTGCGGTTGAGCGCCATATTGAAGATCCTGAAACCAGTGAGGTCTTCACTCGATTTCCAGAAGTTATCCGCGATCCCCATGTATTGGAATTCATATGTGATTACCTGAGACTGATGGTGATTGGCGATATGACCTCTTATGAGTTGGAAAACTTGATGGATATCGAGTTGGAAACACATCACCACGAACAGTCTGCGCCGTCACTAGCATTAGTGAAGGTGGCTGATGCGTTGCCAGGCTTTGGTATTGTAGCGGCAGTGCTTGGCATAGTGATCACTATGGGCGCATTGGGTGGTCCACCTGAAGAGTTAGGTTTACATGTTGCGGCAGCATTAGTGGGTACCTTTTTAGGGATATTAATAGCTTATGGTTTTGTTGCGCCAACAGCGACGGCGTTGGAAAGTATGGTTTCTGAAGAAGCGAAGTTTTATGAGTGTATGAAAGTCTGCATATTAGCGACCATTAATGGAATGCCGCCACAGATTGCTGTGGAATTTGGTCGTAAAACCTTATATTCAAAGGTCAGACCCAGTTTTTACGAATTAGAACAATGTGTGAAGGGAGGTCGATCGTTTTGAGGTAGTACAAGTATAGAAATATTAGGCTATAGTTTAGAGAATAGAACCAATAATGAATGACGAAATTGAAGCACCCAAACCGATTATTATCAAGCGGGTAGTAAAAGGTGGTCATGATTTTCACGGTGGAAGTTGGAAAGTTGCTTTCGCTGATTTTGCCACGGCAATGATGGCCTTTTTTTTATTGTTATGGTTAATGGGAAATACCAGTGAAGCAGAGAAACAAGCGATTTCTGGATATTTTAACGATCCTTCTGGAGTGGTCGCCAAGTCTGGAGCAACCATTTCTATTATTGGTGAAGGAGGCGCTGATCGTGCAGTCATTCAAATGGAAGAACCAGAGGTCACTTTATCGGATGAATATACCGATCATGAACTCAGTGAACAACAAGTTTTAGATTTAGCCGAACAACAAGAACTGTTAAAACTGGAAGCACTTAAATTGGATTTGGAACATTTGGTCGCCACTAACGATGCGTTTAAAGATTTTAAAGAGCAAGTGTTTATCGATATCACGCCAAGTGGCTTAAGAATACAGATTGTCGACAAAGATAAAAGACCCATGTTTGATAGCGCAAGTGCCGAGTTAAAGTATTACTCGAAAAATATTTTGAGAGGCCTCGCTGAAGTATTAACGCAAGTGCCCAATAAATTGAGTATTACCGGGCATACTGATGCAACACCATTTACGGAAAGAGAAGGGTATGGTAATTGGGAGTTGTCGGCAGATAGAGCCAATGCTGCCAGGAGGGTCCTAAATGGCAGTGGAATTAATGAGAAAAAAATAGCCAGAATTGAAGGTTTTTCTTCTTCTATTTTGTTTGATAAAAAACAACCTTATGCGCCAATCAATCGGCGCATTGCGATCATTGTTTTAAAGCAAAGTGCGGTTGATGAAATAGAAAAACAAGTCCTTGGAGTAAATTAAGTTTGAACGGAAAAAAACGAAAGGTAAAAGAGTATTCGGCGGATGTCGAGACAGCTCTGTATGAGATCACTGAACTAAGTATATTCAGTGATTCTATGGATGACTATTATGCCAAAATTCATGCAATCATTGGGCGGTTGACCTATGCAGCCAATTTTTTTATAGCACTTTATGATCAAAACCAGGGTCGAGTAGAATTTGTTTATTTTGTGGATGAAGTTGATACAGAATTAAATGTGGAAAGATTGCGAGTCGAACCACAAGCGGATTTGCGAAAAAGTGCAACCGGACACTTGCTACGGACTGGCAAAATGTTACACATGGGTCTTGAGGATGTTATGGTGTTACAAGAGGAAGGGATCCTATCAAGTCATGGTACTGAGGCGACTGATTGGCTCGGTGTGCCACTAAAATACAAAGATGAATTGCTGGGTGCGATGGTTATTCAGAGTTATAATCCGGACATTGTTTACGGTAAAAAAGAAGAAGATATATTACAGTTTGTGGCGCGACAGATAGCACTATTAATTAAAAGTAAATTGGCTGAACAGGCGCTTGTTGAAGCTAATAGAACTTTGGAAAATCGAGTTGCTGAACGCACCGAATCGCTTAAGCAGATCAATAGCGCGATGGTCCAGGAAATCGAAGAACGTAAAAAAAGTGAATGGATACAAGCGGCTTTGTTCAAGATAACAGATTTGGTGAGTACCACAAGTAGCTTGGATGATTTTTTTCAAAAATCGCATCAGGTTATTTCGAAATTGATGTATGCAGAAAATGAGTATGTTGCACTTTTGACCGAGGATGAAAAATTTATTGAATTTTTATACCATGTTGATCAAAGAGATGAGAATCCGGTAAAAAGGCCGATGACTGAGGAGAGTATTAAAACAGGACTGACAGAAAGGATTTTATCCAGCGGTGAGATTATTTTATTTAATGAAAAGGATGAAAGTAATGATATTTTTACCGGAACGATTTGTGCGTCTTATTTAGGTGTTCCACTCAAAGATAAAGATAAAATATTTGGTGTACTGGCGGTTCAGAGTTACCGCAAGGATATTATTTACAAAGAGTCAGATAAAAATGTATTAATGACAATTGGGCAACAGATCGCGATTGCAATTTTGCGAAAAAAGGATGCTGATTCGATAAAAGCGGCACATGAACATCTAGAACGACGAGTGAAGGAAAGAACTTCCGAATTGGAAAAAACAATCGTTAAACGGCGAAAAATCGAACAACAGTTAGAGTATGACTCTTTACATGATGCACTGACAGGATTACCTAATAGGCTCTATTTTTCCAATCATTTAAATGACAAAATTGATATGGATAAAAAAGAAAAACAAAAACATTTTGCGGTTTTGTTTCTTGATCTGGATCGTTTTAAATTAATTAACGATAGTTTAGGACATCATGTAGGGGATTTGTTTTTAATTGAAATATCAAGGCGTTTGGTTAATTGTCTTAGGCAAAATGATGTAGTGGCTAGACTGGGGGGAGATGAATTTTGCATATTAATGCGGCAAATTGATAATCAGAAATCAGCGGTTAATTTGGCAACAAGGATCTTAACAGAACTGAAAAGACGGGTGCTAGTGGGAAAGCATTCATTGATTACCAGTGCTAGTATCGGGATCCGGTTGGTGCTTGATGACGGCTCCAGTGCCACTGAAATTATGAGTGATGCTGACGCGGCGATGTACCAGGCAAAACACCAAGGGAAAAATTGTTTTTGCTTGTTTGATTTGGATATCAAAAATATTGTTACCAAACGAATGGAAATTGAAAATGATTTACGTCAAGCTATTACCAATAAAGATTTGTACTTGGCATTTCAACCAGTGGTTGAGCTGGAAAACAACCGAGTGATTGGCTGCGAAGCGTTGATCCGCTGGCAACATTTGACCAAGGGGTTTATACCTCCAGATGTATTCATTCCAATTGCTGAAGAAACTGGTGTAATCATTGAGTTAGGTGAGTTTGTTGCAGAGCAGGCAGCATTAGCGTTAAAAACCTTTTCCAAAAATCCTTTAACGGAACATCTTTTTGTCAATATTAACGTATCGGCTATTCAAATATTGTCGAGGACTTTCGATGACTTTATTCGAAAACTAATCATTTCTGCGTCTATTAAACCATCACTGTTGAATGTTGAAATAACGGAAAGTATTTTGATTGAAGATTACAAAGCGGCGACTAATTTTGTGCGTGAATTAAAATCAATGGGGATCAATATTTACCTAGATGATTTTGGTACCGGATTCTCATCACTCAGTTATTTGCATCAATTCCCTTTTGATGTGATAAAACTCGATAAATCTTTTATTGATGCGATGGAGATCAGTGAAAAAAATATTGCCATTGTAGAGTCTATTGCCTCGATGGCTAACAATCTTAAAATGAAGATAGTTGCAGAAGGTATTGAAACGGAAGAGCAACTTAACAAATTAAATAAATTTGATTATCATTATGGCCAAGGTTATTTTTTCGCAAAACCTATGCCGCTTGAATCCATGATAGAATTTGTCGTTAAAAAACAGCTAGGTGATTAATCTAGGGTTAAGGTTTGGCTAGATTATTGGTTAGTATATGTTTGTAATTCTGCCAGCGTTGTTCAAATATTAAACCCTTTTTGACCGCTTCGATAATTTCGCAACCAGGTTCGTTGATATGTTTGCAATCTCGGTATTTACAACCGCCCAAAAAATTTCGAAATTCACGAAATCCTGAAGCGATCTGATTGATATCTAGGTGCCATAATCCAAATTCACGAATTCCCGGGGAGTCAATAATAAAGCCATTTTTTGTAGTCTGATCAGAAAGACAGAATAACTGAGAAGCGGTTGTCGTATGTTGACCAAGCCTCGAATTTTCTGAAATCATTTTGGTCGCTAGTGACTCTGACGGAAACAACCAATTAATCAAGGATGATTTTCCCACCCCTGACTGCCCCACCAGAATACTGGAATGCCCAGTTGCGGCCTGAATAAATTCCGATTTTCCTATGTCATCTTTTGTGCTGATTTTTAAGATTGAATAACCTAACTGCTGGTAAAGAGAAAGTTGTTGCTCAATAGCCTGCTTTTTTATTTCTGATGACAGATCCCATTTGTTGGCAACAATGGTAATGTCAATATCAGCATTTTCGATGGCAATCAAATAACGGTCGAGTAATATTGCGGAAAAATCCGGTAATGGCGCTACCAGAACAAACACTCGATTAATATTGGCGACCACCGGTTTCACTCCCTGATGAGGGGATGGACGTTGCAACAGTGATTGCCGTTTTGCAATTGATTCAATGATCCCTTGTTGGTTAGGGGCCAAACGATAGGTGATCCGATCTCCGGGTACCGGTGCTCCCAGATGTTGGCGTAAAAAACAGCGATAGGTTTGGCCTGATGGCTGATCCAATACATCCGCTTCTTCTCCAAAACGAGAAACTATCAATCCTTCGCGTTGCTCACTTAGATGACCTAGTTGCGCCAGTGCTTTTTGTTCAGAAATTTTTCGTTTCTGAGTTTTAGCAATCTGCCGTTTTTGCTGTTGAGTCAATTTATCTCTTTTTGCCAAAATGTGATCCCAAAATGAGAATATTAGAGGGCGATCCCCTTGTATATCATTGACCGTCATTTTAACACAAGATTGATCTCGAACAATTGGCTATTTTCCTGCTAGACTTATTATTCTAGGATTACTTATTGATTAGGGAAGGGCTTTATGAAAAATTCAAACAACCTTATATGGATCGACCTAGAAATGACAGGTCTTGATCCAGATAAAGAAAAAATTATTGAAATTGCTACTATCGTCACCGACAAAGATCTAAATATTTTGGCCGAAGGACCGATGATGGCGGTTAATCAACCGAAATCATTGCTCGATGCAATGGATGAATGGTGTACGAGTCATCATGGAGGATCGGGTCTCACCCAAAGAGTATTGGATACCAATATTACCGATGCAATGGCAGAAAAATCCACCATTGAATTTCTAAGCGAATGGATCGAGCCCGGAAAATCGCCGATGTGCGGTAATAGCGTCGGCCAAGATCGTCGTTTTCTGGTCCGATATATGCCTGCACTGTCTGAATTTTTTCATTATAGAAATATTGACGTTAGTACCCTGAAGGAATTGGCGGTTCGTTGGAAACCGCAAATTTTAAAAGGGTTCAGCAAGCAAAATAAGCATTTGGCATTGGATGATATTCGAGAATCGATTGAGGAATTGGCCTACTACCGTGAACATTTTTTAGATATTTAATAAAAACTAACGATGAAAAAGCATACCCTTGAACCTTCCGTGGTGTTATATAGCACCGAGCAAATAAAAGCGATCGAACGACGTTTTGCTGAGCATTCTGTTGACGGGACCTATCCATTAATGGAAAAAGCCGGGGCGGTTGCATTTCGTCAGTTAACCTCTAATTGGAGTGATGCCCGAAAAATTTTGGTGATTACCGGCAAAGGCAATAACGCCGGTGACGGTTTTGTGGTCGTTCGATTAGCTGCAGAGCAACGTTTCAAAGTTTATCTTCATCAATTGGCCGATCCCTCGGAATTGAAAGGTGATGCACTAAAGGCCTATCAGAGTATTCCTCATCGAGTGGTTAGTCGTGTCGATACCAATAGTATCAAATTTGCTGATTTTGACGTCATTGTTGATGCGATGCTGGGCACCGGCATCATTGGGAAATTGCGAGAGCCCTATCTGAGTACTATTAAGCGAATTAACGCTAACAAAGTGCCCGTATTGTCTATCGATATTCCAACGGGGATAGAGGCTGATACCGGTTTTGTACATAATGAAGCGGTTCGCGCCGATATTACCGCCACTTTTATCGGTCATAAAAAGGGAATGTATACGGGTGATTCTGCCAGCTATCGTGGCCGGGTAAAATTATTTAAACTTGATATTCCTAATCATTATTATCAAAAACACGAATTTCACCTCTTTTCACAAAACTGGTTTAGCTTAAGGCATTTGCTTAAACCCAGAGATATGACTTGTCATAAAGGCCTGTTTGGCCATACCTTGATTGTTGGCGGTTATCAAGGGATGTCTGGCGCTGCCATTTTGGCATCAACGGCTGCAGCAAAATGTGGTAGTGGACTCACATCCGCTTGGGTTGGTGAACAATGTGCTGCTTCATTGGTCAATCATACGCCTGAGGTGATGGCTGTTAGTGTTCAAGAATCGCAGATTATCCCTTTGGTATCTGGGTTAACTTCTAGCACAAAAACCCTAGTGGTGGGACCCGGTCTGGGACGATCTGACTGGGCCAATGCGTGGTTAGAAGCAATTTCCAAAGATCACAATATAAAAAATAATCACCAAGTATGGGATGCAGATGCCCTAAATTGGCTGGCTAACCAACCAACGACTCATCCTAATAAATACAATTCTGCACGGGTATTAACCCCTCATCCGGGCGAAGCCGCTAGACTTTTGGGGATCAGTGCTTATGCCGTCAATCAGGACCGCTATTCGGTCGCCCAAAAAATAGCCGAAATTTATGGAGGGGTGTGCGTACTAAAAGGCACCGGTACGATTATCGCTGATGAAAAAGGGTTTCAAGTGGTATGTCCGGTGGGAAACCCCGGTATGGCTAGCGGAGGAATGGGGGATGTGCTTGCGGGTATTACTGGCGCATTATTAGCGCAAGGATTTAGTTTAATGAATGCGGCGATATTGGCCGTTTGTATTCACGGTGAGGCGGCAGATAAAGCCGCGGGCAAGGGGGCTTATTATCGTGGACTGTTGGCCAGCGATTTATTTGAACATTTGCCCGGGTTATTGAATCCTTTAGCCTAGGTTCTAAATTCTAGATTTTAAAGAGTCAAAAGACTATTCACAATAGAGAACACAGAGTAGTACAAGAAATACTCTAATATATTTGAGTGAACTGAAATCTGCGACTTTTTTAGTGTCCTCTGTGGTAAAAATATCTTTTGTGTTTTTGATTTTCGATGGAGTCTCTGTAATGCTAAAATAGCTGCCAAGCTATTTTAATTCAGCAGGTTTTTGTGAAATTCCACCTTAATGACGAACAGTCGACCCTCGATTTTGGTGCTAAATTAGCACCTTTGTTACCTGAACAAGGGTTAGTTTTTCTTCATGGTCCGCTCGGTGCAGGAAAAACAACTCTGGTGAGAGGTCTTCTGCAGGCATCTGGACATACAGGAAGCACTAAGAGCCCAACCTATACATTGGTTGAGCCTTATCAATTGGCCGATCGAAAATTCTACCATTTTGACCTTTATCGGATCGCTGATCCAGAAGAATTAGAGTACGTGGGATTTCGTGATTATTTGGATGAGACGGCACTGTGCTTGATTGAATGGCCGGAAAAAGGTGGTGAATTCCTCCCTAACGCTGATTTAGAGCTGAGTTTGGGCTATGAAGGCGAGCAGAGAAGTATTAAACTTAAGGTGAATAACCCTCAGTGGAAAGTATTTGAGGGTATCGAATAATTTTTTGAGTTTTGAGTTTTGAGTTTTGAGTCCTGAGTAGTAACAATGGCGGTAAATAAGTGAACAAGCAGTTAAATCAGTTTAAATTCAATTTCGAAAATCTGCAGTGTCTTTTTCTTCTGCTCGGCTGTTTGTTATTGACAAATAGTGCTATCGCTTCTGACGTTAATGGCATTCGATTTTGGCAGGACCCGGAGAAAACTAGGATCGTTTTTGATTTAAGCGATGATGTTCAATACAAAATATTTACTTTACCTAACCCATCAAGGCTGGTGATTGATATCAAGCAGTCGGTACTAAAGGTCAAACTCTCAAAAATCGAACTGCCCAAAACATTGGTCAGCCAGATCCGAAATAGCGATAAATCAGGAAATTTACGAGTGGTTCTTGACTTGAAAAAAACAGTCACCACCAAAGATTTCACCCTGAAACCTTTTCAAAAATACGGCCATCGACTGGTGGTTGATTTAAAGCCCAAAGGCAGCAAAAAGAAGGTAGTGAAAACCATCGAAAATACCGTCAAAAATCGTAATCGAAATGTTATGGTGGTAATTGACGCGGGTCATGGTGGTGAAGATCCTGGCGCGCCCGGTGGTGAGAAAGGTGTTTGTCTTACGGTGGCCAAAAAATTGGCTAAATTGATTAATCAAGAAAAAGGCATGACGGCGGTCCTCACTCGCAAAGGTGATTATTATGTTGGCTTACGTAAACGAACGGAAATTGCCCGTAAAAATAAAGCCGATCTTTTTATTTCTTTACACGCCGATGGTTTTTCAGACAAAAGAGTCAGAGGGACTTCGGTTTGGGTTTTATCGCCTAAAGGAGCGAACTCAGAAATGGGGCGTTGGTTGGAGCAAAAAGAACAGGCTTCTGATCTTGCCGGTGGAGTCGATATTTCTCATCAGGATCCATTGGTGGCGCAAGTTTTATTAGATTTATCGATGAACTATTCGGTGGGTGAAAGCTTTAAGGCTGGCGAGCTAGTCAGGAAGCAACTAGCCAGAAGTATGTCAAAAATGCATGGAAAATCAATTAAAAAGGCCGCTTTTGTTGTGTTGAAAATGCCGGACATTCCTGCGATGATGGTTGAAATGGGATTCATTTCTAACAAAACGGAAAACAAACAATTAAAATCATCCAAACATCAAAATAAAATTGCTAAATCGGTATTAACTGGTGTGAAAAATTATTTTAATGCTAATCCACCGGATGGTACCTCTTATAAATCGGTTGCTTCAGTGGCGATCAAAAGCAAATCTCATAAGGTCAAAAGTGGTGATACGTTATCACAAATTGCTCATAATCATGGTGTTTCGACTTCTCGTTTGCGCCGTCACAATCAGCTAAAAAGTGATCGTTTGCGGGTTGGTCAGGTGATTAGAATTCCGGGTGTGTAAATTTGGCTGATCCATCGTCCCCTATTTTCAAGCGAATAAAACGTTTAGATAATCGTTTGGCGAATCAAATCGCAGCAGGCGAGGTGGTCGAAAGGCCTGCGTCTGTGGTGAAAGAATTGTTGGAAAATTCGATTGATGCAGGCGCAAGCCGAATTGAGGTTGATATTGAGCGTGGTGGCACTCGATTGATCCGGGTAACCGATAATGGTTGCGGCGTGGTTAAAGAAGATTTGAGTTTGGCCTTATCTCGGCATGCCACCAGTAAAATTTCAACCAGCAGTGATCTCGCTGCCATTGATTCACTTGGCTTTAGAGGAGAAGCTCTCGCCAGTATTAGCTCGGTTTCCCGTTTGTGCTTTACTTCAAGAACCGAAGATTCTGATTTTGCTTGGCAAGCGAATGCCGAGGGTAGGGATATGCTAGTGGATATTCAGCCTGCATCTGCGACCATAGGAAGCCGAATCGAAGTAAGAGATCTCTTTTATAATACCCCCGCCAGACAAAAATTTTTACGCGCAGAAAAAACTGAATTTGGCCATATCGAAGAAATTTTTAAACGTCATGCGCTGGCGAATTTTGAAACGGCTTTTATCTTAAAGCATAATCATAAAGTGGTTAAGCGAGTGCCTGCAGGCAGTGATCCAAAGGATTATTTAAGGCGTATCGAATCTATTTGCGGTAAAGCATTTGCCGAGCAAACGATCCCATTTGAATGTCAACATGACGGTATTAAAATTACTGGCTGGTTAGGTGGGGTTAACTTTCACCGCAGCGAATCTGATATTCAATATGTTTTTATTAATGGTCGACCCGTTAAAGATAAAATGTTAAATCACGCGATCAGGCAATCTTATCAGGGATTGTTGCCGCCAGGGCGAATGCCAACCTTCGTAATCTTTTTAAGCCTTGATCCGGCCAAAATTGATGTTAATGTGCATCCTACCAAACACGAAGTTCGTTTTGATGAACAGCGCATGGTACATGATTTACTCGTTAAGTCTGTTAGTGATGCGCTTGGTGGCGAATCGTGTTTGGCCTCTTTTGATGATGATTTAAAGCCAGTTGAACCGCTTGTTCACCAATCAGACCCCATTCAATCTAACCAAGGTTCTGAAAACCAAAATCCTGCAATAAATTATCATCATTCTAAAAATGTGTCGGTGAGAAATCGAGCAATGGGCGTTGGATATAGCCAAGTTAGTTATCAGTCGACTTATTCGAAGAATATTGTAAACACTGACTTATCCGATGAACCACAAAAAGAGTGGTTGGTTAAAAACAAGCTTCGACTTGAGAATGGAATTTGGATTGTTCTGATCGAGAATAAGGCCTATCTCGTTGACGAGCAAGAGTTGTTACAGCAGCACCTCACTTTCTTAATCAATGTGGGAAAGAGGAGCAAAGAGGCTTCGGAGAAAAAAAGAAAAATTAGTAAGCCTTTACTCTTTCCTCATAAAATTAAATTAGATAGAAGCGAATTAGAAGAGTTGTCGACCTTGGAGCTGTTGAAAAATCTGGGATTCATTTTTGAGCCTGCTGAAGCCGATGGCATCTTATTGCAACAAATACCTAACTGGTTGATCGGGGTGGACAAACAAATTATTTTTAATTGTTTCGCCGAGTGGATTCAATGTTTGGTCGATAAGAATTTTGCGGCAGTCTATTGCTCAATACAGCCTATGCCTTCTCAGATGTTCGATCATTTATTGAATCAAAGTGGTTTTTGTTTGGCAACTAACCATTGTACAAAAACAATTACGGCGGATTTAGCCAAACGTTTATTGGTTGGCGATAAACCCTTATGAAAATCAAGAATAGTAAAGCGCCCATCATTTTTTTGATGGGACCAACCGCCAGCGGGAAAACGGCATTGGCCATTGAGCTTTATCAACAAGCCGTTAAAAAAAGGGAAGTAATAAGCTCTACCTTGCAACCCGCTGGAATTGAAATCATTAGTGTTGATTCGGCGATGGTTTACACCCAGATGAATATCGGCAGCGCCAAACCGAGTGATCAAGAATTGATTTTAGCGCCTCACCATTTGATAGATTTTGTGGATCCTAGGCAAAGTTATTCTTCCTCCCAATTTTGTGTTGATGCTATCCGTTTGATTAATGACATTCATCAGCGCGAAAATATTCCTCTGTTGGTCGGCGGTACCATGCTTTATTTTAAAGCCTTAAAAGACGGATTATCGGATTTGCCAGCAACTGACCAGAGTATTCGTCTACAGGTCAAACAGCAGCTTGATGAGGAAGGTATAGAATTTCTTCATAAACAGCTAGCCAAAATCGATCCGCAAACGGCAAAACGTCTACACGTTAATGATAGCCAGCGTGTTACTCGTGCGATCGAAGTCTATCAAATGACAGGAAAACCTCTTTCTAGCTGGCATGCCCAACAACAAAAACAGGCACTGGTTAATCCATTGTTATCGATTGTGCTTGCACCACAGAATAGAAAATGGTTGCATCAACGGATTGAATTAAGGTTTGCACAAATGATAGAAGAAGGATTTTTAGATGAAGTTGCCAGACTGTATTCTCGCGGAGATTTGAGTCTGGATTGCCCGTCAATGCGCAGTGTTGGTTATCGTCAAATATGGCAATATATGGACGGTCAGCTTAGTTTATCGGAAGCAAGAGAAAAAGCGGTTATTGCTACTCGGCAACTAGCTAAAAGACAATATACTTGGCTTAGAAGTTGGCCTGATGCTTTGTGGTTTGATCCAACCGATGAAAAAGAGTTGGTTGCCTGCCAACAAGCTGTTAGAGACTTTATGCCTGTGCACGGGATAACGAATTAGACTAAGAAACGGGTTATTAAATCACTTGGGGATTTATTCCCCGCCGCTTGCGGCGTAATGTATTATGGGTG
>CAYVSL010000079.1:0-14505 GCA_964454125.1 uncultured Kangiella sp.
TCTAAGACATGGATGAAATCCATCACGATGATGGCTTTCGTTTTTAACCGTTTCAGTATAAAGATATTTAAGAGAATTTTGTAATTGGCTGGTGCTCAATGAACCATCAGAAAAAACGTGCTCGCTTACCTCACCATTAGCACCATCACGCAATTTAACGGAAGGTGTAAAAACAACACCACTCAACAGATTATTGTTATTCGATTGACGCACTTCTGTACTGAGCAAACTACCCGTGAAAGGAAAATTTTGAGCAAACTCGCTGCGAGTGACCAAACCTTTGTTAACATCTTCAACCGAAATGGCTTTAAAACCCTGAAATCCACGACCAGCGGTATGAAACAGTGCATTTTCATAACGATAGTTCATCTGAAGTGAGCCACCAACACCATCATTAGTAATATAACTCTTGACGACATTATATCCATTTTTAAAGTAAACATATGAAGCAGGTTGAGGTTGATTGTAGTCCACTAGATAAACGGGATTACCTTCGCTTAAGTTAGTATATTCAAATTCATGAGTTATTAAGCCATCGCTAATATTAACCAATAAATCAGAAGTATCAGATTGATTATAATACACATACACACCTTTGCGCGGAGCGTCTAAATGAGCATAATTGGGACGGATATTCGAAAATATATCACGATGCCCATCACCATTAATATCAAGTATTTCTAGTTCGATTAAAGAGCCGTAAATAACAGGCCCACTCGTTAACTGATGATATTCAGTTAAACCCGATAAAGCATTAATGCGAGCAACCCAAACATGCCAAAGCCATATGTCACCAATGAGTCTTTCATTTTTACCGCAACCACGGCTAAAATTACAAAAATGCGTCACTGGAGTTGTTGGGTTGTCTTCTGCCGAAAAAGCAATACTTGATGGAACCAGTAAATCTTCAAGCCCATCATTATCAATATCCAAACTCTTTACGTATTTAAAGGGTCTAATGGTAAATTCGACATACTCATCCGTACCATCATATTTTAAGTATGGGTCGGTATCAAAAATAGTACCTGGAATAACTATGTTATGCTCTATCCATACTCTTTCACCTCCGCCAATATTAATCACCTGCTGCGTTTGAGTTAACCGATCGAGCAACCCATCTGCATTTAATTCCTTAAAATTACTATCCCCTCTACCAGTACGTTCTTTTCGACCGTCGCCATTTAAATCAACAAAAACATATCCAGTAGGACTAGTAACTTTAAGCGTGGTTGATTTTCTAAAACCGAAAGCGCAATCATCGCCGATAGTGATATCATCGCAACTGACATCTCGCAAAAAATATGTCATAGAAGGATAATCGTGAAAACTAGATTTTGTGGCAATGAAATCGTCTAAACCATCACCATTTAAATCAGCTACATGACTTGCGCAAGCATAAGGTTTATGATCTCCGAAACTAGTTAAATCATCGAGAACACAGTGAATTCCAATATTCGTATCGACGACATCAAAACTAGAACCATTCCAATTGGCATAAGACATAAATGTTCTTGATTGCAAATTCACATCGGCCCTGGCTGTGCGTCGATATCCTATTATTTCTGCTCGGCCATCACCATTAAAATCTGAAACTAAACCATAAAGAAAATCATAATCAGAGCCAATCATAAATATATCTTTAACGTCTATCCAGCTTTCCGTTGATGAAAGGTAAACCTCCGCACGATGCATTGTACTTGGGTGACTGATGGCATAATGATCTAAAATGCCATCACCATCATAATCAGCATGATTAACAAACCTCACTAATCCAGATGGTAATGTTACCGTTGTTTGAGCATTAACATCCGTCAACAAACCTGATAGTGGTGACCAGTTTATTTTGGTTACTTTTGCTGATTGACCGCTATGAGTTAACGTAATTTTATCTAGAAAACTTTTACGAGTCCCCTCAGATGTTAAAGCCGTCAGCTCAGTCGGGTCTCCATTTATGGATAAATAATCTAAATCATAAGATGCTATTTCTGTATTATTAAGGCTTGTCTTTATCGAACCTAAACGCTTACCTCTAATAACGACTTTACCCGCAATATATCCAGCAGAAATATCCTCTCGTTGAACGTAACTAAATTCAACTTTACGATTTCCTGTTTGATTATTTTTGCCTGTATAGAGTATATCTTCCAAATACAATGGACCATTTTCTGCTTGAGAATAGTTATACATAACATTATTTGAATAATTATCAACACGCTTTGAAATGTGCCAGCTTCTTACAACACTAGTGGTATTACTATCGCTTCTATCACGATCAACACTATTGTCATTTTCACCAAAATATTCAATATGACCGTTGGCTCGATAAACGGTAAAATAACTACTGGTATCCTGAATATTACGGGTTTGTATAACCTTTGTCGTTAAATCCATCTCTGGGTAATAAATAGCCCCCCCTTCACCATAACTACCTGAGCTAAGCATTAAACGATAACCATTTATACAAAGTTTATCGGTCGAAGCATAAACAACATCTCTAGCATTATCATTATCAAGCCCCCATATCCCTGCGCAACGGTGAATACTGCCACCCGCCGACAGTGACCAACCTTGCCCTAACAGTCCATTGCCATTACCACTCGTATAACTAAGAGATACGGACGGTTGCATTCCGTGACGTCCCGGTGGTAATTGAATGGGGATTAAGTAACTCGCCCGGCCGCCTTGAACTGACACTTTTGAAGGAATAACTGCAACCGTATCGGAAATTGGTTTTGTGGACGCCATAAATGAAGGAGCATCATTAATATCCGCTAACGTCTTACTCAAATCACCCTCAGACTCATTACTTTCAACAATAATCAACACTGTCACCGAGTCAGCAACACTAAAGTCAGAGCAGCTTAAATCATTACAAGCTTTAACTTGGTATTCATAGGTTCCACTAGCACTTTCAGTAACGCTCAAACTATTCGCTAACAGTGAAGAATTTAAACTGCTCCACGTACCGCCACTTAATCGCCGATTTACAATATAATAATCTGCTTTAGTATCAGTAGACCAACTCAAGACGAAAGGGTCTCCAGAATTACTTGAAGGAGCATCGACTGATGGTGTGGTTGGCTTGAGCCTCATTTTGACGTTCGATGCTAAACTGATATAGCTCGAATAGGCGATGAAAGTACTCTCTGAATTATACGCACGGACCTTAAAAAGGTAACTGCCATCTGGTAATGTCAGTTTTTTCAAAAGAGTGGTTCCGGTATAAATCAAAGTCCAATTACCACCATCTTTTTGTTGGTATAATTGATAACCATCAACAATCCCACTGCTGGCTCCCCAAGAGACATCAATACTTCCTGTAAAACTCGAACCTAAGTTGGTCGAAATGCTATTGGGTACGCTCGGTGTTTTGGCAACAATACTGTTTCTAGACGTTCGATAACTGGAGTAGGCTTTAAAAGTACCTTGTACATTATAAGCTCGCACTCGATATTGATAAGTACCATCGGTTAGCGACATAGTGAAACTTCGGTTTGTACCCGTATAAATGAGACTCCAACCACCACTATTATTTTTTTGTTGGTACAATTGATATTTATCGACGGCACCAATTGCAGCCCCCAACTAACAACAAAGTGACCCGTTCCACTAGTCGCTGTATTTGTAATGCTTGAAGGTGTTCCGGGAGCTTTCGCCACGATACTATTATTTGAAGTTCGATAGTTTGAGTAAGCGGTATAGTTACCTTCAGAGTTATACGCGCGGACTCTGAATTTATAAGTCCCGTCCGTTAGTGCGACACTTTTTGAACGGCTTATACCCTTATAAATTGAAGTCCAACTGCCACCATTTTTTTGTTGATACAATTGATAATTATCAACCGTACCATTTGATGCTCCCCAGCTGACAACCAAACTTCCACTGCCACTAGTTGCAACATTTGAAATACTACTTGGTGTTCCGGGTGTTTTGGCAACCAAGCTATTGCTTGATGTTCGGTAGCTTGAGTAAGCGATGTAGGTACTTTCAGCGTTATACGCGCGGACTCTAAATTTATAAGTTCCGTCCGTTAGCGCGACATTTTTTGAACGGCTTGTACCCGTATAAATCAAACTCCAACTGCCACCATATATTTGTTGATACAATTGATAACTATCAACCGTGCCACTCGCAGTGCCCCAACTGACAGTAAAACTACCACTGCTGCTGGTTGTACTATTTGAAATACTTGAAGGTGTGCCCGGCGTTTTGGCAACAACACTGTTGCCGGAAGTTCGATAACTCGAATGCGTTGTGTAAGTACTTTCAGCGTTATACGCGCGGACTCTAAATTTATAAGTTCCGTCCGTTAGCGCGACATTTTTTGAACGGCTTGTACCCGTATAAATTAAACTCCAACTGCCACCATTTTTTTGTTGATACAATTGATAATTATCAACCGTACCACTTGATGCTCCCCAGCTAACAGCCAAACTTCCACTGCCACTAGTTGCAGCATTTGAAATACTGCTTGGTGTTCCGGGTGTTTTAGCAACGATGGTATTACCAGATGCTCGATAACGTGAATACGATTTGTAAGTACTTTGAGCGTTATACGCACGAGCTCTGAATTTATAAATCCCGTCCGTTAGTGCAACACTTTTCGAACGACTTGTGCCGGTATAAATTAAGCTCCAACTGCCACCATTTTTTTGTTGGTACAATTGATAGCGATCAACTGTACCGCTAGAGGATCCCCAACTAACGGCAAAACTACCACTGCCGCTGGTTGCATTATTTGAAATACTTGAAGGTGTACCCGGCGTTTTGGCAACCAAACTATTACCAGACATCCTATAAGCCGTGTAAGCGGTATAGCTACCTTCAGTGTTATATGAACGGACTCTGAATTTATAAGCCCCATCCACTAGCACGACACCTTTCGAACGGTTCATTCCCGTATAAATTAAACTCCACCCGCCGCCATTTTTTTGTTGATACAGCTGGTAATTATCAACCGTGCCGCTCGACCCCCCCCCAGCGGACCGAAAATCTGCCCGTTCCACTCGTTGCAGAATTCGAAATACTGCTTGGTACGCCGGGTGTTTTGGCAACAACGATAGAACCAGAAGTCGAATAGCGGCTACACTTTGTTTTACAAGCCTTGACTCGATACCGGTAACTGCCATCACCGCGACCACTTACAAAAAAGCTTTCACTGGTACGACTGGGATTGTTTATGACTACCCAACCACCACTATTTTTTGACTCTTCAAGTACGAGATTATCAGGGATTACTCCTCCCGTCGCCAAGTTCCAACTGACAGAATAACTGCCATCATAATCACTGCTAGCGACTGACATATTTGTTACAGAATTGGGAGGCGATCGATCGTCAGAAGGCGGAATATAAATCCCATATGCCAAATTAGAGAAAAAAACAAAAACGAATGCACACAATAAAAGACACTTACGCCCCATAAATTCAACTCCTTGAAAGTTTCATTTTTTTATTTTTAGTATATAAATACTTTTTTATTCTTATATGTAATAACGATTCGGATTGTACAAGATATCGCTAAACATTTCTACTCTCTCTCTTCTCTGAATCCGCCCAATACAAGTCTATTTCCGCCAAAATGCGGTATGCCACTCAATGATTGGTTAATAAACATCAATTTTGAATCAACAACCTCATAGCAAGCTTTCCATTTACAAAAATAGATATAAAGAGGGCCAGCCGCCCCTCGAAAATATTTCAACTTTTCGAAATGAATTACCTCGCGCCAAGGCTTTTCGCTTTGGCTCAAATTCGCTACGCGAAGAGAGGTATCTTATAGCGTTAAGTTCAAAAACTTTACGCCGCAAGCGGCTGGGAATTAAACCCGTTCAGATTAAAACTCAATTTGAGATTTTTAGATATCAATTTCCACCTAGCCGAAAGACCAGCGCTTTGCTCCCTACTGATCTAAATTTTTGAGACGCGCTGTATCAAAAAATTAGCTGGCACTATTTCTTGTGCTTCAACTGATTTTTTTAGTCAGGTTGATAGGCCCAATTCTATAACTAGATCCCTAAGTCCCGTTAAGATCGGATCCCAATCCCCTTAGCCAACAGATAATAGGCCACTGAAAACAACCCAACAATAAATACCAAAATCAAAACCACTGCATTTTCAATTGGAATATCAGAAAATCCAATAAACCCATAACGAAACGCGTTGACCATATACAAAACCGGATTAGCCAGAGAAATGTTCTGCCAAAATTCTGGCAACATTTTGATCGAATAAAATACACCGCCAAGATAGGTCAATGGAGTTAATACAAAAGTCGGTATGATCGATATATCATCAAAACTTTTTGCAAATACCGCATTAACGAGCCCTGCCGTAGCGAACATCATGGAGGTTAATATAATAACAAAAATGACCAAGCCCCAATTATCAATATGCAGTTCGACAAATTGAGAAGCCACCAAAGTGACAATCACACCAGTGATCAATCCTCGGCTGGTGCCCCCTAATACATAACCGAGTAATATAAATAAAGTGGGTACTGGTGCAACTAATAACTCCTCGATATTTCTCTGAAATTTAGCACTGTAAAAAGATGAAGCCACATTAGAATAAGAATTAGTGATCACCGACATCATAATAATGCCTGGGGTAATATATTCCATATAACTAACGCCTTCCATTAACCCCACTCGTGAGCCAATCAATTGTCCAAAAATAACAAAATACAAACTCATAGTGATTGCAGGTGGTAACAAGGTCTGGATCCAGATCCTGAAATAACGAGTGATCTCTTTAATAATAATACTTTGCAGCGCAATGAATGCTTCTTTGTTATAAACCTTAGCTCTCATTTTTACACTTCCTCTCTTTTTGATTCAGTCAATTGAACAAAGAGCTCTTCGAGCCGATTAGATTTATTTCGCATACTCAAAACTCTTATACCATTGTTAGACAGCCAGTCAAAAACCTGATTAAGTGCTTTTTCTTTTGGTAAATCAAATTCGAGACAGGTATCATCCCGTTTTCTAAAACAAACGTTATCTAAACAAGGCATTTCATTCGGCACTTTGTCCACGTCTAGAATAAAAGTCTCCAGATCCAACCGAGAGATCAGATCTTTCATGCTAGTATTTTCAACCATTTTACCGTGATTTATAATCACAATATTGCGACAAAGTTGCTCGGCTTCTTCCAGATAATGAGTGGTCAAAACAATAGTTGTACCTCGCTCATTTAATTCTCTTAAAAACTCCCACATGGTACGTCGAATTTCGATATCTACACCTGCGGTCGGCTCGTCGAGAATCAGAATTTTTGGCTCATGCACCATCGCTCTAGCAATCATCAAACGGCGTTTCATTCCCCCCGAAAGCATTCGAGCTTGTGAATCTTTCTTATCCCATAGATCGAGCTGTTTTAGGACCACTTCGGTTCTTGCAATCGCCTTGCTTCGAGGTACGCCATAATAACCGGCTTGATTGACAACTATTTGTAAACAGGTTTCAAACTGAGAAAAATTAAACTCCTGAGGCACTAAGCCAATACATCGTTTAGCGGCTTCTAATTCTGAATCAATCGAATGGTCAAAAACCTTGACCTCACCTTCGGTCTTATTCACTAACGAACATAAAATACCGATAATCGTTGATTTACCGGCACCATTTGGTCCCAACAACGCTATAAAGTCGCCATCCTCTACCGAAAAGGATATGCCTTTCAGCGCTTCGAATCGATTTTCATAGGTTTTATGTAGGTCGGTAATTTCGATCGCTTTTTTCGTCATTTTGACTCTCATATTAGGTGGAATAATAACAGCTGACAGAATTATGCCCATAAAGGCGGTTAAATTCTATCAAATTCCCAATTGCCTAGCATTTTACCAATTTGACAATATTAATGAATGCCAAAAAATCGCGTGATAATGAACCAATTTGGAGCAACATATGACCTAGATCAATCAATATAAGGATCATCTGATATAAGATCAAGATCCGGTAAGAAAGAGGCGTTTAACTCCGTTTAAACCGTCAAACCAAATTCTCGATTCAGTACAGTACTCAAAGGTAGCTTGAAAGTTTGCCACGCGAAGGTTACCGACAAAGAAAACTTCTGATTGGTCGTTAGTATATCGTCTACAAGATTGTAGCGAGCACTTAATTGACTGTATTTATTTCAGTTTCATATTTCAAATCTAAAAAGATGATTGAAAAAGATAAAAGGAGAAAACACGTGGACAATAGAGTGAAATTGGTAAAAAAACCTACTCCCAAGAAAGAAAGAAATAAAAGGAAAAAGATTATTTTTGACCTTAACGTCAAAAATGGAAAAATCCCATGGAATGAAGATGGCGCTTACCCCTATGAAACAAAAATGGATATTGTGGAATATGAACGCCATAAGCATGAACTTCAAATTGAACTATTGAAAATGCAGAACTGGGTGAAAAACACCAAACAAAGAATTGTTATTATCTTTGAAGGAAGAGATGCTGCGGGTAAGGGGGGAACCATCAAGCGCTTTATGGAACACCTTAATCCTCGTGGCGCCAATGTGATTGCACTTGAAAAACCAACATCAAGGGAAAAAAACCAATGGTATTTCCAACGTTATATAAAACAATTACCCAGCAAAGGTGAAATTATCTTTTTTGATCGTTCTTGGTACAACCGGGCCGGGGTCGAAAAAGTCATGGGGTTTTGTAGTGACCAGGAATATCTGGAATTTCTACGCCAAGCCCCTGAACTGGAACGTATGCTGGTAAATAGCGGCATTACATTATTTAAATACTGGTTCTCAGTTAGTCGCACAGAACAATTCAGGCGTTTTAAATCCCGGCAAAATGATCCGTTAAAACAATGGAAACTTAGCCCGGTCGATATGGCCTCGTTATCACTTTGGCCTAAGTACAGCAAAGCAAAAGATGCAATGATCTTTCATACGGACACTAAAGATGCTCCTTGGACTGTGGTTAGATCTGATGATAAAAAACGCGGAAGAATTAACTGTATGCGTCACTTCTTATCCCACCTTGACTATACGGGAAAAGAGGTTGAAGTAGTTGATATGGCAGATCCTTTAATCGTAGGTAGTGCGAAGAATATCTATGAGAAAGATGAATTCTATTAGTAATTTTTTTACCTTAACTTGAACCTAAATTAATCACTTGAATCACATAAATCAATACTCAACAAAGAAATTGAGTAAGGAGAATATCACCATGAACAAAAAAGAAATCGCCCAATTAAAAAAGCTACTTAAAAAAAGTAAAAAAGATGTTAGCCGAGCAGTCGCAGCAGCTGAAAAAGCCGCCAAAATTGCAAACAAAGCACTTGAAAAAGCCAAGATCGCCGAAAGTGCGGCGCAAGATGCAAAAAAACGATTAAAAAAATCGTTACGAACTCTCAATAAAGAAAAATCAAAAAAAGTTGCCGAAAAAAATGCTGCCAAAAAATCAGCCATAAAAAAAGCGAAAAAAGCATCGAAAAAAGGAAAAAAATCAAAAAAGGATCAATAAGTATAGATAATCTCAACTTGGAATAAGAATTGAGGTTATAACGCTTTCACCTACACTCACCACCAAAGATAGATCCTTAGTAATAACCTGTTTGGGGTGGTGAGTGTAGCTAAAGTTTGAATGCTCTTAGGAGGCCTCTTTTGCTACTTCTTATAACCCCAAGCGTGTATTACAGTGTTTTGGATCCCTAAGTGATTCAAAATTCGCGCGCTAACAAAATCAGCTAAATCCTCAATCGTTTCAGGTTCAGTATAAAACCCTGGGCAGGCAGGCATTATTGTCGCACCCGCTTCCGATAGAGATAATAAGTTACGCAAATGAATAGTAGAAAAAGGCATTTCACGCGGCAATAAAATCAACTGGCCTTTTTCTTTAAGTACCACATCCGCTGCACGCTCTAATAAATTATTACTTGCTCCAACAGCGATCGCCGAAATACAACCCATGCTAGCAGGGCAAATCACCATTTGTGTCGGTGCTGCGGAACCGCTGGCAACCGGCGAATACCAATTCTCCTTGGCATAAACCTCAATGTTGTCAGCATCACAACCGCAATATTCGGTTATAAGCGATCGAATTTTTGATGGCGATCCGGGTAATTTTAGACCTGTTTCTGTCGCCAAAACAACCCGCGCAGCATCAGAAATAAGTAGGTGGATTTGCTGGTAGTGATTAACCAGATGTTTCAGTAAATTTAGCCCGTATATAGCACCTGATGCACCGGTCATGGCAAAAGTAATCGAATTATTTTTCATATGATTTCATTTTTGATTATCAAGACTAGAGGTTCGCAATTGATGCAATAATTTTTCATGGATCCCATCAAAGCCACCATTGCTCATAATCAAAATATGATCGCCCTGACGAATATTGTGTTTTAATAGCTCAAGAATAACCTCAACCGAATTTCCTGATTGAATATTCTCATAAGGCTCAATGTCCAGATACCAATCATAAGATCCCGGAATATGAAAAATCGTCATGTCTGCCTTATTAACGGCGTCAATCAATGTCTTTTTATGACACCCCATGCGCATGGTATTTGAGCGAGGATCGACCACAGCGATTATCCGAGAAGGACTCATTTCAGACTGGTCTAATTTATAACGAAGTCCCTGTATGGTCGACGCGATAGCCGTCGGATGATGAGCAAAGTCATCATAAATTGTAATATTATCGACAATACCCTTTAACTCCATACGTCGTTTAACATTTTTAAATCGCTTTAATGCTAACAGCGCATGATCGATTTTGACTCCAACATGACGAACCGCAGAAATCGCCGCCAATGCATTATTAATATTGTGATCACCGATCAATTGCCAATCTAAAGTGCCGACCGATTGTTGCTTAAAATAAATTTCACATAAACTACCGTCTGCCTTTATTTTGTTAATAGTCCAGACAGACTGTGAATTTTTTTCTCCACAAAAAGATTCTACCTTAGTCCAGCACCCTCTTTGTAAAACGCGGTCAAGCGCTTCACATTTTTCTGGCCTAATAATTAAGCCATTTTGCGGAATGGTTCTGACCAGATGATGAAATTGTGTTTCAATCGCCTTTAGATCATCAAAAATATCCGCGTGATCGAATTCAAGATTATTCAAAATGCAGGTCCTAGCTCGATAGTGTACAAATTTTGAACGCTTATCAAAAAAGGCAGTATCATATTCGTCGGCTTCGACCACAAAAAAAGGTGAATCTGTATACCTAGCAGAAACCCCAAAATTTTCCATCACACCACCAATCAAAAAGCCAGGATTATAACCAGTAGCTTCCAGTATCCAGGCTATCATACTCGCAGTAGTCGTTTTACCATGAGTGCCAGCCACTGCGATCACCCATTTATCTTGCAATATATTTTCATTGAGCCATTGTGGGCCGGAACGATAAGCTTGATGGCCATTTAACATGGCTTCAACAAAAAGATTGCCGCGTGACAAGGCATTACCGACCACCACACAATCTGGCCGTTCTTTCAGAGGCCCTGTATCGTACCCTTGATGAAGTTCTATGCCCAAATCTAGCAATTGATCACTCATTGGTGGGTAACAATTTTGATCGGAACCTGTTACTTGAAAGCCTTTTTCAATTGCCAGCCGGGCAACACCCCCCATAAAGGTTCCACAAATGCCTAAAATATGAAGATGCATTAAACTGATTTTTCTGTAGAGATCGATTTTTGTAATGATAGCACAGCCCAAAGGCGGGTTCATATTTCATAAACCATTGCTGCCAAATTTTTCCAATTGGTTTTGCTGTCCAATTGGTTTTGCTTTGTTTTCCAGCCAAAAGTTGCTAAACTGCTAAGACCAGTTCGTTCTGTATCTAGTGGGAGGGAATATAGCTCTCTCACCTTTGCAGTCAATAATTTGTAACCGCCATAATATCAAATAGAATCCAAGCCCAATATGTCATTCAATCATTTACAAAGCGTCAAAGTATTTTCCGAAAATTTAGAAATCGGCATGTATATTTCTGGCCTAGATAAACCCTGGGAAGCAAGCTCATTTCTATTGCAAGGATTTGCTCTCCAAGATCAAATGGACATCGACGCGATAAAAACTGAATGCCAATTCGTTTTTATCGACTTCAAAAGTGAAATGCAGTTTGAAGAGCATAAACTAAAAACCAGTGTTTCAAAATCTTACAAAGAGAAAATCCTCAGCAAAAATCAAATCGAAAAATTTGATTTAAAAAAACACACCAAAACGGCTCGTAAGTCTCATAGGAAAAGCCGTTTAGTAGTTAAATCCGTGTTGGATAAGGTCATGCTTGGCGAAGACTTTAACTCATACAGCGTAAAATCTTCAGTGAAAAACATGGTAAGAGAAGTACTCACCAACGAAGAAGCCATGCTGATGATGATCATGTTAAAAGACAACAATGACCATGTGGCTCAGCATTGCCTGAATGTCAGCATACTCTCGATCGGCTTCGCCCGTTATTTAGGTTTTTCAGAGCAACAAATAGAGGATATTGGTGTCGGTGCGTTGTTACACGATATTGGAAAAGTTAAAATTGACAGTAAGTTGCTCAACAAAACTAAGAAATTAACCGATGCGGACATGCAAAAACTCTGTATGCATCCTCAATATTCCTATCAAATATTACAAAAGAAAAAAGACCTTCCTCCCTCAGTGGTAGATATCGCTGTTTGTCATCATGAGCGATTAGGAGGACATGGATATCCAAGAGGTTTGAAGGCAGAGCAAATCAGCCAGCGAGTCCGGATCGTTAGTATCATAGATACCTTTGAAGCTTTAACCAGTGACCAACCTCATCGAAAAGCGATGTCAGTGGTGGATGCTTATAAAATATTAATGCAGGATAAAAACATAAAATTTGAAGAAAAACTAGTGCTCAAGTTTATTGAATGGCGCGGGATTTATCCAGCGGGTACCATTGTAGAAATGAAAAATGGTGAAGTAGGGATTGTGGTGTCCGGCAATCGTAAAGGCAACAAATTAAAACCAAAAGTTTTGTTAGTGTTAGATGAAGACAAAAAACCAAGAAAAGAAAGATTGATCGATTTATCCTTTATTCAAACAGATGCGGAATCAAAGCCTTACGTCATATTTAAAGCTTTCGAAAGCGAAGCCTTTGGTATCAGTGTTGGCAAATATTTGGAAAATGGCCTTATTATTGCACCAACGAGATAAACAAGAATGGCGCAACAATCACCAGAGCAGTAAATATATCGTTAATCGGATCATCATTTATTGGTCTAATGAACCTTTTTTAAACGACTTTTTATTTGGATAAAGCGTCCCATTAGAAGCGTTAAAAGCAACCAATCAGTAGCAAGGCTACCTCCGCCGCCAGTTGCTGTAGATTGGTTTAATTGAATGTCATTTGCATCCACCACAGGCGGATTGCCAACACCACAAGCATTATTTTCAGTGACCATACGACTAAACATTGAAAAGGCGGCATTAATAACAACTAGGTTATCAATTAACCATCCGAAATCGCCAGTATTGGCATCCGTTCCAATGCGAAATCTCACCTGAATATCTTGTCCATTTACCAGACCGTCAGGGAAAGTAATGCTATTCGCAGATGGCTGCAAATCATTTTCATCTCTAGTAGATGTGTAAGCTTGTCGCCCGCCTAGTTCATTGTTAAGAGAATTAACCGTGCCGTTGTATGGTTCGGACAAGCTTGCACCAAAACTAACCACATCCACAAAAACGGCCCCATCCACAGAGACTTCGATAACTCCGGCATCCCAGTTTTGCAATATACCTTGAGTATCTTCAGAAGATTCAAATAAATAATAATGATCAAAATTAATGGTCAACGCACCAGTATCCGCCACCCGAATAACCGGAGTGAGCAGATAAGAGTTACCGGGCGCACCGCTATCGACACCGTGCCACATTTCGCTGTCAACCACAAAAGGCGTAATATGATTATCGAAATTCACTCTCCAGTCCTTTAATGAGGTTGACTCAATGCTCATATCATCATTTGAGCTGAGGTTTAAGCTCAATGCTGGAATACTGGTAGCGGCAGCACTTTTAACTGATAGAGAAAAACTGGCGGCTTCTCCTGCATCCCATACACCATCGTCATCACAGGTATTGGTATCAAGACTCGCAGGATTAAGCTGTAAACTAAATTGCAAATCGACACCAGGGGTAAAATCTTCAACCACACCAGAATGATTAATGGAAGCTCTATCAGGAGCAATCGCCAACGCTCCCATCCCTCGTTTAACAAAAGCATCTCGGATGATGACAAAATCATCTGTGTTATTAGCCAACGCAACAGCTAGCAATGCGTCTCTGGCTTCCAACATGGTCGGCGTATTGGGCGTCAATTTAAGACTAGCAATCAGATAATCTTTCATTAATTGCTGAGCCTGAGTAAAACGGTTGCCAGGTTTGTTGATCAACCCCACATAACTTTCCCACAATACATTCGCCCAAATTTCTCCGCTGGCATGAACTTCGGAATTATTTGCACCACTCACACCAAAAGATACTGGATGTGAAAGCGGCAAACTGACCCCCTCTTCGATATTGTT
>CAYVSL010000080.1:0-14394 GCA_964454125.1 uncultured Kangiella sp.
GGCTTTGATCACAAAGGCGGTAGTTTGTTTATGAGTTATTTACAGAATAAAGAACAGTTATCGAGTAAACATTTTTCTGGTTCGTTAAATACATTTGGTATAGAGGGAATATGATGAACGATCCGTTGGCAGCATTAATACAAGCAGGCGCCTTAAATAGAACCTTGTTTCCACCGGCGAGTAGGTATCACGGCATAGAAACCAAGATGCTTGAAAAAAAGGATGGTCAAAAGACAATTTTTATCAAACGCCGATTTATTCCGCAACCCGAAGGCTTCAGTTTATTACAAGAGCACGTGGTGACTGAAAAAGAACGCTTGGATAATATAACAGCCCACTACCTTGGCAACCCAGAACAGTTTTGGCAACTATGTGATGCAAATCGAGCAATGCTGCCAGATGAGCTGACCGAAGAAATTGGCCGTCGCTTACGCATCACATTGCCCGAGGGAATTCCTGGGGCAGACAATGCTTAAAGGTGTTCATCTCACTTTATTGATTGGGCCGGCCGTTCCAGTACCGGCTCCAAAAATGGTGGTTGAGGCTTTGAGTAGCGTACAGGTGAACCATGATAAAGAGCGCAGCGGTTTCCAAATTACATTTGATGTTGGTAAAAATTCACCTTTGTTAAATGTAATGTTGCCGGCGGGTTATTTTGATCCAATGATTACGCGTGTAATTATTATTGCAACTTTAAATGGCTTTCCACATGTATTGATGGATGGAATTGTTACTCGCCAGGCTATGGCGCCTAGTAGTGATGTAGGAAAATCTACCTTAACAATCACTGGTGAGGACTTAAGTATCGTTATGGATGTACTAGAGAAGACAATACCTTATCCAAACATGCCTATTGTTGCGATAGTTTATACGTTATTAGCTCCCTATGCTGCATTAGGAATCGTTCCATTAGTCATACCTCCATTTATAGATATACCAGATATTGTCACTGAGAGATGGGAAACTCAATTAGGTACCGATAGAGCTTTTTTAAAACAAATCGCGCGAACGGTTGGTTATGTGTTTTTTGTCATGCCGGGACCAGCTCCGGGACAAAGCACAGCTTATTTTGGCCCGGATATAAACGTACCCGTACCTCAGCCGGCATTGAGTATGAATATGGACGCACATACGAATGTAGAGTCATTAAGTTTTGCACTCGATGGTTTAGCTAAAGATATCACTGTATTTACCATTATGGATCCTATTACAAGAAGAGTACCGATTCCAATACCTCTACCAAATATCAATATATTTAAACCTCCGCTAGGCGCTAGGCCAATACCACCAGCAAAAATTAAGTTTAATAAAGAGGCAGCTAAACTATCACCAACAAAAGCGGCACAAAAAATTCTGGGTCATTTAATGAATAATTCAAGTGCAATTAGTGCTACGGGAACAATCGATGTAATGCGTTATGGACATATCCTAAAGTCAAAATTATTAGTCGGTGTGCGTGGTGCCGGATTAGCTTATGACGGGATGTATTACATCGATAGTGTTACTCACGATATTAAGCCGGGTGAATACAAACAAAACTTCACCTTATCGCGTGATGGTTTAATTTCTAATACACCGATGGTTTTACCATGAGTGATAACGACAATTTATTTGGTAAATATCGGGCCACCGTGATTAATAATGTTGATCCTGAATTGCGTGGCAGGCTCTTATTAAGTATTCCTGATGCTTTGGGTTTGGTGCCGTCAACGTGGGCAGAGCCATGTACACCGCTTTCTGGACCTACTGGGCCTGCGATGGGTGTGTACATGGTTCCACCGATCGGTGCAGGTGTGTGGGCTGAGTTCGAACAAGGTAATGTTGATTACCCAATTTGGGTGGGTGGGCGTTGGGGAAGTTCTGCCGATGTGCCGCCATTAGCACATGCTGGGCTACCCATTTCTCCAAATATTGTCATGCAAACCGCTGGGCAAAATACTTTTGTTATTAGTGATTTACCAGGGCCAACGGGTGGTTTGATGCTAAAGAGCGCCACAGGTGCATCAATCATTGTTAATGATACTGGTATTTATATTCAAAATGGAAAAGGCGCCAGTCTAGTGATGGCTGGGCCGACTGTAACGATTAACAATGGTGCATTGGTTATCACTTAGAGGATAGATTATGCCTGGATTTTTAGTACATGTTGGTGCACAAGTGCTTTGCTCTCATGCCGGTCAGGCAACGCCAACAGCGCCTAATCCGCGAGTGGTAGTTGGCGGCCAGCCAACGGTATTAATGACATCGCCGTATGTGATTGCCGGTTGTACATTGCCGCCTCCAACTGCGGCAAACGGCCCATGCGTAACGGCACAATGGGTCACCGGTACGACTCGGGTAACCTCTAATGGCCAGCCTTTATTAGTGCAAAGTAGCCAGGCTATTTGTACGCCAACTGGGACGCCATTACTCATTGTTGCAACACAACCGCGTGTGAGCGCGATGTAAAGGTGAAACTATGTTAAATATTGATTTTCCATTTCATTTTGACAGTCGTGGACAAACGGCACTGACCGATGATGACGATCATATTCGCGACATGATTGAACAGTTTTTGTTTACCAATTCTGGAGAACGAGTGAATCGACCGGACTTTGGTAGCGGTGTGATGCAATTAATTTTTGCACCTAACAGTCCTGAATTAGCAGCGACGCTGCAATTTACGATTCAAGCTGGCTTACAACAATGGTTAGCGGATCTCATTGAAGTTCAAGAACTCAATGTACAAAGTGACGACGCAAGTTTGAGTATTGATTTGGTTTATAAAGTGCGCCGTACTCAGGAAATTAGGTCTACCACCTTTACTCGGAGTACTGCATCATGACCCCAATGATTTGCAAAAACGAGCGACGACGTGAAAAGGTCAGGCAGCAGCAACAGTTGAACGGTCTGGATTTTCTGGAAGTCGGCGCAGACCAATTAATCTTGACGGTTCATTTCTTAGGGAAAGCACCGGTTGAGTTGGACGAAAATAATATTCGTATCGAAGGTGGCCAGCGAATTAGAGATATACAAGTGAAAAATGTTGAGGTTACCACTCAGGATAGCGTCGAGTTTGATGACATCATGAAAGTGGTGGTCGACAAGACTGGCGACTTTTCCAACTACAGCTTGCGCGTTGTTGAAAAAAACCAACAAGGACACTGGCAAACGCATTCCCAGTTTGACCCGAGATACGATCGGGTCGAATTTAACTTTAAAGTCGATTGTCCGAATGAATTAGATTGTAAGCAAGAGCAAGTTTGCCCCGCAGATCCAAAGGATGAACCAGATATTAATTACCTGGCGAAAGACTATGCCAGCTTCCGGCAACTGATCCTCGATCGCTTATCGTTGACCATGCCAGACTGGCAGGAACGCCATGTACCCGATATTGGTATCGCGTTGGTCGAAGTGCTAGCGTATGTAGGCGACCACCTGAGTTATTACCAGGACGCAGTGGCTACGGAAGCCTATCTTGATACTGCACGTAAACGTATTTCTGTGCGTCGCCATGCCCGCTTAGTTGATTACACCATGCACGAAGGATGCAATGCTCGCGCTTGGGTTTGCATTCAAGTGAGTAGTGATTTGCCAGATATTAAGTCTGACGAGATTAAGTTCATTACCGGTTTTAATCAAGCATTGCAGATTAGCCGCACCGTATTAAACGATGAAGAATTGCAAAAAATACCGGCCAGTCAGTACGAAGTTTTTGAGCCGATCACATCAGATGATATTCAACTTTACCAATCCCATAACCGAATTAAATTTTACACCTGGTGTGATCAGCTGTGTTGTTTGCCTAAAGGTTCGACCAACGCAACGTTGGTCGGTGAATGGGTGCCGCCTGATGATAAGCAAGATCCACATTGCGACCCAGAGGATGGTCCTGAAACACCCAAAGAAAAGCCGGTTGCAAAACAAATAGGCGAGAAGGCTGAGGTGTTAATTAGTGAGCAGTCAAACATCAAACTAAAATTGAAAGTCGGTGACGTATTAATTCTGGAAGAAGTGATTGGCCCCGAAACCGGACACCCGCAAGATGCAAACCCTGTGCATCGACATGCTGTGCGGATAACGGCAATTTCGGGTGATGTTGATCCGCTTAACGGTCAGTACATTACGCATATTAGCTGGGGTGATGAAGACGCATTGCCATTTCCACTTTGTCTGTCGGCGCTGGGGCCTGCACCTGACTGTGCAATGCTTGAATGTATCAGCGTTGCTTGTGGCAATGTAATACTGGTTGATCATGGCCGCAGTGTTGATCAGAATTTACCTAAAGTGCCTGAAGCCGATGTGATTGAGTGCTGTAAAAAAGAAGGTCTTGCTCAAGTCAGTCACATTCTTCCAATTGATTACAATCCAAGTTTAGATTATGCGCCTTTAACTTTTTGTGAGCCCTTACCAAAGGATATACCAGCATCTCAAATGCTTATCCAAAATGAGCGAGAGGCAATTGCAATAATTGGCTTAGTAAGCAACTCGGAGTTAGATGCTAAACAGGAATGGTTTTCGCAACAGGACTTATTATCAAGCACGGCTAATGACTATCATTTTGTCACTGAACTGGATGATGATGGCAGAGCGTATTTGCGTTTCGGCAATAATGAAATAGGTCGCAGACCAAAACTATGCTCAGAATTTAAGGCAAACTATCGTGTTGGTAACGGCGTATCAGGTAATGTCGGTGCAGAAGTGATATCACATGTCTACCTGGCAAATACTGTCTTAGATGGAATTAACTTATTAGTACGAAACCCAATGCCAGCGCAAGGTGGTGTAAATGCCGAGCCCTTAAGCGATGTTAAATTATTTGCTCCACAAGCGTTCCGTAAAGAACGGCAGCGCGCTATTATTGCTGATGATTATACCGCCATAGTATTGCGTGAATTTAAAAGTAAGGTTCAAAATGCCTATGCCAAGTTACGTTGGACGGGAAGTTGGTATGAAGTTTTAGTGGCTATAGACTCTTATGGAGAAGAACAAGCAGAACAGGAATTACTTGACGAAATTAGTGCTTGTTTACATCGTTTTAGACGTATTGGCCATGATCTAGTGGTGAGAACAGCACAAAGAGTACCCTTGGATATAGAGCTTAAAATTTGTGTGCTTCCAAATTATTTTCGTGGTCACGTTAAAGCTGAGCTACTGGAATTATTTGGTAATAAACGCTTGCTGGCTGGCAAACTAGGATTTTTTCACCCTGATAATTTAAGTTTTGGAGAAGATATCTATTTAAGTAAAATGGTCGCTACGGCTCAGTGTGTCGAAGGGGTGGCTAGCGTAGAGGTTTGCAGATTCCAACGTTGGTGTGAAAACGCATATAACGAAATTGAAAATGGACTGTTACCGTTGAGTCCGTTTGAAATTGCTCGCTTGGATAATGATCCTAGCGTCGTTGAAAATGGAATACTCAGTCTAGATATGCGAGGTGGAAGATGAAAGCTCATTGCGCTGATTGTTGTTCACCACAAAGTGTTAGCCCTGAATCTTGCGGATGTTGCGAAGGAGTAGAAATAGTGACTCCATTGCCAATTTATAACCGCCCGGGATTGGCTGAGATTAAATATCGTATTGGCACGCATGCTAGTTTTTTAGAAACCATGACAGCTCGTTTAACGGGTTATTATTTAGAAAAACCAGATGCTGACGGTAATCTTAGAAAAGTATATCCCTTACAAGGATTAACTACGCGAGATAAATCGGACCCATCCATCGCTTTATTAGATGCCTGGGCAAGCGTGGGTGATGTAATGACTTTTTACCAGGAGCGCATTGCCAATGAGGGCTATTTACGCACAGCAACAGAGCGCCGATCTATACTCGAATTATCTAGGTTAGTCGGTTATAAACCCAGACTAGGTGTTTCATCCAGTGTTTTCTTAGCCTATAACATTGATGATAACTTTAAAGAAGAAACAGTTATTCCGATTGGTAGTAGAGCACAGAGCATTCCTGGGCCCGATGAGTTGCCGCAGGCATTTGAAACTAGTGAAGAGTTAAAGGCGAGGGCACAATGGAACAATTTAAAACCAAGAATGTCTCAACCACAAAGCTTGAGTTCAATTCGCTCTGAAAATTCGGATTCTACGATTGGGGGGCCGCGGGTTTATTTAAAAGGTGTTAGCACCAATCTTAAGGTTAACGACCCACTGCTAATTCAGTATGGAAGTGCAATGCCTGTATTTCATCGAGTAAAGGAAATAGAAACTGATCCATTAGCTGACAGGACTTTAGTGATTTTAGAAGGTTCAAATACACCCTCCAAACTAGGCGCTAAATCGCTAAACCTTTTTAATGACTTAGCGTTAAGACCGTCTATTCAACCAAGAGGAAAACTGAGTTTAAGAAGAAGTATAGCGGACCAGTTTAAATCTAAGGCAAGTGTCGGTTACAGTTCGGTTGCAAGCTTTACACCGAGACTTAAAAGCATCTTAAAGACAGCTGCTGAAAATGCCATCGTGGCTGATACAAATGAAATTAAGGTCTATCATTTGAAGCAGAAAGCTTCTTTGTTTGGGCACAATACTCCCAGGCGTTTCAATATTCCTTCAAATGGCGGTCCGGCAACTGTTGCTGGTGATTGGGAAATAATAGATAGCCAAAAGTCGGTTGGTGGGAATTTTTCGAATGAAGAAGAAACTAGAATTTATTTAGATGCTGCTTACACTTCTATTCAACCAGATAGTTGGATGGTTATTCAAACACCGTTTACCACTCGACTAACTGATAAAAAAGAAATGGTCGTTAAAGCAAGTGCCGTGAATAGCAGTGTAACGCGGACAAAATATGGTGTTTCAGCCGCATCAACCCAAATCGATATAGATTTTTCAAGTTCAGTAGAAAATCGTTGGATAAAAATTTCCGAGAATATTGGATCTGTTTCCAATCCCTTTGGTGATGACTTCAATGCTCTACGTTCTACCGCAGTTTACACTCAACCTGAAGAGCTAGAACTAGCTGAAGAGCCTATACAAGCCCCAATATGCGGTGGTACCGATGACGATGACCTCATCGAACTCGACGGATTTTATGAAGGCCTTGAGTCTGGACGATGGGTTATAGTTTCTGGAGAAAGAGAAATTCAGGGAACGTCAGGAGTACGTTTTAGCGAATTAGCCATGATCAGTTCGGTGATACAGGATGTTAAAAAAGAGTCTAATTTTGATTCATCTGTAGTAATAAGCCATGGTGAAATAACCGAGCACCCTAACGAAAAAAACCATACCTTTATTAAAATTGCAGAAAAGCTCGCTTATTGTTTTAAACGCGATACAGTAACAATTCATGGCAATGTCGTTAAGGCAACGCATGGCGAGAGCCGACATGAAATTCTTGGCAGTGGAAGTGGTGCACAAATATTTCAATCCTTTGAACTGAAACAGTTTCCACTAACTCATGTGTCTGCTAATAATCCAACAGGAATCGATAGCTCTTTAAAAGTTTTAGTTAATGATATTGAATGGCATGAGGCTGATTCTCTAGCTGAGCTAGAAGCTAAAGATAGAAAATTTGTTGTTAAAACCGATAACGAAAATAAGACAAAAATAATATTTGGTAACGGTATTAAAGGTTCGCGCTTACCCACTGGCAGTGAGAATATCAGAGCCATGTATCGAAATGGCATCGGTAAAGACGGCAATGTAAATGCTGATCAAATTTCGATGTTATTGACTAAACCTCTGGGAGTTAAAGAGGTTATTAACCCTATGTCTTCTTCGGGCGGGGTTAATAGAGAAAACCGTGATCAAGCCAGAAAAAATGTTCCATTAGCCATCAAAGCACTCGATAGATTAGTTTCAGTACAAGACTATCAAGATTTCTCTAGAGTGTATGCAGGCATTGGCAAGGCTCATGCTGTTGAAATCAGCGATGGAAGACAACAAATAGTACACGTCACAATTGCTGGTGCCGAAGATATTCCAATTGATGAAAGTTCAGACTTGTTTAGAAATCTACGCACAGCTTTGCACGACTTTGGTGACCCACAACAAGCCATTCAGTTGGCCGTTCGAGAATTGATGTTCATAACAATTGAGGTAGCGGTTGCCATTCTTCCAGATTACCAGTGGGAATCTGTAGAGCCGAGTTTGCGTGAAAAGCTACTTGATGCCTTTAGTTTCGAACGTCGCGAGATTGGCCAAAGCGTTATGTTGAGTGAGGTGATAAAAGTGATGCAATCGGTGCGCGGTGTTGCCTATGTCGATGTTAATGCGTTTGGAGGTGTGCCTGAGAAAAGAGCATTAGATCAACAGGATATCGACAGGCTTAAAGATGAACACAATAGTATAAAAGATAATGAAAAGTTTATATTACCCTACAATCGGCAAATTCTCTCGCCAGACGAAATTACCAATACTGTCGCTCAAATTCTTTTCAAATCAAATCCCGATGGTGTTCTAACGTCTTTCAAAAAACAGGTCGCTCAAAGTCTTATTGTGCAAACAGCTGCCGTAGATAAAACTATTCTAATAAATAGACACATACAGCCTGCACAAATAGCATTTTTAACATCAGAGATTCCATCAACATTAATTCTAAATCAAATGGAGAGTGCTTTATGAAAGATCCCCGAATAGATCGTCTCTATGAATTGCTACCAGCGATCTACCGCATGCGTGATGTTGAGCAAGGTGAACCGCTAAGAGCCTTACTGCAGGTAATTTCGGAACAAGTCAATTTAGTTGAAGATGATATACGTCAATTAAATGAAAATTGGTTTATTGAAACGTGTGAAGACTGGGTGGTTCCTTATTTGGCAGAATTGATCGGGTACGAACCCGTACATGAAGCCGGTGAACCGACAAGTGGTAATAATGTTCAGGAGAAATTACGTAATAAAATATTAATACCACGTCGTGAAGTTGCTAACACCATTCGCTATCGACGACGTAAAGGAAGTTTGGCACTACTTGAATTACTAGCCAGTGATATTGCGGGCTGGCCTGCAAGAGCCGTTGAGTTTTATCAATTACTGGCACATACACAGTCAGTTAAACACCTTAAATTAATGCATGGAAAAACTTTAGATATACGCGATAGCAATTGTTTAGAGTTGTTGAATGGGCCCTTTGACAAAACCGCTCACAATGTAGATATTCGGCGAATCAACTCTAAATATACACAAGGCCGATATAACTTGCCCGGCGTAGGCGTTTTTGTTTGGCGTTTGAAAGCATATTCTGTGACAGGAACACCAGCATATTGTTTAGAGTCTGCTGGTCCGAATTGTTTTACTTTTAGTGCGTTAGGTAACAATACGCCTTTATATAACAAACCTGAACCAGAAACCGAATCCACGCATATTACCGAAGAATTTAATTTACCAGTGCCGATTAGACGAACGCTATTCGAGAAAAATTTGGAACGGTTTTATGGCGATAATAAGAGTTTAGTCATTTATACAGGCGCTAAAAAAGTACCGGTCTCTATAGACGACATAGTCGTTTCTGATTTAAATGATTGGCGTTACTTTCCGCCCAAAGGCAAGGTTGCGGTTGATCCTGAATTAGGACGTATTGCCTTTCCAAAGCGTACTTTTCCCAAATCGGGTGTTTGGGTTAATTACCATTACGGTTTCAGTGCTGATGTAGGAGGTGGTGAATATGAGCGCCCAATGATACATGAACAAACAGCAAAAACTTATCGGGTCGGTAGAGATGAAAAATTAAGAAGCATAAACGCCGCTCTCGATCTATGGAAGTCGGAAAAGCCAGAACACGCAAGCATTGAAATTACCGATAGTGGTGTGTATGTCGAGCCGATCAATATAGATTGTTTCCCTGATGATAACTTAAACGATGGTTCGAGTAATAATGGTGCAGAGAAAATAAAACTTAAGAGTTTGGAGTTACGTTCTGCTAATCGCAAGCGCCCCATCATCAGATTACTTGATTGGCAAACTGATAAACCCGATTCCTTATCCGTGAATGGAGATTGTCTGGATTGCTTTATTTTGGATGGGGTTTTGGTTACTGGTCGTGGTGTGCAGATTAATGGTGCTTTATGTGATTTAACTATTCGGCACTCTACTTTAGTACCAGGCTGGGAAATGGATAGCGATTGCAAGCCTGATAGAACTGAACCAAGTTTGGAAATATTTAGCCCGAATGTTTGTGTCAAGATCGAGCGTAGTATTTTGGGAGCTATTCAGGTTGATTCTTCCGTTGAAATAAAACGGGATGATAAAACTGTTGAATACGGTGAAAATGAAGATTTTTCGAACGACTCTCTTGATTGTGCAGATGAATTTATTGAAGTACGTTTGGATCCCATTCGCATCTGTATTTCTGACAGTATTGTCGATGCAACTGATCCTGAAATAGAAGTTATAGGTGCGCCTGGTTGTCCAGTGGCCCATGTATGCTTAAGTGTTAAACGTTCAACAATTTTTGGACATACTCAAGTGCATGCCATTGAGTTGGCAGAAAACACTATTTTTGATGGTCGTATTACAGTCGCTAGACGACAAAAAGGTTGCATAAGATTTTGTTATGTAACTTCAGGCTCACGAACACCTAGGCGTTATCGTTGCCAACCAGATCTGGTTACAAGTGCAATAGCAAAAAAATTAAGGCAAAATGCAATTGAACAAAATGAATCTAGTCCCAGCTTTGCGATTATTCAAGCGGCACAAGTTCAGGAATCATTACGAGTTCATCCAAGGTTTAATAGCGTACGTTATGGAAAACCAACTTATTGCCAATTAACGGATTGTTGTGCTGAAGAAATAAAACGTGGTGCAAACGATGAATCAGAAATGGGTGTATTCCACCATTTATATCAACCGCAACGAATGGCTAATTTAAGTGTTCGTTTAAATGAATATTTGCCCGCCCATATGGACGTTGGTATTATAAAATCAAGCTAGGAGAATGACATGGTAGTTAAAAAAACATCCAAGAAAGTGACTAAAAAGAAAGTGACTAAGGTATCGAGGAATAACCTAGCTACTATGGCTATGCAACCTATAGACACGGATTTACTTTTTGAAGGCATTGGTTCAGGATTCAATGATGCTGAGAGAAAAATTTTCCTTGAGGCGATACTACATTACCAAAAGGCTAGACTAAAAAGTGAGAATGGAGAATTTCGTGGAGATCTGACTAGAGATACTTTTGATTCATGTAATAATTTTAGTAAGGTCTTAATGCAGCAGGGAAGGGTGCAATTAGATGCTGACTGGAATGAGCAAGTTTCTATCTCGACTCACAACTTGAGAAACCTGGCTTGTCATGTTGGTAGTGAACATTGGGGGCCACTTAACGGTTCAGGATTTGCTCTTGCAACAGTAGATGATCTTAAATTAGGGATTCTTATATCTCCTGGATATTATTATGTGAATGGGATTATGTGTGAAGTTGGTTTAGATAATAATGAAAAATTTATCTCTTATATGACTCAACCAGATTACCCAATCACATTAGAGGAACAAACGACAGCGGAAGAATTGGTGTCAGCTATTGAATCTGGACAGCATGCATTAGTTTATCTTGATGTGTGGGAACGGCATTATACTTATGTTAACGACGATAGCATGCGAGAAGCTGCATTGGCTGGGCCGGACACTGCAACACGAGCAAAAATCATTTGGCAAGTTAAAGTATTGTTGATGGACCCTCCAGATTTTGATACAAGTAAGGGCCATCCTTTCAAACTGAATTATCAATCATTTTTAGAAGCAATAGGAGAAATCATTAAACCAGGCAAAGGTAAACTATGTGCAAAAGTTAAAGATAAGTCAGGCGATGATAATGACCCATGTCTAATCGTTCCAGATTCACGTTATCGTGGTAACGAAAATCAATTATATCGAGTAGAAATTCATAACTCAGGTATAGCAGAAGGATATACAGAAAATTCACACTTAAGTAACGCTACTTTTAAATGGTCAAGAGAAAATGCATCGGTTTTTTTTCCAATTACAGATATTCAAAGCAATTTAATTAACCTTGAACATTTGGGTAAAGATTGTCGTTATGGCTTAAAACCTAATGATTGGGTTGAAATTATAGATGATGATTCAGTTTTTCAATGTAGAGCTGATAAGTTGCTCCAGGTTGAATCCATTGATACAGAAAACCGCACAGTTACATTAAAAGCCGCTCCAGAAAAAATTACCCTATTTGATGAATCTAAACATCCTTACTTACGTCGCTGGGATCATACGGATGGCGATGAAAATGGTATTGCCGTTGTTGCAAAATCTGATGGTGAAATGTGGCTTGATCTCGAAGACGGTATTCAAGTTCAGTTTAAGGGCATAAAAGAAGATGTATTAATAGATCCTAGTGATGGCATCGAAATTCCAGATGTTTATAAAACAGGTGATTATTGGTTGATTCCTGCAAGAACCATCACTGGTGATATTGAATGGCCGCGTGATAAAGAAGGTAATTCTATTTGTATTTCTGCTCAAGGTGTTATACATCACTATGCTCCTTTAGCTCTTTTTGATGGTGGCGCTGGTTTAGATGATAATGGTGAGCCTGTAAATTTAAGACGTATTTTGAAGCAAGCTTGGAAGTGATTTTTAATTCACACCAGTAATGAATAGACAATCAATCAATCAATAAGTCCCCGAGTAACGGTGCTTCAAGTGAGTTATCTTTAGCGAACCAACTGAATCGTAAACGTTCTGTAGAGATCGAACCTACTTTATCGCCACTAAGTTCTGGAACGGGAATGGTTCAGAATTTTACTGCTATTCCGGTTAGATTAAATTCATCGCCATCCGTTATTCAGCCTAAATTAAAAATTGGTGGAGCGAAATTTGATTAAAAAAATATTGTGCAGTGACGCAGCAAAGTAAAAAAAAATTTAACAAGCTGTAAAAACGGGAACAATTATATAGAGGAGACTAATTATGTTATTAAAAGAAGGTTCAAAAGGACAAGAAGTGGTTGAACTTCAATTAGCTTTAGGAATAACTGCTGATGGTATTTTTGGTTCGGGGACTAAAAAATCGGTGATAGTTTATCAAGAGGAAAACGGATTAATGGTTGACGGTATTGTTGGCGCGCAAACCTTTGCGATGATCCGTGAGGAAAATGCGACCACCGATAATTCAGAAAAAGTTTATTCACCTTACCCCGATCTATGGGTGAATAAGTATTTTCTTCCAAAAGATGAATATATACATGGGCCAACTAGTAAGGAATATCTATTTTTGCACCATACTGCCGGTTGGAATAATCCCTATAAAACAGTGGATGGCTGGGCAAAAGATAATCGCGGAACGATTGGTACTGAATTTGTGCTCGGCGGTAAATCGGTTAAGGGCAGTAACGATCGCTACGATGGTGAACTCGTTCAATGTATTCCAGAAGGTGGTTACGCATGGCATTTGGGTAAAAATGGCTCTCAACATATGCATACTCATTCTGTAGGAATTGAAATTTGTAATTTTAGTTATGCTGAAAATGAGAGAACCTATGTTGGAACCAAGATAGTACCCGAACAAATCATGACACTACCGAAATCTTTTAGAGGCCATAAACAATGGCATGCTTATTCGGATAAACAAATCAAAATTTTGCGTTTATTTATTTTGTGGATTGCCGAACGTGACTCGATCAATGTACGAGCGGGGTTAGTTGCTGAAATAAAAAAACACGGTGCTAAGGCATTTGAATTTAATCAAGATGCTTATGATGGAAAAGTCAAAGGTATGTGGACGCATACTAATACACGTCGGGATAAATTCGATTTATTTCCTCAGCCCAATTTGATGGATATGTTAACTAGTTTGTAGACGAGCAAGTAAATGAGGAAGATGCACTATTTTGGAGGCTGTAAAATTACCCAATCCGGCTTTAAAAAAGATATTTAATGGTTGTTCGGCTATTTTTTCCGAGCCGGTGTTTTTCTCACGGACGATTTTCTCGTTTTTCTAACACTTGTTTTTTTGACTTGTTCTCGCTCTTTCATAGTTGCCAAGTCATTGATTAGATTTTCAGAAAAATTTATTCCAATCTCAAATAATCCATTGTAGTAGTTATTACTATTTAAGTATTGTTTTTTAGCCAAGTGAGATATGTCGGCAGTGACATTCGCTATTTGAGTTTCGCTAGAAAAAAGACTATTAATAACACGATTATATGCACCAAACTGCTTTGCACTTTCGGTAGCAAATTTGTCATTGACCTGTTCTAGTTGTTTGGTATATTTTTGAAATTCCATGTTATGCTCCATCTTGTTTGGTATAAAATAATAAGGTTAAGATAAAATGAGTTTATTTAATCAAAATAATTTCAAATGCTTTACCTTACATACTAGTCGTATGTAAACCAACTTCTACTAGGCACCAGTTTAGGCCTTAATCATTGAAATTGCAATTATTATAAGCCTTGTCTAACATGAAATGGTGCGACACGAAGTCGCTTGAAGAAGTTGTTCCCACTTCTAAAA
>CAYVSL010000081.1:0-13893 GCA_964454125.1 uncultured Kangiella sp.
AACAAGTAAATTGATTTTGGGTGAGTTAAGATCTCTAAATAGGGATTTGGGTAATAAATTCTTGCTCGCTACTTTATTGCTATATTACGGGTTATTTTTTATTGAACTTCTTGACACAGATCACGTTAGCCCTTAAAATTCGCGCCGGATTTGGGGCTATAGCTCAGCTGGGAGAGCGCTACACTGGCAGTGTAGAGGTCAGCGGTTCGATCCCGCTTAGCTCCACCATTTTTTATATTACAAAAATCCTGTCCCCTTCGTCTAGAGGCCTAGGACACCGCCCTTTCACGGCGGTAACAGGGGTTCGAACCCCCTAGGGGACGCCATGTTAATAAAGCCGGTCTTAGACCGGCTTTTTTTATGCAAAAAAAAATGATTAATAGACCTTTTTAGATTACATAGAACTAAAGTCTAGGTGGGTGTCTACTGCCAATTACTCGCCAATAAGCTATAATATAAGCATTGAAATTGTCATCAGTCGCAATTAAACTAAAAATTAATCAATTGAATCACGAAAAATTGCACTACCCCGCAACGCGCCTGACTATGCGAAAAGGGACTCATTACCGATAAGGTGACTATGCTATTTTTTTCACTAGGTCATGCACGCTGCGGGATAGCACTCTTTCCACGGACCCAACTGATTATTTTAGGTTAAAGCAATGGCCCAAAGATTGTCCTTCACCCACAACAAAGTGTTATAAAATGTCGCATTAAGCCACCAGCGACTAACTGAGCAGATCAAGGTTATTGAATGCCGTGTTTTCGGTGTTTGCTAAATGCTCTAAATTTGAAACGGACCTATTTATTATGACCATTATTAAACAGCAAGATTTCATCGACAGTGTAGAGGGTGCGCTTCAATACATTTCTTATTATCATCCCAAAGATTTTATAGAGGCCCTCTACAAAGCTTATTTGAAAGAGCAAAACCCGGCGGCAAAAGATGCTATTGGACAAATTCTTATCAATTCACGAATGTGTGCGGAAGGTAAGCGTCCCGTCTGTCAGGATACTGGAATTGTTACTTCATTTATAAAAATTGGTATGGATGTTCAGTGGGATAGTGATTTAACCGTTCAGCAGTTAGTGGATGAAGGTGTTAGAAGAGCCTATCAGAATGCTGATAATCCGTTGAGAGCGTCAATTGTCAAAAATCCGATCGGTCCGAGGGTTAATACTAAAGACAACACTCCATCGGTGGTGCACGTTGAAATGGTTCTAGGAGGTAAAGTGGAAGTGACGGTTGCAGCTAAGGGGGGCGGCTCAGAAAACAAAACCAAGTTCGTGATGTTAAATCCCAATGATTCGATTGTGGATTGGGTTTTAAAAACGGTTCCTACGATGGGAGCTGGATGGTGTCCGCCAGGCATGTTAGGTCTTGGCATTGGCGGTACCGCAGAAAAAGCCATGGTGATGGCCAAAGAATCTTTGATGGATCCGGTCGATATCCACGAACTAGAAGAGAAAGGCGCAGAAACGCCTGTCGAAAAACTGCGTTTAGAGTTAATGGACAAAGTCAATAAATTGGGAATTGGTGCACAAGGCCTAGGCGGTTTAACCACGGTTTTAGACATTAAAATTAAGGACTGCCCAACTCACGCTGCGTCGTTACCCGTTGCCATGATCCCCAATTGTGCAGCCACCAGACATGCGCATTTTACTCTAGACGGGAAAGGACCAAGTTATATCGAAGCGCCAAATCTTAGTGACTGGCCGGAAATTCCTCAAGCTGACCAAAGCAAATTAAAACGAGTCAACATCGATAATATCAGCCAACAAGAAATAGAATCCTGGCAACCCGGTGAGTCTCTATTATTAAGCGGGAAAATATTAACGGGTCGCGATGCAGCCCATAAGAAGATAAAAGATTTAACCGACAACGGCCAGTCTTTACCCGAAGGCGTTGATTTTGAAGGTCGGTTTATTTATTACGTGGGCCCCGTCGATCCCGTTGGCGATGAAGTGGTGGGGCCAGCAGGTCCAACCACATCCACTCGAATGGATAAATATTCAGAAATGATGTTAGCTGACAAAACTGATGGTGGGATGGGCCTAATGGGTATGATCGGAAAATCTGAGCGAGGTGATATCGCGCTCAAATCCATCGCCAAACATAAATCGGTGTATCTGATGGCCGTTGGTGGTGCAGCCTATTTGGTCTCAAAAGCAATCAAACAATCACGAGTTGTTGCTTTTGAAGAGCTGGGCATGGAAGCTATTTATGAATTTACGGTGGAAGATATGCCGGTTACTGTTGCGGTCGATACCAAAGGGGACTCTGTACATAAAACGGGACCCGCTATTTGGAAAATAAAAATTCAGGAAAACGGATGATTTGAAAGTATTAGTGGTAGGTGAAAACATCTAGGTTATTTCATCAGTTTGTAAAATACAGAAACCAATCAGGAGAAATATGAGCATTCAAAGCGCTGGTGCAAATTTAAGAAAAGTTGTAGCTGAAAACAAACCACTGCAAATTGTTGGAACGATCAATGCGATTACCGCGCATATGGCAAAACAGGTAGGACACAAAGCGATTTACTTGGCTGGAAGTGGCGTTGCTGCTAATTCGTTGGGTTTGCCCGATTTAGGTATAAGTACTATTGATGATGTACTCACTGATGTTAGAAGAATTACTGATGTCTGTGACTTACCTTTGTTGGTGGATGCCGATACTGGATTTGGCGGTGCATTTAATATAGCTCGTACGGTACGCTCATTAATAAAATTTGGTGCAGCCGGTTGTCATATTGAAGATCAGGTTGCCGCTAAACGTTGTGGTCATCGGCCCAATAAAGAGATTGTTTCACTGAATGAAATGGTCGATCGCGTTAAAATGGCTGTAGACGCCAGAACCGATGAAAATTTCGTCATTATGGCCCGTACTGATGCATTGGCCGTTGAAGGGTTTCAATCAGCGATTGACCGAATGCACGCCTGTATTGAAGCAGGCGCGGATATGATATTTCCCGAGGCAATTACTGAACTGAAACAGTATAAAAAGCTGAGCCACGAAATTAAGGTACCTTTTTTGGCCAATATTACCGAATTTGGACAAACACCTTTGTTTTCCACTGCGGATCTTGCTGAAGCCGGAGTTGATATTGTGCTTTACTGCTGTGGCGCTTATCGTGCTATGAATCAAGGTGCAGAAGCCTTTTATCAGGCGTTGATCAAAAATGGTCACCAACGAGATATTATTGCCAGAATGCAAACCCGCGAAGAACTCTACCACTATTTAAATTACCATCAATTTGAGCAAAAACTTGACGAGTTATTTGCTGATGAAAAGGAGAAGTAATCAATGAGTGACAATACTGAAAACACCGTTATAAAGCCCAAAAAATCGGTTGCGCTGTCTGGCGTACCAGCGGGAAACACCGCTCTTTGCTCGGTTGGCCTGACCGGCAATGATCTAGCTTATTGCGGATATGATATTTTGCAATTCGCAGAAAATGCCGAATTTGAAGAGATCGCACATTTATTAATTCACGGCCGTTTACCGACTAAAGCCGAGTTAGTTAATTACAAACGTAAACTCCGCTCGATGCGGGGTTTACCGACGGTGGTTCAAGAAGTTTTAAAAGCCATTCCAGCTGCAGCGCACCCGATGGATGTATTGAGAACAGGATGTTCTGTCTTAGGCACGGTTTTACCAGAAAAAGACGAACAAGCGCCAGCGGCTGCGAGAGATATTTCAGATCGATTACTCGCCTCATTTGGCTCAATGTTGCTTTATTGGTATCACTATAGCCATAACGGAAAGAGCATTGATGTTGAAACTGACGATGATTCGATAGGTGCTCACTTTTTACATATGTTGCACGGTGAAAAGCCCAGCCAACAGTGGGAAAAAGCCATGCATACTTCACTTATCTTGTATGCAGAACATGAATTTAACGCATCCACTTTTGCCAGTCGTGTTATTGCAGGAACTGGATCGGATATGTATTCAGCTATTAGCGGTGCAATAGGTGCATTACGTGGTCCCAAACATGGCGGAGCTAATGAAGTGGCACTAGAAATTCAAAAACGCTATGCATCACCCAATGAAGCGGAAGCGGATATTAAGGAACGTATGGCAAGAAAAGAAATCGTGATCGGATTTGGTCATCCGGTTTATACGGTTTCTGATCCAAGAAACGTTGTGATTAAGAAAATTGCTAAGAACTTGTCTGTCACTCAAGGAGACATGAATATGTTCAATGTTGCTGAACGCTTAGAATCGGTAATGTGGGAAGAAAAGAAAATGTTTCCGAATCTAGATTGGTTTTCGGCAGTCGCTTACCACATGATGGGAATTCCGACGGCGATGTTTACCCCGATTTTTGTCATGTCTCGAATCACCGGTTGGGCTGCACATATTATGGAACAACGCGTGGATGGCAAAATTATACGTCCCAGCGCTAACTATGTTGGTCCTGAACCGAGAGAGTGGCTGTCTATTGAAAAGCGCTAGTTGCGTTTAACGGCTCCTCCACAAAGGAGGGGTACTAGATTGAATGGTCTGACTAGTTTTCTCTCGCTACACGATATATTATTGCGTTCCAATCTTGTACCTATTAAGTCATTTTTCTCCCACTATACTGGTTTTTCACCGTTGAACTCTGCTTATGGCATCGTTTATAATTTAGATTAATGACTATCTATAACATATTGAAATTTCGGGAATTAAGCAATGTCTGACTTTGCAGAAAACAATCAAACACAACTTGCCTTTATTTTTCCCGGGCAAGGTTCTCAATCCATTGGCATGTTGAGTGATTTTTCGGAGTTGGCAGAGATTAAACAAACATTTCAACAAGCTTCCGATGTGCTAGGTTATGATGTTTGGCAGCTTTGCCAAAATGGACCGGAAGAAAAACTCAATCAAACCGACAAGACACAACCTGTATTATTAACTGCAAGTGTTGCACTATGGCGATTATGGCAATCCAAACTTGATAAATTACCTACTATAGTAGCGGGTCATAGTTTGGGCGAATATTCTGCTTTGGTTTGTGCTGGGATATTGGATTTTGAACAAGGATTAAAACTAGTGGAACAACGCGGCTTATTTATGCAGCAAGCGGTTCCCGCAGGTGTTGGTAAAATGGCCGCGATTATTGGTCTTGATGATGACAAAGTACAAACTGCTTGCGATGTATCAGCGCAAAATGAAATTGTTTCTCCAGTTAATTATAACTCACCGGGTCAGATCGTTATTGCTGGCAATGCTGCTGCAGTAGACAGGGCGATGATTGCTTGTAAGGAATGTGGTGCCAAAAGGGCGCTTCCACTAACGGTGAGCGTACCCTCTCATAGCCATTTAATGAAACCCGCTTCCGAACAATTAGAGCAAGTTTTGAATTCAGTGACCTTAAATGAGTCCAATATTTCCGTGGTTAACAATGAAGGTGTGACCATCGAAACACATGCGGATAAAATAAAACAAGCTCTGGTTCGACAGTTGTATTGTCCGGTAAGATGGTCAGAAATCATAACCTTTATTGCAAAAAAAGGCGTTAAATGCTTTGTTGAATGTGGTCCAGGTAAAGTGTTAAGTGGTTTAAATCGTCGTATCGATCGTAGTCTGACCTCATATCACACTTGTCAGTTAGAGGCTTTAAACCAAGCTGTTGAAGCTCTTGGCGAATAAAATTCATTCAATCTTTACAAAAAATAACAAAATAATTCATAGGAGATATTCATGAGTGTTAATCGATTAGCGTTAGTGACAGGAGCCTCACGAGGAATAGGTCGGGCCATTGCTGAAAACTTGGGCGCTAGTGGATATACCATTGTCGGTACGGCTACTTCACAAGCTGGTGCAGATAATATCAGCGCTTATTTTACTGAGCAAAGTATAATGGGTAAAGGCATGGTGGTGAATGTGTCTGATGCACAATCAACAGATTCTCTTATTAAAGACATTAAACAGGAATTTGGTAAAACACCAGAAATTTTGGTTAATAACGCCGGTATTACCAAAGACAATCTACTAATGAGAATGAAAGATGACGAATGGGATTCTATTATTCAAACCAATCTCACTTCAGTATTTCGTTTGTCTAAAGCTTGCTTAAGAGGCATGATGAAGGCTAAATGGGGAAAAATTATTAATATTGGTTCAGTAGTGGGTTCAACAGGTAATCCTGGTCAGACTAATTATTGCGCTGCCAAAGCGGGTTTGATAGGATTCAGCAAATCATTAGCTAAAGAAATTGGTGCTAGAGGTATTACCGTTAATGTTGTTTCGCCGGGATTTATTGATACCGATATGACCCAAGCCTTAGATGATAGTCAACGGGAAGCCATATCCTCAAACATTCCGTTAAATCGGTTGGGTCAACCTTCTGAAATTGCTTCAGCCGTCGGTTTTTTGGCCTCAGCCGGTGCTGATTATATTACGGGTGAAACGATACATGTTAATGGTGGCATGCATATGGGCTAAAAAAGCCCTGATTTAAAATCATTGAGCTTCTCGATATAGAGAATTATTTCTTTATTTTGAAGTCAAACTTGTGTTTAATAGCACTGGTTTTTACATTTTGGGTGTATTTTGCTTGTTTTTAGGTAAATAGCGGTTATTTTGTGGTCAGACCATAAAATTAGTTAAGATTGCCACTTGCAACTTTGGATAAAATCAATAAACTACACGCCTCAGCATATGCTGTGTTAATTTTAGAGGAATATTTAAATCATGAGTACTATAGAAGAACGTGTAAAAAAGATCGTAATTGAGCAATTGGGCGTTAAAGAAGACGAAGTAACTTTAGAAGCATCTTTTGTAGACGATCTCGGAGCAGATTCTTTAGATACCGTTGAATTGGTAATGCTTCTTGAAGAAGAATTCGATACTGAGATCCCTGATGACGAAGCTGAAAAGATCAACACTGTTCAAGCAGCCGTTGACTATGTAAAGGCAAACGTCGAAGGCGCTTAGTCAAGAGTGATGGTCCTAGGGGACAATCGCCGGCAAACTCACTAGAGTTTATTAAAAGCTGCAGCAGATAATTCTGATGCGGCTTTTTTATTGGTTTTTAATGAACTAATTTGCAGAACATAAAGTTGGGATATCAAATGAAAAATAGAGTGGTAGTGACCGGGTTAGGTATGCTCAGCCCTGTAGGCAACGATGTCGATTCTTCCTGGCAAGCTATTTTAGCGGGTAAGAGCGGCGTAACCACCATGGATTCATTTGAGGCTGCCGGGCTATCGACTCATTTTGCAGCGCCAGTAAAAGCTTTTGATGTTGAGATCTATATGGCGAAAAAAGATGCGCGTAAATTTGATCGATTTATCCAGTATGGCGTCGCTGCGGCATCTCAAGCGATCAAGGATTCGGAGATCATTATTGACGAGTCCAATGCACAAAGAGTGGGTGTTTGTTTAGCGGCTGGTATTGGCGGGATGCAGATGATCGAAGAGAATCATAAAAAATTACTTGATCGCGGTCCAAGAAGAGTATCTCCATTTTATATCCCCGGTTCCATTATTAATATGGTTGCTGGTCAGGTTTCCATTATGTATGGTCTTAAGGGGCCTAATATATCCATAGTGACAGCTTGTACCACGGGTGTTCATAATCTAGGACATGCGGCACGCATGATTGCTTACGGAGATGCTGATGTGATGATAGCGGGTGGAGCAGAAATGACAACGACACCACTGACTATTGCCGGGTTTTCTTCGGCCAAAGCCCTTTCAACTCGAAACGATTCCCCTCAAACAGCCAGTCGGCCGTGGGATAGAGATCGAGATGGTTTTGTATTAGGTGAAGGTGCTGGAGTGATGGTTTTAGAATCATTGGAAAATGCGAAATCGCGGGGCGCTCAGATCTACGCTGAATTAACGGGATTTGGTATGTCGGGTGATGCTTACCATATGACATCCCCTCCTGAAAACGGTGAAGGCGGTGCATTGGCGATGAAAAATGCTTTGAGTGATGCCAAGGTTAATCCAGATGAAGTTGCTTATGTGAATGCACACGGGACCTCAACCATGGTTGGCGATCTAGCAGAAACCTGTGCGGCAAAAACAATTTTTGGAAGCCATGTAGCTAATCTTAAAATGAGTTCTACTAAGTCCATGACTGGTCACTTGTTAGGTGCCGCGGGAAGTGTCGAGGCAATTTTTACAGTATTGGCGCTAAAAGATCAGGTGGCGCCACCGACCATCAATCTTGAGAACCCTAGCGAAGGATGTGATCTAAATTATGTGGCCAATCAGGCACAACAAACAAATATGCGACATGCGTTGTGTAATTCTTTTGGTTTTGGCGGGACTAATGGTTCCTTGTTGTTTTCAATCTTCAACTGATTTTTCTAGGTTTAAAGATTGAAAACAATAGAATTTATCACAGAGAACACAGAGGAATAAAAGTCAATTCAAAAACAGACCCTTCAACGGATTATTCAGGTTCAATAGGTTTAGAATATAACATTGATTTGGAGAGAAATAACCAGTCAATCGTTCCGTATTTTTTATCTCTACGCTGAACGGCCTTTGATTTTTTTATGCCTCACTTGGAAAATAGCGAAATGCAGATTGAAGTTTTCGATCAAATCAATACAAAATTAGGCGCACCCCATGAGTTGGACAGGGGGGGATTGTTTGGTGATGGTTTTTTTACCACTGGAGTGATTTATCAGAAGAGATTTTGCCATCAACAGCGACATTTTGAACGACTAATCACCTCAGCAAATCGGCTTTTGTATGACGGTTTAGACTTTAGTAAGCTGAAAGACCAATTAAATCAACTGGTGTATAAAGCTGATCATGCAGCCATTCGCATCAGTATTTCACGACAACAAACACAAAGAGGTTACGCTATTTCAGCTGATGCAAATTATCGCTGCACCATTTTACTTTCAGCTTTACCCGACCTACCGAGTACAAATTGCGAATTAATTGACGCACAAACGGCCATTTCCTGTAATCCAACATTAGCGGGCCTTAAACATTTAAACCGTCTAGACTCGGTGCTTGCCGCTAGCGAAATATCCAAGGCTAATCAAGAAGTACTGATGTATCATGAGGGTTTGGTGATTAGTGGTAGTAAGAGCAATCTATTTATCAAATTGAACGGTGTATGGCAAACACCCCAGTTGTCCTATTGCGGGATAGCAGGCATTACTCGCGACAGAATTATTGAAATATTCAAACAAAAAAATATCCAATGGAGCATAACTGATATTAAGCGGGCAGACATAGCAAACGTTGATGCCGCATTTGTGACCAATAGTTTGCTTGGTGTCTGGCCGGTAGCTTCCATTAATAATAAAGTGATTAGTGTTGAAGATAGTGACCATATAAGGAAGTTAATAACTAGAACATGAAATTATCTGATTTTTCACTCATTTTAAAACCGGTTTCTATGCTATTAAAGAGCAAGCGCCTGTTTTTTGGAATTGTTGCGCTACTAATATTCTTGTCAAGTTATTGGTTTTGGTTAGATTATCGAAATTTTGTTAAACAACCGATCCATTTTATCGGATCAGAGCGTTCTTTAATCCTTACGCCGGGTAGTGGCATCAACAGTCTAGCAAAGCAGTTACAAACGAAAGGGTTAATCAAATATCCCGTTTATTTGAAACTGTTGGCCAAAATTAATCCCGGATTTAAAAATTTAAAAGCTGGTGAATATCGCCTCAGATCCAACATGACTCCAGAGCAACTGTTAACTCAGCTCAGCCTAGGTCATGTGATCCAGTATGCTTTTACCATCATTGAAGGGCAAACGGCCTACGAAATACTTAACAATATTCAATCTGAAACTCGTTTGAGCCCGCTTAACCCTTCCGAACCGGCTAAATTGTTATCGGTATTGCAGATTGACTCATCGAATTTAGAAGGTTGGTTTTATCCAGAGACTTATTATTTTACCAAAGGAGAATCAGCTTTATCGGTGCTTAAACGAGCCACCAAGGATATGCAGCAGGTTTTACGTCAGGAGTGGCAACAAAGAGCACTCGATCTACCTTATGATTCAGCTTATCAAGCGTTAATCATGGCGTCCATTATAGAAAAAGAAACGGGTATTGCTTCAGAGAGAGAACAGATTGCTGGCGTATTTGTAAGGCGTTTACGGAAAAAAATGCGTTTGCAGACAGATCCAACGATTATTTACGGTATTGGCCCGACTTTTAATGGTGATATCACTTGGCGCGATAAAAAAACCGCAACAGCTTACAACACCTACATTATAAAGGGTTTGCCTCCCACGCCAATTGCTATGCCAAGTCAAGGAGCAATCTATGCAGCGCTTCATCCTGCCGCAGGAAGTTCGCTCTATTTTGTGGCTGATGGAACTGGCGGACACTATTTTAGTGAAACTTATGCAGAGCACGAGCTGGCGGTTAAAAGAATGCTTGCCAGAAATAAAAAACCTTAGGCCTTTTCAATCCACTCGACATTTCATCTCTCAATAACGTAAAATCTCAGTTCTAAACACAACGATAAAATGAAGACTTTATGAGACAATCAAAAGGCATGTTTCTTTCACTCGAAGGCAGTGAAGGGGTCGGAAAAACGACCAGCCTTAATTTCATAAGCGAATATCTTGAGTCTTTAGGACACAAGATTTTGTTGACCCGTGAGCCAGGTGGAACACCTATGGCAGAAGAACTTCGAAATATCCTACTGTCGGAAAGAGAGGAAAAAGTCGAATCGGATACTGAACTTTTGTTAATGTTTGCAGCTCGTTGTCAACATGTTAACCAGGTCATAAAACCCGCGTTGGAAAAAGGTATTTGGGTTATATGTGATCGCTTTGTTGATGCCAGTTATGCTTACCAAGGAGGCGGAAGAGGGTTGGGTTTTGAACGGATCCAACAGTTAGAGAATTGGTGTTTGGGCGGATTTAAACCTGATTTGACATTATTATTAGATATGTCTGTCGAAGAGGGCATTGCCCGAACCAAAAAGCGTGGCAAAGCGGATCGATTTGAAACGGAGAAAATGGATTTTTACCAAAAAATAAGAGATGCCTATTTGAAACGTGCCGCTCAAGATCCTCAGAGAGTCTTTATTATTGATGCGGCACCAGCGATATCAGAAGTACAAGCGGCATTAAAAATGGTTTTGCAAAAAGGCTGCAGTAACTAATATGGCGAACAGGGAACAACAATACTTTTGGTTAGAAGAGGCATTCAAGCGGACTAAAAAATCCTTTGACGCTGGCAAATTGCCTCATGGACTTTTATTAGTCGCGCCGGGACACTCAGGAAAAAGGGTTTTAGCCACTCAACTCGCTAAATCAATACTCTGTCACACATCCACTGATCAATTAAACGAGGCTTGCGGTCACTGTAAAAGCTGCTTATTAGTTGAGGCGATCAGCCATCCTGACTTGTCGGAAGTCGATTGCTTAACCGACAGTAAAGGCAAACAAAAAAAGTCCATTGGTATTGATCAAATCAGGCAGCTAACAAGTAAGCTGGTAGAAACATCACAATTGAATGGCTGGCGAATAGCCATCATTGCCTCGGTCGAAAAAATGACTCGCGGTGCATTTAATGCCATTTTGAAAACCTTAGAAGAGCCCGGCGATAAAACTCTAGTATTAATGTTAGCCAATAGTCTGCAACAAGTACCTGCTACCATTAAAAGCCGTTGTCAGTTATTGCGACTAAAGCTTGTCGATCAACCGTTATCTCCTTGGTTGATGCAACAATCAGGTTGCGATGAATCAGAAGCACTTAACGCGCTCAAGCAATGCGATTTTGCGCCTTTTGCTGCGTTTGATTATATCAAAAATGACAGCGCAAAATTGTATCTGCAACTTAATCAAGGGCTGGATAAAATTTTAAGCACTCAGCTTACTCCAAATGAATTCTTAGCTGAATATGCTCAGTTCGATGATTTGCTCTGGATTCAAATCGCTAAATATTTTCAAAATGTCCAGTTATCTATACTAAACTCTAATCAAGGAACCTATGCAAAGGTACCTAGAACTTTGGCAACTCGATTGTACTTTGAATTGGTAGACTATAACCGAGCTCAATGTGCCGGTAGCAATTTGCAAAACAATCTACAATTAGAAGCGATTTTAATACAATGGTTTGAATTAGGTCGAAAAATAGTCCATTATTCAACTAGATAACTCGAAAACAAGACTACTTATTTTATGGCAAGTCCTGCTGCTGCCCCAAAACATGGCATATTACAACTCACCATTAAAGACAAAGGTGCGTTATATGCTGCCTATATGCCATTTATCCAGAATGGCGGCCTGTTTATTCCAACCAACAAACAATATTCGCTAGGCGATGAAGTGTTTATGCTGCTGACGTTAATGGATGATAACGAGCGATTACCGGTTGCAGGTAAAATCATTTGGATTACACCTAAGGGTGCTCAAGGCAACAAGGCAAGCGGTATAGGCGTGCAGTTTAGTGATCAGGATAAAGGCATTACCAAAGGCAAAATAGAGACTCATTTGGCCGGTGTACTGGAGTCTGATCGAATTACCCATACTATGTAGTTTTTGAATAACCTCTAATTTCCCACTCAGACTTATAAAGAAATTCTTAATATGTTAACAGATTCCCATTGTCATCTGGATCGCCTTGATCTGACACCTTTTGATAATCAATTCGACAAAGCCATTGAAGCGGCCAATCAAAAGGGGGTTGAACATTTTCTTTGTGTTGCAATCAACGCCGAAAATCAAAAAGATGTGATCAAAATAGCTGAAAGCCACCCTAATATTCACGCATCAGTTGGTATTCATCCGCTTTATACCAAAGGTGAATCAGCCAGCATTCAATCGTTAGCCAAAGTGGCAGCTCACCCCAAAGTGGTGGCAATCGGTGAAACAGGGCTGGATTACTTTTATGATGCCGATAGCAAGGATCAGCAACTTTCATTATTTAGAACCCATGTACAAGCTGCCGTAGAGATTGGTTTGCCTTTAGTTATACACACCAGAGACGCGCGACAGGATACCTTGGATATTTTAAGAGAAGAGGGCGCAGAAAAAGTTGGTGGTGTTTTGCACTGTTTTACTGAATCATTAGAAATGGCGGAGAGCGCTATGCAGATGGGCTTCTACATCTCTTTTTCGGGTATTGTGACTTTTAACAATGCAACTGAATTACGTGAAGTCGCCTGTAAAATTCCTACAGATCGAATACTGGTGGAAACTGACAGTCCCTATTTAACACCAAAACCTTTTCGGGGAAAACCTAATTCGCCGATGTATGTCAGTGAAGTTGCTAAATTACTTGCCGAGTTACGAGGGGTTAAGTACGAGGGTTTTTGTCGAAGCACCACTAAAAACTACCTTAGATTGTTTAACTTGAAATAATCAGTTCATTCATATAGCACTGCACTTACCAATCTACCTTTTCAGTGTTCTTAAATCGAGCGCTTTGTAGATTTTAATAATCATTAAGACACTGCTTTATTATTACGCTTAGCATAAGAAGTGTAAAGCAAGTAATTATTGCAATCATGAAATTTTCTGATATAAATAAAGCAACAGCAGATATTATAAAAGTGATAGCTACGATAATGGCTCCAATTAATCTTGTTTTAGATAGGGCTAACATTAACCCTCCGATAACTTGAGACGCACCAAAAATAATTAATATTAAATGACTAAAACCGATACCACCAAAAAACTCAACTTCTTGAGGCATGAGCATAATTTTGGTTATACCTGATGATATTGCTAGTAATGCTAAAACAATCAAATTAATCTGTAGGAGTATTTTCATTTGTAGCTCCCTAATTTTTCTTCTTTGTTGGTTAATTATTTTGTAATACATAACCCCAACCATCATAGCTCACGTCAAATCGGCGAGCCGGCAGTTTGGCTTCGCAAGCCGATTTTTAGATTGTTTTTAAATCATTGTTGAACGAAGCCGCTAACGCGGAGAAGGTCTTTGTCATCCATACTTTAAA
>CAYVSL010000082.1:0-13717 GCA_964454125.1 uncultured Kangiella sp.
TTGGAGTTGTCATCAATGAAGGTGCAGAATTAAGTTTGTCTTATGCTGAAATTAGCTACGCAACAAACGCGGTAAATATTTTGGGAGAGGCAACCATTAGCAATACGAGTATTCATGATAATGCTTATGGAATTTATATCCAGCCGAAAACAAGCCCTCAAATAAACGATGGAAACAAGATCTACAATAATCAATTCGGTATCTACGTTTTGGGTGACAAAATTTTGGCAAATAATCCTAATCCAGTCGTTAACAGAAATGCCATTTTTGATAATGACAGATATAATTATTATGCTGATCGGTTTGCACTTTCTGAAAATTTAAAACCTATTTTACTCGATGCAAAAAATAACTGGTGGGGAACGAATGAACTCGGGCTTATCAACCATAAACATTTCGATTTAAACAAGAATCAAGGGAACGTAGTTATTGACTATCGACAGTACCTGCTATCTGAAGATGGAGAGCCATCCGAATCTATCAGGCAATTAATTGAAATGCCTGAAGGAGAACTGATGGATGATCAAAACGTGGTGGTTCTTGATGCAGGTGGAGGCGTTCAGTACGAAGTGTTATCTAGGTTAATTGTTTCGGAAACAGATGTTTTAGAGTTGCAAGCTGGCACGGAACTTATCTTTGCTGATGACGTTTCCATAAAAACTTCGGGCCATTTAAAAATTAGTGGTGAAGATGGAAATTTCGTTAAATTAACAAGTGCTAGCAAAGAAAAAAAGAAAGGTGACTGGCAGGGAATTATTATTATCGGAAGCGGGATGACTACCATTGATTATTTGGACATTGCTTTCGCTGTCAGTGGTCTTAATATTTATAGTCAAGATGAAGGTACTGTCAATCTAAGTCATTCATTAATTCATGATAACGCTCAAGGAATAAGAATTTATACTGGCAAACCCAACATAACCTCAAACAATAATATTTATAATAATAATATTGGTATTCAGCTGTGTGGAATATGTACTGATGCCAACACTGAAACATATAATGGTTATAGGGCAACCTATGGTATCGACAGCAGCGGAATTACATGGATCTATACTACTGAAATGGTTTTAAGTTCATATCCCAAACCGGTGATAACTGGAAATTCAATATATAACAATTCTGAATTTAATTTGGATGCCGGATATGGTGATGGAACCTATTATTCATCCTGTACTAGTGGGGGGCAAGCCTGTCTTATAATGGAAGAATCGCGAGTAGAAAATATTGTCATCAATGCCAAAGGAAATTGGTGGGGCAGCTATGATGCCAATGTCATAAAGAGCTCATTCAAGTTATATAATCGAAACATTCAAAAATCTCCCAATATTGACTATAGAGGCTATTTATTAATAGAACAGGGTCAGGCTAGCGATGAACAATATCAATTAGTCAATTTAAGTGGAGTTACTCATTTAGAAACGGGAGCAAGCTATCAAGTCCTCAATGATTTAGTTCTTTATGAAGGGCGAACTTTAAATATTTATGCAGAAACAACTTTATCCTTTGTCGATGGAGCGGCCTTAGTGGTAGATGGCGGTGAATTGAATATACAGGGTGAAAGTGCTAAACCAATTATACTGACAGGTTTTAACAAAATACCAGGTTTTTACGACTGGAAAGGAATTGTTGTTGAAAAAGGAATTTTAAATGTAACAGGCGCAGATATTTCATTTGCAGAAAAAGCGATAGAAAATAGAAAAGGAAGTTCGGCTTATATCAAACAATCAAATATCCATCATAATCAGTATGGTATTTATGATGTTAGATATGCCAACACCAACATAACTAATGGTAATACAATTCATAGTAATATTTATGGTATTTATTCGAGTTCAGATATTAAAGTCACCGATGATAACCGTGTTTATATCAATGATTACGGTATTTATATAAAAGGAAATAATAGTTTAGAGGTTTCTTTGATGCCTTCGCCAACGGTGACTAACAATGCGATTTTCGATAATTATAAATATAATTTTTACGCAAAAGATTTTGGCTTAAAGCATGTTGCACGGCAAGCCAAATTAAATACTCAAAACAATTGGTGGGGTACAGCAAACATCGCTGAAATAGCAGATAAGCTTTATGATCAAAGTGACTTAAATACTTCACCAATTATAGATTATCGCAGTTATCAATTATCGGATGGCGGCGCTGCCAGTGAATTATCGACGCAGCTGATAACGCTTAGTGGTGTATCGATCATCAGTGATCAATATTATGAGGTATTAGGAAGTCTTTTTGTTAATAATAACAATATTTTATCTATACCGGCAGGTGTCCAATTTAAATTTGCCAGTGATGCAGCTATTTACATTGATGGTACTCTCAATGTAGAAGGAGAAAGTAGTAATCCGGTTATGTTTACTAGCGCCAGATTGATGCCGGAAAGATCAGACTGGAAAGGGCTTATTATCAATAAAAATGGCAGTCTCAAACTGTCGAATGTTGATATTGCTTATGCGGTTAATGGGGTGGATATTTATGGTAGTGCAAATATTACTGGGTCGAGTATTCATGATAATAACGCAGCTATTTACGTTAGATCGAAAACCTCGCCGACCATTCAAGATAACAATCGTATTTTTAATAATAGGTACGGTCTGTATGCAGTAGGCAATAACGTGTTCAGCGAAAACCCAACCCCAGTGATGATCAATAATGCGTTATATGATAATGATGCCTACCATTTTTACTCGATAAGTTTTGGGCTTGATGAAACAGGAATTAATCCAACTCTAAATCTCCAGAATAACTGGTGGGGGAGTTCGGATATTAATGAAATATCTAAAAAAATATATGATTATTCAAACTCAATTACTAATACACCTATTGCCGATTATCGAGGTTTTAAACTTGGTGATGGCGGGAATAATTCTAATTCGACGAATCAGCTGTTAGGCTTTGTGCCTGAGACTATTTCATTAGTAAACAATCAAAGCTATGCGGTGCTTAATCCGATTATAGTCACTGAAACAGGTTCTCTCAGCATTGGTCAGGGAACCCAATTAGTTTTTAATAGCGGTAGTTATTTACAAGTTGATGGCAGCTTGAATATTCTTGGTAGCGAGCAAGCGCCGGTTATTTTCAACAGTGCCGCTTATAACCAGAGAAAAGGAGACTGGAAAGGCATTATTATCAATCAAGATGCCAGCACGCGTATTGAGCAATTAAACATTCAATTTGCAGCTAAAGCGATCGACGTTGTTGGAGCTAGTGACGTTGAAATAACCGACTCATTTATAGGTCAGTTTTCTACCTATGGCGTCAGTTTTACCAAAGGTTCGACAGCAACCTTACAAAATAGCTTGATTGATAATGAGACACGCTCGGCAACAGGCATATATATTTCTGGCGCCTCACCCACTATCAGGAATAATATAATTAGAAATACCAGCTATGGAATTATCATTGCGAGCACCATCGATCATGTATCCAATCCGGTTATTGTTGATAATACCATTACACAAAATAGTTACGGCATTCAAATTGCCGGATATACTTCTGATGATCTCTTAAGTCCACAGCCCAGCATCAATAACAACGATATTTACGACAACATAACCAATGATTTAAGAGTGCTTGGCTACAGCGAAGACTCTCAAATTGTTCTCGATTTTGAAAATAATTATTGGGGTGAAAATGGTGGGAATATTTACCTCGGTAATGGTGTACCGGCATCAATATTTAATCCTGTGAATAGTCTGAGTGAAGCCAGTCGAAATGTTGCGATATCCTTTGGTCTGGAAAATGAGTATTTTTCACCCAATGGTGATGGAATAAAAGATACTCTTACATTCAATGCAGGATTAGCACAATCAGGTAGTTGGACATTACGGATACTTCATCCAACAGTGGGGCTGGTTAAATCCTACCAAGGTACAGGCAGTGAAATTTCTTTGCAATGGAATGGACTTAACGAGCTTAATCAGGCCGTACCGGACAGTCGTTACACACTGGAACTTTTAAACAGTAATAATCAAAGAATTTTTATGAGTTCTGGGATTTTGGACAACACTTTACCGCAAGCTTTAATTAGTAGTCCGCAACAAGACGATACTGTCTTTCCACTGAGCGAACTAGTGATTGCCGGTGTTGCCAGTGATGACAACCTCAATAATTACCAAATTGAATACAAAAACATTTTGTCCAGTGAATGGAATGACGTCAGTGGCGTCATCACTAACGGTGTTGATAACAATAACTTGGCTATTTGGGATTTAATAAAAACTAGTTTACCGCTTGCAGATGGCAGTTATCAGTTAAAGCTAAACGTTGCAGATCTGGCGGGTAATCAAACGAGTTATATCACCGAATTTCAGATGGTACTCGTCGACTTTAGAAATGTGTCGGTCACTAATCTAATGTTTAATCCAGCCAATGATGAAAAAGCGGAAATAAACTTTGAGCTCAGCCAACCCGCCAATGTGACGTTAGAAATTTACCCGGAAAGAGGCGGTGATTTATTGTATTCTCAAACAACGGAATTTTCGAGTGTGGGCGCACATACAATCTATTGGGATGGTAAAGATAACGATGGAAATTCGGTCGTTGATGAGGCTTACGAGTTTGTACTCCGCGGAGGATCGGCTGCGGGTGGTAGCGGAACTTATCGGCCAACTGAAATTTCATCAAATCAACTCCCCCGTGGTGTTATTGATGCGAGTTTTAATGTTGATCTTAATGACGACTGGAAATCCGATGTAACGATCACTAAACCCGCTAGAATTTCACTCAGGGCAACCATCAATGGTATCACAAGAAGTGTGGTTGATATGGTTCCTTACGGGATTGGAACTCACCTGATTAGTTGGGACGGTCGACTCGCCAGTGGCGAACCGATTTATGGCCCTGTTAGCTTGTTTCTGCCGGATGCGATTAGTTTGAAAACCAATTCAGTGATTGTTAAGGGCGCCCAAATAAAAATCCAAGGGAACTTCAATGAAGCGCCGCAAATAGAAGTTAAATCAGATCCTTATCTGATTGTACATAGTTTCGAGCAATTTTCGGTGATTGATTATGCGATCACTCAAGATGGTTATGTAACGATTAAAATTTTACCGCCGGGCGTTTATGATCCGGAAGACAATAGAGCCATTGTTGTCACGGATAGCGAATGGCTGATCGCAAAAAATGATGATAATTACAATATTCATCGTGCCAGTTGGCAAGCTTATAGCGATGCTGATACTAACAATATTGATCTATCTGAGGAAGGTGTTTATACCTACACCATTGAAGTAAGCGCGACAGCAAGCGGGCAGAAGGCGCTTCGTCGTGGTTCTTTAACGATGTATCAATAAACTCGGGATTATCACAAGTAGTTAACGGGCAAATTAGATTTTGGTAAACAGTATTACGGAGACAAATTGCTTATTTTAAAAAATACCATTCAAATAGTGGTTATAGGATTATTACTGGCACACTCAACCATGAGTAAGGCCAGTGATATTGCTTATCTAGCATTTGATAAAAATTACTGGCAAGTGTTTGTGATGGATGAAGAGGGTAGCCATCACCGAGCTGTTTCAAACTCGCTTTACGATAAAAGTAGTTTGTCATGGTACCCGGATGGCAAACATCTATTGATCAATGGCATTCAGGGTAAATTGGCAAAACTATCCGTAGCAACCGGCGAGGAAGACATTATCAAATTACCAGTAAGCGGTTTTTTTGATGCGGTGCTGTCTCCTGATGGAAAGCGAATTGCTTTTTCTTATGGTACGGCGGATAACCAAGATGGCAATCATATCTGGGTGGTCAATAGCGACGGTTCTAAACTTAAACAATTGACCCATATGCAGTGGTTACAACATGAACCGAGATGGTCGCCCGATGGCTTATGGATTTATTTTTTATCCGGTGATGGTGGGCAGGCGCACGATGTTTGGCGAGTGGATCCCAAGTCGAATCAGTTGGAGCAAATCACCGTTGGTCAATTGTATAACTTTGACGTTGCGGTCGCTGATAAGGGTAAAATGATTGTTTCAAGTAACCGATCTGATAACTACGAATTATGGTTGCACGATCGAACAAAACCGCTGCAACAACTCACCAATAATCCGAGATTAGATGGCAGTCCAAGTTTGTCGTCGGACAATAGCACCGTCGTATTTAATTCAAACCGAAACGGTGGTCTCAATATTTGGAAGTTGGATTTAAGATCGCTCAAACTTCAGCAGTTGACTCAACATAAAAACGGCGCTAGAAAACCGGTTTGGAGGTTAACTCAATGAGAAATTTAATTAAGACTAAAATTAGTTTCAAATCAAAGTGCGAATTAAAAGTTGGTCTTAGGAACATCGGTCTATTGTTTAGCTTATTCATTAGCTCGCTATTTAGTCAACAGGCCATGGCGTTAAAAATCAAAGATGTCACGATGAGTCAATCGTCTTTTAACCCAGCTAAGGGTGAGCAGGTCACTATTCATTATTCTATCGATAAATCGGCTGAAGTGATTCTACGTTGGTATGAAGGACGGGAATTATTAATTAGGGAACAAAATCTAGGTGTGGTTAAATCGGGTAGTCATCAAGCGAGTTGGGATGGCAAAGATCATTTTAGTAAACGAGTTCCAGCCGAAGCCTATCACTTTACATTAACGGGGCTAGTAAAAGGTACGGGTGAAACAATTACTTATGATTTAAGTGATGTTACTGGTAGAAAAGATTTGGATGTCGCCAATTTAAAGTGGGATCCTAAAAGCCATGAAATCAGCTACGTGTTAAGCCTGCCTGCCAGAGTGAATATTAGAGTGGGGTTAGACGATCATGGACCATTATTAAAAACCATTTTGGATTGGGTGCCGCGTGCTGCTGGAGAGCACCGGGAAATTTGGGATGGAATGGACGCTTCTAAGGTGATGGATTTAAGCGCGCATCCGTTAAGGTTGATCGGTGGACAAGCGTTTAGCTTACCGAAAAATACGGTTTTTATATTACCCAAACAAACCAGCGTTAATTTAATGGATAACAAAAAATGGCAAGAAAAACGCCAAGTTAATAAAAAGTCTCGTGCCAAGCGGATGCATGCACATGTACAGCAATCGATTGAGAGTCGGGGAGACTATATTGCCAAATTAATTCTACCGGAAAAAGTGTTGGCCAAAGGAAATAAACTACCGGAGGTCTCGGGTAATGTAGCGGTGCGATTAGATGTCGATAAACTCAAACGTAACGCAGTGGTTTCGCGCCGGTTTGAAGTAGCGTTTTATGTGGATGGTCAATACATTTTTGAAAGTGAAGTTGGCTTTTTGCCGATGACCTTTCATTGGGATACATCGCTTTATCCCGATGGCGAGCACTATTTAACCGCGAATATTTTTGGTTATGAAGGTAACTTGGGCATGGTGACGCTCAAGGTTGATGTAAAAAACCGCTGAGACTAACACACCGTTAGTTCGAAAATAATTTAAAATCAATAAAAATTTGAAAATTTAGGGAAATATGATGTTAAGAAGCAATAGGTTGATAAGTAATATATTGAGAAGTGTAAAGTTAAAAACGTTAGCCTGTGTCAGTTTAAGCGTCGTAACTTTATCGGGACTGTTCGTATCGGCGAATAGTTTTGCTGAGGCTGACCCAGATTTACAAAGGGTCACATCGGAACAGCACGAAATCGAAAAAGAAGAAAAAATCATTGAATTAAAAAAACAAACCAAAAAGTTGATGCGCGAGAAAAAATTTGGTAAAGCGTCACAAAATTATCAGCAGTTAAGCTTAGATGAGCCTGATAATATGAAACACCAGGTGAATTTGGTGCGTAACCTGATGGTGCTTAATCGTAAGAGCAAGGCTAGGCAAAGCATCAAGAAAATGCTAGCGTCCGAGCCAGAAAATTCGGGCGTTTTAATGGTTGCGGCTGAATTGGCCATGTTAGAGGGGAAATCTGAGCTAGCGTTAGATTATTACTCACAAGCGACTCAAGCCGACCCCAAAGAAAAAAGTGCATGGATCGGTAAAGCCAACGTTTTGTATCAAATGCAAAAAGTCGAATTAGCCGATCAAGCGATGACAGAATTTGAAAAATTGGATCAGATGGATAGTCTGGCTCAAAGAGATAACAAGGATTAGCATTGCAGTCGTTTATCCATGACATACAAGAATTTTAATCATTAAATAAACATCAATGCTAATCCGTGCATTGTGTCAAAATTTAGGAAACAAAAACATGCTGAAAGTTAAAGCATCAAGCATTTTAAAAGCGTCAATTGACAAGTTGGCTGCGGGTTTTTTCTCAGCAGCTATGATTTTGTTCATAGGGTTAGGGAACGTTCATGCGGATGGTATGGGTGGGGCCTCGTTAGGTCAACAAAATTCAGAGCCAGATCCCGATGATCCCTGTGACGGTAAAGGCAACGGCTCGGGAACCAGCAGCTTGTTTGATAGAGAGCGCTTAGATCCAGAAAGTCTGTACGCTTCACTGGAGAGTCGTTCGAGATTTGCGCTGGATGATGGTTACAATGCTGAACCGATATTAGGCGGTGGAACCAAACCGGTTAGCATGTTTTCCGGCGCTGAAAATTATCGACATATCGATCTTTCTTTACCGGGCGTTTACCCCATTAAACTGATCCGGAAATACGACAGCAAAACCATCTATGATAGTCCGTTGGGGTTTGGTTGGGCCTTTAATCATGATCGTCGTTTGTTTGAATACAAAGATCTCAGTGTGATCATTCGCAAGGGTTGCGGTGAAAGAGCCAAATTTGTTTATACGGGTGGTACTTACGTTACCCCTGCTGGCACAAAAGGTGAGTTAGCTTCGGATGGTAATGGCGGATTTGTTTTCACTTTTTTAAACGGCAACAAACACTTTTATGATCAGCAAGGCCGTTTTGTGGCTCAACAAGATGCAATTGGTAATCGTAACGAATTTAGTTATAGCGCGACTAAACTGCCGTTAATTGGTACTTCCAATTACAGCATTGATCCGAGTAAGCCGATGGTGGTAGCTTTTCATTATCAGTTAAATCGTATTGAATCTCGTCAGGCCAATGGCTCCCTGACTGGGCGATTTATCGATTTCACCTACGATGCGATCACTGGCCGATTAAATAAAGCGAAAGCCAGCGATGGTCAGGAAGTTAATTATCTTCACCAAGTCGTTCAACAAGATGAAAATAGCACCACCAATGGTAACTTGGTCAAAGTCACTCTCGCCAATCAAATCATACATAACTACCAGTATAATGATGCAAACGACAGTCACAACCTGACCTATATCCAGGAAGGGACGGGCGCCATTCCTTTCGTGAATACCTATAGCGAAGATGACAAAGTGATCGCGCAGCAGTACGGCAATAGCAGCGTGGCCATTGATTTCACCGTCGATTTTAAAAATGCCACTCTGACTCAAACCATTGTTGACGACGAAGGCAAGGTGGTCCATGCGGCCACTGAACAATACGAATTTAACTCATCAGGTTATCTGTTGGGTAAAACTAATGATTCCGGACAAACCGTTAAGCGAAGTTACGATGGACAAAATAGGGAAATCGCCACCGAGCGATGGATCAATGACATTGAAACGGGCACGCCAGTGTTACAACAAAGTGTTGAATACGGCTATGATAGCCGAGGAAATCGAACATTGATAGCATCTTATAATGGTACTAGTTTACTTTCAAAAGCAGTGAGTACGTTTAATGATAATAATCAAGTCATCACTCGAAGTGTCATTGCGCCAGATGGTGAAACTCGCACTACGACCTACACCTATAACACCGATCAAACTCTTAAATCAGTAGATGGTCCGCGAACGGATGTTAACGATATAACAACCTATGCCTATTACACAAACAAAAGCCTTAAATCTGTCACTAATGCACTAAACCAGACAGTGAGTTTTGATAACTACAACAATGATGGTAGTGCACAAACTATTACCGATGCCAATGGTATTAAATATGAATTCGCTTTTTATCCGAATGGTTTTATCAAAACGGCAACTAATAATGGACGTGTGACAACCATTGAATGGGATACACTGAATAGAATAAAAAAAATGATCGCCCCCTCCGGACAAAGCATCACCTATGAATATCAATTAGTAACAGATAGTAACCCCCAACCGATTGCCACTCAAAGCGGATTCGATTTTGGTAATGGGCGAACAGGTAGTGGCTTCGACATGGGAGGCAGATCCAACTTTACTAAAGCGCGATACATGATTAATGCCATTGAAGATAACCTAGGCAACCGAATAGAGTTGAATTTTGATGCTTTCGGAAATAATACGAGTTATTCGGTCAAAAACAGCGATGATAAAGTGATTTATCAAACCTCCCAAATCTTTGATAATTTAGGCCAGTTATTTAAACAATTAGGCAACAATGGACAAAGTAATCAATTTAATTACGATGGCCACGGAAATTTTAGTTCGATGACCACCGCGCTTAATGATGCGGCCGTCGCTGAATTTGATAGCCTTAATCAATTAAAGAAAATTACGGACCCACTGAATGGCAGCACCCAATTTTCTTACGATGAATATCAAAACCTTAACCGCGTGATTGATGCTACTGGTAAAGTCACGGAATATGAATATAACGCTTTTGCAGAATTAACCAAACTAACCAGCCCGGATACTGGTATTTCAACTTCCAGCTATAATAAGGTGGGTCAATTATTAACTCGAACCGATGCACGGGGAATAACCGTCACTTTGACTTACGATGCCCTCAATCGAATCAAGAGCGAAACCTTTGCGAACGCTTCGGAGAATGTTATTTATGAATATGACGACGTGGCCGACGGCAACAAAGGGATTGGGCGTTTAACCAGCGTCACTGATGCAAGTGGTACAACCCGTTATGTTTATAACGACTTCGGCGCTGTTTCCAAAGAAATCAGAATAATTGATGGCAAGACCTATACCACCCAATACCACTTTAACACCAATGGTCAGTTGTCGAGTATCACTTATCCCAGTGGCAGAATATTAACCTACACTTTCGACGCACTCGGACAAGTGAGCGGTTTATCCAGCAATTATCAAAGTCAGAGCAAAACCCTGGCGAGTAATATTACTTACCTGCCATTTGGGCCAATGGGTGGTTTGACTTATGGAAATGCTAAAACTCTGACTCAAAGTTATGACACAGACTATCGTTTAACTGCTAAAACCGTTAATGGTATTGATGATTTGGTGTATGGTTATGATTTAACCGATAACATCATTTCAATTTCCAACGGGTTAAATGAGCAAAATAATCAAACTTTTAGCTACAACAAACGCTCGCAACTCGAAAAAGCGGAGGGGGGCTACGGTGAACTAGATTATAGTTATGACGCTATCGGAAATCGATTAACTAAAACCGACAATGGCACCGTAAGCACTTATACCTATGATGAAAATTCTCACCGACTAAAGTCGGTAAAGGCCGCTGCCACCACCAATATAGCCCATGATGCTATCGGCAATACCTTAACCAAAGGTGATTTAACATTTACCTATAATCAAAGGGGACGATTAAAAACCGCTGCCAAAGAGGGTATGAATACCAACTATACATATAACTATCGTGGAGAGCGAGTTGCTAAATTAGTGAATGGCGTCAAAACACATTTTATCTATAATTTAAACGGCCAATTAATTGGAGAAGCGGATAGTAATGGAGCGATTAAAAAAGAATATATTTACCTGAATGGTCAACGATTTGCAACGATTGATGGTGATACGTTATATTATGTACATACCGACCATTTAGGAGCGCCGATTGCGTTAACGGATGAAGCGGGAGTGGTTCAATGGAAAGCGCATTACACCCCATTTGGAAAAGCGGTTATTGATGTGGATAATTTGGACCAGAATATCCGTTTTCCCGGACAATACTTCGACAATGAAACCGGACTGCATTATAACTACTTCCGGGACTATGATCCTGAGATAGGCAGGTACATTCAGAGTGACCCGATTGGGTTTAATGGCGGCATCAATACCTACGCCTATGTGGGCGGGAATCCGGTTAATGCGACTGATCTTTATGGGTTATCAAGTAGTTTCCATCATAGAAGAGTTACTAAAAATGCTATAGGCTGGGGTTATGGGAACGGAAGATTTTCATTGCCGGGAGAGGTTCAGCGTGTAGATGCTTACTCCGGTAGTCAACTACCGGAGAATTCATTCTGGCATGCAATGAGAGATGGTAGAATTAATCCAGACGGTACACCTTTTCAAACAATAGAACAAGCTAGAGCGCTTTATGAAAAATACGTCATGGATAATATTGCTTCTTGCACTCAAGAAGGGCTTGCGAGAGCGCTACATGCTGTACAAGACTCCTTCATGGGGGGGCATGAAGGATTTCAATCGTGGAGCGGGGGAATGCCAAGTTTAAGCCATATACTTGATGATGTGTTCCCCAGTATGAGCAGGCGTAGGGCTGCTGAAGTTGCGTCGAGAAACATACTGGATGCATATGATAAACAATGTGAGTGTGAATAAGAGAAATATGAAAACTGATATTCGTACCTTAGCGTCCGTTAACCCCAATGTTATGGGAAGAATTGAAATGCGAATAATAGCTACACTTTTACTAAGCAATTTGGTCGTTGGATGCGTTTTCTTCAAGAGTACAGAGAATCATACTGATGCAAAATATACTAAAATTGAATCCGGTTATGAAATTACACTGACAAGAGATAGATTTCTGAACTCCCACCATATAGTATCTGCATTGGCAGGCAAGACTTATGAAGAAAAATATTCGCTAATAGTTCCTCGTATTGAAGGTGAAGTTTCGGTGAAAGGGATACCAAACCTGGAAAAGTGTTTTGGAACAGTAGACTTTTTAGATTCTAATATGACAATAAATATATACTGTTTGCACTATGAAAATAATTCCAAAATCCCATTTAATTGGAACGGACGATATATATTGGAGAAACTCGGTAAATCGGACTAAATTGCTCTAGCGGCATCAATTAAACTGCCATAACACAGGTTTCGACACAGTCTTAAATTGCCTTGTGCGCTTCTTATGATGAGTTCCATTGCGCCTTCGTTAAAGGTGTTAATACCCATCCTGACCGACTCTAGCTCTTTAACAATATAACGTTCCATATCGTCATCATTTTGTCGTTTAATATAGGCAGAATAAGTGATTCGGCTCTTAATATCTTTGTTCATAGAATGAATGGGGACATGTCTTTCTTTGCTGTAGCCGTCGCCGCTTCCATCATACTTTTTGCCGATTTAAGCGTCGAACGATTTGGTATGATCTTGTAGCCGTCGCCGCTTCCATCATACTTTTTGCCGATTTAAGCGTCGAACGATTTGGTATGATCTGACGGGTTTTCCGTCACTCCCATCATACAAAAAATCAACTCAACCACTTTAAAATCATACTTTTTCCCATCATAACCTACTTTTGAATGCGGTTCTTTTCCTTTCAGAAAAAAATAAGAATAGAGATGAATGTGGAATGAATGGGGACATGTCTTTCTTTGCCATGACGAAGGAACTCCAACAAACGATGGTCAAACAAAATAAATAATCGAATTGTTCATTTATTTATAACCGAGAAAGAACCACCCAAAGCCCAAGTCAGAAATGATTTGGGCTTTTTAATGTCTGAAATATAATTTATTGAGAAACTTTTCTTTTTAGCTGCTCTCTCTCGATAAAAGTATCGAGCAACTGCACGATCTGCCGTTTATGTAGCCGTCGCCGCTTCCATCATACTTTTTGCCGATTTAAGCGTCGAACGATT
>CAYVSL010000083.1:0-13636 GCA_964454125.1 uncultured Kangiella sp.
TAACAAAAATGGAATTTTATTGCAATAACCGCTTTCTCGGTCTGGCACTAGTTATGAAAGTAATAATGCCCCACAAAAAGTGGATGTCCTAGGTTCATTATTTCTCTCCATATTATCAGGGCACAAACGTTAGGCTCATATTACCAATTGGTTGAGTGATCAGGTTAATTCGAAATTACTCGGTATGAATAAGGTAGTCAGTGATGATCCTGCTCGCCGTGCTTTACATAAAATGAACGAAGCTTGCGGGATTAGTTGGTTGCAAAAGCATTTACTTTCTTGTTACGAGCCGCTCCTGAAAACTCCTTGGATTTTAGATGCTGATGTCACCGTTAAACCATTATACGGTCATCAGGATGGTGCAGAAATTGGTTATAATCCGCAAAAACCAGGCAGGCCTTCACATACCTATCACACCGACATGATTGCTAACCTAAGACTGATACTCGATGTTGAAGTGCAAGCGGGCAACCAGTCCCATTCAAATGACTCATTGCCTGGTTTAATTGCTTTGTTAAAGCGCTTGCCCGCCGATGGAAAGCCACAATTTGTTCGAGGCGATATTGGCTATGGGACTGACAAGTTTATGGATCAAATGGAAGCACTCGAACAACCTTATTTAAGCTAAAGAAAACAAAAAACGTCAAAAACCTGATAGATAAGCATCATTGCATTGGTGAGTGGGGTTACATCAATAAAGAATGGGAAGCAAAAGAAGACTTATTGCAATTACAAGGTTGGGGAAAAAACGCCGAGTCGTTATTGTTAGACGGCGTTTATCTGCCGATAAAATCTATGGCATTGAATTCGAAAAAGAGGGTCAACAAAACTTGGCCTTTGTGGAAGGTCCTGAGAATTTTAAAGCTTATGAATACTCAATATTGGTCACTGATCTAGAAGATGATTTACTCACCATTTTTTACCATTATCGCGATCGAGCTGGCTGCGAAAACAACTTTGATGAAATGAAAAACCAATGGGGTGGGGGAGGCTTTACCACAAAAAAAATGAAGAGTTGTCAATTCATGGCTCGCATGATCGCACTAGTTTATAACGGGTGGAATTTATTTGTGAGACTAGCCATTCCAGAAAAACATCATGAGGCAATTACAAGTCGACCATTATTACTGAGTAGTGTGGGGCGGCTCACCAAACATGATCGTCAGAAAAAATTAGTGATCACAAGTACACATGGTGGCATTACAAAATTGCAAAGTGCTTACCAACGATTAGTCCGTTTTTTTAATGAACTGAAATCGAATGCGCCGCAGTTGAACTCAACTGAATGTTGGGTGCTGATATTGGTGAAGGCCATGGAAAAATATAAGGTAAAAGTAAGCTCAGGAAACCCAATTGGACTTCCAGCCCCTGCATGAAATTAACCTAGTTATAGATTTGAATATTTTTAAACCTAAATACCTTGTCGGGAGGGTTAACTGATTTTTTTAGGGTAATGCCCGTTGCTAATGCGCGTAAACAAGCGGCTTCCAATCGCTCGGGTGAATATTTTTTTACCAAACTGAGTAAACCTAAACAGATCCGATAGCTTTGCTCAGGATTCTTTCTAGATTGCAGGAATTGGCTAACCATCGTTTCTGTTGAGATGCCAATGTCTCTAGCCCCGTTTTCAAAACGCTGTGGTGACCATTGTTGGTGTTTCTGATGAGCTATAGGCATATGCTCATCCAATGTTGTATGGCCGCCAGTGCGGTGAGAGCGAGGATGAACGGCGACAATATTACCTTGATGATAAAGGGTGACTAACTCGCCGGTAGTATGGGCTTCCAGCTTCTTTTTGATCAGTGAATGAGGCACTGAATAATAATGTTTTTCGACTTCCACATGATAATCAATATGTACTTTAACGGACTTCACCTGAGTGTAAATATAAGCGATTTCAGGTAAGGGCTTTAAAGCGGGTTTATCCAGTTCCTCAAATTGCGACAAGCGAGAACCGGGTTGTTTTTTCATTGGTCGTTGATTTAAGTCGATCAGTAACTCTTGTATTCGCAAGTTTAATTGGCGCAGACTGAAGAAGTTTTCATGGCGAAGCTTGGCCATGATCCAACGTTCAACAATTTGTACCGCGACTTCTGCCTTAGCCTTATCTTTGGGTTTATAAGGGCGTGCGGGCACAATTACTGTATTGTAATGAGAAGCGAGTTGTTGGTAAGTCGGATTTAAATCAGGCTCATAGCGGCAAGCTTTAGTCACACCATTTTTTAAATTATCAGGAATAATAAGCTCCGGTACACCGCCCATAAATTCAAAACATCGGGCATGGCTCATCACCCAATTTTCAAGTTTTTGACTCCAAGTGGCTTCGGCATAGGTGTAATTGGATGCGCCCATTACCGCCACAAATATCTGCGCGGTGTGGCATTCACCAGAGTTGGGATCAACAATATTCATCGTCGGACCGCAATAATCAACAAAGAGTTTTTCACCTGCTTTATGATTCTGGCGCATGGAAGGTTTCTGGCATTTCAGCCATCTTTTATATAAACGACAATAATGGTTGTAGCTGTAATAACATTTTGGTGCCGCTCAACATACTCATCCCAAAGTAACTGGAGCGTCATGGTTTTATGCTTTAGCTCAACATAAACCACTGACCAATCAGGAATATTTTGCTGTTGGCGTTGAATTTTAGCTTCAAAAAAGGCTTGGCTTAACGTCGCATCATCCCATTTGTCAGGAATTGGCCAAGTACTCAATCCAAATTGAGCCGCGCGTTTCGTATAATTTGAAACCGTTCCTGAAGATATTGATAAGCTCTTGGCTATTTGACTGTGTGACAATAAACAGCCGTACTTTAATCGAAGGATCTCTTTAAGTTTACGCATAGAAATAGGTGCCGTTGGCATGGGTTATCCTCATCAATAAAAGAGAAAAGGATAACAGTTAAAACACCTATAGGGAGAATGAAAAAGTCTAAATATTGATCAATAACATGCTTTGATTGGCTAATAACATTTTAGCTAAAATCGATCATCATCAATGTTATTGGGTGATCATCATCGATGTTATTGATTGATCAAGATGCATGTTAATATGCAGTTGAGCAAGGACTTTTTCATACATCAAAAATTCAGCCTGATGAATATCGAAAAGTGTATATGAAGACCGTTTACGCCTTAATTCTCGGATCAATCCGTTAGCCATTGTTCTTAGTCGTTTAACCGCTCTCTTGGCTTTCTTTCGCTTTTTGTAACTATTCAGCGTAATTCAGGAAATCCCACCAACAAATTCAGGTAGTTTTCCTTCAAAGATTAAATTCATTGCATGACTTGAGCTTACACCATGCTTTCGACAAGTCGATAAATAGCCTCGAACTCGGCAAAATATTTCAGCGCCTTCCATACTCCGAAAGCAGCCCGATATTTTTTGCTGAACTTTCGTCATCCGAATATCATTTTCCCCCAGATTGTTCGTGAAGGGGACATCCGGATTATCGATAAACCTTAAAACATCCGATTCATAGTGGATTAATCATTCAAGCAAATTTCTCGCCTTGCTTCTTTTGCTATCTCGTTAAACATGGCCAAACGTTTGAAAGCCTCTTTATTAAAATTAAAAATTGTTCCCTGACTTAATGAGACATTCAATGGTTCGCCAAAATATTCCTGAATGCGATTATAGGGCAATAGCTGGTACTGTGATAAACCGCATGGGCTTTTAAACGATTGCCCTATTGCACCGCTTTGGTCACCCCACTTGGGAAAGAAGCAACAAAGCGCTTGCCGTTTTCGTCCACCAGAACCTGCGCTCTATATTCGGTGACCATTCGAGTGATCTCGATATCAAATACCTGCCTCGTTTCAAATCCATCATCATGATAATCATGCCCCTTTGGCAACCTTTTTCGATCAATCTTGATCGTTTCGACTTCATCGGGATCATCAACTTGCTTTAATGTCGTTCCTGGGTGTCTCTTCTGACCGCCTGCTTTGTTTTTTGACGACTTTCGAGTTTTCTTTTTTCTATTGGGGTCACTCGATGGCGGTTTGCTACTATTACTACTATTTAATCCGATACGATTGGTCAGCCGTTTAACGATCAGGATCAAAACGCCAATCATTGAACGTAGTGCAGGAGAAAGTTCTTTCTCCTGCGCAAGCGTCAACTCTAATTCCTTTAACGTTGTATCGATATCAATGCCGTCTAATTTCACCCAAAAATAATCTCTATTTGCCTTCAATGCCGAGATTGTATCACGGGTTTTTGAGACCGAATTTTTGCCTTCTAAATAGCGCTCTAAGCGATAATTATTATTGGTGATGCTGAGAAAATATTTAGGTCGCCATGGATTAAAGTGATCCTTTAAAACTATATTTAAAGCGTTATCATGAGTCAAACTAATTTTAGTGAAAAAATACAAAAAACGTGTCAAGCAATTTTTCACCTTTTTTTAGTAATTACGCTGAATAGTTACTCGCTTTTTAACATGTCGGAAGTGCCTTAAATCCAAACGTCTATTTTTAACCTCTTTAACAAATGTTCGTCTTTGCTGGATCCCGTAATGTTTAGATAGCTTATTTAAACGGTTAATGATTTTAATGGCTAACTTAGCATCCGTTGGATAAGTGATGTTTTTTCTTGCACTGTGGTGTCAATATTAACGACACTTTCTAAGGCTGACTTTCCATGCAAAGCCACACTCATTTGAAATATTTTTTCGAAACCTTCTGTGCCAATTCTATTTCTAAAATGAACCAACTCTGTCGCATGACAAGGAACTTTTTTTGAAATTCTGTCATCCCACAAAATGCTTGATAATACGCATTTCGTTTCCATTGAATAACGACGGATTCATCACTTAAATTCTCAAGCGATTTTAGCATTAACAAACCATTAATCGTATTGGCTTGCTTGGCGCACCGACACTTTTATCGTAATATTTTTTAAATTTTTGGTCGAAATGGTCGATCATTTTAGGTGATTTAATCTATATTTATCAATATGTTATGCTGTTCTTAAGGGCTGACTGTTTAAGACTCACACTTTCTCGGAAACTGTGAACGATATTCAGTAAGGCCGGTAAGTATTCTTGTGGCACATGTTCGATTTCATTTTGTAATTGCTCAGCATAGTTCATTGGCATAATGATAATTCCTTGATTCAAACGGGCTGGCTTACTGATGCTTGCTAATCGGTAATTTCCACATAACTTAAGTATCTCTGCTGAATTCTTCTAACATAGTTAACGGGCTCACTGCCACGGCAATATCCAAAACGTGCCTTCTTATAATATTGAGGCTTTTGCAGCAGTAACATCGCTTTTTCGACGTTATCAAACCATTTATCAGATCGAAGGCCCATTTTTTTTGCCAACTTCTGTGCATCTTTAACGTGACCAAAACCAGCATTATAAGCTGCCAGAGAAAAAAATAATTTTTCTTGTAGGGAAATATTTTTAGTAAAGCGGGCACGGGTCCAATCAAGATATTGGATACCGGCAGAAATGGATTGTTGTGGTTGAACTAAATCTAAAAATCCTAGTTCTTTCGCGGTTCTTGGCAATACCTGCATTAATCCCTGCGCACCTGCAGCTGAGCGAGCATTAGGATCAAACCGGCTTTCCTGAAACATTTGCGAAGTGATCAATCGCCAATCAAATTGGTATTTTCTGGCATTATCTTTAACTAGCTTGTCATACGGTGAGAGGCCTGAATCGACTGTAATCCGATCTTGACGATAGCGTTTTAGCCGTTTTTGACTCGCAAAATACTTGCCTTTGATGACGTTATAAAAAGTCCCTCGGTATTCTTTTTTAACAAAAGCATTAAGCGCACTTAGTAACTGGGGATTATTTTCACGCACCGCATAGGCGTATGGTACATTTTCTTTTAAAGTCAACGGCGTCATTATGTTGTCTCTAAAGCGTTGCTCAATACTGATAAGGTTACTATCCGCGATGGTTAAGTCGATGATCCTATCGGCGACTTGAGCGATCAATAATTCTGTGGGGATATCCTCATCGGCAGCAATCACGTTGACCCCGTACTTATCAATTAAATCTTGCGTGGTGCTCCAAAAAGCGCTGGTTTTTCTAATTGAAAGTGTTCGACCTTTGAGATCTTGAAAGCTACTAATCAAAGGTGCATCTTTATGGGCCACCAATAATTCGGAAACACGATTATATCGAATGCTAAATTTTAGCTCAGATTGCCGCTCTTCGATCTTGGAAAGTCCGGCAGCGATGATATCTCCCTTACCTTGTTCTAGCAGAAGTTTCATGTGCTGATAATCATCCGCAACGATGACTTCTAACCTCACTTTATGGCGTTTTGCAAATTCACGTATTAATTCATATTCAAATCCCATCAATTCACCACGCCACAAAAAGTAAGTTTCCGGGCTATTGCGGGTAATCATTCGTAACGGCAAGTTCTTTTCTCTCATTTTTTTAAAGTCAATTTTTCTACGATGTCTTGATGTTTGTGTTATATGGTGAACGCTAATAAACTCGTTAAGTTTATCCAATAAATGGTCATTGTTTTGATTGACTGCCCAAGCGAGTTTCTTCGTTTCCGGAAAGTTCATCAGCGCCACGATATCATCACGATAACTTTGTAGCGTTTTTACCGATAATCCATCCAACACACTATATTGAATTTTATTTTCAACCAGGGATTCTGCAATTTCTTCAGAATTAAGCGTTCCTTTCAGGATCGTTAATTCCCAATTTGGAAAGTGTTTTGTGATGCTTTCAATATATGCTGTACTTTCCGGAACGGCGACTTTAATCAGCGAACCTTGCAACGGTTTTGAGGTTCCTTTATTGGCGACTAATACCTCCTTATCTTGCAACAGCGGTTGAGTAAAGATCATACTATTTAAACGATTGTGAGTAATCGTTAAATGCCGTGGAATAATATCAGCTTTAAATTCAGCCAAATATTCAAACATTTGATTCAAATCTTTAACTTTTATCCAGTCAACACTTAGATCGTATTTGGCAGCAAACTGATTAAACAACTCAACATGATAAAGGCTAGTTGAACCTGAGCGTGGCAGACTATTTTCTTCTTCCCACTCCAATTTTAGCGCGCGAATAACACCCGATTGTTGGATTTGTTCCCAGTTGCGCAATGTATTTTTGATCGTTTTAGAATCTAAATGGGTAACGCTAATAGGCGGTTTCCGCGGCGACGAATAGGGTTGATTAGACTGCTGACTGTCAGTCGGTTTAGAATTATTTTTATCTTGCCCACAGGAAATTAGAGACGCAACCAACATCAATGAAAATATTATTAGCCTAAATTCTATTCGTTTAGAGAGTGAAAGCATCACGTCAAAGTCGGTTATTCTTAGTTAGCTGAAAATAACACAGATAGAAAGACAACTGGTAGCAGTTTGTAAAAGAATTGGTGACAACAATCACTCATCATTGTGTATATGTATGTGTATGCTATAATGGTAAAACAACATCTTCAAAGGTATCACTTTATGACAGTTCAAGTACAAAAAAAACTGGTTAGAAAGCAGTTCTTAATATCAGAATCTAACATTTTAAAACTAGAGCTGCTGGCAACCAATAAAAACACTTCTGCGGCTGATGTAGTGCGTCTTGCAATAGATGCTTATGATCCATCAGGAGATATTGAAATGCCCGAATTAATGGAATTAGTGGAAATGCGCCTAAAGGAAGCGATTGAGTCAACGAAAAAAGCGAGCGCGAAAATATCAAAAACGTTCGACATGATAGACAATAAGGAACTTCATTAATGGCTAGTTGGAAGAATATATTACTAGATACACTGAGATTAACTGACGAGGTTAAGCGACTAAATGGGTTAACCGAAAAGCTTAATGATCGCACTGTAGATATGGATAAGCGGTTGGTTAGGTTGGAAACAATGGTTGAAATCGCCCAGAAAAACCTACCAAAAAACTAAGGCTTCTAACTTATGAGTCAAACTAACGAAAATAGGGATCGATAATGTATGATGCAAACACAGATCTTGCGATTAAATAAAGCAGGCCAAGCGATGGAGTGGATCAGTTTAGAAACTGCCGCTTGTTTGTACGCAAAGGAACGAATAATCTGGACCTATGGCAAACACTCTATCCGCTTGCATGGTGGTATTGGACAGCTCACAGGCAAGCAAACTATTCTGAATATATTCTCAGTGATTGCTACCGACGGCGTTATTAACGCCAAGGATATGCGAACTCCTTGCCTTTGCAATGCTTCGTTGTTTCAACGAGATGGTGGTTTATGTCTATACTGCGGAAAGACCTTTAGCCGTTCTATGTTGACTAGAGACCACATTGTCCCAAGAGCAAGGGGCGGACGAGATCGTTGGGAAAATTGTGTGACATCCTGCAAGTCTTGTAATAATCGTAAAGGATGTAGAACACCTGAAGAAGCGGGTATGAAACTGCTAGCGATCCCTTTCCGGCCTAACAAATCAGAATATCTGGCCCTAGCCAATAGAAATATTTTGACCGATCAGATGGATTTTTTAACCAAAGGTTTTTCCAAAAACATGAGGTTATAATTGTCGAAGACAATATCAACCGATAACGGGAGGGATCGGTAGTAATTCGGGTTGGCATAATCATCTAAAAAAATGGATTATGTTATAGTGCTAATACTGATTTTTTCTGAAAATAAAAACGATGAAAATACACCAGATATATACCCATAACGAACTTCGAAATTTTACCTATATTCTTGAATTAGACAATCAATCGTCAATTGTGATCGATCCTTGGGATGCTGCAAAAATCAATCAACACCTTAAATCTAACGGCCTTTCCTTAAGAGCCATTATTAATACTCATGAACATTGGGACCATACCAAAGGCAATTTTGAATTAGTCAAACAACATGATTGCGAGGTATGGGCGCACAACAATGGTAAAGATAAAATCCCCGGATTAACTCGAACTCTAACAGCAAATGAAACGATTGAGCTGGGTGACAATAATGAACTAATAGTGTTAGATACTCCCGGCCATACCTTCGCTCATTTATGTTTTATCGTGAAAGAAAAAAACCAGGCCCAAGCTATTTTTACCGGCGATACGTTGTTTAATGCTGGTGTCGGACATTGCCGGGAGGGCGGCGATGAGGAAGTATTGTATCAAACTATTTCTGAGCAATTTCAAGTGCTCGAAGATGAAATAGTGGTTTATCCCGGACACGATTATTTGGAGAACAACTTACGTTTTACGCTAAAAATTGAGCCAAATAACCAAATGGCAAAAGAATGGCTGGAACGCATTTCATCAACCAATTATATACCTGGCTCTGTGCAAACCAATATTGGCAACGAAAAAAGTTTTAATACTTTTATGCGATTAGATAATCAGGATATTATCGATCATCTTTCGCTAGCAAATCCTGAACCTAAACAGGTCTTTTTGGCGCTCCGATCGTTACGGGATAGTTGGTAGTTTTTGCAAATATTGCCCAACCAATCTATATAAAGCTCTGTCATGCTTAATCAGCTTCCGCTTCGCGTAACCTCTCAAGCCGTGCCTGCTCTTCCTCAAACGCCGCTTTGATCTGTAACAATACATCATCGACATCGGCTTCTTGTTCGCTTTCTTTAAATTGACCAGTTAATACAATATCTTTTTTAAGTTCTGCTTTTTCATACAACTCCCAGATCTCCTGAGCATATCGACTATTGGCTAGCTGCGGGGCAAATTGAGAATAATAATTGGTCATGTTATCCACATCACGCACTAACATGGCTTTCGCATTATTATTACCGGACGCATCAACCGCTTGCGGTAAATCGATAATCACTGGGCCATATTCATCTAATAACACATTAAATTCAGATAAATCACCATGAACAATGCCTGCACCGAGCATTCGGGCAACATCATGCATAATGGTTTGATGATCTTCTATGGCTTGCTGCTCAGTAAGAAAAACATCATTTAAGCGAGGTGCGACATTACCATCACCATCGGTGACTAGCTCCATTAATAGTACGCCATCGAAACAGCCATAAGGTTGCGGTACACGCACTCCAGCATCGGCTAAACGATAAAGCGCTTCTACTTCTGCATTTTGCCAGGCTTCTTCTTGTTGCTTGCGACCATAGCTGGATTTTTTCTCCATGGCTCGGGCTCGCCGACTGTTCCTACCGCGACGGCCTTCCTGATATTCAACCGCTTTTTTAAAGCTCCGTTTAACGGCGTCTTTGTAGACCTTGGCGCAGCGGATCTCTGATCCACAACGAACCACATAAACGGTCGCTTCTTTGCCGCTCATCAGCTGGCTTAATACTTCATCCACTATTCCATCTTCAAATAGCGGCTTAATTCTTTTAGGCATTTTCATGGCGACTTTATACAGCACCTGTCATCGGACTGCAAAATTTTTTACTTTCTATCTCGTTGGCAAACCATCATATTGAGTAAGCTCACTCGCATTTTCATACCAACACGCTTTTGATTGCCAATAAATATTATGCATTGGCTTTATCTTTGGATCATCGTCAAGACTTCCAGCAGGTACAACAACGTTTTTTCCTCCCTGAACTAACCAAGGCATAGACGAACCACAGTGTTTACAAAAACAAGTCGCGAAATACTTAGCATTTGGCACTTCGTAGCGCCCCACATTTTCTTCTCCTGTTAACCATTTAAATCGTTCGGGTGGAACAAATATGTTTGCCGCATGTGCACTACCAGTGAACTTGCGGCAACGGGAACAGTGACAATACTGGAACATTTTAAAAGGTGGTTCAATTTCATAACTAATGGAACCACATAAACAGCTTCCTTTCATAGTCGACTCTACTTAGATGATTTGATAACTTTAATATATCCTTAAGAGATGCAAATGCCAATCTATTTCTGACTTTGACATTTGACTGTCTCTTTAGTTAACGCTCTGTAATGCATATAAAAGGCAACTAAGAGAGTGCCGACTACATCTTCCAATATTTTAACCTGTCATAGAAAAATCAGTTGAAGCGTGAGAAATAGCACTCTTTCCACGACTTCAACTGATTATTCTAGGTTTAAATAGTCATCGACTGATTTAATTTCAATTTCTGTTTTTCCAATATTTTTAGATATTCACCCTCAATCCAACGAGTTTCCACATCCCAATAGCCTACCCGTTTTTTACCGTCGGCTATCGCATTGGCTGCCAGTGTCAAAAGAACTGCCTGCATCTTTTGGCTGTCGTAAGATTCTGCTGGCACACCTGCCCAATCAACAATTCGGTCTAATGATTTCCCATTGATGTCGGATCGATAGGGCTCATAAAATAGGCGATCTTCAATGTTAAAATTTCGAATCGTTTTGTGATCATATTTATCCACGACGGTGATTGAGTTTGCTGGCCGATAGATAACCGCAAAAAGTGTCGCACCTTCTCTATTGGCTGTATCAATACTGGTGAGAAAATAATGTTGATAATCGATAACGCCATATTGCTTAAGTATTTTTTGCAAATAAGTTGTCGCGTGTTTCATTCGACGGAATTTTTCATTGGTATATCCATCAGGTCTTACTTCATGGATCCGTTTTCCGTAGGCTGCATCATAGGTATCATCTAGTGTGATTTTAGCTTGTGCATCTACCATTCCTTGATTAATCGCGTGTAATCCGGTACTAGCGTAATACGGAAGAGAGGCGACTCCTTCGAGAAGTCCAGCGGCGATCTGGATCGGTGATAATACTAAATGCGCGATCCCTCTAAAAAATCCATTCAGTCCGTGCCCTGCATTTGGACCAGATGCTTGGTTGTGAGCGCAGGCTGAAATCAAACAAGCACTTAACCCGGTAACTATCATTAATTTTCTCATTACAATTCCTTATCAAAAGATTAATTTTTCTAAACGCTTTGATCTTGAAAGATCAGCGTATTAGTCTGCACGGAGATCGTCTACGACGAATTCACCCGTAAAGACAAGATAAATGAATCACTTTGTTTGCTCTATCGTTCAAAGAATAGTATTGGTAAGTAATACTTGAAGTATTTCCTCAATCAACATTCGTAATTATTCAGTTCACCTCTAAAACCCGCCATTTCTGCGTTCAATAATGATTACAAAAACTTGGCAAAAGCGTCACGGGTCATGTTTAAAACTCCACCCTGTTGGATCACAATATCATCTTCAATTCGTATCCCACCGTACGGCATAAAAGTTTCTATTTTGCTCCAGTTAAATGCCTGGCGATGTTCGCTCTGTTGTTGGGCTTTGAGCAATGTATCAATAAAATACAATCCCGGTTCAATGGTAAACGCCATACCAACTTCCATATTTCGAGTACTTCGCAAGAATGGATGAGAATCGGATGGCGGATTAGCCGCGCCAGAAATATCCGCAAATTGACCGCCGACATCATGAACTTGTAAACCAATTAAGTGGCCCAGTCCATGAGGAAAAAAGGTGGCTGAGATCCCCGTTTCTAACATAGCTTCAGCCGACATATCGACAAAACCAAATTGATTAATGATTTCACCAATTTGCAAATGAGCATTGATATGCAAATCCAGATACTTTTGACCGGTTTTAATTGACTGTATGCAAGCTAATTGCATTTCGTCCATGGCATAGATTAAGTCCGCAAATTCATCTTGTTGGTAGGAGTAGGTTCGGGTGATATCCGAATGATAACCGTTGATCGTTACCCCAGCATCTAACAAGAAAGATTGGAATTTTGCTGGCGCTTTGGCTTCACATTGAGTGTAATGTAAAATCGATGCATGATTGTTTAATGCCACAATATTGCTGTAAGGCATTTGATGTTCCAACATTCCAGATGCTTCAAGATAGGCAAGATGGATCTGCAATTCACTTTGTCCTTGCCTAAAAGCTCTTTCGGCAGCACGATGAGCAAACGCTGCTTTTTGATTGGCTTGTTGCATGCATTCAATTTCATAGTCACTTTTATAAGCTCTTTGCCAATCGATAGCGTTGAGCAATTTTTCTGGGTTTTGAATGGCTTTATCTAGCTTGTCAGTGAGTCGGGTTGGTTCGCCTAATAGCGCCACCCGATCGGAATTTTCCGGAAAGTAATCTAAAGCCGATTCAAACTGAGTGATGATCTGAATATCAAAATGCTCCGGCCAAAAGCCGTCTGGATCCGAAGGGGGTGAATGCCAAAAATCAATTGGTTGATAATAAATCAGGATCGGTTTGCCGGATAAGCCGATCACCAGATAACTATCGGCCACTTCAGTCAACGGCAGGTAGGTTCGAAATAAAAAACTGGATTTAAAAGGATAGTTCATATCGTCGAGATAAATACCGACAGGTACACCTGAGGGAATGACTAGATGTTCGAAGTTGTCCTGTTGCATTAATAAGCGATGGCGACTTAATAAGTCATCCAAATGTTGTTGATAAAGAGCACTAATCGAAGTCATGAAAACACCAAAACTAAGCTAATTGAAGGAGCATATTATCATAGCGGCTGGCTAATTCTAACTAGAGTCTATCAGATAAAAATCTTGCTTAATGGTTTTGATGGGAATGACAAAAGAGAAAATCCGCCTAAGAGGAATTCTTAGACGGGTTTCATATTACCTGACTATTTTACCTAACTAGAAACGATAGCTTGCGCCAACGTAAGTAAAACGGCCTACACCACTATGGGTTGTGTTAACAAATCCAAAGAAATCATGATGACTATAAGGAGGTTCTTCGTT
>CAYVSL010000084.1:0-13048 GCA_964454125.1 uncultured Kangiella sp.
TGATTTCAGTAGGTTACAGAATTATACGGTTTTTAACTGATTAAAGTAGGATGAACAATCAATGAGCATTTGCTGACAATTTCTAGTTTCAATACGGCCATGCCCACTGCTAATATCAGTATATGTATCAAAATTTTCGTTCGTTACCCCCTCTCGTTCAACCTTGTGCCACCAAGCCTCTAACTCTGCTTGCATACCCGAGTGATTACTTTTTAATGCTAGAATAAAGTCCGCTTTTTGCTGTATGATTTGTTGCGCTATTTTCTCTTGGCATCCCATGGCATCAAGGGTAATGATACTGTTTTTAATATCCAGTCAATTCAATCATTCTGGTATGGTTGTCATTTCGTTCGATTTTTCTGAAACCGCCGTTTGTCCTAAAACTAACTGATGCCGACAACTCCAAGCACTCACTGAATGAAGTGCATTGAACCTTTTGTTGTAAAAGAACGACGTGCCGTTTTTCCATCAATCGCAATAATATCACTCCCTGTTTTCTTAATCAGTGACGATATCCAAGATTGAAAAGCGCTTTCAATTTCATCTGGCTTTAAACGGCGCAGTACTCGGGCAATAGTGTCATGACGAGGTATACCGGCCTCGAAGTCACCGTATTTTCTAAGCCAATCCAATTTTGAATGGCCAAAATCCTCAATATCTTCCCAACCCTCAGCACCAGAGACAACAGCGCTTATAGCGAGTAATAGAATATCTAAAAGTCGGTGTTTTTTGCAACGCTCTATTCGAGGGTCGGCTATGGATCCAAAGTGGTGTAAAAACGAATCATTCATTATCAATTTGCTCAATATTTTGTTAAAAAGATAATGATCTGATCGAAAAATATTGAATTAGTTCCCTGAAATGAATAATCTTATAGAATAATTAAGATTTATAATGATCTTGCCGTGCACCTTATTCAGTAATATGCCGAAAATCTTAAAATATCAGAGAACTAAGCTACATTTGCATGCAACTCCAAAATACCTGAGCTAAATGCAGAGGCATGATATTTTATTGTTAATAAGGCTATTAATCTTTTTAATTTTACAAGTGAATGGTTTTAAGTTAAGTTTTCTCTGTCTACTGTCATGAAAAAAATAATCATATGAAACATAGGATAACAGGATTAATTTTTTTAAAAACTGATTCATCTAATAGATTTTATAACAACATAGCGAAAACCTCGGGTGGATTACTCAGAGGTTTTTATAAACTATCACAGAGGGGATATTTATGAACTTGTTGAAATTGCAGATGCTTTTAATTTTTTTCGCTATGCAGACTGCGCAATGTTTTTCATCTGAGATAAGAGATAATTGGTTTGAAGGGGCTAACAAGAAATTGAAACCTCGAATTGCAGCGGACTCTTCTCGTGTTTATCGTATGAACTACAAGCAACCTTTTGAACGTTTAATCATCAAATTTCATGAAGGTACGGGGATCCGTTGGCGTAAAAATAGCCTTCATATCCTCACAAAAAAACTACAAAAAAAATCTTCTTACAAATATATCGCTAGAGATATAAGAAAGGTTCAAAAAATATTATCGGCTCATGGTTTGGTGCTTCGTCGCCGCTTTACTCGAAGAGAGTATCAGCTGGATAAGCGTAAACAACTTGCCGAACAACGTAGTGGAAATCAACAAGCTGATTTAAATCTCTATTACGCTGTCAATTTTGCAAAACATAGTTCTCGTTATCCTATCCGTTCTATCATATATAAACTGAACAGACTAAGAACGGTGGAAATTGCGTTTGCAGAAACGCCCACGGTATCAACCTCTTCTCAAAGATTTTCTTATGGGTTTGATATTCAGCAAAAAACCTCTCAAAAGTTAGTCATAAAACCGTTGGACACTTCACCGTTATTAACCGGATATCAAAACTATATGGATGCTGCACCGATTGGTCTAGGTAGCTCTGCTGTTTGGTCAATTTATGGCGGTCGCGGAGAGGGGATTACATTTATGGATTATGATACCGGTTATAATCCCAATCACGAAGATTTACCTGCTGTTACGGGCGTGCCCGCAAGTATAAGCAAAAATCACGGGACGGCTGTTTTAGGCATAATTGGTGCAAAACATAATGGTATCGGCCTGTCTGGTATGGCCGATAAAGTTAAACTACGATTTAAGTCTTCGTCTTCTTTAGATGCTGTTGATGCTATAGAGCAGGGATTGGCGCAGCTTAATCCGGGGGATGTTTTTTTGATCGAAACGGCTAAAAAAGATATCTCTATTGATGCTAAATGTGATGATGGACAAGAGAACGGCCATCTTAATAGCGTCGTGTTCGAGCATTTTTCAGATGGGTTTGACGTTATTTCTATGGCTGTTGCTATTGGTGTTAATGTTGTGGAAACGGCGGGGAATGGCTGTGTTAATTATGATTCAGATTATTTCGGATATGACTTTGACCCTAAAATTAGAGATTCAGGTGCTATTATTGTAGGGGCCAGTTCTTCAGTAAGAAGAGAGCCGCTTTGGTATTCTAATTATGGTTCAAGAGTAGATATGCATGCTTGGGGAGAGAATGTAGCTTCCCTTCAATATTTTAGAGATCCTAAAAACATTCTTTTTAATGGTGGGCTCAATCGAGTTTATGGTGGCGATTTTGGAGGTACTTCTTCTGCTGGTGCTATTATTGCTGGTGGTGTTGCTCAACTCCAAGGTATTGCTAAAAACGCCAACGCCTCTGGACGATCTTACGATCCGGTTGTTTTAAGAGAACTCATGGTTGAACAGAGTACGGCACAACAATTTTCTGTTACTAATAAACTAATTGGGCCTATGCCTGATATTTATGCTGTAAGCCAGATAATATTGAATAACCAATACTGTGCTGGCCAATTTCGTTGTACATTTCGTCCATAATTAATTTAAAAAGGGAATACATATGATAGAAAGACAAAACATAATTCGAATACTTGCGCTAGTATTATTTGTTGTAAGTAACGTAGTGGCTGCCGGCTCATTATCTCCAAGGGTTCCAAGCAAACCCACTCGCGTTGCTATTGCTCAAGACACCACCTACTATGCTAGCATAATGATTAAATTTCATGAAGGTACGGGGGTTAAAATATTTCGAAATAAAAGCTATGTTAAACGAGGATGGCCAAAATTTGTTAACCATTTAATCCCCAAATTAACCCGTAAACGAGTCAGTGGAGATATTGTACGGGTTAAACGATTATTGCAAAGACACCATCTTAATTTGCGACCGCTTTTTAGTCAAACAAAAGAGTGGAGGCTGCAAAGATTGAAAAAAATAGGTGAAAAACGCAGCGGTCGTCAGTTAACGGATTTTACTTTATATTTTAAAGCCAATGTTGGAGGGTATGTCCGTAATGTTGCGAAGTTAATCCGTGCCTTAAATGCCATTCCTTCAGTTGAAGTAGCTTATGCTGATGTGCCTGCTTATGTAAATGGGGGTGATAACCCTAATCCACCAGTAAGTAATTGTGAGCGGGGATGTCTTGCTTCAGATGCTCCAGGGCTATTGCTTCGATTACAAGGATATTTAGAACCTGCGCCAAAAGGCATTGATGCTTTTGCAGCTTGGGATTATCCGGGAGGAACGGGAATAGGCGTTAAAGTTGCTGATATTGAAGCTGGGTATAGATGGCATTATGACTTACCTAGACCAATCATTTCTACTGGTGTTGGTGGTAAACAAGCCTTTAGATATCATGCACAATCAGTTCAAGGTATCATCAATAGTAGGCATAACAGAATGGGTGTACATGGTATTGCACCAGATGCTTTATACGCAAATCACAGCATTGGCACTGATGAAATGGATTATGGCGAAGCAGTTATGAAAGTATGGGATGAAAATGGTGAACCAAAATCTCATGTTGCTAATGTTATGGAGCTTGCTTCAGAAACTATTGGAATGGGGGATGTCATTTTATTAGAGTTACAAAAAAGAAATGAAGATTTACCAAAGAAAAAGCTTTGCATTTATGAACTAAATAGTGAGTGTCAAGTATTACCTGTTGAGTACTGGGACGCAGAATTCAATATGATAGAGCTTTTGGTTGCTAATGGTTTTAATGTCGTTGAAGCTGCTGCCAATTATAGCGTTAACCTCGATCATCGACTATTAGAAAATCGATTTAATCGAGATATTAGAGATTCGGGAGCTATTTTAGTTTCCGCAACAATGGAAAATCCTGAAAATCATTCATATCAGGGGAGGTTTAGCGCGGGGAGTCGAATCGATGCCCATGCATGGGGTGATAATGTTCTCACTACGGGATTTAGTGTGGCTTCGTCTTTTTATGTAGGTCAAAATAATAGTTATCGTTATTTCAATGGTACATCGAGTGCTAGCGCGATTGTGGCTGGAGCCGTTGCAAGTCTTCAGGGGGCTGCAAAAGAAAAACTTGGTTATCCGTTAAAGCCCTCTGTTTTACGCCAAATTCTTTCAGAAACAGGCGAGCAGTCAGTCGCTGGTGAATATGGAGATATTAATATAGGTTCACAACCCAACCTTAAAATGGCAATTGAAAGTTTATAAGATCAGAATTGATACTATTTTGGACTCTAAAGATTTTTAATTTTAGCCCTATGACGTGGTCTATTAGACCACGTCAAATCTACTCATGGCTGCCACCGCTTAGAATTTAAAAAAGTGGCTGAACCACTTTTTGGTGTTTGTTTTTTACGACATAATGAAGATGTTAAGCAGGGTTATCGTCGCGTTATGTCGATTTGGCGAGATAATGTTAGGACTTGAAGCCGGTATTCCTAGGCTTAAACGACATAAATCAACCAAGATAAGAGTTATTGACCTTTTTTAAGGGCCGACTAATTAATGTCGTTAAAGCATTCTTCGTCTTTATTGGCGTCACAATAAGCAAACCAATAATAATAATGAGCATCTTTGCATTGACCAGAGAATGGTTGAAGATCATTTTCAACCCAAGGTAAATAGGTTTTCTTGCCACGATCAAATTTTCCTCTTTCGGAATCGCGTATTCCAGAGGGTATTTCCCAAGAACCAATGGCCATTATAATATCTCGGCTATATCCCCAAGGACCTACAAAATATTTAGTACCATATTGAGATTCCCATTTATTAGAACGTTTCGAAAAACTGCGACCTTTAATAGTTGTCATCGTTTGGAGGAAATCATGCCATAAATTTTTATATTTTATTAAAGGTCCACCAGGAGTGGCCTGATCAACTGGAGGTGTTGTAACTTGATAGGGTTTATAAAAAGGGGGCATTCTTTATAAAATTCACCATAATCAGCTAAATTCCAAATATTGTCGGTATCTTTTGAAAGGTTCATATTTCTAAAACTTAAAGACCTATAACCTTTATAAATAGCGGGAGGCTTAAGTGAATTAAAAGTTCGAGGAGCTTCTGCATTATTTTGATAATGCTGTTCAAATATTATTGGAGGTGCTTGTTGTTCGTTTGTATAAAAATTATATATCTCAAGCGCGGAGGCATTTTTATTTTTGCGATAATATTTTTATTATCTATTGACATTTCATTATCAGGATTTTTTCGAATAAGTGCTGCTTTGTTTCCATTTTTTTCAGTTCGATATTCTTTTTTAGTGGAGTTGAATTTACGTGTAGCGTGTTAGGTAAAACTATTAAAATCACAAGATTTTTTATTTGCATGTGCATTACCTCATTAACGGTTAAATAGATGTTCGATAAAAAATAGACACACAAAATAGTTTAATTTAGAGTAACTATTCAGCGTATTTTCTTCAAAAACACAAAAAACAGCAACAGGGTTTTAGTGTTATTTTTATAAAAATGTAGAGCACTTACAAGAAGCCTTTGAACCTAAGTTTAAAAGATCAGTTTGATCCACCATGATCCAAATATTTTCCCAGAATAGTCCGTAAAGAGTAAAAAATAATTATCGCTTAGACCGTTATTTAGAAGGCAAAAATTAGGCTTCAAAAACCCATGGTACAATCTTCGATATTGAAGGTAACCGAGATTGTTTTTAAGTGAAATTAGACGGCATTGACATCGATACAACTTTGAAAGAAATGGAGTTGACGCTTGCGCAAGAGAAAGAACTTTCTCCCGCTCTCCGTTCGATGATTGGTGTTCTGATCTTGATTGTCAAATTGTTGACCAATCGTATCGGTCTCAATAGCAGTAACAGCCGCAAGCCTCCGTCGAGTGATCCCAATAGAAAGAAGAATTTTCGAAAGAAATCCAATAAAAAGGCTGGCGGACAAAAAAATCATAAAGGTTCCACACTAAAACAAATGGATGATCCCGATGAAATTGAAACACTCAAGATTGATCGAAGAAGTTTGCCAAAGGGACATGATTATCAGGATGCTGGTTTTGAAACAAGACAGGTGTTTGATATCGAGATCATCCGCTTGGTGACAGAATATCGCGCTCAGGTTCTGGTGGATGAAAACGGCAAGCGATTTGTTGCGCCTTTCCGAAAGGGGTGACTAAAGCCGCACAGTATGGCGGCCGTTTAAAAGCACATGCGGTTTATATGTCGCAGTACCAATTACTGCCCTACAATCGAATTCAGGAATATTTTGATGAGCCATTGAATATTTCGTTAAGTCAGGGAACGATTTTAATAAAGATGCCTTTGAACGATTGGCGGTGTTTAACGAGATCGCCAAGAAGGCATTGAGTACTTCTGACAGAGTGCATGCGGACGAAACCGGTATTAACATTAACGGCAAAGGGCACTGGTTGCATTGTGCGAGCAATGATTGTTGGACTGATTTTTTTCCGCATAAAAGACGGGGTGTGAAGCGATGGATAGTCGTGGAATATTACCGCAATTTAAAGGCGTACTTTGCCACGATCACTGGAAACCTTATTACCGTTATCAAAATGGCTTACATGCTTTGTGTAATGCTCACCATTTAAGAGAGTTAACCCGAGCGAATGAGCAAGATAATCAAGCATGGGCGGGTAAAATGAAAGAGCGACTGGAAGAGATGAATAAAGCGGTTCATGATGCCTCGAAAAATCGGAAGTGACCCAATATTTAAGACAATATCGCAAATTGCTTCGAAAATCTGAGATAGAATGTCCACCACCGGATGATCATCGAGAAAAAGGACAAAGGGGGCGACTTAGAAAATGATATCCGGATGACGAAAGTTCAGCAAAAAATATCGGGCTGCTTTCGGAGTATGGAAGGCGCTGAAATGTTTTGTCGAATTCGAGGCTACTTATCAACTTGTCGAAAACATGGTGTGAGTTCTAGTCAGGCAATGAATTTAATATTTGAAGGTAAACTACCTGATTTTGTTGGTGGAATTTCATGATTTACGCTGAATAGTTACAATTTAGATACATTTTTAAATTAATTTAATAATTATATTAATAATATTAATTATACTAACTGTATTAAATACTTTAAAGTTTTGATTGAACAAACTAACAACATACAACATACAAGATAAAAACTAGCTTATTCAGTTGAAAAAAAATGATAAGTACTGGTTGCATGTTTATTTTGGACTAACTCATCCAAAATTATTAGGAAAACCAATGAAACAGAATCTCATAAAAAATTTTCCTATTGATAGGCACGATTTATGTATTATCAATGAGCGTGTTAGTACAGGCTAAAGGTTTAGCAAGAAAAATGACGCAAGGAAAGTTACAAGTGATAGCGAAAAAAATTGCTAGTGATCCAAGTGTTGAGTATGCACATGCAGTAAAAATAATGCAACCTTCGTATCTACCAAACGATGGTAATGGTCGAGATGTTGATGTTCACGATCCCGGGAATGCATCCCTATGACTATACAGATAATCAGCATGTCGGTCGGAATAATAGCTGGCACTGTGAACATATAGGGGGCTCCTAACGTAAGGCTGGTCATTTGGAAGGTGTGGGGGACGCAAAGATGTATGGTTATGTTGCCATTCAAAGGAACTCATTATATTCGTATAAAAGAGCAAACGGATTATTCTAAATATAAACCTTATGTCTACGTAAGAAAAAATAGTGTATTATCCTAGACTAATCAGTTGAAGTTGTGGAAAGAGTATTAGACCAGAGTGTGTGTAGTGTCGCTAAAAAACGGTGTTATCACCTTACTGGCGCTATTTTTCATATTTTGATTGATTTTTCTAGGGGTTATAGGGTTGATTAGTCGTAATTGACTAATCAAATGCTTAACAGATTGAAATAATAATCAAGTAAGAGGTTAATATGAATAAATTAAGATCCGCGATTGTTACAGTAATTGTGTCATCCGCTTTATCGTCGAGTATTGCTTTAGCAGGAGTATCTCAAAATATTTTTGAAAATAGCACTCATGTTAAAAATGTTGGCTCTTTAGCGCTACAATCGAAATTTCAAAAATCCTTGGCAAATAGGCCAACGGCTTCAGGGCTAAAAAGTCAATATGATAGCAAAATGGGAAAAACAACCTTCGCATGGGCCGCTAACAATCAAGATACACCCGACATGTCTGCGGTTGCTCAAGAAGATCGGAATGCGTTTGCTGCTGAGTTTTATTTACAATCCTTAACAGGGGTAAATTTAAACAAATCTGCCGTTAATAAAGCAAAACTGGTAAGTCTTTACGATAATCAACGAGGCGGCATAGTTGCTAAATATACTCAAGAGATTGAAGGTATTGAGGTATTTAATCGTGAATATAATATCATCATGGACCAAGAATTGAACTTAATTGCCGGTTCTGGTTATTTTGCTAATACTTTGTCTAACACATTCAATACCCTTGCTTTTAATAAAGTGGAACCCGCGATAGAAAAAGCATTTTCTGATATGGCTCAAAGTTCGATAGCCTTGAATTTGATAGAGCAAAAAACAGTAGCAGGTTATCAAGTATTTGAGGCGACTCCCGTTTCTTCTGATAAAGTCGTCATCGGCCAACCTAGAGCCAAAAAAGTCCTTTTCGAACACAAAAATCAATTAAAAGCGGCTTATTATATTGAAGTAAATATTGCGGACTCAGGAAGCCTTGAAAGTGAATATTACAGTTACGTTATCGATGCTAAATCAGGGGATATTCTTTTTAAAAATAATTTAGTAGCCAGCGCTGAAAATTTTGATTACCGGGTTTATGCAGACTCTGCTGGAAATCCGATGGAAGGTCCTCATGGTGATGTTGTGCCTGCCGATGGGCCGGATCAAGTTGACAAGACTGAAATATTGGATGCATCGATGGTTTCGCTATCATTTCATCCCAGTATTAGTACTCAAGATCCTTGGCTTGCAGATGATGCGACTATAACGTCAGGTAACAATGCTTTTGCCTATGCTGATGTGATTGCTCCTCAAGATTTTTCTGATGGCGATATTGTCGCAGAGCTCACCTCGACCAATACTTTTGATTATCCCATTAACCCACAAGAAAGAACCAATAGTATAGGCAATAGAAAGGCTGCCGTTGTTAACTTGTTTTTTATGAATAATTATTTGCATGATTTCTTCTATGATCATGGTTTCGACGAAGCATCTGGAAATGCTCAAAATGATAACTATGGGCGGGGTGGCTTAGATGACGATGCATTAGAGGTGCAAGCTCAGGATTCTTCCGGTCTTAACAACGCTAACATGGGAACGCCTTCAGACGGTGCCAGCCCTCGTATGCAAATGTATTTGTTCAATAGTAAAGATGCGCGAGTTGGTATTGATTTTGGTGTAACGGTAATATCTGGTGCTGCACCAGGCGTTGACCTTTTAGCATCATCCAAAGTATCAGCATTTGGTGCAACGCAATTTTCAATACCAGTTACAGAAATTATACGTATTGACGATGGAACTAACACAACCACCGATGGTTGTGAAGCTGCAGTCAATAATACTGCTTTAAATGGTAAAATCGTTATTATTGACCGAGGGAGCTGTGCTTTTACTGCTAAGGTTCTTAATGCTCAAAATGCCGGTGCAATAGCGGCAATTATTGTTAATAATGTTGATGATGGAACGCCTGCACCCATGGGAGGACGCGATGCAAATGTGACTATTCCAAACATGGGTTTGAATTATACCGATGGTGAGGAAATACACAAAGCATTAGGTATTGGAGCAACAGTAACAGGCTCGATGAAGAATGATTTTGTTTTAAAGGATGGTACATTTGATAACGGTATTGTTGCTCATGAATGGGGGCACTACATTAGTAATCGTTTGGTCGGAAATGCAAATGGTTTAAGCAATAATCAAGGACGCTCAATGGGAGAGGGGTGGGGGGATTTCCACTCCTTAATGTTTATCGCTAAAGCGTCTGATATTTCAATTGCTGGCAATGAGAGCTTTCAAATCCCGTACCAAGGAACAACTTTTGTTTCTGGATTTTATAGTGGCATACGTCGAGTTCCCTATACACCTAACATGGATATCAATCCGCTTACTTTTGCACATATTGAAAAAGACGTTGAGTTACCTAATGGTCTTAGTAGCAACAATAATACCGAAGTTCACAATTCGGGTGAAGTATGGGCAACCATGTTGTGGGATGTGTATGTTAGTCTAATTAATACTCACGGTTTTGAAGAAGCTCAGTCTAGAATGGCCGATTATTTAGTGTCCGGTTACAAAATGACACCAATCGCTCCAACCTTTACCGAAGCAAGAGATGGCATTTTAGCATCTGCTTTAGCGAATGAACGGGCTGATTTTGAATTAATATTGGCTGCGTTTGCCCGTCGAGGAATGGGGCTAGGTGCGGTTTCTCCGGATCGAAATGACGGAAACCATTTGGGTGTCAAGGAATCAGCGTTGACAGAATTAGCTACTTTTGTTGCGGAAAGTGATTTTAATGAGTCGCTAAACGGTGTGTCTTTAGGTTTTTGTTCAAATGATCAAATTTTGGATAAAGGCGAAACGGGGACCGTTGTTGTGAATATTACCAATAAAGGGAGTAGCACTTTAACTGGCGTTAAGGCGCAGCTTGCGGTCACTACAGGTCAAGATGTGACATTTGAAAACGATGGGTTAATTACGTTTGGGAATGTAGAGCCATTTCAAACTCTTGAAAGTTCACCAATAAAACTAACACTGAATGATGCAAATATCGCTGATATTATGACGATTGAAGTTACCTTTCCTGAACAAGAGCTTGACGATGATATTGTTGAAGCAGACACACACTTAGTGACTCGTTTAGTGAATGTGGATTTCCAAAGAAATGAACTCGTTGGAACGGTCGACTTCGATGACATGGAAGATGTTTCATTATTTGATAATTGGCGACAAAATATTATGTTTGGTGGTGATGCGGCAAACGCAACTCAGGGAATTGATGCAGGCAGTAACATTCCTTTTTTTGAAGCATCTGGGGTGGATTTGGGCGAACAGGCTATGTTATTAAATAATAACCGCTTTCAATCAGATGTTGCTATTGAAACAGTGCCATTTACGGTCGGTTTTAGTGGTAATTTCAACATGGAATTTTGGCATTTTTATGCCATTGAAGAAAGATGGGATGGTGGTGTCATTGAAATACGCATTAATGATGGCGAATGGCGAGATGTAACAGACGCTGGCGGTAATTTTGATGTTGGGTATGTTGATACGTTAAGACCTCAAGAAGCTCAAGTTTTAGGTGACCGACAAACTTTCACTGGTCGTAATATTACGGATGGTGTTTTCGGGAACCAAGAAGTGGTTAGATTTGGTAATTCTCTTGATGGTCAACAAGTGCAGTTGAGATTTAGAATAGCAACTGATAGTGCAGCGGCTGATTCAGGATGGTGGATTGATAATGTTCGTTTTACTGGAGTTGATTCGAAAATCTTTAGTGATATTGTGGCAGGTGATACCTTTGCTTGTGACAATGTGGCTCCTATGGTTTCAGCAAGCTCTAATGCATCATCAGTTCCTGAAAATGAAACTGGTACATTAACCGCTATTGCAACTGATCGAAACTCTTCGGATGAACTCACTTATCGTTGGGTGCAGTTAAGTGGGCCTGATGCCGCTATTGCAAATCCAGAACAGGCAGAGACTTCTTTTACAGCTTCAGAAGTTAATTCTGATACAGAGTTAGTCTTTGAGGTTACAGTAAGCGATGGTTCACTTGATTCAAAAGCAACCGTAAGTTTACAAGTAACCAATATTCCTCCACCAGCTGAGCCTGTTGTGAAAAAGAGCAGTGGTTCGCTTGGCCTATTTTCATTGTTACTTTTTTCATCCATGTTAATTAGACGAAAAAGAAAATAGAAAAAATAAAAGCTGCTTATTATAAGCAGCTTTATTTTTAAATTTTTATCGTTAATATGACATAAATTTTAAACATTTAGGATGTGAATATGAAGTTTTTGAATATCTACGTCATCTGTATATTTTTATTTAGCTGTTCAGCTCAGGAGCAAACAACCGATAGGGCAATCAATAATATTCGTGTTGAGAGTCAAGAAATTAATGAAGATAAAAAAGTACTTTTAAGTAAGAATCAATTGAAAGATAAATTAGAGAAAAAAGACAAACAAAGATCAATTATTATTAATGGCAATAAACATTTTGTAAATTCTCTACCTCTATTACGAGGAGCGAAAATATTCAATCCTATGATTCAACAATTTGGCATTGTGACTAATCAAATATATGTTATCAAGAAGAAAAATATTGAAGCGAGTTTAATTAAATTACCCCAAAATGCAAATTTGGTATTAGTGACAGGTAGAACCTATGTGATTGACTTAAAAGATAATAAAGGTGATCTGTTATCTTTTTATGATGAGCTTATTAAGTTAAAGCAATTTGATAAAGTTGAATTGCAAATTGACTACTCAATTATTACGGGCTCTCCAATCCAGTAATTTTTTCGTAGTTGGATGTTAAAGAGTTTGTGCCTTAAGCCAATGGTTCTACTTAATGGCGGGGTACAATTATAGGTATATTGAAAAAATATTTTGATCAATACTAATGTCTAATAGTGTACCAGTATTTATATATGCGAGCATCTCTTTGCGCTGGTGATGATCTTGCGTATTTCAATCAAAAAATTAACTAAAATACTTTTAACTAATCTTAACAAGGATGAAAACAAACTAATGAAAAACAATATTTTTTTTAAAAAAACTCTGCTCGCAATGTGCAGCT
>CAYVSL010000085.1:0-12991 GCA_964454125.1 uncultured Kangiella sp.
ACTTTCGCATGCGAAAGTAGAAAAAAACAAAAACCACAATACTCACTTTCACATGTGAAAGTGAAAAAAATTACGCTTATAAAGTATGTGTTTGTAATGCTTGCAACAAGGGGCTATGCACTAAATCTTGTAAGTGTTCAATATGATAACTCGCGTTATGAATAGGTATAAAAAAACCGCCTTAGGCGGTTTTTTATGAGAGCCTGTTGACAGCAGATCTCGGTATTGATGCGATAGCTCAAGTGTTATATTAGAGTAAAAACTAGACAAATACTATACAGCCAGCTAAAAATGTACATAACTCTTTTTACTACTCTCTAATATATCGCTCTATTTCTTGTTCATAAAAATTGTTAATGCTAGCTTTCATGCTGAGGATTTATTTTAAAACTTTAGTGTCGTTATTTTCTATATCCAAATTCCTTTTTGTTTGTGAGATATTGTTCGTTTAACCTGTGAGACTTTCGCATGCGAAAGTGAAAAAAAGTGTGTTTGTAATGCTTGCGAACAAGGGACTTTAGCCCCCACTCTCTAATTTGTCCACTTTTAAGAGCTATAAATAAAGGGCTAAAGAGCGTTTCTACTGTTTGTCCATTTTTGGCATAAATAGTTAGTTTGTTCCCGCGCTACCAGAACGAGATTTATCGCTACTTACTCCCGCAATTTTTGTGATTTTTTTGGCTAAAGATATAGATTTTGCTTTACTTGTATCTTTAGATTTTACTGTTGAACTGGCATTTGCTTTAAGCAAATCTTGAGCTAAAGCTACCGAATCTATTTGAGAAAATACAGCAGTCACTCCTCCAAAAGTATTGTCTCCAAGCAAAGTAGTTCCCGAAAGATCCATTTGGTTCGAGTTAGAATCAAAAGATAGACCACCACAACGCCAGGACAAATTGTTGTCCTGCAAACCTTGTAAGCTGGGTAAAGAACATCCTGTATTTTCCGCTATTCTTGCGGTTTGTTTTGCAAAATCAACAATAGACTTATTATCTAATAATTTTATTATTGAGCTCGCAACTAGATGGTTTAAATCATTTAATACGTAGTTATTATAAAAACCTCTCTTCGATTCAGAATAGATAGAGTAGCTAGCCATTTCTTCAACAACATTTTTCAAAAATTCACCATAAAAAGCATAACAAAATGATGCATTATAAATCGAAGCAGATCTAACACCTAATATTTCAGCGATAGGTTGAGCTGTAGAAGGATGAGCAGGTAATCCCTTAACAAATTTAAAAGGGGCTTTATGTAAAGGCTCAACCCAACGGTGTTTTTTTGGAACCTGGTTTAGCCCGTAATAAACAGCATTCGGTGTTGGGGGCGCAGAGGTATATAAAGCACATTGTCTAAAAAATGAAATAGCTAATTTATTGTGTACATCAAGTTCACCCCGTTCAATAGCGGTTATAAAAGGTGTAATTAATACAGAGGCAGGTAAATTATTCGAAAATGAAAATTGTTTAGCTTTAGATTTAGAAAATATTTTTGTTGATATATTTTCTATCGCCTTAATTTCACTATTAGTATAACTGTCAATCAAAGACATATTTTTTTCACGCGATAAGTCGGAGGATATACTATTTCCTTTACTTCTATCTCCTTTTGAAGACACACTGGAGGATGGATCAGCAGATAACACTCCCTCACTAAACATCAAAATAAAAAGCAATATAGAGAGTTTCATTTATCCATCTCCATTAAAGTATTTAATAGGACACCCGACTTTGTGGTTTCTTGGTTTGGGTATGGAAAATCATTTGGTTTATTGAGGCTAATTCTAGGGTATATATTAACCTTGTAATAATTACGGTATTTTTTTGCAACAACATACCGACCAATTTTATCAGCTTCATGCAGAAATAAAGTGTTATTAAGAACATGTAAAGATTGCGCTAGATTTGGACTAGGGTTTTTAAAATATTTCTTGAGTAACTCAAAAGTAACACCATACCCAGCATAACCATAAGCTTTTATTTCAGGATCAAACCCAGCTCTCCACCAAACTTGCATATCAACATATTTATTGTGTATTTCTTGTTGTTTTTGACCTATAAGTAAGGGACTTGTTACCTCTCGATTATAAAACTCTGCAAACAATTTATTTTGCTCTTCCCCCATATCAACATCTAGCAACTCCTCGATATATTTAGGCCTCTCCTTGCAGTTGTATTTTTTTTTGTCTATAAAAGCATTACAAATTAAAGGTTTTTTATCCACTTTTCTGTAATTAAATACGATAGAAGAATCTATCGAATAAACGAAGCATAATTTATATGGTTTTTTAAAGGGTTTGTATAGTTTAGATTTTAATTCTCCGCTACTACAATAGGCTAAATACTGTTCACCACCCTCTTTAAACTCAAAATCTGGATCTTTATCTCTCCAGTTTTTTACTATATATCCCGTTTCAGCAACTAACTTATCATTATTATAATAACGAATAGAATCTATCCAGCTATCAAAGAAAAAATTTTTAGGGGGTGTTAATGTAAAATCCCCAACATCTTCTGATCCTGACACGTTATAGACCTCCGTCCTAAGCTTGGTCACGTTACACGCACTCATAAACAATAAAAACAATACAAAAACACTTCCAAATATAAGTTTATTCATTTATTTTATCGCTTCCTTTAGACTCTATTTCCTCTCTTAAAATCTCTAGCGCTTTATCACTTTCCTTAAACTGTTTATCAAACTCAGTTTCCCATTTATCTAGTTTTTTTTTCTTCTTTTTTATTTCTTCTTCCAGTATTGCTTTCTTCTCTTCACTTAATGGGAGTCCTCTTATTTCAGCTGACATTTCAGCAAACTCTTTATTAAATTTAGCCTCTTCAACTTCTTGAACAGCCTCAAAACTCTTCTGCTCTATCTGTATTTGTTTTTGTTGGCTTAGTGAGAAATATAAAATAATAAATGCTAACGGTGTTACGGCCAAAAGTGTTTGAGCTAAACCTTTCATTTTTACTCCTTAAATATAACTATATATTACTCATAATCTGCCTAGTATATTCTATAAATACTAGGTATTAAACAATATGTTCCATTGTCCTGAAACGAAAAAACTGTTTACAATTCTCCGAATTATATTCATTTTCATCAATCCAAACAGAAATCTTTTTTTCGTCTATAAGCCGATGAAATAATACTTTCAAAGAATCTGCATGTTTTTCCGTTTGGCAATAATAAATTGCAACAAAATAACGTCCCATACTAACATTTTTTAAATGTCCTCGAATAATTTGAACATAGCGTTGTGGTGTTTTTCTAGTTCTCTCAACCTCTATCGCCACTTGTATTGCTTTGGTTTTTCCTTTATTTGGCGCCGTAAAAATACCATCAGGATAAACAGACCAACGTTGTGGATGGCCTTTCCTCTCATTTTGAGCGGGTAATAATCTTGTTGGTATCCAATTATCGTAATCCAATTCAATATCACAATATATTCTACATTTTTGAATGTCGAGTGTATGCTCTATAGTTCTTGGAGATACTCGGCCGGGGGAAAAATGACGTAAACTCATAGTCGCTACTTCTTCAGGCTCAACACCTTCCATAACACCTGTTGGAGTTATTCCCCATAACGTCGTAGCACGACTACCTAAAAACCTAATAGAATCACGCACAATCAACCCTTGTTTTTCCATCCTATAAAGCGTTGATAATGTGGCCGATGAATTGACCACAAGCCACCGGCTTAATACAGCAGTCGTGCTATAAATTTCATCCCTTAAAAATTCCAATATCCAATCAATCTTTTCCTGGGCACGAGCTTGTCTTTTTTTAGGATCACTAATTAGTGTATTTATGGTCATTATTTTAATCATCCGCCAATTCAATATTGATTAATTCAGAGGGTTTTACCTCACCGCCTATAATTGCGGTGTCTGCGGGAGTTTCTCCGGTGAGCCTTTCAATACCTTTTTGTTCAATCTTAATAGCCTCTAGACTTTTCTCCACAGGAACAGGGCTTGTGCCAACAAATTGAGGTAAATCTTCACTAAACCAAACAGCAACTCGATTAGGCAAGTTCATCAACATATTAGTATCAATCAGGTAAGTTTCATCTTGGCGTAACATACGATCATCATCCATAATTTCTGATTGGGCGATATTTCGCCCTACCCTGCGGTGCTCCATATCCACCAGTTTTGTACCACTTCGTTTTGCCAACCATTCAGCTGTATCAGGATCTTGTAATTTATAAATCATTTTAAGCCCAGTATTTTCGATGACACTTCCCACAACAGCATCTGGATCGAGATCTTGAGGAACATCCCTTAAATCAGTAATCGATTGATGAGCAACAAGCGCATGTAACCCTTTATCACGAGCAGCCCCAAAAATTTCCATTGCAGGTTTAGATAAGTGATATTTCAGCTCGTCAAGGAATACACAAACGGAGCGTTGTGCTTTCAGCCTATCTCGTTTCTCACAAATTTGCACTAACCTAACCATCATCATCCGTTGAGCACTTTTGACTGTTTCATGGCGCATTGACCCTACAAGATAGATAACACCTCCATTGGCTATCATCTCACCAAAATCAACACCTATATTTTTTGCATTGATAGATTCTAGTCCAGCCATTTCCTCAAATTTACCCAAAAAACCGTTTGCGACTTTTACTTCTTCCAATTCAGTAATCATTGGTAAGCAACTGGAAAAACTAGGGGAAGGTAAATCAGCCATAAATTCAGCAACTATTCTAGCCGCTCGTCGATCTGCTAGCCGATAATGATCAGCTTCAGTACCTTTCTCACCTAAAGCGAAAGCAGCAATAAACAATTCATTGAGTTCAGCACGACCCACACCGATTAACGGATTTATTTGCGATGGTTGGCCATCCCTCAAATCAATATAATAATACGGAACATTACAAACTTTGGCTGCTGAATGAAGTACATGAGGTAACCATTCATCGTCTTTTGGATCAAAAACAAATACGACCTCTCCCTCTTTTATCGCTTGTACCAGCGCCATTTGCGCGGCCACGCCTTTACCTGCTCCGGTAGTTCCGCTCAATTGAATATGATTTGAACGCCAAATATCAAATGAAACTCTGATAGGCTCACCGGCTTTATCAATCCCAACGGTAATAAAGCCCGGTTTGTAATACTTCATGATGTCGTAAATATCTGGTGTTTTTGGCAACAACTCCCTCACCGTTCGCACATCAGTTTTTTTATCTCGTTCGGCCTTAGCCGAATTTGTGTATTTTCTTTTCCATTCGGTATAAGTTGGCTCACCTTTTCTATACCAAAGCCAACCCAAAGCAATCCCAACCGAAAAACCTACCCCCCAAAATACTAAATAAATTGGCGCAATATCAGGAGCATTCATTTTTAACCGCATCATGGCCGGAATACCAAAGTGAACAATTGGCCCAAGTACAATAAAAACACCAGCCAATCCCATTGTTATTTCAAAGGACTCTTTTTCTTCCATGTATCGGTTTACCGATACAACAACAAAGTAACCAGAGACAATTCCAAACAGCCAACCAAACTCTGTATAAGCATGAATTAACCATGTCCAAACTGATGCAAAATCACTAATAATATCGCCTGTCATCTTGTCCTTTCCTTATGCGCTATCTAGCGCGTTTTTTAGTGGTATTGCTTTAGCAATAATCACTCGCTTTTTGGTGACGTTGCGCCCCTGCAACTAACCATTCGTTATGCGTCACGCTCCTGTGACGAAAACGAGGGGGAACCACTTGTGGGGGATGACATTTAACCAGTCATCCCCTTTTAGCTGTCGCGCCCCTGCGATTGCTAAAAGTGCTTTTACAGGAGCCAAATAAGCCTTAGCTTATTTGGGGTGAAACCCCCATTTGAGGCTTTATCTCAAATGGGCTAGCCGAGTGCAACGGAAAAAATCCGCTAATAGCGGAAGTGGCACGCCGTCTGCGCAGGACAACCCACTCCGTGGTCATTCGCAAGAACCCCCTGAAAGATTTTTCTAATATTTTGGGCGCGAAGCGGGGTCCCAAAATATTAGAAAAATGTTGAAGGATTAGGGCAAGTTGCAAGATTTCGGGATTAAAGTTGGCAACTGTTTTGCAGCGTAGCTATAGCAAAATAGGTGACAACTTTAAAGGCTCCCGAAAACTTGTAACGCAGTGACCCACGGAGTGGGTTGTCGTGCGTAGCGACGGTGTGCCACGGGTGAATTTTAAAGCCTATCTCCGAGCGCCCGCAGGAGATAGGCTTTAAAAGAGGGCTTCAGCCCTAAGTCTTGAATTGTGAGTGCTCGCAACAATTTATGACTTTTCTTTTCACTCTTTGTGGAAGCGCCTAAGCTTTCATTTTCTCGCGATACTTCTACGCAATATATTATCGCAATACATAAAATCAGACAAGTATTTAGAGGGAAAGTAAACAAAAAAGCCTTTTTTCTATTTAACCAGCAATGGTTGAATAAAAAATGATGCCGATTTACTGGGTTATCGAGTAGGAGTGTAGACAGCGTTTTTTGCTGTCTACGCGATTTTATCTCGACAACCAAGAACGTAGTGATTGGATTGCCAGTAATAAATTACTGTTTCAAGTTTTATCGAAAATCTTTACTAATTGAGTTAATTTTAATAAAGAACTGTAGTCATGTAGCAGATGATAGATATATAAACAAACTCGGTTTACCGAGGCATTATAAAAACAGTATATATCTATTACTTAAAGTATCCTTTGCACTTCCATTTGCGCTATATTGTTAATAACTCAAGAAATATAAAACAGCTCAAAAGCCGAGTTATAAAAAGAGGTTAATATTGGTTAAAAAACGAACAAAATGAGGGGGTTTATATAGCAGTCCAGGACAAAGAAAATTGCCTTAAAACAAGAGTTACTTAGATGGTGGTGGATGCCCTAAATATGAGGCTAAGTGAGGGGATCTTTTTTTCGCTAATTCTTTAATTTCAGGAAAGCTTTTATTAGGGTAATCGCCCTGTAATTTAGTCAGTAATGCAATAAATTCTTTCTTTAACTCTTCATCCTTTCTTTTCTGATGTCGAGACTCGCTCTCAGCTTTAGCCTGTTCTTTTCTTCTAATACGTTGTTCTTTTTCTACAGCATATAGATGCCGGTTCGCTTTTTTTGCGAGCGCTCTAGCGTCTTCGTACTCTCTCGTTCCTGGTTGTGACAGTCTCCTTTTATCATTACGTTGCTTTCTATCTATCTCACTATCAAGTTCAATATTGGTCACTTCAGCTAGTTCAAACGCCTTTCTTGAAATATATATTTCACAGTATTTCATCTCTTTATTTATTTTGCTTTGTTTGTATCTGGCCCGTATTAAGTCTGTTTTACAGAAAAGTTTAAGGAACCGAGAGCCCCTAGAAAGAGATTCATAACCTGCAATTTCGTCCAGTCGAGTCAAATTAACAAAACATTTAAACCAGTTTTTATCCGATGATGCTGTTAAATTTACAGTGCTAAGTAAAACGATCCAAGCTGTTATATCTCGATTAATACCTATATGGGTTCGGTGTGCGTATAAGGTACGGTGTATCGCTCTAGTGTGTTCTGAATAAACAATTTTATGAGCGTTATTGATAGCCTTTTCCATAACTGCACCAAAAAAAGCTTTTTGAGTAACAAAGGCACGGACACGCTTACGAACTTCTTTATAGTCAATATTAGGGTTTTTACAGGGCAAAGCACCAAGAGGACGACCTTTTGGCCGCTTGCTTGGCACCTTGTTAGGCACTTCAAATGTGTGTTCGCTAATTAACGCTTCAGCACTTATATGCACTATATTCCCTAAAGTATTTTATTGTTATTAAATTGCTTTAGGGTCACTGGAAATCAAATCTAGTATATTTGATTGAAAAATACGCTTGTTTGACGTATTCTTTAGACACAGTGACCCCTACCCATCAAAAAATGGTTTGTAGACCCTTGAAGGTCATTACTTGAATACTAAGTGCGTCAACACGAAGTATTCCTTATTTCTAAAAAAACCGACTCTAGTAAGTCGGTTTTTTTATGCTATGTAAATGTCACAACAACCTCTTTAAACCCTATTGTTTTAGCGTCTAAAATAGCTCCATTAATCCGTTTATAAATTTTATCTTTACGATCTCTAGCTTTTGTTATCTGTTCCAACCCACCACTCGCCTTAATAAAAACCAAAATCCACTTATCAGATTCCATAGGTGCGGGAACAACTTTAGCGGTCATCAACAAACCTTCCTCAAAAAGTTTTCTTAAGAATTTAATCTCCACTAAGCCCCCGTCAATTATTGTATTGATTAATTGTGCGAAATAATGACACAAACACACTGAGATCACAACCCCACCAAATTATAAGCATGCTTACGATCTACAGCATCAATATTTAGTATCAAATTAGTACCGATTAAATATTGACAAAGCGGTACTAAAAAGGTACAAATGCAGTACCAAAACGATACGGAAACGGAACTATGATAGTACTAATTGGGAGCCAAAAAGGTGGATGTGGCAAATCTACAACAGCAGTAAATATTTGCGCCGAACTAGCGCAAAGAGGGCATGATATCGTCCTTGTTGATGCAGATAGACAATGTACATCTGCGAATTGGGCAATGGATAGAGCGGAAAATAAATCCTTAGCAAAGGTGAACTGTGTCCAAAAATACGAGAATATAAGAGACACCTTATTAGATCTAAATGAACGATATAAATATGTGATCGTTGATGCTGCAGGGCGTGATAGTAGAGAGTTAAGAACCGGTATGGTCGCTGCTGATATACTAATTATTCCATTTAGACCCTCACAACCAGATTTAGACACTTTGCCTAAAATGAAAGATTTAATTACACAAGCCAAAGATTTAAACCCCAATCTTCAGGTTTATGGTTTATTAACAATGGCTCCAACCAACCCTGTAGTAAATGAAACCAATGAAGCAAAAGAGTATTTAGAGGACTATCCAGAGATACAACTGCTGAAATCAATTGTAAGAGATCGAAAAGTTTATCGTGATGCAATGAGTAATGGTAATGGCGTTATTGAAATGAACAATAGTAAAGCGAAAGCAGAAATTCAACTACTGCTGGATGAGGCTCTATAATGGTTAAACGTAGAATACCAAAAGCAACAACTTCTGAAGTCACTCCTGAACAACTGGAAGTCTTTGCTTCTGGCGCTGATAGGTTACCTAGCAAAAAAATCGCATTGGATGACTTGGACAAAAACGCTAACCGCGACTTTAAAGCTATACGAGTCCCATTTAACGAGTATGAGTACAACATGCTTGATGCCGGCAGTAGTAAAACAGGAAGGACAAAGCTTAATTTTATTAGATATGCTATTTTGAAACTCACTGAAGAGGAACTAGAAAAGCACTAAAACGGTACCAAATAAACACTAAAACAGTACCAAACAAACACTAAAATAGGGAAGGTAGAAATGATAACTTTAATTATAATTGGTATGGTTATTATTGTTGTATCAGCAATAACCATCGAAAAACCCTGTAACTAAATAGAAAAAGAGTCATAAGCGGAGTGTATAAATTATGATACAAACATCAGAGAACAACCCTTTTGTTAAAAAAATAGCTGACAGAGTTGAGTTAACATTGAACGAAATACCTGAAGCGGAGCTAATGGAACGGTTAGAGAAGATATCAGAGAAGCTTGGTTGTACAGTAGAAATAAAAAGAAAGGCTGAGGATAGTCCTTTAAAGCTGGTTTAAACAAGCCGTTGAAAATATTATTCTTTGTCAGGTTGTTTTTTTCGTGAGCGATCATCGGGGAATCGAGAGGCTATTACTGTAACTATAATAAATACCACCACCATAAAAATAAGAGTTACACCTTTAGTTAAAATCATATTCTGCTCTCCTTTTTGATAAAGATAGTTCATTTTATACTTTAATATAAAGCAATAACGTCATCTACAGCTATTATTTTCAATGTTGTTTTGTGTCTTTAGCCTGTTTGTCCACTTTTAAACGCTCTCCAGTGGAACAGCATAAGGTTAGAAACAATCTATTTTTAGGTCATGTATACCAAACAAACCAACGTATTTATTCTATTTTATTAAATATACTTAGTGGACTGAAACAGTGCGTCGATAGTTTGGATGTCAAGGTTATTGCCTTAACAAAACCCTTAAATTCTGTTTACTATTTATGGCTTGTTTTCAATAACATCTTTGGCTATTTGATTTTCATCGAGCCAGGTTCCAGTAATTTGACATCGAGAGTTAATCAGCTTGTGAATTACTGAATAATCACTTATCAAATCTCTTTTAAATATTGGCTCGTGATGAGCTATACGGTTTCTTAATGCTCTAATTCTATCAAGGTCTTTATATATGCGTTGGCGGTGAGTGGCTGGTTTTTGTGCCCTGTTAAGATTTTGAAATACTCGGTTTAAATGTTTATTCCAAATACGATCATCATGCCTTGCCGTAAACATTTTTTGCCAAAATACAAATTTCAATTCAGGAATAACTTTACCCGTGGTTTGAGCGCGCCGAGTTGTGTTCTGCAAGTCTCGCTGTGGATTATATCCAACTCTTGGAGGTGGGTTAGGCAAGCTTTGTAGAAAAGCTCTAGACCAAGGCCATCTTACCCCATATTTAGCCTCTAAAGCATCTGATACAGCATTGCGAATGACTACCTCGCAGATATGTAATGGATGAAGTAGTGCACTGGACACTTTTGCGTTCCACGCATAGAGCAAGAGCGCGGAGAGGTCTTCATCATCTTTGATGTTGGCGGCTTGATCGTATGTACCCATTCTAGCGGGTGACAGGGAGTTCCTTACTGCATCTATTTTAGATTTATTTGACTGTGCCATTTTTTTGCCTTATTATTGACTTACTAGCTATAGGACTTGTTGGCATTACGCCTCCCCCTGTAGACATACGAAGAAACAAAAAAACTCGCTTTTAGCGGGTTTTTTTGTTTTTAAATATTAATTTTTATTATATATCAATATGTTATCAAAACAAGAAAGCTCGACACAAAGTTCTTCACTTTCTTTCTAAGAAAATTATGGCATTAACAAAATCACTAATAATGTTTAAAAGCACTTCTCAATAACTCACAATTCATCTCAAAATAGGTATTGATACGATCGCTTAGCCTCTGTATCTTTAACACTACTGCAATAATGATAAAGGCGTAAAACACCGCTAATGGCGAACAAGTTTCTTGATGAAATGCGGATCTATGACGAGCAAGGCAATCGCCTTTACGTCAACACTAAAGAACGAGAAGATTTCTTAGAGCAAGCTAAAGAGTTGGATAAGTCATCACACAGGCTATTTTGCGAAGTTCTTCATTGGACAGGCTGTAGAATAAGCGAGGCTCTAGAGTTAACACCAAGAAGAATTGATGTTGAAGCAAAAACCATTTTGTTCCGGACGTTAAAAAAACGTCTGAAAACAAAAGAAGGCAAAATTAAAAAGCCAGTCTTTCGAGCGATTCCGGTACCAACCGACCTAATTGAAAGCTTAGATATTTATTACCAAGTTCGAGTGGCACACAAATCACAAAAAGGACTCGATGATTATTTCTGGCCACACTCACAAAAAAAGAATGAGACGATGACAAGAGTCACCGGTTGGAATATTGTTAAGCGTACTTTAGCGGCAGCCAACATTGCTGGCGCTCATGCCAACCCGAAAGGATTCAGGCATGGATATGGTGTCGCCATGACCTTAGCGGGAATGGATGTGTTTATTTTGCGGGATAGGTTAGGGCATTCGAGCGCGGAAACGACTCAAATATATAGGCAAGCAATTGGAAAAGAGAACCATCAATTAAGTATGAACTATTGGGAAAAGGTAAAAGCTTTGTCTCAATGATAAAGTTAATAAAGGAGAGTAATGAAGTGTTGATTTTAACGAGAAGAGTAGGTGAAACTTTAATGATTGGTGATGATGTTACTATCACCGTTTTAGGTATAAAGGGTAATCAAGTCCGCATTGGTATTAATGCGCCAGATGATGTTGACGTCCATCGAGAAGAAATTTATCAACGGATTCAAAGGGAAAAAGAGCAAAGTGATTTTACCGCATAATATATCAACAAAATAGGAAACAATCATGCAGGAACAGACGGATAAGTCTTTTACATTGGATAGTGTTTATAGTGGTTTTTTAGCTGAGAGAGAAAAATACCGTCTTAAAAACTGGGCTAGTTTTTCTAGTTTCCTACAAAGAAATTTCGGCTTCCGTGGTGGTTACATTTCACTATTAGCTAATGAAAATGAATTCAACGACAAACTATATGATTGGGTTGCTGGTCATTTTAATTCGAATAAATGTACCTTAAATGATGTAAAAGACGCACGCATTAATCTTAAATCGTACAGAGAAGAGTTAAGCTATAGAAATGTTTTTCTTATTATATTTATTCCTCTTTTATTTTTGAGTGTGGCAATAGGTAAATTTATTGAGGGTAGCGAAATTACGCTAATTGTTGTAAACGGCTTATTCTCTATAGGTATTATGGTAGAACGAATTGGGATTGCGAAACATATGGCACGCTGTAGCCAGCTAGATTTCATGCTAGAAAAACTAGTTTGTGAAAGAAGGAAAGATATAAATGACAAACCAAACGAGTAGAAAAATGACTAATGAATAACGTCACACCAATTGAGAGACCGCATTGTAGCCTCTGTCATAAGACGCGCTTAAACAATGAGCTGAATGGTTATGATCCGTTAGCGCCAGTTGGCGGTAAATACATCAACGCCTATTGTCGTGAATTGACTCAGTGTGACAGTGTTGAAGCGAAAGAACAGCTCTCTTTAGTGATAGAGCAGTTAGATAAGTAATAAAAACGCTCTGGTAACAGAGCGTGCACGTCAAGCAATCTTCGCTGCTACGTGCTTTCATGCTAAGGTTCTATTCTAAAACATCGTGGTCGCCTATTTCTATATCGAACGTCTCTTTAGTTTGTGAGACATTGTTCGTTTAACTTGTGAGACTTTCGCATGCGAAAGTAGAAAAAAACAAAAACCACAATACTCACTTTCACATG
>CAYVSL010000086.1:0-12467 GCA_964454125.1 uncultured Kangiella sp.
ATTTAAAAGTCAGAATGCTTTGTTGGTAGGGTGAACTGATTTTTTTAGGTTTATCAACCATCTTAAAACTGGCAATTCAAGACACGTCCCCATTCATGTGTACAAGTTATGTTCGGGTGTAAAATTAAGTATTAATTGGTTTATTGAGGCATAACTCAACAAGGAGAAAGGCAGGTCAGCATTTGTTGATGTGTAATATAATACCAAAAAAACCACATAATTCATTATCTGTGGCACTTGGGTAATGATTGATAACGCGAACCAGTCACTATATTTGTACTCTTTAAACATTTTTCCCAGTAAGTGATAATACCAGGCTAAGAAGGTAATTAGCACTAAGCCAAGCATTAATTCACCTGCAACTGAAATAATCCCGGTATAACTTGAAATTTTTAACAAGTTTTTTTAAGGACATTGGCTTCTGCCGGAGAAATATTACCGCTCAGCTGTAATTGCTGCTCAACAATCCATTCAGGACTCATCCCGGAAAAAAAGATCAGTTGACTGAAAATCATCAAAGCAAAAATTAAAATCAACGCTAACAATGTTTGATTTTTGTATTGTAAAAGATCGTCGAAGGCGGCAGAGGGAGCCAAAAAAGTATCGACTAGAACATTACGGGTTATTTTAGTATTCATATATTTCCTTTCTATCTGTCTATATTTTTACTTGGTTTCGAGTTGTGGTTTATCATTAAGCTGCGACAGTTTATCGCCTAGGCCGAGTAACTGCTTGCTGAGTAATACACTGATCGACATGAAATAAACGGTAGCAGATATAATAAATGCAAATTTTAAAGACACAAAATGTGTACTAAAAGAAGCCATGATAATGCCTATAACGGCGCCCAACTGAAGGAAAACAGAGCGCATTGACAACATGGTGGAGCGCTCACTATCTTTAACTTCATGATGAAATAGTGTCATAACCGGAGATTGAGACAGTGCAGAAACAAAAAATATCAGCATAAATACGATGGAAAAACTGAACAGGCTATGGTCCATAAATAGAATTATAAAAAGTGAGCCTTGTAAAATACGAATAAAAATTAATGAATGGACATAGTTATTGTTAAAACATTGACACAGTTTGGCTGATAATGCCTGACCAAACCCAGCTATTATCAATGAAACAGAAAATAAGGTACCAAACATCCATTTCATATCTTCATTTTGGGTCAATTCACGTAATTCCAGCTGCCAGAATTTTTCAAAGCTGATCATGGCAATTGCTCCTAATGAACTGGATAACATCATTAACAACAAGCTTTGGCTCTGCTTCAGGTTCACAAAAGCACTGTCGATTTGCGAAATGAAGCTAACGCTTTGGGTAGCGTTGATACCTTTGGCTTCATATGTTTCTTCAATTAGTCGATTGGCCAGAATAAGCAATAACGGAATTAACGAAGCGGCTATGACGTAGTTATTTTCGAATGAACTTGTATTTTTTCCAGGTAAATTAAAACTGGCGAATACACCGGATAAAATTGCCCCGACGAACAGACCTAGCATGCTGATACCTCCAACCTTGGCTAAGGATTTCTGTAACGTTTCAGGGATAATATTGTGCTTATTTAGGGTATCAACGAAAAGCGCATCAAGTGTGCCTGAAGTCATAGCGGTACTAAATCCAGCGGCAACCATTGCCAAAATCATAATATCCATTGTATCGATATAGATCATACCAAGGCAGAACAGAATAAAAGTTAGTTGTCCACCAATGTACATTTTTTTTCTACCGATCCTATCTGATAACATGCCACAAGGAATCTCGCTGAGAACAGTGGTGATAGAAGAAATAATTATGAGAAATCCTATTTCGAAAATTTCAAACCCTTTGTCCCTCAAGACTACGTACATGATAGGGGCAATCAATCCCATGATTATGCCATTGATAAAATGGACGAATGAATATCTGTTTGTAATGTTGCCAATATTGTTCATATGCTGCCCTATTAATACATTGATGGTATTGTTTTTGTAACTAGTTTTAACTTTTTAGCAAAGTCATTTTTCATATTGCTTCCGGATACAACACAGCTAAATTTCTGATCGAGTAAATTAGTGGAAACGATTTCTTTCAGTTTTTTCAGAGTGACATCCTGGATGGTTTCCTTACTCATTTTTAAGGCTTCTTCATTTTGCAATAGTGACGCTGTAAAGTGTGAGAATTGTGAATTGGGTGTTTGTCGTTTATAACTATCCGAATAGAGCCAACGATTTTTGAGGCTATCAAATTTGGACTGTTCATCAAAACTAGCAACGAACCATTGCAGGGCGCTGGACATGCATTCGATGTCTAATTCCGGGGTAGTTGTTTTGCTGCTGAGAGAATAGTGAGGAATAGCAAATAGGGGTCATGTATATTGTATTATAAATAACTGTTTTTCGATTTCTTTGACCATTTTCTGCCAACGATCCTCTGCAATTAAAAAATAGCTTTTATCGTGAAAAAGGGTTTGTTCATTCCGGCTGCGATTCATCATATGATGAAAAGCTCCCTCGTATTCTATTTTAATTGTAGATGATTATATCAGATTTATATTTGGAAAAGACTCTCTCTCTCTAACCGAAACTTGTTAATTTATTTTACAGCTGGTTTACTGTTTAAAAAACTATAAACACTTAAAATAGTAATGGACATATTCATTCCATAAAGCATCATAGGTATTTATTTTAATCAATAGCTTATTAATAATTATTTCAACATTTTTATAATCGGAATAATCGGATATCAATTTTGATGCGTAAACTGCTTGTTGCGCACTCAATGATGCAAAAATAATCAGTTACAACGCCTTTACAATATTATCTACACTGGCCTTAGCATCGCCAAACAACATACTGGTATTGTCTTTAAAAAAGAGCGGGTTTTGCACTCCGGCATAACCCGGATTCATCGACCGTTTAAACGCAATTACTTGCTTGGCATTCCAAACTTTTAATACCGGCATACCGGCAATCGGACTATTGGGATCGTCCATTGCAGAGGGATTCACCGTATCATTTGCGCCAATCACTAATACCACATCGGTCTCTGGGAAATCATCATTTAACTCATCCATTTCCAGCACAATGTCATAAGGTACTTTGGCCTCTGCTAGCAATACATTCATATGACCGGGTAAACGACCTGCCACTGGATGAATGCCAAAACGAACTTCAATCCCTTTGTCGCGCAATCGTTTGGTCAAATCATAAACCGGATACTGCGCCTGTGCCACCGCCATGCCATAACCTGGAGTGATAATCACCGATTTAGCATTCACTAACATATCCGCTACATCTTCCGCGTTAGTTTCAACATGTTCACCATAATCGTGATCTTCATTGATCACTACATCGGTTCCAAAACCACCGGCAATCACGCTGATAAAAGACCGGTTCATGGCTTTACACATGATGTAACTTAAAATCGCGCCGGATGAACCTACCAACGCCCCAGTCACAATTAACAAATCATTGCCAAGTAAGAATCCAGCCGCCGCCGCCGCCCAACCGGAATAGGAGTTAAGCATTGAAACCACTACTGGCATGTCTGCGCCGCCAATAGATGCTACTAAATGCCAGCCAAATACTAACGCAATACCAGTCATGATCAACAGTGAAGTCATATGGCCTTCTTGCTGAACAAAATAAACCATTAAAGCAAAACTAATGATCCCGGCCATTAAATTCATTTTATGCCGATGAGGTAACATTAAAGATTTACTGCTAAAGATCCCACGCAATTTACCAAAGGCAACAATTGAACCGGTAAAAGTTACTGCGCCGATAAACACGCCTAAAAAGACTTCAACCAAATGGATATTCAGCATAATGCCAGACATGGTTTCATGTTCTAAAAAGCTGTTAAAACCAACAGCAACTGCGGCCAGACCCACAAAACTATGCAGCATGGCGACTAATTCGGGCATTTGAGTCATTTCGACTTTAAGCGCTAAAAAGGTTCCAATTAACCCGCCAATCACCATCGCAATCAAAATGGTTTCAATATTGGTTACCGACGGATTAGCAATAGTGGCGACTAACGCCACCGCCATACCGATAATGCCGTACCACACGCCGCTCTCAGCAGATTCTTGTTTACTTAATCCGATCAAACTAAAAATAAACAAAATAGCCGCCACAAAATAAGCGCCGTTAATCAAAGGCATATTGGGTTCAATTAATAAATTCATGGTCTAATCCTCCTTCCTAAACATCTTTAACATGCGTTTGGTAACCACAAAGCCACCCACCACGTTAATAAAGGCGATTAACACCGCAAAAGCTGAAATCCACATGACTAATTCATTACCGCTGGAAACTTGTAACAAGGCCCCCACCACGATGATACCGCTGATGGCATTGGTAACACTCATTAGCGGCGTGTGCAATGCATGAGTGACATTCCAAACGACGTAATAACCAATAAAACAGGCCAGAATAAAAATGGTAAAATGCTGCATAAATTCTGGCGGAGCCACCATAGAGAGCCAACCGAATAATAACCCACCGCCCAATAACATGATGTGTTTCCCCATGCCCGATGATTTTTTTTCCGAGGCTTTTTCTTCCACTATGGGTGCTGGCTTTGGCGGAGGTGCCGCGCTCACCTGCACTGGTGGTGGTGGCCAAGTGATTTCACCTTCTCGGGTGACGGTTACGTTGCGAATAATTTCATCTTCAAAATCAAGCGCTATTTCGCCGTCTTTTTGTGGACAAAGTAGTTTGACTAAATTGAGAATATTGTTGGAATAAAGTTGACTGGCTTGAGTGGGTAATCGAGACGGCATATCGGTATAACCAATGACCGTTACACCATTCACATCCACCGCTTTGCCAGATTCGGTGTATTCACAATTTCCGCCACCTAAGGCGGCTAAATCAACCACCACGCTGCCGCGCTTCATCGAGTCAACCATTTCCTTGGTAATCAATTTGGGGGCTGGTTTTCCGGGGATCATTGCGGTGGTAATAATGATATCTACTTTTTTGGCTTGATCGGCAAATAGCGCCATTTCGGCCTCAATAAAGGCTTTACTCATGACTTTGGCATAACCATCGCCGCTACCCGCTTCTTCCTCAAAATCCAGCTCTAAAAACTCTGCGCCCATACTTTCAATTTGTTCTTTCACTTCGGGCCGAGTGTCAAAAGCTCGTACAATCGCACCTAAACTACCAGCGGTGCCTAGCGCGGCTAAACCAGCGACTCCAGCACCAATGATCATTACTTTAGCTGGTGGCACCTTGCCAGCGGCAGTAATCTGACCGGTAAAAAAACTACCAAAATTATGAGATGCTTCAATCACTGCGCGATAACCGGCAATATTAGCCATCGAACTAAGCGCATCCATTGATTGAGCTCTAGAAATTCTGGGGACAGAATCCATCGCTAAAACAGCAATTTTTTTGTCGGCTAATTTTTTCATTAAAGCTTCGTTTTGCGCGGGCCAGAAAAAACCGATGATCGTCGCACCGGATTTGATTTTTTTAATTTCAGGATCTTCCGGGGGATTGACCTTCAATAATATATCCGACTGCCAAACGTCATTGGCTGAATTGATTTTAGCCCCTGCTTCCTCATAAGCTTCATCCGAAAAACTGGCGGCTACACCAGCGCCTGATTCAACGACCACAGAAAAATTAAGCTTGATTAGTTGGACAATACTGGAGGGGGAGGCCGCTACTCTAGATTCGTTAGCCACTGTTTCTTTAACAATACCGATTTGCATACTTGAACCCTGTATTAAACGGGCCCCCAAACGTCAGGCGAGATGAGCGACCCTAAAATAAAATGACAACCCCAGCGGTCCTGATTAACTCAAAATCAATGAGTCCCCGCGAAGCTTGCTCAACGGTTTTCACTCTCTAAACGTCTTTTTTGAATCGACGGTGATGAATAACCCTAGTGCTTGAAAATATTATGCCGAGCCAATGTACGACTTATGGAGTTGAAATGCAATATGCACCCAATAATTAATTGATATTGATCAAAGAGATAGCTCTAAAGCTGTCGTTTAACCGTCAATCAATATCGCCCACTTCCCTTTTAGCTGGTTGATTTTATCGGCGGGTTCAGTGTGGCCAAAACAGATTAGGCTTGGGGTTACAACTTGAGCATCGCAAACATGGACACAACACTAGCGTTTCGGCACCATTTGCATTATTCTGCAGTGGTCACCCAAAAAGGGACTCAATCGACGATGGCTCAAACCAGTTTAATCATTAAAGCACTCAAAACCTGCTTGAAGGAAAGTCACCTTACCTATGTTGATGTTGCCGATGCGCTTGACCTAAGTGAAGCAAGCGTCAAACGGATTTTTTCAGAAGAAAATATTTCCCTGCAACGATTGGATATTGTTTGCCGAATGCTTAACATGGAAATATGCGATTTGACTCGCCGCGCCGAAAAGCAACACGAAGAAATCAAAGAATTGACAGAAGAGCAAGAAGCTGAATTTGTTAAACAGCCAAAGTTGCTATTTGTGGCTTATATGTTATTGAATGATTTTGATTTTGATGACATTACCCAATACTATAGAATTGAGGTGTTAGAAGGTATTCAGTTGCTGGCTCATTTGGATCGAATTAAATTTATCGACTTACTACCAGGTAATCGAGTCAAACTTCTCACTTCCCGAAATTTTCGCTGGCGAAGACATGGTGTAATTGAACGATTATTTAATCAGCATATTCGCAAAGAGTTTTTTCAATCCAATTTTACGAAAGAAGAGGAAAGCATGCAGTTTTCCGGTGCGATGTTATCTCGTTCTAGTATTTTGATTTTACATAAAAAAATTGAAAAATTAATCAATGAATTTAACGAATTGGCAAAACAAGATGCCTCCTTACCATTTGATGAACGATTAGGTTGTAGCTTGGTTGGCGCGATCAGGCCTTGGGAATTTAGTTTGTTTGAACAGTATCGGAAATAGTTAGGAGGCATCTATGTCCAACTCAAATCCACAAACTAATTTACTGGATGATTTACTTGCATTATTAAGTCTGGAAAAACTCGATCAGGGGCTTTATCGAGGCAATAGTCAAAACTTGGGGCTACCGCAGGTATTTGGTGGCCAGGTTATCGGTCAGGCACTTTCAGCCACCAAAGATACTTTAAAAGATCTTCGGCCTGTACACTCCTTGCATTCATATTTTTTGCGTCCTGGCGATGCATCCAAATCAATTATTTATGATGTTGAAATCTTAAGAGATGGCCGTAGTATTTCCACTCGTCGGGTCAAAGCCATCCAATATGGGAAACCAATATTTTTCATGACCGCATCATTTCATGTAGAAGCCGATGGATTAGAGCATCAAACCAAAATGCCAGAAGTTGAAGGACCAGAGAATCTCGCCTCAACGCGTGACAGGATCCGTAAACTGGCACTGAAATCCAGTATGCCAATTCCTGAAAGGTTCGAACAAAAAAGCCCCATTGAAATTCGCCCGGTGGAATCATTCAACCCGTTAAAACCAGAAGCCACGGATCCTATCCGTCACGTTTGGATGAAAACTCGCGGTAGCCTGCCCGATGACTCGCGTGTGCATAAATATATGCTAGCTTATGCCTCTGATATGGCTTTTTTACCGGTTGCCGGTCAGCCTCATGGAATTTCCTTTTTTACTAAGAACTTTCAAATGGCCACCATTGATCACAGCATGTGGTTTCATCGTGATTTTCGTTTTGACGATTGGCTTTTGTATCAAATAGAAAGTCCATCAGCAACTAATCAGCGCGGCTATGTACTCGGTAAATTTTTTGACCGAAAAGGGCGTTTAGTCGCCAGTACCGCACAAGAAGGAGTTATGCGGGAAAGCAAAAATAATACGGCGAGATAAAAAATTGTATCTCTCGTTAATTACCTATATAGTGCTTTAACCTGTCATAGGGATACAATTAAAAAACATGATGTCTGGAGGTGTTATGCTCAAATATGAGCTCGATAGTTTCTCAGCTTCTTTTGTTTCGGAAAAAACGGAACTTTTATATCGGAATTCGATTAAAGATAGTGATCGCAGGCTGGTTATTATTGGCTTATTAATACTTTGTATTCCATTACTCGCTTTTGCCTATTCTGACCTCCTACTGTTTGGCTTTACTCGACAATTTTATTATCTCATTTTTGTCAGGGGGTTTGTAATACTGTTAGCTTGTTTTACCGTTTACCTGCTCATAAAAATAAGTAATATCAGAACCTTGGATTGGTTGCTATTTAGCACCGTTATATTAGCCGTTTGGTCAATTTTTTACATTAATTTAACTAGGCCGAGCGACTATTTTCATCACAATAGTATCGATATCCTTTTCGTTTTTGCCTTGTATTGGATTATTCCCAACCGTTATTACCTGCAAATTATTCCTGCAATAACAATGTCATTTTTTAATATTTATGTTTTTATTTTTCTCAAAGACAGTACCAGCCATTTAGTTAATATTAATTTTTGGTTTTCCTATCTATTTGTTAATGTCATCGGTCTTTGGATATCTTGGACGTTACACATCTATCGTCGACGACAGTTTACGACCCAATGCAAACAAATTGCGTTGATGGAAAAACTACAAACCGCTAACAATGAAATCAGAACCTTGCAAGGTATTTTGCCGCTTTGCTCTGGTTGTAAGAAAATTCGTGATGACAAAGGTTATTGGAGCCAACTTGACGCTTATATTGAAGCGAAAACCGACACCCAGTTTAGTCATGGCATGTGCTTCAACTGTATAGAAACACTCTATGGTGAGCAGGAATGGTATAAACAAAGTAAAAATAAACCGGAAGATTTCACTAAATATTCACCGTAAGGCATTAACCTAATACCCCTTCACAGGTTTAAACTCTCTCAAACACGGTAGCAATTCCCTGCCCCAAGCCAATACACATCGTCGCGACACCCAAAGTTACATCTTTGCTTTCCATCAAATGAAGCAACGTGCCACTAATTCTGGCTCCAGAACAACCAAGCGGATGACCGAGAGCAATCGCACCGCCGTTAAGATTCACTTTTTCATCCATCACGTCAAGGATGCCAAGATCTTTAAGTACTGGTAATGACTGAGCTGCAAAGGCTTCATTCAATTCCCATAAATCAATATCAGAAGTCTGTAAACCAGCACGTTCTAATGCTTTTTTAACGGCAGGAACTGGCCCATAACCCATTATTGCCGGATCACAACCAGCAACACCCATACTGCGAACTTTAGCTAACGGTTTTAATTCTAATTCAGCGGCTTTGTTTGCACTCATGACCAACATCGCCGACCCACCATCGGATAATGCCGATGCATTTCCAGCCGTTACCGTACCGCGGGGATCGAAAACCGGGCGAAGACTGGCGAGCCCTTCTAAACTGGTTTCTGGTCGGATCACTTCATCATAATCAAATCTTTTTAAAGCGCCGTTGGCGTCATGACCTTCCATTGCCAAGATTTCTTTGGCAAATGCTCCACTAGTAGTTGCTTTGTGCGCTTTCTGGTGAGAATTATAAGCAAACAAATCTTGGGTTTCTCGGTCAAAACCGTGCATCTTGCCGAGTAATTCAGCCGTCAAGCCCATCATACCGGAGCCTTTGGCAGAAAACTTGGCAATCTGCGGCGCAAAATCAACTCCATGCATCATGGGAACATGGCCCATATGCTCCACACCGCCCACAATAAATATGTCGCCGTTACCGGTTTGGATGGATTGAGTCGCCGCATGAATGGACTGCATTGACGAGCCACATAATCGGTTAATCGTTTGACCGGCAACCGAGTGGGGTAGGTCTGTCATTAATGACGCGTTTTTTGCAATATTAAAACCTTGTTCTAGGGTTTGTTGCACGCAACCCCAAATCACATCTTCCACATCGGCTGGATTGACCGCTGAGTTTCGATCTAATAAAGCCTGAATGAGTCGTGCACTTAAAACTTCTGCACGGGTATTTCTAAATATTCCAGCTTTTGAGCGCCCCATCGGGGTTCTAATTGCATCAACAATAACGACATCTTTCATATTAATTTCTCCCGAATTTTCGATTAAGCCTTGTAAAAGGTCTTGTTATTAGCGGCCATTTGCTGCAAGCTCATCGGCACCTCATAACACACCCCAAGCGATTGGTATTTTTCTGCTATTTTGATGATATTTTGCAAACCGGTTTCATCGGCATATTTGAGTGCGCCACCTCTAAAAGGAGGAAATCCGATGCCAAACAATAACGCCATATCCGCTTCTTCTGCGGTGGCAACAATACCTTCATCTAGACAACGGATCACTTCGAAAATAAGCGGTAGCATCATTCGCTCAATAATTTCTTGGGCTTTATATTCTCCACTTGGTGTACCGATAATATCGAACACTTGCTCGACAAATTCTTTACTGGGACGGCCTTTTTTATCGACACCATAAGTGTAAAAACCAGAGCCGCTTTTTTGACCCAATTTTTCATCGGCAAACAGCTTGGCAATCACATCCCCTTGGATGATCGACATTCTGTCCGGGAAACCTTCGGCAAGAACCGTTGCGGCGTGACAGGAGGTATCAATGCCAACCACGTCTAACAAATGAGCTGGACCCATTGGCCAACCAAATTGAGTCATCACTTTATCAATTTGTCTGAAATCGGCACTCTCTTTCATTAACAAACTGAATCCCCGAAAATAGGGAAACAAAACACGGTTAACATAAAAACCGGGACAATCTTTAACCACTACTGCAGACTTACCTATCGCTGTGGCGTATGCGACGGTTGCTGCAATGGTTTCATCGGAAGATTTTTTGCCGCGAATGACTTCAACCAAAGGCATTTTATGCACCGGGTTAAAGAAATGCATACCACAAAAATTTTCTGGTCGTTTTAAATTAGTCGCTAATAAATCAATCGAAATGGTTGAGGTATTTGACGTTAAGATCGCATCTTCATTCATCACTCCTTCAACTTCTTGCAATACGATATCTTTTACTTTTGGATTTTCGACGACGGCCTCGACCACCAGATCGGCATTTTTAACCGCAGAATAGTCTAGCGATGGGGTAATCGTTGAAACAATATGAGCCATTTTGTCGGCTTTTAGTTTCTTCAGCTTAACCCCTTTGCTAAGGATCTTAATCGCAGTACTCATTCCCAAATCAAGTGCTGGCTGATTAATATCTTTCATCACTACGGGTATCCCTTTGCTGGCTGACTGGTAGGCGATCCCGCCACCCATAATACCGGCACCAAGTACTGCAACCTGTTTGATTGCTTTGGTTGTTGTTTTAGCCGCCATTTTGGCTTTACCTTTAAGCAATTGATCGCTTAGAAAAATCTGCACCATCGCTCTTGCCTGTGAGGTCTGACAAACATTAACAAAACCATCGTGTTCTATTTTAAGTGCTTCATCTCGCGATAGTCTGGCACTTTCTTCAATGACTCGTATCGCTTCCATTGGCGCAGGATAATGGGGTAGCGCTTTTGCGCCCACTACACCTTTGGCCACATTAAATGCCATGGTACTTTCCATTTTATTGAGCATCAGTGGTTGTTGCTTAAGAGAGCGACGATTTTTCCAATCGAGGCCGCCATTGGCGGCGTCTGTAACCATTTGAATGGCCGCATTTTTTAGTGTTTCAGGAGCCACAATCGCATCAATGGCACCTACTTTAAGAGCGGCTTCGGGTTTTTGCGGTTTGGCCGTTGCAATCCATTCTATCGCGTTATCTGCACCGATTAACCTAGGTAAGCGCGTAGTGCCACCAAAGCCGGGAATAATACCTAATTGAGTTTCTGGCAAACCAACACGGGCAGTAGGGGAAGCAATTCTAAAATCACAAGCTAGGGCCATTTCCATTCCGCCACCTAAAGCAAAACCATTAATGGCTACCGCTGTAGGGAAAGGTAAATCTTCAAAGCCGTTAAAAATTGCGTTGGCTTGCTCGCACCATTGAAGCATTTGCTCTCGCGTATTATTAAACATTGCCAGAAATTCATTGATATCCGCGCCGACGATAAATACGCCTTTTGTACTGGTAACGATAACACCTTTAATGTTTTTGGCGGAATTTAGAGTTTCTATCACTTCTTTAAGCTCTGCTAGGGTTGCCTTGTCAAACTTATTAACAGAAGCGTTTTTACTATCAAAAATGACTTCCGTAATACCGTTATCCAGCATTTCACAACGAAGAGATTGACCGTCATATATCCGGGGTTGTTCCAAATTCATGATTTGCTCCGTGAGTAGTTATTATGTTGAGTAAATATAGCTTTAAAAGGGAAATAAAACTGAAGACTTTACTCGACTAAAGGGGATTTGTTGAATTGGATGTAGGTAATTATAACCAGTCCACATTAAAATTCAAACACTTGTTTGAATTATTTTTTATTTGCCTCTATTTAGAGAGTAGAAAGAGATTTCTGCCGTTGAAGTGATCGATCAAATTCTGTTGGTTCTAGCTTAGAAAACGGTGAGATCCTATTTAACCGCATAGCGTAAATCTCGGGTGGCTTGCCCCCGAGCTGGATAGTGTA
>CAYVSL010000087.1:0-12300 GCA_964454125.1 uncultured Kangiella sp.
GCATTACGGTATTCACGTATTATATTTTTCTGCTCTTTATTCAAAGTCTCCCATGGCCAAAATATTACCCCTATAGACGGGGCTTTTAATGAAGATTCAATATAATTTCTAAATTCTTGAAGGCTTAACTCTCCAGAGTCATACATTTGAACCACTTGAAAGGCTGGAATAACACTGCATTGTCCGTTGCATTTATTATTGATATCGTCAACGACTTCATTGATCCAATTAGCATTTTTATTCATCATTTCGGCGTAACACATCGGACTAATATAGTCGACGAATTGAGCAAGCTGAGTAAAATCTTGCCCTGTAATTCTTTCAATAGCATTATTATATTCCCCGCTTTTCCAAGGAACGCCATGTATGTTGACGACAATGGTAGGATCTATTTTTTTTACTTCAGACACAATTTCTTCGACTAAGGATGTTATTGTTTGTGTTTTGAATCTTATCCATTCCTGTTGGTGATTGCGGTGTATCCAATCCGCTTTGCTTTTTGTGTCCTTTAACGAATTAGGGATATCTGATGCTATAAATTGTTCAAATTTTCCTAGGCAGGTTTCGCAAAAACAACTGTCGACTAAGGGAGATCCTGAATTGCTAGAAGCACTATGTCCATGTGGTTTGCTACCATTGAATAACTCCCAAAACGCAAAGTAGCGTATAAAATCTAAACTTAGGCCATGGGGGTGCCATTCTTTAACTCTGGTATTAATCTTATCAATTAAGTTTTTTCTGTATTCAGATTGATTTGGACAAGCCATTGCTAGCCATTTGCCTTCCTTGGAGTTTTCTTGTGCAAAATCACCATTCTCAGTTATTGCGAAAAAATGTTTATTTTTGTGTAAATCGTTATTTATATTAAATAAAGTTTGGTAGATTAACCAGGGTTTGATGTTGGTTTTAGCAATTTCTTTTCTAAATATTTCGTTTGAATAGAGTAACTCTAGTACGAATACCTCATCGATACCAAGCTCTACCCATTCAGCTACCATGTTTATTATTTCTGCATCACTAAATCCGTTAAGCCCCAAAACTTTGGCGGCAAATATTGCAGGTTTAGATATTTTATTGTTGGAATGTTTTCCTGAAATTGGTGTTTTTAGCGGTGATCGATCGTTATTAGAAGGAGAAGCTGATGTAGTAGCGACTATATCTGTAGATGCACAAGCTACTAAGATCAAAACTAAGAGTGCTAGCTGTTTCAAGGAGAATAAAGTCTGATTAATTAAACCCATTAACGTATCCTCTAGGTTGAATATAAAGTGGAATAAGAGCTTCAACTGATTATTCTAGTTTAAGAAAGACTCATATCTAGATTGGAATTTAACAATAACATTCTTATCTAATGACTTCAATTTTTGGGCTTGCTGTCTTAATTGTAATGGGTAACCAGATTTTCTACGGGAAATTTAGGTAACAGTAAAACCGGTCATCAAATTGGCAGATGGTGGAAATCTGCTAGATTCAGCAAGAGCTGGCGCTAAATTTATACTTTACCCTATCTGCCCATCGGCTCGTTTTTTAACCAACATTGGAGTATAAAAAATTAAAAAGAGTCCAAAAGCTAATATCCACAATATTCCCGCCAAACTAATACTCAAAGAATAATACTCCGGCAACCAGGTCGGTAAAACAACTCTGACTAAGGTCGCAACAATGATTGAGACAAATCCCCAATTTATCATCGGATGAGCTTTTAGCGGCCGTCCCGTGTGACCAAGAGTCACCCGTGAAATCATCGCTAATATCATTCCGCCAATCGCACCAATGGTAAAGCTATGTAATGCTGCACTGATGTTATTCATCAAACCTGCTGCGTTCAGACTGATAAGAGCAAACCCTAAAGGAATGAAAATATAAGACAAGTGTAAAGACCACAGCAAAGGGATCGACCCGGTATGCTGGATCCCCCAACGCATAAATCGGATGCCATTTGTTATCGCTGTAATTAAAGCAATCGTTGATAGCCACTTGGGATCAACCCGATCAAATCCAATAAACGCGATGGTTATCATCGACAAAATTGATAGAATGGAAACAATTTCTAATCCCATGATAGGAGTCGCTTTTTTCTGTCCAGTCGTGTTAGCGGTAAATGCCGGGATTACTCGGCCACCCAATATGGAGATAATCAACGTAAATAGCATGATCGTAGCATGTAATGAATGCATGGCTAAAACTGGCTGATTGGTATTTACCGCCCAGTGACTTATTACGTTTAAACCTGCCAAGGTTAACAAAATAGGGACAAACATTAAATTGCGCCACTGTTTTACTTTAAATACTGGATAAGCCATCGCGATTGCTGATAGAACAAGATAAGCAATATCAACACTTGCGATGAGCCAATCGTTAATGCCGCTTGAAAAACTAATTAGTAGCCGACCTGATACCCAGGTAAGCACCAATCCCGCTAACCATTTTCCCCGGATGCCGGGAACACTTGTCCAAGTTTTTACAGCGGTTAATAAGAACCCGGTTACAATGGCGACACCGAAACCGAATAACATTTCATGTCCGTGCCACCATAGTACACCTCCGTAAGGTGCCCATTGGAAGGGCGCGGACCAAAAATGGACCCACCAGCCAATCGTGATGACTGAAAATAAAGTACCTAGTAAAAAGAGTGGTCTGAAGGCAAGGCGCAGGATTGGAGGAATGGCCATTTCAGTTTTGGTATTATCAATGTTTAGAGGCATTAATTTTTCCAGTTTTATAAGTGGCGTTGCTGTCTTATTGAATGTTTGTTTTGGGTGTTGGTTTGTTGTTTATTGCTTTTGGATAATTTTAGGCGTTTGAACGAGCCTTTCAGTTTAGATCGTAAGTAATCCTTTTCCATCGATTCGACCAATGAAAAATGAATTTCAGGAAATAGATCTTCACAGGCTTGGGCAACCCATTCATACAATTTTTTGAGATTAATTTTGTGTGTTTGGCCAGTGGTTTTAAACAACCAATCGGTCAGTTTTAAAAAATTACTGAATGGTTGTTCAGCAAGAATAAAACTGAGCGAATTTGAAAAACGGCCGGAGTTGGCTATCAAATCCCAATAACGGGCAAACCGATTGATCCTCTGCATAGTAATAAAATCAACGGTGTTAGTACTCAATATACTATAAGGTGGAAGAGGGCTAAATCGCAGATCAAAGGCCTCCGTATGGCGAATAATGGGGCTTCCCCTAAGCCTTTTTAAAATACCCATTTGAATTTCATGAGGACGACAAGCATATAACTGGTCAAAGCTATCTGAGAAAGTTTCTAGGGTTTCACCGGGCAAACCAAAGATTAAATCAGCATGGATATGTGCATTAGTATTATCTCTAAGCCAATTCAGGTTATCTTTTGATTTTTGATTATTTTGCTTACGACTAATATTGCTTTGAACCTGTTCATTAAAGGTCTGGATCCCAACTTCAAATTGCAGGCTACCTTCTGGAAATAAACGGATTTTTTCTTTCAGTTTTTCGGGAAGATGATCCGGGATCACTTCAAAATGTAAAAACAAATCGTCATTCATTCTTTCAAGAAAAAAATTAAGTATTTGTAAAGTTGTTATTATCTTAAGGTTGAAAGTTCGATCAACAAATTTAAAATGCCTGGCGCCTCGTTGATAGAGTGTTTCCATTTCATTTAAAAACCTTTCCAGCTCAAAAGGGTAGGAAGTTTTGTCTAATGCGGATAAGCAAAACTCGCATTTAAAAGGGCATCCACGGGATGCTTCGACGTACATGATGCGTTGCTTTAAATCTTCATCATTATATAAATCATAGGGGAGATTGAGATCGTTTAATTGGAGTATTTTTGAATTCAATATTTTTTTTGCAGGAGGCGTTGCTGACAAAACATCCTTACACAGCTGGTAAAAACTTTTATCCGCAGCGCCAGTGATTACATAATCAGCATATTCAAAAAGTGATTGTTGTTCGGTTTCGTAGCTAATTTCCGGTCCACCCAAAATAAGGATTATTTCTGGAGCAATACGTTTGATCTGGGCGATAACTGCCAGAGTTTCTTCGCAGTTCCAGATGTACACGCCAAAACCGATAATGGTGGGATTTTGTACTAACAGCTTTTCAACAATATCAGTAGGACGTGTATTAATCGTATATTCACAGATTTTTGCCTGTTTTTGTATTTCATTTAAATTGGCATACAGGTAGCGTAATCCAAGACTTGCATGAATATATTTGGCATTTAATGTTGACAGAATGATCATGGCGCGCAGTTTAGCACAGATAGTCCGGCTATATACTGATAGGGGACTGTGGAAAATAATCGACAAATCACCTAGGATATGAAGGGTGTATACTTATTGGAGTAATATTAACAATGGATTTTGAATGGGTAGCAATCGCACTGGGTGATGTCACTTGGATATCAATCGCTTTTATATTGGGATTCATCGCGCGTTTGGTTAATTTACCCCCTTTAGTCGGTTTTTTAGCCACAGGCTTTTTGTTAAATTACCTAGGGGTCGTCAGTGGGGAAATGCTACAGAAATTAGCTGATCTTGGGATTACGTTGCTATTGTTCACCGTCGGTCTTAAGCTAAATCTCAAAGTTTTGGTAAAACCACAAGTTTGGTCGGTCACCGTTATTCATATTGCGGTTATTGTAGGATTGTTTGGATCCATTATTTTTACGCTTGCATCGTTTAATGTCCCTTTATTTTCTGAGCTTGACCTTCAATTTTCCTTAATACTGGCTTTTGCATTAAGTTTTTCTAGCACTGTTTTTGTGGTCAAAGTATTGGAAGAAAAAGGCGAAATGGGATCTTTACATGGACGAATTGCCATCGGTATTTTGGTGATGCAAGATTTGGCTGCGGTTGTTTTTTTGGCGGCGTCTAGTGGAAAACTGCCAAGCCACTGGGCGTTATTGTTGTTCTTGCTTATTCCCTTGCGCCCTCTATTCCATTTGCTATTGCAAAAGACAGGGCATGGGGAATTATTGATCCTCTATGCATTGGTGTTAGCCTTAGGAGGGGCAGAGTTATTTGAGTTGGGCGGGGTCAAAGATGATCTTGGGGCTTTGTTTATGGGCGTCCTCATTTCAACTCACCCCAAATCAAAAGAAATGGCTAAGTCGATGTTAGGTTTTAAAGATTTGTTTTTGGTCGGCTTTTTCCTTTCGATCGGAATGACTGGTCAATTATCTATGCACGCTCTGATTATCGGTTTGCTGCTGGTGCCTTTTGTTGCGATTAAATCGGCGTTATTTTTCTGGTTAATGACGCACTTTAAATTGCGTGCAAGAACCTCTCTATTAGCAACTATTAATTTGTCTAATTACAGTGAGTTCGGACTAATCGTTGCAGCAATTGGTGTAAGCAATGGATGGCTTAATGGAGAATGGTTGGTGGTGATTGCTATCGCGTTATCCGTTTCTTTTGTTTTTTCAGCACCAATTAACCGTCAGGACAATAAAATTTACGGGCTATACAGAAATTTTTGGAGAAGATTTCAATCCAAACAACGCTTGGTTGAAGATCAATTATTAGATACAGGTGGAGCAACCATCGCTGTTTTTGGCATGGGCCGAATTGGCAGTGGCACTTATGATAAAATGCGCCAAACTCATGGCGATTCTGTGATAGGTGTCGATTTTGATCGAGAGAAAGTTGAATGGCATATTGCACATGGTCGAGTGGTTTTTGAAGGCGATCCCGCCGATCCTGATTTTTGGGACAAACTCAATAAAAGCCATGTTATTCAATTGGTCATGCTTGCACTACCAAATTTGCAAGCGAATCTTGATGTTCTGGAACAGTTGCAAAAGGTCGCTTTTAGCGGGCAGATAGCTGCAACTGCAAGGTTTAGAGATGAGGTTGAACTATTACAACAAGCTGGTGCGACGGCTGTCTTTAATATGTATACGGAAGCGGGACTTGGATTCGCCAATCATGTTCAAGAACAGTTGAAAAATGAATCGATTGATCCATCGACAGACAACTAGTGGTGTTTAGTTGATGGTCTGTGCGGTTGCACGCTTTGGCTGGTCATCATTCCGTGAAATAGTGCTCCACCCTGTTTTTGTCGGTATAACGGCAGGACTGGTTTTGGGTAAATTGTTCGGAATTGCTGGATTTGCATGGATCGCGGTTAAGCTGGGAGTGATTTCATCAGTGTGATTTTCTAAAAGTAATATTGATTCTTTGTTGGCAACTGGGATTTTGTTCGTCAGCAGTAAGAGTTCTTATTCCGTGATAGTTCAGTCTGGCACTTTTTCCCCATACAACCACGTCACCATCATGTAGGCGATAATTGTTTGCTTGACCAGCTCGTTGATTACCAAATATTTGAAAGACTGCCGAGAGACCAATTGATACGGATACGATTGGTTGTGAAAAATCTTTTTCGTTTTTATCTTGGTGAGATCCCAGTTTTGTACCAATCAGATATTGATTGATTAAGCAGGCATCCGGCTCGAAATTTTTGAACCCAGCAACTAGTGCAGCATTTCTGGCTAGCGCTTTAAAGTTATCTGGCATTGCTTGCCAAGGTTGGTTATTTAAGGGGTCGATTGGCGTATATCGGTATTCATTTCGATCGGAGATCCAACCATAGTCTCCACAGTTGGTTAATGCAACGCCGGTATAATATCCGTTAGGTGTCATCATTTTACGAAACGGAGATGTTTTGGTTATGCACTCAATTTGTGCCATTAATGGATCCGTATCAACAAAATTAGCCAAGACAAAAAGATCGGGATAAATTTCTTCGATGGTAGGGCGGTTGTTTGAAAATAAATCGGGCATGCTAATATTAGTTACGAGTTACTAGAACGAATATTATAACGGTCTATTGGTCTTTTGACCCGATTTATTGAATGGTTCAATTTTTTTTAATTCGGCAATAAGAAAATTTGCCTTTTCTAATGCTGTAGAGAATTTACTTTTATTAATCGCAGATTCTATGTCGCGACCAATGATAGCGACTTTGTCGAATCCAAATTGGGAAGCCGTACCTTTTAGTTTATGGGCGATCCGTTTTAATTCGGAGAGTGAGTTATTGCTAAGAGAACGTTCGATTTTACGGATTATTATCGGTAAATTATTAACAAATCGATTGCTAAGTTGACTGAGTTTTTTCTGATAAGCATCATCATCCGCTGAAGGCTTTTGAGTGCGACTAATCTTGTGTTTGTTAAGGATATCACCAATATTTTCGGGTTCAATGGGTTTGGCGACAAAATCGTTAAATCCAGACTCTAATAGCTTCTCGATCTTTTCGGAATTATCTTCCGCGCTACAGGCAAATATTGGTGTTTCGAAATTGATCCTCCGCAGTATCTCTGTGGCTTCCTGACCACTCATTACTGGCATGTTTAGGTCCATAAATACAGCCGCGTAGTTAAATTCCATGGCTAATTCTACCGCTTTTTCACCATTGCTAGCTTCATCACAATCGAAATTTAATCCTTCCAGAATAAAACAAAGTAATAGTCTGTTGGTTTCACTGTCATCAACGACCAAAATTTTTGATTGATTCATTTTATCCATTAAGTTTTTTTAACACCGATAGAATTTTTGCCGGTACAAAAGGTTTAACCACATAACCATAAGCGCCAAGGCTGACCGCTTTTTTAACCGTGTTAATATCGCTACAGCCTGTGACCATGACTACTTTGGCGGAGGGGTCGGACTTTCTAATTATTTTAAGTGTTTCTAATCCGTCAGGGGCCGGAATGTCAATATCCAGAAATGTTACATGAGGTTTATTGTTAGAAAAATAAGCGATGGCTTGCTCACCCGTTCTCGCCGTTGCGCAATTGATAATACCGGTATTGTTCAGAATGTTTGTGAGTATTTCCAAGCTGTCGAGATCGTCTTCTACAATCAACGCATTTAGTTTGTTCACTATGTTTTTTGTCACTTAGCCTCCCCCCCCAAAATAAAATTATCCATTCGAAGCTTATTTGGGGAGTATAGTTCAATATTTTGTAAATGCTAGGAACTGTCACTGTTCTGTGTATCAGTTTTGAAACCGAATTGTAAAATTTTGGTAAAAGCAGATGCGATCCTTTGCATTTCTCTTGTGTCTGATTAGAAATGGTGTGATGATTTTCACACTAAAATTCAACCAGAATATTTCCTTTGCAGGCAAGGAAAACTCACCGTGTTGTTTTGGGTTACGATTTGGACTTAAAACGTCTTGGTGGCGATTTAATGTTCGATTTGCCGCTGACCAATGAATTCATTTAAAAACGGATTAATCTTTTTATTAATAAAAAGGGTGCTGAGAATGTTCTACTTAATCGCATTATTGATGATGAACTCAAAACGGCTGAGAGTATTAGCAAAAACAGAAGCAGCGGATTGCTAGGATCAAAATTTAGTTTTTCACTTTGGTCCCATTCCTTACTCCCTAAGGGAGAATGGGGCTATTATATTACCCTTCGCAAGAGGGGAATAATTTTAACATCATAGATCAAATAAAGGACTCATAATGAGTATTCTGAAAATAGCCATAGTTGGACTAGGATTGATTTTGACAGGCTGCGCATCATACACCACGCCTGGTGGTGGCGTTCAAATAAGCGCATTGGCTGACAATAATATTAACGGAATTATGGCACAGCGACCAGCGGCCACATTTCCTGCCAATATATCGGTAGCGCGAATTCAAGCACCGGGATATCAATCTTATGCGGCCTCCAGTTTTGGAACGGGTCGATATAGCGTGGTAACTACAAGAGAAGTTGAAACCAACGCCGATTTCGAGCGCCTTTTAAAACTACCAAAAGTCGTTGGTATTGCACCGCTAAATCGTATTTTATTGCCTGTCAATCTTGACTCGATTAAATCACTACGTGAGGCATCTGCGCGCCTTAAAACAGATATTTTACTGATTTATAGTTTCGATACGTCATTTCACGTAGGCGAACAAAAATTCGCCCCACTTAACGTCATTTCACTGGGTTTCCTTAAGAATAAAGAAGTGACGGTAACTACTACCGTTTCTGCGGCATTTTTTGATGTTAGAACAGAATATCTGTTCGGAGTTTCTGAGGCAACTGCAAGAGAAAGTAAAAATGCCAGTGTATGGAGTACTTCCAGTGCGGTAGATGATTTGAGAGTTGCTACAGAGAAAGCGGCTTTTCAAAAATTACTTCAGGAAATCGAAAAAACTTGGCAAGGAGTTGTATCGCAATATGCTGGTAAGAATTTTTTGCAAACGGGTATTGCTGAATCACTAAATTAATTAACCCCTTTTGCAAATTAATGACGTTATGTTACTTTTGTAACAGTGTGATTTTAGCTAGCCGAGCAAAAAGACCTAAAACAGGGAATTAAAAATGAGACTACTAACTCTTTTATTAACTTTATTGATTTTAGGATGCCAAACGAACGGATCCAAACTATCGGTAACTGATAACACCGAAGATTCAGCTGATTTCCAGAGTGTACCAGTAATAGATAAGGTTAATGCCAACATTTCCCTTCATCATTCCGCGTTGGAATTTGTTTTTAGCGAGCCCATGCAGCGGGTAAATAGCAAGGCGATCCCCATTACAATCTATCCACAATTTGATTGTTCATGGTATTGGACTGATCCTCGCCATTTGGCCTGTAATTTCAATCAGTCAAATGGGATTAGACCTGCAACAAAATATCGAATAAGTATTGGCAAAGGACTATATAGCATGGAAGGCGTAGCTTTTGCCCCTTATCTGTATGAGTTTGATATGGCAAGGCCCAAAATAACGAACATTCGTATTGAAAAATGGAAATCACCTACAGATCCTGAAATCATTGCTGACTTTAATGTCGGTGTAGAACCGAAGAGTCTAAGAAAACGAATTTTTCTACAAGGGCCGAATGGTAAAAATATTCCATTAAAGCTGATCCCACGTGAATCAATCGAGTCAGGTCGTGTAACATCCCCTTGGGACAAATATTCAAGATGGATACTTGAACCGAAAGCCAAATTGGATTCAGGAGTTGCATATGTTCTAATCCAAAAATCAGGGATAAGCTCACCTTTTGGTAGTCTCCAGTCACGTTATCATAAATATAACCAAGAGCAAGAAGTCATTAACACTTATGGTTATTTTGAATATTTCGGTAGTTATTGTAAGGAAAATTATAAAGGCTCGGAAATTATCAATGGTGCCTGTATTCCGGGAAACTTAATATCGTTGAAATTCTCTAGTCCATTGAATGAAAATCAAACAAAATCTTGTGAAAAATCAATGGATGATTTACTAGTGTCTAGACAGAACTGGAGTGAAAGCGATAAGGTTATTGCTTTAGTGACAAGATTTGCAGCAAAGAAAATTCGCATAAAATGTCTGGAAGATATTGAAGACATCTTTGGTAGAAAATTACCTGTTCAAACACAAATTCATCTTGAAACTACGGATTTCTCTCCCTCGAATTGGAATAATCATCAGGATGAAGTGATTACCAATAGAGATGAATTGACGGTGTTACACCACTCGGTTAATAGTGAAAAATTGGGAGTCGTTTTTACCGATATTGCTCCCGATATAATAATATCAAAAAGAATAATAGAACTAAATCAAAACAGAAATAAAATATTTACTGTAGATTTGGTCCCATCCAAATTGAAGAGTAAAAATCGATTAAGTGGCGCTGTTGATGAGTTTGAAAAGAAAAATTCAAGGCTAACCCATTTTTCGGTACAGAAAAGTAAATACAATATTATTATTCAACTGGCTGAAAGAGAATTATTAGTTTTCATCAGCAATATTCATACTAATCAACCAATAAAAAATACTAATATTGAACTTGTTGTTCATAACCTAGACAAGCAGGTAACTTATTCTGCGGTAACGAATAATTCAGGCCTCGCTACAATCAAACTACCGACAAAAGCGGACGGTTACTATTATCGCCATCGATTCGAGGTCAAGTTTCAAAATGATGAAAACTTAACTCTAGCAATAACTATGAAAATAGACCTAAAATTAAAGGTAGGTCAGATTATTCTGGTGGTCCCACCGATGGCAAACCGGTTTTGTGGGGAGGAACCAATAAACCGATTTATCGACCGGGAGAAACGGTTAAATACATAGCTTATTTACGGTTGATAAATGGTACTAAAACCTCTCTAGCATCAATTAAACCCAACTCAATGATTTATGTAAATGGTCCCGGCATAAACTGTTACAACAAGAACTGCGATTCATTTTATATCGACCATAATCTAAAGGTAAATCCATTTAGTCAGATTTCTGGCGAGTTTAAAATTCCAGCTTCTGCAAATGATGGACAGTATTCAATTAAGATTAAACGGAAGGAGCGGTATCAAGACATAAGTTCAGATATCAAATTTACCATAGCAAATTTCAAACCTCAGAACATTAAGGTTGAAACTTTGATCGATTCAGAAATACTAACGGTTAGATCGAAAGTAAAAGTAGATACCAAAGCCTTCTATTATTCTGGTGGGCCTTATGGAGATGCCAATTCATCCGTTAATTTAATGATCATACCTAAAGATTTCAACCAATCCCTCACTCAGCACAATGACTATTATTTTAATGCTAATAGTTGTGAGGCCTGCCAAATGCTCCAAAGCGAAGATTACGATGGAACAGTATTAAATTCTAAAGGTATGGGCACCAAGAATATCACTTTACCACAAAGTGATATAAATTTCGGAGAAGTCACTTTCACGGAATGGGGACACACGGAATGGGGACACGTCTTTCTTTGCTCTATCAATTTGTTTGTGATACTGTACCATATGGCCAGACAAATACGAATAGAATATCCCGGAGCGATATACCACATTACTTCTCGCGGAAATGCGCAACAGGCGATATTTGAGACTAAAGCCGATCGATATCACTTTCTTTCTGTTCTAGAGCAGGCTTGTGTGTGGGGGGTCAAGTCTTTAGTTGCCATTAAAGAATGACCGGCAAGCGGTTTATGAAACAAAAGCCGATCGCTATGATTACCCCTAGAGCCATTATCGAGCCATCGAATAATATCGCCAGTTTGTTGATGAAGGGAGTGGGGCGAGTTCTCCATTAAAAAAATCACAAAGGCAATGGGTCTTGGGGAGTGATGAATTAGAAAATATATCGAAGTAATTGAAAGTATATTTTGGATTTTGAAGTTGACCATACTCAAGTATTATTAAATCCACATGCTCCTGAAAGCCATCACTCAGACAATTTACAATTTTTACTTAAAAGTCATAATGGCAAGAAACACTCGAAAAATTGGGAACGCTTTTCTCTAGAAGAACAATTGGCTATTTAAAATCAGTAATTAGTGCCTGACCGAAAACTCATAACTTATTGAAATAAAACAACTATTTC
>CAYVSL010000088.1:0-12168 GCA_964454125.1 uncultured Kangiella sp.
AAAAGTCAGAATGCTTTGTTGGTAGGGTGAACTGATTTTTTTAGGATTAAACACCAGAAACATCATGTTCGCCTGCGGATCAAAAGGCGCATAAAAATCGTCTTCCTTGTTAATCAATGGAAAGGTGAAAGACCAAGCGATCAAATAGATCCCCAAGAATAATATTATCACGTTGACCAGTCGGTTCCTTTTAAAATATTCAACCATCGCTTTACCATAGTAATGATGCAGATACGCCACTAACATTCCCATAAAAAAAGCACCAATACGAGCATCCAAATCATAATAAAGGTGATCGGAAAGCAGCCGAGCAAAATCCCGGTTATAAACCACTTCATAAAAAGGGGTGATATAAAGTTCGGGATGGTTGGCGGTCCACCAATAACGATAAGCAACAGCGGCAATACACAATCCAACTAAAAACGGGATCCGCCAGCGAATTTTATACATTAACAGGCAAATAAACGGTAGTAAAAAATAAAACTGCATTTGCACTTCTAAAGACCACCCTACCGGGATGATTGGTTTTTGACCCTCAAAATAATTTGAGGCGAACAACAGATTGGACAAAATGTATCCATCGTGTCGGGAATTAGTGGGTAGGAATATTAATAATGCCAGTAAAAATAAAGGGTAAATCCGCATCAAACGCCGTTTAAAAAAGCGCATCACATCTAAAGATTGGCTTCTGTCATATTCTCTAAAAAGAGAATAACTAACCAGCAATCCACACATCACAAATAACGGATCGGAGCCTTGAGCTTGCCACATCCAGTTAAGATAACCGGGAAAATTGGCAATAAAACCTTCAACCTTGTCATCCAGTATTTTTGCGATGCCAAACAAAACATGAAATAACACCATGAACAAAATAGTGATCGCTCTGGCTCCATCTAAAGTGGCAAATCTGGCATGAGGACGAATAAAAATAGACTTGAGATCGGTCTTGAAATTAATCGTATTCTTGTAGCGAACCCATAAAGATGATTTTACTGTCGCCTCTTCGAGTGACTCTTTAGATCCTAATGGTATAGGTGACTTCATGATTGACCCATATTTGTATAACTTTTTCTACTAATTGTATTATCCTAAATCAAGCCGCTTTTTTGCTAACAACAGAGATAACTTAAATAGCTTTTTGTAAATCCTCTATTATGGCTGCTAAAAATCTAGCCGCTTCCCCGCCAGTACAAGCACGGTGATCAAAGGTTAGTGATAAAGGTAATATTTTACGATTTTCAATACCTTTGTTGGTCAATTTTAGCTCACTACGGAAACGCCCGGTTCCAAGAATAGCGACCTGTGGTGGCGACACAACAGGCGATCCATACCGTCCTGCAATTGAACCAAAATTTGACAAAGTAATCGTCGCCCCTTGCTGATCTTCCTGTTTAAGCCCTTTACTTTCTATTTTGTGGCGGAGTTCTTGCACTCTGGTACGGATTTGAGTCGCATCTTTTCGATCGGCATCGTGTACGACGGGTACATAGAGCCCATCCGGTGAATCAATTGCAATACCAACATGCACGCTAGGATGGACCAAACGTTCAAATTTATCGCCATCGAACCAACAGTTTAACGCCGGTTCAATTTTTGAAGCAAAGACTAATGCTCTAACATAACGAGCTAAAGCATCTTGTTTCGGCCAATGGGTAATGTCAGCATCTTCTACCAACGTCGTTGGTACAACGATTGCGTTTGCTTTGGCCATTCCCATCGCCATCGCTCTGCGAACGCCACGAACGGCTTGTGGTTCAACACTGACCTGAACACTCGTCTTTCCGCCCAATAATGCGCTAACAGGCGCTGAAACCGGAGTAGGACTTGACGAATTGACCGCTGCATCAACATCAGCTTTAGTGATTGAGCCTTTTTTACCACTGGCTACACATTGAGATAAAACAACATTTAACCGTAGAGCATGCGCTCTAACGGCTGGCGAAGCCTTAAAATCTAATGGATTTTCATCGCCTGTCGTTTGAATATTAGCTGGTGACATAACCGAAGCAATCGTTTTTTGACCAACCAATTTGCCATCTTTTTGGGCCTGTTTAACATCAGATTGGGTAACAACACCGTTAGCGCCAGAACCAGACACTTGAGTTAAATCGACTTTAAGTTTCTTAGCCAAAGCTTTGATTACCGCGCTCGCAGATTCTACCACGACTTTATTTCCCACCTGTACTGCGCCAACAACCGTTGCGGCATCAGTCTCAGCACATTCGGTCGGCAAATCATGGTTAGATTGTTCAGGCGAAATCGCTGCTGCTTCCGACGGGGCAGACGCGGAAATTTTTTCACTAGTTGAATGACCAGAAGAACCATCACCATCAAACTCAACCAACACAGCGCCGACTTCAATCACATCACCTTCGGCTCCACATAATTGAGTAATAACCCCCTTAAAAGGCGAAGGCACTTCAACAACCGCTTTTGCGGTTTCCATTTCAACCATCGGTTGATCGAGTGCAACCATGTCTCCCTCTTTCACTAACCAACGAACAATTTCCGCATCAGGTAGCCCTTCACCTAAATCAGGTAAATTAAACACTCTCATCGCTGTACTATTCATTTGTACTCCACCAATCGTTTAGCTTCATCAATGATGTATTCAACTTTCGGCATGTATTGTTTTTCTAGCCGGTAGTAAGGTATCACAATATCGTAACCGGAAATCCGTCCTATTGGAGCGAGCAAACTCATTAAGCTTTTTTCTGCAATTTCAGCCGCAATTTCAGATCCCAATGCGCCCGCTTTAGGTGCTTCTTGAACAATACAAACCCGGCCGGTTTTTTCGACGGACTCCAGTATCGTCTCTATATCAAGAGGACTCACAGTAGCGACATCAATGACTTCGGCGCTGATCCCCATAGCAGCCAACGTTTCGGCGGCCTGCTTCGTTTCATGCAACATAGCTCCCCAACTAACCAGAGTAATATCGGTTCCTTCCCGATCAACAAAACACATTCCCAGCGGATAATCTTCACCGTTATCGTCGATCTCATGTTTTTCGATCCGATAAACGCGTTTTGGTTCAAGAAATATCACTGGATCGGGATCTCTAATGGCCGCTAACATTAAACCATAAGCCCGTGATGGATTAGATGGAATGACCACTTTTAATCCGGGGATATGTGCAAAAATCGCTTCGGTACTTTCCGAATGATTTTCCGGCGCATGAATACCGCCACCAAATGGCGCACGGATCACCATTGGCAAAGTCAAACGACCACGGGTACGATTACGCATTCGAGCGCAATGAGAAATAATATGATCCGCCGCAGGGAAAATAAATCCCATAAACTGAATTTCGGCAATCGGTTTCATCCCTTGCGCAGCCATACCAATGGCAACACCAGCGATCATCGCTTCTGCTAACGGTGTATCGATCACCCGCTCTTTGCCATACTTTTTTTGTAAACCATCGGTCGCACGAAATACACCGCCATTGATGCCGACATCTTCACCGAATACCACCACTTCTTTATCAACACCCATTTCATAAGCTATGGCCATATTAACGGCCTCTATTAAAGTAATTGCGGCCATTATATGGTTCCCCGAGCAATCGCTAACTCGCGTTGCGCAAGTGTTCTTTCGGGTAATTCAGCATATAAGTAATCAAACATCGCTTCAGACGGCTCTGTTGGTGTATTCAAATAATTATCAACCGCAGTTTGCACCTTTTGAACAAGCTCTTCTAACATGCTCTCTTCTTCCTGTTTTCCCCAAGCCTTTTTACTTTCAAGATATTTACGCAAGCGAATAATGGGCTCTTTAGCCCAACCATCATCTAATTCACCCTCAGGTCGATATCGAGTCGCATCATCCGCCGTCGTATGATCGCACAATCGTAAACTAATACACTCGATAACCGTTGGTCCATCACCATTTCTGGCCTTTTCAGCCGCTTTTTCTGATGCCGCTTTAACCGCAACAATATCATTGCCATCCACTTGAATACATTCGATACCAGCACCAACCGCTTTTTGCGCATAGGTTTCACAGTTAGTTTGAAGTTTACTGGGCACCGAAATCGCCCATTGGTTATTATTGATGATAAAAACGACACCCAATTTCCAAATTCCAGCGACATTAATCGCTTCATAAAAATCACCTTGTGAAGTTCCCCCTTCACCAATTTCAGTAAATACACAACGCTTTTCACCGCGCATTTGCATCGCTTTGGCGACACCGCAGGCATGTAAAGATTGAGTCGCAATCGGCACTGCAATAGGAAAATCCTGTTTGGCGTATTGGTAATCACAACCAGCTTCATATCCACCCCAATAAAGTAAAACTTCTTCTATTCTTATCCCATGTTGAACCATTGACGCTTGACCCCGGTAATAAGGAATGAGCACATCTTCTTTGGTCATAGCAGAAGCGTATCCAACCCCGATTGCTTCTTGTCCAGTTGCTGCAGGATAGGTTCCCATTTTGCCGGTTCTTTGAAGAGCATAAGCTTTTTGATCCATAACTCGGATCAAATTCATATCACGGTACAGTTGTTTCAAAGTGTCTAAATCACGGGCGAATGCGGGTGGGACATCATTGCTGATAAACCTGCCTTTATCGTCCATATATTGGAGATAATTTATTTCGAATCTTGCAACAGTTGTCAAAACGACGACTCCTCTTGGTGGCAAACGTTATATTGAAATCAGAAGAAGCTCTTTTGATGACTCCGTTAACGTAAACGGAAACCCTTCATGTGGCATCTCACCGAAATGAATGAATGTTGAGAAAGGTTGAAATCTTAATAAACTCTACTCCGTGGTAAAATAAGCAATATTCTTAATGAGTTGAGTAGCGACGGCAGTCTAGAGCTTAACCTACCAACAAAAGGGTCAAAATCTAGCTCACTTTCAGTGGAGGGCATGATAAGGCCTCTAAGACCTCTTGTATAGCAAAATCGAAAAATTTAGTATCTCATTAATGTGTTTTTAAAGAATTTCACTGCAATTAGACGATTTTAATGTCTTTTCTGGTCATACCAGCGAAAATAGATTTGGGCCTGTCTAAAAGCTGGTTCAAAAGAAGTCTTACTGCTACACTTTCAAAAATTCAAACAGACAAATAGCAAGGTCCCCTCAAAAAATGTCTCTAACCGATAAACCCGTTGTAAAATATCGAAAAGATTACCGGCCTAGCCAGTACCTTATAAAGAAAACCCAACTTAACTTTGAGCTGTTTGACGAACATGTCATTGTATCCTCAACGCTTAAAATCGAGCGTAACCCGCTTGATCAACACCCTTCTTTATTACCATTAGTGTTGGATGGGATCGAGCTTGAACTACTCGATATTTCGGTTGATGGTGAAAACCTAACTCAAAAAGACTTTGTTCTCGACAAAGAATTTTTGACTTTGCACAAAGTCAGCAAGCAGTTTTCGTTAACGACCAAAGTCAAAATCTATCCCAACAAAAATACCTCGCTACAAGGACTTTATCTTTCTAACGGCAAATTTTGTACTCAATGTGAAGCCGAAGGATTTAGAAAAATCACCTATTATTTAGATCGCCCTGATGTGATGTCCGAATTTTTGGTCTATGTCGAAGGCGACAAAAGGGATTACCCTCTTTTATTGTCAAATGGTAATCCCATCGGATCGGGAGAACTAGAAAATAACCGACATTATACTAATTGGCACGACCCCTTTCCAAAACCCAGTTATTTATTTGCACTGGTTGCTGGTGATCTTGATCGTTTAGAAGATCAATTCACCACCATGAGCGGTCGACAAGTCAAACTCGAATTATTGGTCGATAAAGGCAAACTCGATCAATGCCGATTTGCAATGGATAGTCTGATCAAATCAATGCACTGGGACGAACAAGAATTTGGAAGGGAATACGACCTAGATCTTTATATGATTGTCGCGGTGGGTGATTTTAATATGGGGGCGATGGAAAACAAAGGATTAAATGTTTTTAACACAGCCTACGTTTTAGCCAATAAACAAACCGCTACCGATTCCGATTTTGAAGGAGTAGAAAGAGTCATCGCTCATGAATATTTTCACAACTGGACCGGTAACCGTATTACCTGTCGAGACTGGTTTCAATTAAGCTTGAAAGAGGGCCTAACCGTTTTTCGCGATCAAAAATTTAGTGAAGATATGCAATCAGCAGCAGTTGAACGAATAGAGCAAGTTAAAATAATCAGAGCTGCGCAATTTGTTGAGGACTCCAGCCCGATGGCCCACTCAATTCGACCTGACTCTTATATCGAAATGAATAATTTTTATACGGTAACGGTATACAACAAAGGGGCCGAAGTGATCCGTATGATGCACACCTTACTCGATAAACAAGGTTTTAGAGCCGGTATGGACCTCTATTTTGACCGCCATGATGGTCAGGCTGTTACCTGCGAAGATTTTATAAAAGCCATGGAAGATGCCAATCAAGTTAATTGGTCGTTGTTTAGAAACTGGTACCGACAGGCGGGAACTCCAACACTCAATGTTCACATGGAAAAAACATCGACTAATCGATTGCAGCTAAACTTTTCTCAACATTGCCCCGACACACCGGATCAAACGGATAAAAAACCTTATTTGATCCCCGTAAAATTGGGCTTTGTTAATAAACAGGGGAACATCGTCAAATTTAAAATCGATAATAACAACCTATCCACAAATGAAATGGTTCAACAAGTTCTCATTGAAATCAGTCAGAAAAATCAATCGATAAAAATTGACATTGAAAATAGCAATTGCATCCCTTCCCTGCTACGCAGTTTTTCTGCACCGGTTAAATTAAAATATCATTATTCGCAGGATGATTTAGCCTGCCTTTTTGCTCATGATTCTGATTCTTTTAATCGTTGGGATGCCGGTCAATGCCTAATGAGCCGGCTTCTATTGTCAGAACACAAAATAATTTCAAACGAAAATTTAGTGGTGATCAGTAGTGCAATCAAAAACATTCTAGCAGACAAAACATTGGACGGTTCTCTCAAATCACTTGCGGTACAAACACCCAACCTAAATAGCTTAATAGATGAAGTTGGATCAGTCGCGTTAGACGATTTATTTGCAAAACACCGACAACTCATTTTTCATATTGCAAACGCTCTGGAAAAGCAATGGTTAGAAATTTATAACCAGATTAACAGTGCATCTGAAGATAAAATAACATCATCAGATCGACGTTTAAAAAATACAGCACTTGGCTACCTTGTTTGGTGTAATGAGGAAAAATATATAATCAAAGCGGTTCAACAACAATTGAAAGCCAATAACATGACCGATGAAATGGCTGCCTTACAAATTATTTGTCACTCAACATCAAATCATAAAAAAACTCAAATCCAGCATTTTTACCATAAATGGGCAAATGAAGATCTGGTCTTAGATAAATGGTTTAGTGCTCAGGTCATGCAAGATCATGAATCCGTTTTTGCCGATATTGAAGCACTGTTATCGCACGATAAATTTTCCATCACCAATCCTAATAAAGTCCGTTCAGTAATCGCTGCATTTGTCGCCAATAACACACAACAATTTCATAATGCCACCGGAGCTGGCTACAAACTATTAACCAGATTAATCATTAGACTTAACCCCATTAATCCGCAAATCGCAGCACGATTAGCGAAACAGTTTTGGCAGTGGAAAAAATTGGACGTTAAAAGACAAGCTTTAATCAAAGAGCATCTTGAGCAAATTTTGACGATTGATGATCTTAGTAATGATATTTATGAGATTGTCGAAAAATTATTAGAATAGATTTGGACTTTGATTCTAGAATAATCGTTGAGGTTAAATAGTGCTTTTGCGGGAAAAAACAGCCGCTCAAAACCTTTATTTCTTGCCTATCATTTGGTGTTTTATCGTAAAAACCTTTTCGAACAACCTCTCCCAGAGAATTCCATACTGAGATAATTATAGATAAAAAACGTGAACTAGTTCCGTTTTTTAAATGATCGTTCATTGGTCTTTGACCCGGTTGCCGATAGCCATCAACGTAAGGATAATGCCGTATATTCAATCTATTCAAACGGAAATATCTACCCCAATTATATAATTCACCTGCAAGGAGATATTCCTATGAAAAGTAGCACTCCGCCATTTAGCACTAAACTCTTTGATTTTTTAACCCTCAATCTATTTCGCTCAAGATCAGACGAAAACACCAAAAACAAAATAGAAAGCTCGTTTTACAGCCTGTCAAATAATGAACACGTCAAAAAAGGCGAAAACAATATTTCATTCAACGAAGGGCTTATCGAGCTTCTTGAGAAGCAACATAAAATACTTTTTAAATTGTACGGAAAAACATCTGAACATGTCCAAAATGGATTAAATGGAAATGAAGTTTCATTTAAACTCGCACAGAAGACGCTTAATAATTTTCTGCAGCTGTTAAGGCAACATGTTGTGATCGAAAACTTGAGACTTTACGGTTTTCTCAAAAAAATTGACCCAGAGAGCGATGTAGAAAAGCTGCAAATTGAGATGCGTAATATTCAGCGGGCCGTTTTTAAATTTGCACAAAGTTACAATAATGTCGGTATCAATAAAAATAATGCCGTCGATTTTCTTGAAAAATGGAAAGGTCGTCCTGGTAATTCTCCCGAGGCAAAACTAACACAGCAGGAATGTATTGGCGCGATTCTAACGGAAAGAGTTTCATTAGAAGAAGAGGGTTTATATGCGACCTATACACAAATAGGTCTTGATAAAACAGGTACTTAAACCTACCGAATTTACATAGGCTGTATGGCTTATTCTACAAACTTTGAATAAGCCCCATCAAAATAAAACAGGCAAGAAAAGAATAACAAAATTGCCCCTGTTTAAAGATTGAAGTTTGATCGCTAGTAATGGTACCTCTAAAGTAGAACTTCCCTGACATTACACTTCTAATCACCTGTGATTCAAGAAATAACAAAAGGAACAATAAAACAATATAAGTTTGTAGTTTATCTTCAACCGGCAAAGGACCCACTAATCCAATGGTAATAAAACCCAACAAGTGGCCCAATAGAATGTAAAGCATTTTTAAAATTCTCCAAGTAAAAAAACTAAACGCAAAACAATGCAAAATATTCCTAAAAATTTACCCCGTATTTAGTTTTTAATTAATCCTAGAATAATCAGTTGAAGCGCGAAAAATGAAATTCTGCTTAAGCTTAAGGCTGAAACTGGTGAAAAATTAAAGAGTATGATACTTTCTTGTATTATCCAAACTGACTGGCCAGCAAAAAAATGACCTACTTTGAAGACTTATCTCCATACACCTACCATAAAGCTGAAACCGCTGAAAATATAGTCAATATTGGTTGGTTATCGGTTGGAAATAAACTTCCTACAGGAATGATAGATATTAAATTACTTCATAAACTCAAAATTTTGGCCTCGCAACCCGTCAATTTGTATAAAGGTCATCACTATTGCGATTTTTGCCCTCCTAAAAAGAATGAGAGAACCGAGAGAAAATTCGTACGTAACAGGGCGAAGGATCACCCTTGCGGTAATGGTGAATTAAGAATAAAAAGTGAAAATGGGATCACTTATGTGGCACCGACTTTAATTATTCATTATATTGAAGCACATCATTATTTACCGCCAGAAGAATTTTTGAATATTATTCAATAATTCTAAAATAATCAGTTGAAGTCGTGGAAAGAGTGATTCAACTGATTAATTTAAGTTTAATGCGTTTCGTCGAGGTTAAGCACGTAGGTGCCCGCGAATTCAGCGGCTTCGAGAGCTGACGCAAGATCCTCACGTAAAAAGATGAGATGCTCGACGTATTTGGCCCGAAACAAAGGGGGGGAGCGGAGCGAGGTCCGACTTGAGGACAAGCTCTCTCCACCCGGCCATCATCGAAGGATCGATCGGATTCCACATGGCGCCGTGTCGAAACAGTCGATAATCGTAGTTGTGTGCAGCACATGATAGTCTTCGGAGGCGATCTGTCCCTTTTGTGGTCGTGGAGCAAAAAGTGTTTACATTCTATTCCCCGTGCTACCTCAAAATTTAGAATCTCCATTGAGGTAGCATTGAGGCAAACATTCCTGCGGGACAGGAAGGAATTAACTCTTCGACAAGATTACTCCACCACCACGCCAAACCCTTCCCGAATGTAAGCATTTACTGCTTTGGCAGTGTACTCTGGTCGCCAATTTTGCCGAGATTGTAGGCGCATTTCGGCCAAAAAGGCTTCCAGTGTAGGGGTTGAATGGCCCAAACTGGTCATATAGGTTTTAATGTCGCGTTCGGAGTTAGGGTAAGAGCCGGGGGTATTCGCCGTGTCACCCCAATCGTAGATAATATAACCGTTCACACAGGCAGGTATTGCCGAGCAATACCCGGAAATAGCTTGACCCCCCGTGTCACTATGCGCAATAACATTGCCTTTTACATCCAGCATTGATTCTGTGATCAACCCTTGGAAAAGGCCCCAATCTCTCGCGAGATGTCCGCTATTACCGGCCAGACCATGGAGTGGCAGCCCTAAGCTGCCCATAGCCACGTTATACCGGAGGACTTGAGTGGTATTTGGGCGGCTATATCCATTCATATGAATGTTAATTCCATTATATAATAAAAGATTATTAATGGCTTGACCGCCACCTCGCATCTTAATTCCATCTGATGCTGCTCGGGCTGAAATATTATTTTGGATGATGACATTGGTGGTATTTTCATCAAGATATATATTGTGATTGTAGATTGTTGGTCCTGTGGTCGGGTAAATATTTTCATCTAACCAACCAGCATGGTCGAAAAAATTCTCTTCCAATAGAAGCTCATCAATTCTATTCATAAATATTCCTTGGCCGTGGTCATACTCATTTGATGGATGCGGATGCCAACCATAATTATCTAAAAATTGATTGCGCCGCATGATAATGTGATCGGAGCCATTTTGCACCACCGTACTAATAAAACGGAAAACGTTATCTTCAAATAAAATATGATGGCCTTCATTTTGAAAAGCAATATAGTTATCAGCCCATGCTGAAGGATCACCACCAGCATCAGGATCCGCTTTGGGATTATAAAATTCCAACCCCATAATGGCCCAATAAGCGGGAGCATTATCTCCCGTAGGATAAACGTCCTCCCACCAACCATAGGCCCATAATGGTCCACTCGCATCATTGGAAACGCCTTCAAAACGAGGTCGAGGGCCACTGCCATAACGGGTCATAATAAAAGGGTACTCCGTTGACAGGCCGCCTTTTATGGTGTCTGACTTAAGTTGAAAGACCTGATTCACCCACACATCACCCGCTTTAAACAAGATCCAATCCGGCCGTGCAATCGTCGCCGAAGCAGAGCGTTGTTTGGCAATATCTAACGCCCGCTGAACCGATGCAACCGCATTTACTTCACTTAAACCATTGTTATTATCATTACCGCCTGAGCTACTGACGTATATTTTCACCGTATCGGCATGCTCAGTGTAGGTCGACCAACCTTCACTATTTAACGGAGACCAAGAAAGGCTAGGGAAGCTACCAGTCACCTGAGGATCCGTCACATTTAAATTGACCGTGGCTGGAGGACTCGTTTCCGTGCCATCGTTGACCGTAAAAGTGAAACTATCATTGCCAACAAAGCTGTCATTGATGGGGGTATAGATAAGGTTAGGAGCGGTCTCGGTTAAATCTCCATTGGCCGGTTGACTGGTAATGTTGTAAGTTAAAGTGTCACCATCGGCATCGGTGCCGACTAAGGTGATGGCAACCGCAGTACCTTCCATCGTAGTGACAGATTGAGCTTCCGCTACCGGGGTGACATTGACAACCGAATTGTCATCATCATCCTCCTCTTCACCGGAACTACCGCCACAAGCGGTTAAGGCCAGTAAGCAAAACATGATAAAAGCATTCAACCCTATGATTACCGGGTAACCTTTTCCAAAGCGATTCGTTCGCTGATTTTTTAAATGGATAAACGGCATAAATCAATATCCTCACTAAATAATTGACTGAACCTTTTTAATCGCATCCTTTCGATAAAAACGGTATAAAGGGGCTATATATACTTCCTACTGATATTCCGCAGCGCCCACACTAATGCTATCCAACGGGCGGATATTGCCAAAGAAATCATCAATCGCTTTGGGCGCAACCAAAGTAGTCCCACTAGGCATTTGGCTGCTATCGGGAATAAATTGTTGCGGTAAAGGCGGCACGGTTATAG
>CAYVSL010000089.1:0-11967 GCA_964454125.1 uncultured Kangiella sp.
CAATTTTTCTAGGTTTAAGTGTTTTTATGTAAAGAAGGCAATTTAACCAATTTAGCAAAATCATTAAATTCACCATCTAAGATTAACTGCATAATTCCTTCTATATCACTTGCCATGTAACGATCTTTTTCGTAGTGAGCCGCTTTAGTTCGAATAAGTTTAATGGCTTGGCTATTTTTCTCGGACGTCACCAAAGGCGATCGAAGTTCAACACCTTGTGCCGCACATAACATTTCGATAGCCACCACGCCAGTTACGTTGTAAGCAATTTCTACCAGTTTGCGGGCAGCAAAAGTCGCCATACTAACATGATCTTCCTGATTAGCGGAGGTAGGTAAACTATCTACTGACGCCGGGTGAGCCAAGGTTTTGTTTTCACTGGCTAGCGCTGCTGCCGTTACTTGGGCGATCATAAAACCGGAATTGACGCCGCTATCATTAACCAAAAATGGGGGTAGTTGGCTTAGATGTTTGTCGAGCATTAGAGCGACTCTTCGCTCACTGATAGCACCGATTTCTGATACCGCTATACCCAACGAATCTGCAGATAAAGCAACCGGTTCGGCATGAAAATTACCGCCAGAAATAATATCGCCCTCTTTAGTAAAGACCAATGGATTGTCGGAAACGGCGTTGGCTTCTGTTAACAGTACACTTGCTTGAAATCTGATTTGATCTAAGACGGCTCCCATTACCTGCGGTTGGCAACGAAGTGAATAAGGATCTTGCACTTTTTCACAGTCAGCGTGAGATTCGAGTAGCTGGCTGCCTTCAAGCATCTCCAAATAAGCTGCTGCAGTTTGTTGTTGGCCCCAATGACCTCTTGCTTGATGTATTCGAGCATCGAAAGGGGCGACACTACCAAGGGCCGCGTCAACCGATAAAGATCCGGCGACAATCGCGGCGGCAAAACAGTTCTCAGATTGGAATAATCCAGCTAAAGCGATGGCGGTTGAGGCTTGAGTACCATTAAGCAATGCCAGCCCTTCTTTTGCCGCAAAATCCAATTTTTTAACACCCACTTTATCTAAAGCGACTTGTGCGGGAATTGTTTTGCCTTTGTAAAAAACGTTACCAACGCCAAGCAACATGCAGCTCATATGAGCGAGAGGAGCGAGATCGCCAGATGCACCGACCGATCCTTTCTCGGGGATTACTGGCAAAACATCCTGATTGATTAACTCTATTAAGGTTTGAATGACTTGTAATCGAATACCAGAAAACCCTTGCGATAAACTACTAATTTTAAGGGCTATTAAAAGGCGTACCGTTTCGACCTTTAGTGGTTTGCCAATACCGGCGGCGTGAGATAAAACTAAACTTTCTTGAAGTAATTGAAGTTTATCATCGGGGATACTGGTAGATGCTAGAAGTCCAAATCCGGTGTTTATGCCGTAAACGGTTCTTTTGTCATCAATCACTTTTTGTACCGTCATTGCCGATTGATTAATGGCGTCAAAACAATTTTCGTCGAGTTTGAATTTAACTTTATTTTCAAAAATGTAACGACAATCTTGAAGGCTTAGTTGGCCTGGTTTAATCAAAAACATGCTCATAATTATTTATCCATCATCGGTAAGTTCAATTCGTTCTCGCGAGCACATTGCTTGGCGATATCGTAGCCTGCGTCGGCATGACGCATAACACCTGTTGCTGGATCATTCCAAAGTACTCGGGCTATTCGTGCATCAGCTTCGGCGCTTCCATCACAGCAAATAACAATACCTGAATGTTGGGAATATCCCATTCCGACACCGCCCCCATGATGGAATGATACCCAAGTCGCACCACCAGCAACGTTAAGCATGGCATTTAAAAGCGGCCAGTCAGAAACGGCATCTGAACCATCTTTCATACTTTCGGTTTCACGATTGGGACTGGCAACAGAACCAGAATCGAGGTGATCTCTACCGATAACTACCGGCGCTTTCAGTTCGCCACTTCTAACCATTTCATTAAATGCTAATCCTAATTTATGACGGAGTCCTAAACCAACCCAGCAAATACGAGCTGGAAGTCCTTGAAAATCGATTCGTTCTCTAGCCATATCAAGCCAGTTGTGCAAATGGGGATCATCGGCAATAATTTCTTTTACTTTTTGATCGGTTTTGTAAATATCTTCAGGATCTCCTGATAGAGCAACCCAACGGAATGGACCGACGCCTCTACAGAAAAGAGGGCGAATGTAGGCCGGAACAAAACCCGGGAAATCAAAGGCATTCTTCACGCCAACGTTGTATGCCTCTTGGCGGATATTATTGCCATAATCGACCGTTGGAATTCCATCGTGAAAGAAATCGAGCATCGCTTTGACCTGAATAGCCATTGATTTTCTTGCTTCTGTTGCCACATGGTCAGGGTTTTCGATGATTTGTTGTCGCCACTTCTCGACGCTCCAATCTAGCGGCAAGTAACCGTTGATGGGATCGTGAGCAGAAGTTTGGTCAGTGACTAAATCAGGTTTAATTCCGAGTTTGACCATTTTTGGAAATACATCTGCGGCATTGCCTAGCAGTCCAATCGAAATAGCTTCGCCTTTTGCTAAAGCGTCATTTAGCATATTCATCGCTTCATCGAGGGAATTCGCTTTTTTGTCTAAATAACGATTGCTTATGCGAAAATCGATACGGGTTTCATCGCATTCAACGGCAATCATACAATAGCCAGCCATAGCTGCCGCAAGCGGCTGAGCGCCGCCCATACCACCAAGTCCACCGGTTAAAATCCATTTGCCTTTGGTATTACCTGCAAAATGTTGACGGCCTGCCTCCACAAATGTTTCGTAAGTACCTTGTACGATCCCCTGGCTGCCGATATAGATCCAAGAACCAGCCGTCATCTGGCCGTACATCATTAATCCCTTTTTATCCAGCTGGTTAAAATGCTCCCAGTTGGCCCATTCAGGGACTAGGTTAGAGTTGGCAATTAAAACTCTTGGGGCATCACAATGGGTTTTGAATACGCCCACTGGCTTACCGGATTGGATTAATAGAGTTTCATCCTCTTCCAGCTTCTTCAATTGCTCAATGATTGCGTCAAAGCACTGCCAATCTCTGGCAGCTCTACCAATCCCGCCATAAACAACCAGCGCAGAAGGATTCTCTGCTACAGCGGGATCAAGATTATTCATCAACATTCTTAAAGGCGCCTCAGTCAACCAGGATTTGGCATTCAAATGAGTCCCCGTGGGGGCTTTGATTTTTCTTGATCCATCGATCCTAGGATCCTTTTTTTGTGAATTAGACATTATTAATTTCCTCGTTCAATTAATCTGATTTAATCGTTATGCTTTGGGCTGGAATTTTGTTCCAAAACTGTATCGTTTACCTGGGTGATAAAGCTTAGCAAAGCTCACCAGTTGGCTGCCGCACCATGTTGTTCTTTTGAGTAGTAGTAACGCTTCATCGGCGTTAACTTGCAATAATTCTCGAAATTCGGTATTGCCGATAACCGCTTCTATTTTATGTTCAGCCTCTGTAACAGGTGCTATTTGGGTTAAATATTCACTGGGCGTCTTATCGATAAAGGTTTGATCGATATAGCCCGCCGCTGCCGCTGGCAAAACCCATCGATATTCCAATTGAATGGGCATATCGTTTTGGTAATGTAAGACCTGCGAATGATAAATTTGCCCTTTATCGTCCATTTTCATCGTTGTTGCAATTTCCCGGCTCGTCTCAATACTGACTAATTTCAACAAAACTGAGCGGTGACGATGCCCCTGCTGACGAATTTCGTTAGCAATACTGTTAATTTGAAGTAATGAAGAATGTTGTTTTTCTTGCGCAACAAAACTGCCTTTGCCTTTGAACCGTACTAAAGTTCCCTCTAATAATAGTTCCTGAAGGGCTCTTCTAGCGGTCATTCGGCTGACATCACATAAGTCCACTAACTCATTTTCTGAAGGCACTCGCTCCCCGCTACCCCAGCTCCCATCGCTGATGCCCGCTAGTACGTAGTTTTTTACCTGTGTATATAGGGTTGGATTCTTATTCATGGTTGCATTATGCACTCGCTAGCTTGTATATACAAGCGCCAATATAAGAAAGGTAGTATGATAAATATTATTGTTTTACACATTTACTGATTGATACCCAATCCACCTTTAGATTTTTGAAACAGGCATTTTGAGGTGGATTGGGTATATAATGATGACCATCTGATAACCAGCCTGTATCTTGAACGCAAAAATACCAGAGAGCTAATATTAATGTCTAATGATGTTTTTGAATTTGTAGAAGGCGATCGCCCGATCTTAATTTCTATGCCGCACAATGGTATTCAAATACCGCAAAACTTGTTACCTTTGATGACGGAGTCAGCCAAAGTAATGGTTGATACGGATTGGTATTTAGATCAACTGTATCAGTTTGCAGTCAATGATGGCTGTTATTTAATTAATCCTAAATATAGCCGATACGTGATTGATTTAAACCGGCCGCAAGACGATCAAAATTTGTATCCGGGCCAGGACACCACAGAGCTTTGCCCGACCACTCAGTTTGATAAACAACCGATATATCAGTTTGGTAAAGAACCATCAGATCTTGATATTGGTGAAAGAGTTGAGAAATTCTGGCAGCCATATCACAAAAAATTACAGACAACATTGGCTCAAATGAAAAAGAAATTTGGTGCAGCCTTATTATTTGAAGCCCATTCCATCAAGTCAGTGGTGCCGAGATTTTTCGATGGCAAATTACCCGATTTTAATTTTGGCGACTACAATCATAATAGTTGCTCAAAGAAACTAATTGATCAGATCGCTGGTTGGTATCCACAAGGATATAGTAAAGTCGTGAATGGACGGTTTAAAGGTGGTTATATCACAAGAGCTTATGGGCTACCCAAAGAAAAAATTCATGCTATCCAGCTAGAACTTTCTCAAGCTACTTATATGGATGAAGAAAAGCTAACGTATGATCCATCAAAAGCTGAACAAGTACATCCAAAACTTAAGGAAATGTTTGAGTTTTTTTACCAATTCACTGAAAATTATCAAAGTGAAAAATATAAGCGAGAGAACCATTAATGTCATTTCAACACCTGAAAAAAGTCAAAGTGTTCTCTGAAGACTTACAAATTGGAATGTTTGTGTGTGAGCTTGACAAGGATTGGAGTGAGTCCAATTTCTTATTACAAGGATTTAGTATCGAAAGCCAGCAGGACATTGATGCTGTTATGAGTCAATGTAAATTTGTTTACGTTGATTTTCGTAGTGAAACAGAATTTAAAAATTATCGTCTGGCAACTAGTGCTTCCACCTCATATATAGAAAAAAATAAGGGAGTATCAGAAACCGGAAAACACCACCTTCAGAACCAGATCCGACCAGCGGCACATCGTTTTAAAAAATCGTCACAGTTAATGAAAGGCGTTATGGATCGTATCATGTTGGGAGAAGATTTCGATCTGCACGGCGTTCGCAATGTGGTTAAAGAAAACGTAAAACAAGTTTTAGAAAATGAAGATGCAATGTTGATGATGACGTTACTCAAAAGCAAAAGCGACTCAAGAGCTGAGCACTCGTTGAATGTCAGTATTTTATCAATAGGTTTTGCTCGCTTCCTCGGTTACAGCGAGTCCCAACTAGAAGATATCGGTATGGGGGCGTTGCTCCATGATATTGGTCAGGTAAAAGTGGATAGTAAATTATTAACAAAGCCTGGACGATTGAATCAAAATGAAATGGCTGCAATGGCTCAACATCCCAAGTTTGCTTTTGAAATTTTACAAAGCAAGAAAGATCTAACACCTAGCTGTATTGATATTGCGATTAATCACCATGAACGATTAGAAGGGCAAGGATATCCTCGCGGACTTAAAGGTGACAAGTTATCCAACGAAGTTAAATTAGTGAGTATCGTTGATGTTTTTGAGTCATTGACGAGCCCTCAGGTGTATCGAAAATCCATGTCGGTGGTGGAAGCTTATAAAATACTAATGGCTGGAAAAAAATCACATTTTGATGAGCGAATGGTGATCAAATTTGTTGAATGGCGTGGTTTGTATCCACCGGGTTCAATCGTTGAAATGGAAAATGGTGAAGTTGGTATTGTCATTGCCGCAAATCGAAAATTAAAGCTAAAACCGAAAGTATTGCTGATATTAGATGAATATAAGCAGAAAAGAAAAGAGCGTATTGTTGATATGTCTAAAATGCAATTGGATGGCGAATCAAATCCTTATAAGATTACTAAAGCCTATGAAAATACAGCATTTGGTATTGATTTACAGTCTTTTGCAGACAAAGGATTAAAAGTTGAACCTGCAAGATAATTAACCTAGAAAAATCAGTTGAAGCGCGAAAAATAGCGCCATCCTGCAATGCGCTTAGCTATGCAAAAAAGGGGCTCATCACTGGTAAGGTGACCATGCCATTTTTCACTAGCTCATGCACGCCGCAGGATAGCACTCTTTCCACGACTTCAACGGATTATTCTAGGATTAAGTTCTAAATGATAGAAGTGGAAAAGATCAATGAAAAATGTATTAAGTAAAATGATTAAGCAATTATCTGATGAAGATAAAGTCATCTTTTCGCAGTTGGCTGAAAAATTAAATGCTGTTGATGGGGATATATCAAAACTTTCCAAGCAGGAGTGTAAGTTAATAGCGCAAATGGAAAATAAATATGGCGATAAGTTATCTGAGTTTAGTACTGATTTACAGGTTCAAGAGCCTTCTGTAGACATTGCTGATCTCTTGGGGTCTGGATTTGCATCTCACGTCAGACAAATACTTGCAAGAGATTTGAAAGAGCAATTTCCAAATGAAGAAGACGCGGTAAAATTTGCCTTTCAAAATAAATGGATACCAGACGATTTTCGTGACGCTAAAATAACATCACAAATATTTGATGACTACAAGCAGGATATTGGTGAAGCAAACCAGTGGCGGGAAGATATTGTTGGAATTGAGTCTGACAAAAATATGGCGGTAGGAATGACTTGGTTTATGGTCGTTTATCAGCTTAATGAGCGACTGAATTAAAGTCTTAGGCCGCCAAATCCTTAAGCTGAGACGGACGCTCCTACCTGTAAATTGCATTCGAGTTGTACAAGCGCGATTATTTTAGGATTACAAACCCAAAACTTCTTTACCTTGTTTGAAGACAATATCAACCGGAATGTTGGCCTTTTCTAACAATGTTAGATCGGCGGCTAATTGTTTGCTAATAATTCCTTTTGTCGCTAATAATTTGACCGCTCCAGGGTAATCACCATCACCTTGCAACGTCAGAATCAATTTAGAAAGTTGATTCATTGCAATGGTCATTTTGTCAAAGTTGACACTGTAACGCCCGTTTGATTCATTACGACTAAAAGCGCCTAATTCCTTAAAGAAGTTAAAGCGAACCATGTTGGCTTTACCATGAGCACTGGATGCACCAAATCTTACTGAGCGAAATATACCTGCAAGAAAAGTCACGTAGTTATCCATGATTTTTCCTTCGGTTAAATCGCCTGACTTGTAAAGTTCAGAAATCATATACAAACCCAAAATATCAGCTTTGCCTTCTTCAAGAGAGGAGGCTGTTTCTTTTAGGCTATTCCGAACAGTGCCAGAACCATTAAGAGTGTTTTTGATCCCAAGACCGTGAGCAACTTCGTGAAACATGGTATTAGCAAAAAAAGCATCAAAAGTAATAAACTGACGTTGTTTTTCAGCAATTAATTTTCCAGCAATAGGAACTAAAATATGATCAAACTTGGCTTTCATAGCATTCTTAAGTTGTAAGCGGCGGGTCCCTTTAGCTAATTGAACCTGTTCGTCGTTCGGTAGATTAATTGCAATGGTTTTTGAACCCGCGTTGCTATGCCCTGCGTAATAAACTACATCATAAGCATTTAAGTCGGAATCTGTGCCCGGAATTTCCTTTTTATATTTTTCATCTACGGGTAATCCCTTTTGCAGTTTTGGTAAAAAAGCGGCAAATCGAGATAGCTTTTCACTCCAGGATAAGTCCTTGATTAGTACATATGATTCATAAGCCGCTCGATAGCCAAATAGTAAATCTTCATAGGTTTCAATAGGGCCAATAACCAGTTCGACGGGATTGTTTTTCATATCCATCCAAGCAAAATCACTGGCTTGAAAATTATCACTTATCAAAGCTTCGGCGCGCATCGTAAGATAATTTTTAAATTCCTTATCTTCTGCATAGTGAGCCGCCTCTAGCAATATTTTTCCAGCTTCAGCCAATTTGTGAGCATATAGTTTGTGGAATGGCACTGTAAATAACTGTCCTTTCTCGTTACGTTTAACGACCGAATAAAGCCCTTTGCCATCCGTTAGATTTGCTTTAGCAAATTCTTCTTTAGTCATATTGGCAGGGTAGAAATTGGCTCCGGGTGATTTTTCAGAAAACTCTGTCAAAAAGGGTTGATCGCCCGCCAAACGATCCCAAGGGCCGTAATTGATATCGGCAAACTGTTTAGCTTTTTGATTTGTTATAGAATCCAATAGTTGTTTTTTATCGCCATAGGCTTGTTGCCAATAAAGCTCGTCCATTATTTTGGATGCATCGATCAATAGCCCAATCATTTTTTTTTGATTTTCGTTTAAATGGCTTAAATCGCTGGTTAACGTCACTTCTTTGTAAATATCAAATCGTGGGTTTTGTTTCGCTGTCTCTGTTTGTAGTGTCGTTTCTTTTTCTGGCGCCGTTTTTGTGGCGTCGCTGGATTTTATTATTGAATCAGCTGCTTTATCACTGCACCCGACAGTAAGTATTGCTAGCAAAAGGAGTGAAATATGAATCATGTTTTTATTTTTCATCGGTTTTCCTATTATTTTCATAAATGGGGTCGCTGATCCAGCAATCTCTAGAATTTTGATGGTACCTTTTCTGACACTGTAACATGGATGGGTTGATCATATCCTCGTTCGGAAAACAATATCTAAATGCACCGATACAAGATTCAGGGTTTGTTCAGTCTAAGTAGGCTTTAATAGAGAAAATCGCGATTTAATGCGACAAAAATTTAATTCATTTACTTTGATTAAGAATCGTTTGGAGAAAGCTATGAAGAACTTATTCGCCATTATCGCTTTACTATTAAGCTCTGGTTATTTGAGTGCAGTAGAAGCTACAAGCTCGCTTAACAATAAAAGTAATACTTCTACTTCTACTCATGATAAGTTATCGAGCATCAAACCATCGGTTGAGAATACTTCCACACAGCAAGTATTAGTGGCTAAGAATGATGGAAAAATTTCAATCAGTCGAAGAAGCCAATCCAGTAAGAAAAGAGATTTAATGTCAATCTCAAAAATTGATTCTAAATCAAAAAAATTAAGAGGAGAGCGACCCACGTTATCAAGCCAGGCATTTGGTTTTTCTTTCTATTCAGCAACGACCTTTTTGGATGTCGATCGTGATGGAGATGGTTATTACAGCCAGTTTGGTATTGATTTTGACGCAGATCTTGATACCGCAGATTATGCTGATGTTTACGCGATTATCTATTTCAGTGAAAATGGTGATCCTTGGACCGAGTTTTCGATCACTGAGGATTTCACTATTTTTTCCAATGATAGTGATGATGAATATAGCGTTAGTTTTACTTTAAATTCTGATTTTCCTGCTAATCAATATGATTTTTTAGTCGATTTATACGAAGTTGGTTTCTCCGGCATTGTGGCGACAATCGGGCCTGAAGAGAATTCAAACCTATTTGCCTTACCCTTGGAGGATGAAATCGGCGATACTTTTATCGGTTATACAGCGAGTGATTTATCTGGTGATTTTGATGCGGATGGATTTTATACCGATCTTACTTTGGAATACGATATCGATACCCAGCGTTTAGATGATACAGTTTACGCCGAAATTATACTTATTAATAGGGCTGAAGGTTGGCAACAAACAGTATTCTCTGATAACTTTAGTTTGGGAAATCAAACCGAATTTATTGACTTGACTTTTAATGAAGGATATCCCGCCGGATATTATGATATTCAGCTCAATTTGATTGATTATTTGACGGGAGAAATTATCGCTGATGCTGGACAGGAGTTTTCATCATTGAATGGTTTACCCATCGAATCGACTAACAACGACACTTTTTTTGACGGACCGGAGCCCGTTGTTGATGTGGTGGTTCATGGTAGTGGTGGTTCGTTAGGTTGGAGTGTTATTTTTCTTGCCTTATTAGGGTTAGTAAGAAAAATTAAACTTCTTTAGAACTTAGAACCAACATTTTACCTAAATTTAACCACAGCAAGCCAATTCAAAATTGACCTTTTCATTGAAAGGGATCTTTTTATGCAGCGAGTTAAACATCATAAAATGAATGCTGCTTCGATGTTTTCCGCAGCTAAATTCGGGGAAAATTTCTGTTAGGCCCACATTCTTGATCCTGATCAACTTCAAAGGATTTTCTGATGTTTCCAGAATAAAACTGCCTAGAGGGGCGCATTCGTTTTGCCATTGAGCGTTGTCTCTAATTAGTTTTAAGATCACATCAACGCTGGTTTCAACACCTTTGATATCCGATATCCAGGAATTTAGCTCTTTCTGGCGAATATCTGGCGATTGATTCAGGAACCAATGAAGGTCAGGACAATCAAACGAGCAACTGCCGCCCGGAATACTGGTACGGTGTTTGACCGCTTCAATAAAAGGATGTTTTCGGATTAAATCACCAAACTTGCCTTGATAAGTATTGGTCCATTGTTGGAGCTGCTTTATTTTCTTGAGGAAATTACTCAGTTTTGAGGTATCTACTTCAGGGTTTGCTCCTAATTGGTGAAAGTATTCCAAAAGACGAGCAAGTTCTTTGATCAATTCAGCGCGAGTATCGCCTCGCTCCAAAATTTCTAATATTTCAAATAATATCTTAAGTGCATGAAAATGATTATCTTTTTCAGATGATAACAGGTTTCTTTGGTATTGTTTAAACAGTGCTTCAAGCCGTAAATAGCGACGAATATTTTCTTGCAGTGGGTATTCAAACAACATCGTTTTTAGGGCGATGTTACTCTGAGCGGAGATCGTCATTGTTGCGTTCCTTGCGCCTTCTTTTTACTGTGTATCATAGGTTGTTATATTGCTCATGTAATAGATGAACTTGCTGTTTCAAATGAGCAAGGCTACCATTGTTATCAATTATATCATCTGCCAATAATAATTTTTGCTGTATAGTCGATTGAGAATTGATGATGTTGAGAGCCTCTTTTCGGGTTATTCCATCACGGTTAACGATCCTCTCTATTTGAGTTTCTAACTCGGTATTAATTACCAAAACTCGATCTATTAGTGGTTTTAGATGTTTCGGGATCGCTCCCTGTTGATTAATCAGCAAAGGAATATCCAGTATAATATAGTTCGATCGGTAGTTTGCAAGTTGCCGTTTCATTTCTGTATTGATTAGCGGATGAGTAAAGTCATTTAACCATTCAAGCTGTTGTTTATCGGAAAATACCATTTTACCTAAAGCCTTTCGATCTAATTCGCCGTTAGATAAGAAAATACTGTCACCGAAATGTACTTTTAGCTTTGCCAAGTGTGGTGATTTTGGCTCGAAAAGTTCGCGAGCGACCTTGTCCGAGTCAATGATGTGGATATCCAACTCAGTGAAATATCGACAAACTTGGGATTTTCCCGAAGCGATCCCGCCAGTTAGTCCAATTTTTAACATTGCGATCTGCTCATTTTATCTTTTTTAATCATTGCTTAAAATATTAACCTGAATAATCAGTTGAAGTCGTGAAAAGGGTGCTATCCCGTGGTGTACATGACGTAGTGAAAAGTGGCATGGTCACCTTACCGGTGTTCGCATCGTCAGGCGCGTTGCAGGGTGGCGCTATTTCTCGCGCTTTAGGATTAAGTACCTACTATAAGGCGGAAGCAAGCTCGGAATCAATCTAATACAACGATATACGACATATGCCACGCCGCCAGCAATGTAACCGTTCATTCTAAGGCGTCATTCTATTCTACCCAACTATTGGGTATATTTC
>CAYVSL010000090.1:0-11716 GCA_964454125.1 uncultured Kangiella sp.
TAATAGCGGCATTTCTCATGCTAGTAGTCGCCGACACTTCGTTCGAAACCATTTAAGATATTATAAAACATATCCAATATTATTGAGTTAGTTGACTTAGATCAATAACTCCTACAAAAAGCAGAACCAATATCTCTAACTGAGAGATCGTCCCCCTTTTATTCATCATTAAACGATATTCTATGGTTAATACTAATAGATGAAATTTTAAATCCATCAGGAAAAAACCATGTCACAGCAAAGCATAAATCAAATTAATGTTCTTCTATCGGCTGCAATATTGGTTGCATTGACGGCTTGTGGTAGTGGCAGTCATTCTGAATCAGAAGAAACACAAGTAGAGACGCCCGTTGTCGATATGGCCGCATTAAAAATTGAGTTAGGCAATGAAATTTTTAATGATACAGCTCTATCCGAACCAGCAGGTCAATCCTGTGCAGATTGCCATGTTAGCACCGCAGGATTCTCCGATCCTGAAACAAGTAATCTTGCCCCCGTCTCTGAAGGAGCCATTTCTGGCCGTTTTGGCAATAGAAACGCACCAACCGCCGCTTATGCTTCTTTCACTCCTGATTTTTCTTATGATGCTAATGAGAACATCTATATCGGTGGTCAATTTCTAGATGGCCGAAGTAACAACCTAGCGGATCAAGCAAAAGGTCCCTTTTTGAATCCACTGGAAATGGCCAATGATGATGAAGAGATGGTTGTTGTAAAAATACGTAATGCCCATTATGCAGATAAATTTCGTCAAGTTTATGGAGAATCGAGTTTGAATGATGTGACATCAGCCTACAACAATATGGCCGATGCCATAGCTGCATTTGAATCCACTGAAGAATTTGCCCCCTTCAGCTCCAAGTTTGATTTATTTTTAGCCGGCAATACCGAACTGACAGAACAGGAAATGCGAGGTTTTAACATCTTTCAAAATAAAGGCTTATGTACTGAATGTCATATTATTCAAGAAGGCGACCAACCTTTGTTTACCAATCATACCTATAGCAATATTGGCACTCCGGCTAATCCAAATAATCCATTCTATAACAATAACGCCAATTTTATTGATTTGGGATTAGCCGACAATCCTAACCTGAGCACCGATCCTAGTCTGGAGCGAGGTAAGTTTAGAGTTCCGACCCTGAGAAATATCGAACTTACTCCCCCGTATATGCACAATGGCGTTTTACAAACCCTTGAGCAAGTAGTTAATTTTTATAATACTCGAGATAGCAATCAATGTTATGGCGCTAACGCCGATCCCTTGGTCAACTGTTGGCCAGAACCTGAAATGGATATGAATATGGACATCAGCAGTATGGGTGATTTACTCCTAACGGAACAAGAAGAAGCCGATTTAGTCGCATTTTTGAAAACGCTGACTGACGGATTCTAAAAAACATGTTGTAATGTGTTCGACTTTTCATTACTCACTCCGTTTGTGATTGATGGGAGTGAGTTTAATGAAATGATCTTGATTAGTAGGTGCCTTTGACCGGGCGTTTACTATCTTTCCACCGTTTTGAGCAGTCAGTATAGCCTCTATCGCCATCACTTCTACAGTTTGCCAGTAAATTTTGAGCGATGAATAATATTAACACGCCAAAAAACTATTAAAAATACTCATATTAATTTTCCGTTTCTTTTTTGGTAAAAATATTTTTAAATCAACGAGCTTTGAAGCCTACACTATTTGCTTGTTTTCTACCTCAAGTCGCTCTCATCCGAAAGTCATTACCGTTTAGACTTGTACTAAGTACCTGACAGCAAAATGAGTCAAACCTCTTTGTTTTTCGTTGAGTAACTCAGCAATTATTCGTCGTTAACCAAGAATACGGTCTCAATAAAACCTATTTTAGCCATTTCTTCTTTTATCTAAGTTGCAAACTATGAGCTCTACTAAATAGGAAAGTACTAAAATAAGATAGAAAAGTGTATATTTGAACTTGAATTGAGTTATAGAATATGTCATTAGGTGTCAGAACCTATCGAAGAGTCTCATCAATATATAACTATCATACATAAGGGTAAATTATGTCCTCTTACAATTTTAGGGAAAACATCTTATCAAGAAGTATCGCCGTAATATTGGCGACTGGTGTTTCTTCTTTTGCTCTCGCAGCGGAAGAAGGCGATGCCGAAACCGACGAAATTGTCATTCAAATTACAGGAATTCGCGGAAGTACGCAGGCGAGTATAAACACAAAGCGTCATGCATCATCACAAATTGACGCGATAGCCGCAGAAGACATTGGTAAATTACCAGATATTACTATCGCCGATTCGTTACAACGTATCACTGGCGTACAAATCGAACGAACCGCGGGAGAAGGCGGGCCTATTGCTATTAGAGGATTACCTCAAGTAGGTACCTCGTTAAACGGTGAAGTATTTCTTAGCGCGACATCGATTGATTACTCAGGATCTGATTTTGGTGATTTGCCATCTCAGCTATTTTCTGGCGTCGATGTCTACAAATCCGGCGATGCATTAAGAAGTGTTAGTGGGATCTCTGGAACAGTCGATTTACATACACGCCGCCCGTTTGATATGAAGGAAGGTTCTACCTATTCATTTAGCGCAGATGTTACCCAAGGTTCGATCAGTAAGGAAACAGACCCTAGTCTTACCGGTCTATACAGCTATAACAGTGATAAATGGGGAGTGCTATTTTCAGCAGTTTCAACTGAAGTCAATTTAGCGACGGATTATAATGGTTACTTTGATACCTCAGAAGACGGTGGTATCGGTGCAGCAAACAATAACTATACTTGGGGCGCTAACAGTCACGGAACTGAATTAGCACACGTAGTCCCACAAGGCTTAGCGGCGTTCAACAAAGAGGAAGAGCGTAAACGTCAAGCCTATCAATTTTCTTTTCAAGCTGACTTGGGTGAAGGGTTTGAATTAACCGCCGATGTTTTTTATACCGACCAAAAGCGGTTTAACAATAAGCAAGGTTTATCTCACAATAACCGCTGGAACAATTTTAACGACTACGCTTATCCGACCTCAGCGGGTTTAACTGGTGATACATTTACCGATATTGGCGGCAGCCAGTGGGGGGCAATTAACGCCTTTAATTTACAGTCGTATCGTCTTCAGTCGTTTACTCAAGTAAACAATAATGAAGAAACCTCGCTTAATTCAAATTTGGAATTAAATTACGATAATGGTGGAGCGCTCACCGGTCAAGTGCGTATGACGAGGGCAAGAGCAACTGCTAGCATGCGTCATGGTTATGGCGAAGGTGATATATTGAGTATTGATAATGGTACCCTTGTCACTGGGCCAGGGCAATTTTCGCAAGCTGAAAACTGCACCAATGGCGAAGCGATTGTCGGAGATGCCGGTGGCTGTTATGCAAACTTTTCTCCCGGCGGGATCGAAGATATTTTTGATATATCTTATAACGCGTCTGGTGAACACCCTTCGTTTGGTGGATTTGATCAAATAGTTAACGGTGGTGCAGGTCCACAGAGTATAGCGGCTTACATGGCAGACCTAAATGCCTATCACATTGGTGCTTTTTCATCAGAGGGTAATACCGATGATAAAGGTGAAATTAATACCTTTAGTACTAAGTGGAACTATGCTTTTGATGATAGTGGATTGATCACCAGTGTTGATTTTGGTATTAGGATGAGTGAGAGATTGGTCGACCACGATCAATTTACTTACACCTCTGACTACGCTAATGGTTGTGATATCGCGCAATGGAAAGCGGTAGATCAATACCATGATACACCAGGGTGTGAAGGCAATCCGGAAGCAGGTGAATATTTAACAGAAGCGGTCGGTGACCTTCCTGCAGGTACTTGGGTTCCTTATACTGTTTTACCACCAACTCGCTTGGATGAACACACAAGTGTTTCGTTCTTAACAGATTTTGGGCCTGTTTCCGGTGTTCCAGGAATGTGGGTCATTGACCCAAGTAATTTCAGAAATCCTCGCCAATTCCATCTTGATACTTTTGGTAATGTGGCTAGAACAGAAAACGGTGGTGCAACCTATGATGTTGGACTAGATGAAGTCAATTATTTCTTACAGGCCAATTTCGAATCTGGCGACTTAAGCGGTAACATCGGTTTAAAAGTAATAAAGACAGATCTTTATGTTAAACAAAATATTGTTGGTGCAACTCTCCCGCACAGTGGATTGGGGCCAGATGTTGGTGATGCGGTAACGGAGAGAGAATATACAGACTACTTACCATCACTTAACCTTGCTTATGATGTTTCAGACGATGTGGTATTGCGTGCCGCTTTCTCCAAAAATATGCAAGCACTAGGACTTGCTGAATGGGGAGGAGGTAAAACGGTTGGGTTAGTCAATAACGAAGATTGTAATTGCCTGCGCGTGGTCAATGGCACATTGACTGGGAATCCGGGACTCAACCCTTGGCGCTCTTCCAATTATTCCTTTTCTGCGGAATGGTACAATGGCGAGGCGTCAATGAGTTATTTTGCAACCTACAAAATCGATATTGAAAGTTTTACCGACGGCGGAACAGTCTTGATTGACGAGCCGGATGCCGATGGTATTCGCCGTGGACCATGGCCTTTTTCAACGCAGGTTCAAGGTGAAGGCGGTAATGTTACGGGTTATGAAGTGGGCACAAAAGTAGCCTTTAGCGATTTTACTACTAGTGAATTATTGGCAAATTTCGGTATCGATGTAAACTACACTTTTAGCGATAGTAAGCAACAGGGTAAAGATGTATTTGGCAACGATTTACCTTTTGTAGGCATGTCAAAAGATACTTATAACTTTGTGGTATGGTACGAGCAAGAAAGCTTTTCTACTCGACTGGCATGGAACTCAAGAAGCCCTCGTTTGATTACTAAAGGTGATGATGGTGGAGCCCCTCCTGATTACGATGTAGGGAACGGCGTTGGCGGGCAATCGCTTTATCAAGATACTTATTCACAACTTGATATTAGCGCCACCTACCATGTTAACGACGACATCAGTATCTATCTTCATGGCTCAAATATTATGGAAGAATATCAGCAGACTTATTTAGAATTTAAGTCTCAAAAAGCTTTCCAGAATATTTATGAAGCTCGTTGGACACTTGGTACAAGGATAACCTTTTAATCCTTGTTCTTATTTGCTAACAGCAAAAAAACCGTTGCTATTAAGTAACGGTTTTTTTCCTTAAAAGCCGGTTGACGGCGTCGATAATTCAACGAATTAATTTAGATTCAATTCATAGTCGTGATGTGAGTCAAATGAACAAACAAATAGCCTCAATTGTAATCGTCGGTGGTGGAACGGCAGGTTGGATGACAGCCGCTGCGGTCAGCAAGCATTTCCAAAGCAAGAATATTTCAGTAAAACTCATTGAATCTTCACAACTTGGTACTATTGGCGTCGGTGAAGCCACTATTCCAACCTTGCGTCGTTTCTATGCCAAGCTCGGTCTTTCTGATATCGAAGTGATACGCGCAACTAACGCGACTTGTAAGCTAGGCATTGAATTTAAAGATTGGCATTCACAAGGCCGCTCGTTTATTCACCCTTTTGGATTGTATGGGCAAAACGCAAACAACATTGCTTTTCATCATTATTGGTTAAAGTTACGGCAACAGGGTGACCCTACGGATATTGCCGATTATTCACTGGGTGTTAATTTGGCCAAACAAAATAAGTTTTGCCTTCCCTCACCAAAACCAAGCTCGTCACTGGAAATTTTTGATTGGGCACTGCATTTTGACGCAACCGCATTTGCAAATTTAATGCGAAACTTTTCACTCGCGAATAAAGTTGAAGTCATTGACAACAAAATCACTCAAGTTGATTTAAACAATAATGACGGTTCGATTGGATCCCTCCAGCTTGAAAATGGCGAGACTGTTTCGGCAGATCTTTATATTGACTGTTCAGGATTTAAAGGATTATTGATTGAAGGTGCTCTACAAACGGGCTTTGAAGATTGGAGCGAATGGTTAGTCTGTGATAGGGCCGTGGCGATTCAAAGTAAATCGACCTGCCTACCAATAGTAAGGACTATTTCGCAAGCGAAAACGGCCGGATGGCAGTGGAAAATCCCCTTGCAACATCGGCAAGGTAACGGACATGTTTATTGTAGCCAATACCTTAGCGAAGATGAGGCGACTCAATCTTTACTTATGGATATTGAAGGCGAACTTATTGGAGAACCTCGCCATTTTTCGTTTGTTCCAGGGCGGCGTAAGCAGGCATGGAATAAAAATTGTATTGCAGTCGGATTAGCAGCTGGATTTTTAGAACCGCTTGAAAGTACGAGTATAGCACTCATTGAAACGGCAATTGACAAAATCATTCTTTCTTTTGGATCGCTAAGTTACGGGCAAAAAGAGATTAATCGATTTAATGAAGTGACTCAACTGGAATACGAGCGGGTGAGAGATTTTATTATATTACATTACAAAGCCAATCAACGACATGGATTTCCCTTATGGGACTATTGCCGTCAAATGCCTGTCCCCGATAAGCTAGAAAATAAAATGCGTTTATTTAAAAACAAGGGCATACTAGAGCGCTATCCATGGGAAATATTTGGTGCCGACAGTTGGCTGGCAATTTATACTGGCTTTAATTATTTGCCGGATGTATATGATATGAATGTTAATCATACCAACGAAAAGACGATTAAAAAAAATCTGGATGATGTGCGTAACGCCATCAGTCGAATGGCTGATTCAGTGCCAGACCATGCGGAATTTCTGAAAAAATTCTGCGGTTATAGTCCAAATTTCTAGGGAATTTATAATGTTTAGGGCAATTAAAATATTGGCACTCGAAATGGTTAATTAAAGAAAAAAGTTGATAAACATCATTGGTTTAAAACAATAATTGAAAATTAAAAAACTCATATTTAAATAGATAAAACGTATGATAAAAATCACTCAAGAACCGATTAACAAATTTGTCATTGTAGGTGGTGGAACTGCCGGATGGATCGCTGCGGCAACTCTAGCGCGCATATTTAAAGATAGTCCGGTAACGATTGATTTAATAGAGTCTGATGAAGTTGGTGTTATTGGTGTAGGCGAAGCCACTATTCCGCCATTGTTAGCAACGATTCAAAGTTTAGGAATTGATGAAGTAGAATTTATTAAGGCTACTCAGGCGAGTTTTAAGTGGGGGATCAAATTCGAAGATTGGCGACAAGTAGGCCAGTCTTACTTTCATCCATTTGGAAGTTTAGGAAAAACAATTGATGGACATGATTTTTTCCAGTGTTGGTTAAAAGCGAAAGCAGAAGGCGACCAAACACCGCTAATGGCGCATTCGCCAGAATCAATATTATCGGATCACGGAAAATTTTACCTACCTTTTAAAGCAATGAAAACTTCATTGGCTGGCGCACAGTACGCACTTCATTTAGATTCGATTTTAGTCGGTCAATTTTTAAGAAAGTTCTCTGAAAATATTGGTGTCAATCGGATCGAAGGGCATGTTAATCAAGTTATTCAAGATGACAAAGGTTATATCAATAAAGTGATTCTTAAATCTGGAGACTCAATAGAAGGAGATTTTTTTATTGATTGCACTGGTTTTAGTGGATTACTTATAGAACAAACCTTAAAAACAGGTTATGAGGATTGGTCCCACTACTTACCTTGTAATAGAGCCGTCACGGTACAAACTGAGAAGTATGCGGAGATAATGCCCTATACTATATCTAAAGCGCAGGATTCTGGCTGGACTTGGCGTATTCCACTACAACATCGCACTGGAAATGGTTACGTTTTTTGTGACAAATATTGTAATGACCAACAGGCCATAGATACTTTGATGATGACTATTGACGGCTCCCCAACAATGTCGCCCAAAGTAATACCTTTTACCACAGGTATGCGCCGTAAAGCTTGGAACAAAAACTGTCTTGCACTTGGTTTAGCTCAAGGGTTTGTAGAGCCTTTAGAATCTACAGCCATACATTTAGTATCCAAAACATTAGCATTTTTTGTTCGTATGTTTCCCGATAAACAATGCGATGAAAAGCTAATTAATGAGTTTAATCGGCGAGTCAGAATAGATTACGAAGAAATCAGAGACTTCTTAATTTTACACTACTGCACAACGGAAAGAGAGGATAGCGAATTCTGGCGTTGGTGTAAGAATATGAGTATTCCGGATAGCCTACAAAACAGGATAGATTTTTTTAAAGTTGCTGGAGGTTTGATCCCTGAAGCAGAAGCACTTTTTCAATCGACTAGTTGGTATGCGATTTTTACAGGAATGGGCGTATTACCTAAGAAATACAATTCCACAATTGATGCGTTAGACTACCAAAAATTGGCCATGACACTTTCAAAAGGTAAACAAAGTATTGTCAATTGCGTACAGCAACAACCAAGCCACGAAGATTTCATTCGTCAATATTGCCAAGCCGACAGACCTCATTAATACTATTTCAGTAGAGGGTTTAATTAGCGTTGCAATGCAAATCTATAAATTGCTGATGTGGCAAAGCGTCTGAAGCGGCTTTGTTAATAGACTCGCGCATTTGTTCTAGATGACGTTTTATTACTTCTGCTTCAATCAAATCGGCACGATCATCATATCTTAAGGGCGTTTGATTAAATGCGTTATACATGGTTAACCAACTTGCTGGCTCAAAAGACTCGTTGTCGTACATAGCAATATACCCACGACTTTTAAACAAATTAATCTTATGTAGTAACGATTTCGGAATTTCCATGCTCTGACAATGACGCCAAAATTCTGTATCGTCTCTTCGAGTTAATTTGTAATGTAAAACCAGAAAATCACGAATATTCTCTAATTCCTGATTATGTAGTCGGTTAACTTCAGTAATGTCCGCGGAATTAAATGATTTATTAGGAAAAAATCTGAGTAATTTTCCAATCGCGGTTTGAATCAAAGAAATACTGGTGGATTCGAGTGGTTCTAAAAAACCACAAGCGAGGCCCAACGAAAAACAATTTTTATTCCAGATTTTTTTGCGCCGACCAGCTTTAAACTTAAACTCTCTGACCTCGGTTATTTTTTCACCCTTAATATTTTCTAATAACACCTTTTGTGCATTTTCTGTCGTTTCAAAATGACTACTAAAAATATAACCATTTCCGGTTCTATTTTGCAACGGAATTTGCCATTGCCAACCGTTATCTCTTGCGATAGATCGAGTGTAAGGTACGGGTTCCGATGTGCTTTTTGTTTGAATGGCGAGAGCTCTATCGCAGGGTAGCCATTTGCTCCAATCTTCATATCCCGTTTGTAGAGCACCTTCAATAAGCAATCCTCTAAATCCCGAGCAATCAATAAATAAATCAGCGCAAATTATTTTATCACCAGCGAGTGTAACCGATTCAATAAAACCAGTTTCAGCATCTTGATTGACTTTGTTGATTTTTGCATCAATATGATTAACTCCCCTATTAATTGAGAAATCTTTTAAAAAGGTAGCATATAAATCAGCGTCAAAATGATAGGCATAAGAATAATCGGCTAATGGCGTTGGAGGATTAGGATGTGGTTGGGCAAAACGGCCTTTATTGGCTAAAACACAGGAAAAACAGTAGTCGGCCAAATTCAATTTTTCCCCTGAACTTTTGAGTCGATTTAAATAATGGTGAAATTCGACATTGTCAATTTTAATTCCGTAATCGGCAAATGGGTGAAAAAATGAATGATTAGTATCGGACCAATTTTCAAATTGAATACCCAATTTGAAGGTCGCCTGTGTGGCTTTGATGAATTCAATTTCATCGATACCAAGATTATGGTTAAAAGTAACAATATTGGGGATCGTTGCTTCACCAACACCAATCGTTCCGATACTCGAAGATTCAATTAAGGTAACAGATAAATTTTTATTTTCTGCGAAGCGGATAAGACTCGCTGCAGCCATCCATCCAGCAGTGCCACCGCCGACGATGATAATTTTAGTAATAGGATCAGACATGAAAAGATCGCGCTCCTTTTTCTATAAAAGTAGTTATAACTGGTTGTTGTTTTATATTCATCTAGCTAACGGCCCTATTTATCTCTTGAATCATTTTTACTCGTGCCCACAATTGTATTCTTGCAGAGATGCTGAGACAATAATTAATCGTTAAAAACTGGATCGAAATCAAAAAGAGGCGCATTGGATCCGCACCTAGCAATGCATAATTTTGCGGAACGATTGACATGCATCTTGACACTGAACCAGTATATAATCGGTTATGCTTCCTTATCTCGATATAAATACCCCCTTCCCTCCGGTTAGTCTGGCATTACAACAGCCTAACGGCTTGTTGGCTGCCGGAGCGGATCTGTCAGAGGATAGACTATTAGAGGCCTATGCCACTGGAATTTTTCCTTGGTTTTCAAAAGGTGAACCAATACTATGGTGGTCGCCTAACCCACGCACTGTTTTTCTATTAAATAAATTCAACCCTTCAAAAAGCCTATGCCGCTTTGTTCGACAGGCGGAACTGTCTGTTACTCTGAATACTGCTTTTGAACAAGTGGTACAGCGCTGTTCTGAACCACGAAAAGATCAGCCTAGCACCTGGATAACTGACGATATCAAGCAAGCCTATTTAAATTTACATCGAACCGGTAATGCTCACTCAGTGGAAGTGTGGAAAAATGAAGCTCTAGTTGGTGGAATATATGGTGTTTCGATAGGTAAATTATTTTGTGGAGAGTCCATGTTTAGCGGCATTACAAATGGCTCAAAGGTAGCCCTGAGCTGCTTAATCGGTTATTTACGAGAACAAGGATTTCCCATTATCGACTGTCAGGTCGAAAACCCCCACTTGAGCCGTCTTGGTGCGGTTAGTATCGATCGAGAGAGTTATTTAAGAACCATTAAAATAGCTCTATCTCAACAAGTTGATACCGATTATTGGCGCAATCAAACTCTGAACCCTCGCTCACTAATTACTCGTCGAGCGGGACTCAAATGACGAGTCAAATGAACAATCAACCAAAAAATATAACACTAGAGTTTTACGTTACTCCCGACCATGAATGTCCTTACCTTAAACAACAACAATCAAAAACCTTATTTCTTAATCCAGAGCGGCAGCCAGATGAAAAGATCTATGACTGGCTGATCGACAAAGGTTTTCGTCGCAGCGGTGACCACGTCTATCGCCCCCATTGCGAAAGCTGCAAAGCGTGTATTTCGGTAAGAATTAAATCAAACCTATTCTCCGCCAACAAACAACAACGACGATGTTTTAAAAAAGGCAAAAGGTTTACCACTAAAATTCACCCTGCCAAGTTTGATAAACCACATTACCAATTATTTGAACACTATATTAATACCCGCCACGCTGATGGAGACATGTACCCCACTTCAGAGAAACAATATCAGGATTTTATTCTATGCGATTGGATGAATACTCAATTTTTAGATTTTATCGAGCCCACCACGGGAAAACTAATCGCCTGTTGCGTATTTGACCAACTTGAAAGCGGATTATCGGCTATATATACCTTTTTTGATCCTGATTATTCCAAGTTTAGTCTAGGTCGATTATCGGTATTGACTTTAATCGAACTCAACAATCATCTCAATTTGAACTATGTGTATTTAGGCTACTGGATAAAAGGCTGTCAAAAAATGTCTTATAAAGGCGAATATAGACCGATAGAGTGTTTTGTTCAAGATCGCTGGATAAACCTGAAGTAACCCAGATTTTAGCCATCTAACTAGTGCCTGACCGAAAACTCATAACTTATTGAAATAAAACAACTATTTCGA
>CAYVSL010000091.1:0-11485 GCA_964454125.1 uncultured Kangiella sp.
CTCGGCTTCATTTAATTCTTCTGCATTTTTTTTATTGGGTGGCGTGTCCGTAAAATGCACTTTACCCTTTTCGTCTGTCCATTTGTATATTTTAGCAATGGTTTCCTGAGCAAATAGGATGGCAAGAAAAACGGTTACTAAGATCATGATCCGATTCATGGAGCTATGCCCTTATTAGTGCTTGATAAGATATTCCACTATTTTGCTCCATTTTTGAAAGAATAGACAATAAATCATAATTCAAAAATCAATATAGCTGAGATATTTAACCAACACTTGCTTGAAACTCTCCAACTTAACCCCATATTCAAGGCAATCGTTAACTAGACTACTCTATAAGTCTCGCATTTAGGAGCCATTAAAATGAGTCACAATGAGGATAACCAAAATCCTGAAGAGCTGGTGGAAGAGGCTATAGATGCCTCTACAGAAAATCAGCAAACTGAAGAGCTCAGTTTTGAAGAGCAAGTAGCGGCATTAAGTGAGCAGCTTGATTCAGCGCTAAAACAGGCTGATACTCACAAAGATTCAGCACTGAGAGCCAAAGCAGAGACCGAGAATATCCGTCGCCGGGCTGAGCGAGAAGTGTCTAATGCAAGTAAATTTGCCTTAGAAAGATTTGCTAAAGAGATCCTAGGGGTTGTGGATAGTCTGGAAAAAGCTTTAGATCAACCCGCTGAAAGCTCAGAGCAATCTGCCATGCACGAAGGTATTGAACTAACGTACAAGTTGCTGCTTGATACCCTTAACCGCTTCAACATTGAGCAAATTTCTCCATTGGGTGAAAGTTTTGACCCCGGCTTACATGAAGCCATGGTGATGCAAGAAAGTGATGAGCACGAACCCAATAGTGTGATGATGGTGGTTCAGGCCGGATATCAACTCAATGGTCGTTTGATTAGACCTGCCAGAGTCATTGTTGCTAAAGGTAAATCAGCACCAATCGATGAGAAGGCTTAAATCGAGAATATAAAGTTGTTCAAAAAATAGTCATTTGAACGCTTGAATTAGAGTTATCAGCCCCCAAATAAAGGGCAACAGACAAACTTAATTGCAACAAATTTAAACAGATTAATTGCTAGGTTCGGTTTTTAAACGGTTATTCCAAATAAAACCACAAAGATTTGGCAAATAGATTTTAGGAGAATAAAGATGAGTAAAATTATTGGCATAGATTTAGGTACAACCAATTCTTGCGTGGCAGTACTGGATGGTAAAGATTCACGTGTGATTGAAAATGCGGAAGGTGCAAGAACCACCCCTTCAATTGTTGCTTATACCGAAGAAGGTGAAATTTTAGTGGGTCAATCGGCAAAACGCCAAGCAGTCACTAATCCAACCAATACTTTATTTGCAATCAAACGATTGATTGGACGTCAGTTTAAAGATGATGTTGTACAAAAAGACATCAAAATGGTGCCTTACAGTATCGTCGAAGCCGATAACGGTGATGCTTGGGTTGAAGCAAAAGGCACCGCTACTGCGCCTCCACAAGTCAGTGCAGAAGTTCTGAAAAAGATGAAGAAAACGGCGGAAGATTTTCTCGGCGAAACAGTGACCGAAGCGGTTGTTACTGTCCCCGCTTATTTCAACGATTCACAACGTCAAGCGACAAAAGATGCCGGAAAAATTGCGGGTCTGGAAGTGAAACGAATTATCAACGAGCCAACTGCGGCGGCATTAGCCTACGGTTTAGATAAAGGTAAAGGTGATAGAACCATTGCTGTTTATGATTTAGGTGGTGGTACTTTTGATATATCGATCATTGAAATCGCTGAAGTCGAAGGCGAGCATACCTTTGAAGTACTAGCCACTAACGGCGACACCTTTTTAGGCGGTGAAGATTTTGATATGCGCGTTATCGAGTTTTTAGTAGCCGAATTTAAAAAAGACAGTGGTATTGATTTGCATAACGACCCATTAGCATTGCAGCGATTAAAAGAAGCCGGTGAAAAAGCGAAAGTTGAACTGTCCTCCAGTACTCAAACCGATGTGAACTTACCTTACATCACCGCCGATGCAACGGGTCCTAAACATTTAAATATTAAATTGACTCGCGCCAAATTAGAATCACTGGTTGAAGAATTGGTTGAGCGCACTATCGCACCATTACAAATGGCGATAAAAGATGCTGGACTGAATGTATCTGATATTGATGATGTTATTTTGGTAGGTGGTCAAACTCGCATGCCTAAAGTTCAACAAGTTGTGACTGACTTTTTTGGTAAAGAGCCACGAAAAGATGTTAATCCTGATGAAGCCGTTGCGATGGGTGCATCTATTCAAGGTGCGGTTCTAGCGGGTGATGTGACGGACGTATTGCTATTAGATGTTACGCCATTATCTCTGGGTATCGAGACAATGGGCGGCGTAATGACTAATTTAATTGACAAAAACACAACCATTCCAACCAAAGCCAGCCAAGTATTCTCGACCGCTGAAGACAATCAAGCGGCAGTGACTGTTCACGTTTGTCAGGGTGAACGAAAAATGGCGGCACAAAATAAATCATTAGGAAAATTTGATTTGCAGGATATTCCGCCAGCACAGCGTGGCACACCACAAATTGAAGTGAATTTTGATATTGATGCAAATGGTATCTTAAATGTTTCTGCCAAAGATAAAGCCACTGGTAAAAAGCAGTCGATTGTGATTAAAGCCTCTTCAGGTTTATCCGATGAAGAAGTAGAACAAATGATTCGGGATGCGGAAGCACATGCTGAAGATGACAAAAAATTCCAGGAAATGGTCGAAGTCCGCAATCAGGCTGACGGCTTAATTCACGCCACTAAGAAAACGATGAGTGAAGAAAAAGTCACTTTCGAAGATGGTGAAAAAGAAGCGATAGAGCAAGCGATCACTGATTTAGAAGAAGCGATGAAAAGCGATGACAAAGACGCGATAGTCGCTAAAACTGAAAGTTTAACTAAAGCTTCGCAAAAAATGGCTGAACGTATGTATGCAGCGGCGCAAGCTGAAGCGAGCCAAGCCGAAGGTGCGCCTGGACAAGAACAAGCACAAGCCGATGATTCAGATGACGTGGTTGACGCTGAATTTGAAGAAGTAAAAGACGATAAGAAATAATCGTTCATAGAGTTAATCAGTCTACACGCTGGCTAACAACACGGATGATTAATGGTACGCGGGGATTTCCCCGCGTTGCTGTATCTGGCATATTTCCTAGCCTCAATATCCAAGCCACCAGATTAAGATTTACGAGAAAATAACATGTCCAAAAGAGATTACTACGAAATTTTAGGGGTTAATAAGTCAGTTGATGGCAAAGAGCTGAAAAAAGCTTATCGTCGTCTGGCGATGAAACATCATCCAGATAGAAACCCTGATTCAAAGGAAGCGGAAGAAAAATTCAAAGAAGCCAAAGAGGCTTATGAAATATTAAACGATCCTGAAAAACGTCAGGCTTATGATCAGTATGGTCATGCCGGGGTTGATCCGAGCCAAGGTGGCTTCGGTCATAGTGCTGGTGCTGGTAATTTCAGTGATGTTTTTGGTGATGTATTTGGTGATATTTTTGGTGGTGGTGGAGGAGGTCGTGGTGGACGTCAAAGACAACGGCGTGGCGCAGATCTGCAATACAACATGGAAATGTCTCTCGAAGAAGCCGTCAAAGGGGTTAAAAAAACCATCAAGATCCCGACTTATATCGATTGTGATCCCTGCAAAGGCAGTGGTGCAAAAAAAGGTTCAAGTTCAACTAACTGTGATACTTGTAAAGGGGTTGGTCAGGTAAGAATGCAGCAAGGCTTTTTTTCAGTGCAACAAACCTGCCCGAGTTGCCATGGTCAGGGTACGGTTATCAAAGATCCTTGTAGTCATTGTTCTGGTCAAGGTCGTGTTCGCAAAGAAAAGACCTTATCTGTCAAAATTCCCGCTGGTGTAGATACTGGTGATAGAATTCGATTAACCGGAGAAGGTGAAGCGGGAGGTCCTGGCGCAGTTGCTGGCGATCTTTATGTGCAGGCTCACGTTAGAGAGCACACTATTTTCAAACGTGATGGCGACAATCTCTATTGTGAAATGCCGATCAGCTTTGCCACAGCCTGTTTGGGCGGCGAATTAGAAGTCCCGACTCTGGATGGTAAAGTAAAACTTAAAATACCCGAGGAAACTCAAACGGGCCGAATGTTCAGGCTTCGAGGTAAAGGCATAGCGCCTATGCGCGGTGGAATGCGTGGCGATTTAATGTGTCGCGTATTGGTTGAAACACCAATCAAATTGAACAAGGAACAGAAAATTAAGCTAAAAGAATTTGATGATTACCTGCGCGGCAGTAAAAAACAGCATAGCCCAAAATCCAGCAACTGGTGGGATGGGGTAAAGATCTTTTGGGATGAAATGACTAACTAGCCTCAATTCAAGACAAGAGTTGAGATTAACTAATCCAAACCAACCGTTTTTTCTGTCCAAACCGGTTAATGGTGGTCTATAGTAAGGTATAACAAATAATAAAAAATAGATTTTAATAATAAGAATATATGGGGTTGTCTTTTCAATGATGTGGCGGTTGTTTTTTCTTTTGCCTATTGTATCGGTTTGTCTGCTTGCTGGTAGCACGGAAAATCGCCAACAGGATGAAGATCCCAATCCATTCAAATCATTCCTAACACCACAAGAAACAGAATTTATTGCACACAGGCCTGAATTCACTGTTTGCAATGTCAAACAGGCCCGTCGGACTGACGCCAGTCTTGATTTAGTCAACCTTCTTACTCGACACACCGGCATCAAACTGGTTGCCACCTCGCCTATATCCTGGCAAAAAGCCATGCAAAAACTCAAAAATAAAACCTGCGACATATTACCTTGGGCAACAAAAACTCATATCAGAAATATGACAATGAATTTTACTCGGCCTTATGCTCACATCATTCGAGTATTGGTTAGTAGACGAGAGCAGCCATATATTACGGATATAGGCCTCTACCAAGATAAAATATTCGCGATGCAACAGGGTAACTATATCGCGGCTTTGCTCAAACAACATTATCCTAAGCTACGTACAATGACTGTCGAAAACACTTCAGACGGTTTTGAACGTGTATTAGAAAAAAAAGCTTTTGCAACCATAGCCTCTCTTTATTCTGTTGGAGCTCTATTTGACAATGATAGGATGAAAGAGCTAAAAATAGCAGGCCGTTTACCACCAGATTTCAACGATATTGTTTCTTTGGCGACCAGAAAAGATGATCGGATCTTGCACAATATATTACAAAGAGCCGTTCTAACAACTGATCAGGGATCGGTTAGTCGATTTATGAATAAGGGGGCTATATACACTTATGAACCGGAATTCGATTTCACCCAGTATTGGCTGATTAGTGGTATTGTGTGTGTGTTGTTTTTCGTGTTATTTTGGTGGAATCGTCACCTAAGCCGTCTAAATTACAAATTATCACGAACGCATACCGAACTAAAAATTAAATCACAGCTGCTCGAAGTTTTGTCAATTACCGATCCTTTAACCGATAGTTACAATCGAATTAAAATGGATCGTGTATTTGAGCAAGAGATTAAAAGAAGTACTCGCTACAAAAAATCCTTGTCGGTCATTATGGTTGATGTTGATTATTTTAAGAATGTCAATGACAAATACGGGCACTTAGTCGGCGATCGAATTTTACAAGAATTTGCATCTACGGTTAAGACGCATATTCGGGCAAATGATGTATTGGGCCGATGGGGTGGCGAAGAATTTTTGATCATTTGTCCGGAGACCGGAATAAACCAAGCGGAATCTACAGCCAACAAACTGCGCCAAATCATCGAACAAGCTGATTTCTCTCCGGTAAAAAATCTGACTGCCAGCTTTGGGGTCGCAGAATGGTGTGAATCCGACAATCAAGAATCATTAACCGCCAAGGCAGATTATTCTATGTATCTTGCAAAACACCAAGGTCGAAATCAAGTCTGCGTTTCGACAAAGAGCTAGTACTTTGACCCTAATAGCATACTCATTTATTAGCCTCAATTTGATTGCTTATCGCCGCCAGATATCGAAGCGTATCATCCATCAAAAACTCATCTCAAGTAATGTTATTGAATGAACGATTTACCGTTAAAAAAATTAGGATTATGCCACTTGCATTAGCATTCTTTCCAATCTCCGATAACTAAGTGCTTCCGCTAAATGTGCCTGTTTTACCTGCTCACTTTTTTCCAAATCAGCAATCGTGCGTGAAACTCGTAAAATTCGATGATAAGCGCGTGCAGAAAATTTTAATTTTTCCAAAACCGCTAAAATAAAATCTTCCGCTCCCGGTTCAAAATTGATAGCTGTTTCCAATTCCCTTGGATTCAATAACGAATTACATTTCCCACGGGTTTTGATTTGATGTTCCATTGCACCCACTACTCTTTGTCGTACAATTTCCGATGCTTCAGCTTTGCTATCCGGTATATTTCTAAGTTGCTCCTGACTCATCGACGGTACATCCACGTGCATATCAATGCGATCGATAAAGGGACCGGATAGTTTTAACAGATAACGTCTAATTTTATCTGAGGTGCAGCGACAAACTCCATGAGGATTACCAAAATGTCCGCAAGGGCAAGGATTCATTGCTGCTAAGAATTGGAATTTAGCCGGATACTCTGCGCGCCTCGTGGCTCTGGAAATAGTAACCGTACCAGATTCTAACGGCTCTCTTAAAACTTCCAATACCCGTCTTTCAAACTCGGGTAGTTCATCCAGAAAAAGAACGCCGTGATGGGCTAGTGAAATTTCTCCCGGTTTCGGATTACTGCCGCCGCCCACCATCGCCGCAGCAGAGGCTGTATGATGAGGACTGCGAAACGGACGCTTTCGCCAGTTTTGAGTATCCAAACCGTGATCGCTTACCGATGTAATTGCAGCGGATTCAATCGCTTCTTGCTCGCTTAATTCCGGAAGTATTCCAGCAAGTCGAGTGGCGAGCATTGTTTTGCCGGTACCCGGTGGTCCGATAAAGAGCAAATTGTGCCGCCCCGCCGCCGCGACCTCTAAAGCGCGTTTCGCTGCATATTGGCCTTTAACTTCGAGCAAGTCCGGCTGGTTGATTTTTATTGGGGTGACAATGGATGGGAGTGGCTCCAATTTTAGGTCTCTTTGCCCTTGCAAATAAGCGCAAATTTGTAAAAGATGATTTCCTCCTACCGCATGTTCTGCTCCTACTAATTGTGCTTCAGCTAAATTTTGTTCAGGGATAACCAGTTTTCGCTGGTTTCTTTTAGCCGCTAATACTGCTGGTAAAATACCGTTTACTTTTCTTAATTCACCAGATAAAGCCAGCTCCCCCATAAATTCATATTGCAAAATATCATCGACATTAAGCTGGCCTGTAGCGCATAAAATACCGAGCGCGATGGGTAGGTCAAAACGGCCGCCATCTTTTGGTAAATCGGCCGGAGCCAAGTTGATGGTGATACGACGAGTAGGAAATTCGAAGTTGGCATTGATCAAGGCGCTACGAACGCGATCTTTACTTTCTTTAACAGCCGCTTCGGGTAATCCTACGATAGACATTGAAGGGAGCCCATTCGAGAGATGTGTTTCGACGGTAACGAGCGGGGCTTCAATACCGACGCCCGCACGAGTGTATATGATTGATAATGACATAACCGATCCTTGGTAAAACTGCTAAGGGTGTGATTGGATCTAATTTTAGGGCATTAGCACCCTGTTTTAATAGAGGCAAAAGTAATTAGACATTGTGAGAGTTTGGCCATTTTGGATGTGAGGTTTTAACGTCTAACTACCTCACCTCAGCTAACGCATCCATTCCCCATCCGACTAATCGATCATTCTTAAATACCAATGGAGTGGTTTCATCTTTACTGGTTTCACCGTCAGAATGTTCATGCTGAGTCCGATAAAATAGAATACGATAATTATTATTACCTTTAACAAATGCTTCAGAAATATCCGGTGCACCTAATTGTTCAATGATTATTTTGCGGGGATCATTTAGTTCCAGTTGGCTGATAATCCGTTTATTATCTCGTTGCCTTTCTTGCCAATGATCATTATCGTCATCATGCCAGCCGCCTCCAACAACAATGCAACCGCTAAGGCTAAAAGTAAGCAGGCTAGCTCCGATCAAGTTTGTCAGGAATTTCATTTTTCGTTCTCCAGTTAATGAGGTTGTGATATTGATTTTTCAGGTTGTTATAATTTAGCGTTGTTTCTCTGAATCAATGCTTAACAGTTGAAGTTCGAGAAATAGCGCCACAACAAGCTGCGGGGAATAAAATCCTCAGAGATTTAATAAGCAGAAATTATGCCAAAAGTATTGACTGACCTTAGATGACGGTATCTACCCGATACCATTTTTTTGAATCCCTATAGCCAAAGGCTTTGAGGGCATACAGATATATTTTACTTTTCCGAAATAAATAGCAAATATAAAAATCGTCCAGCGATAGAATACTGAACAAGCACACCACTGATAACCGGAATTCGTCAAAATGACCAAAAAACTCGATAATGGGCAGCAAGATATTTCCTTAACAAAATATATCATTTCTTTGATATCACCTGATTGAAGAGCAGAAATTAAAACACACTCCCCTACCTAATCCGTGGGCAGACCGAATTGCCGGGATGAAATGACTCAACTGTGAGCGACAGCGATAGTCTTTTGATTTCAAACAGGCTGTCAGCAAAAGCGATGCTTTTTATCTAATCTCAATGATCCTAGAATAATCAGTTGAAGTCGTGGAAAGAGTGCTATCCCGCGGCGTGCATGACGTAGTGAAAAATGGCATGGTCACCTTACCGGTGATGAGCCCATTTTTCGCATAGTCAGGCGCATTGTAGGTTGGCGCTTTGCTCTCTAAGTGAATGAATAACCATCGTTCTTTTGTCGGATGATTTGGTGCGCTTTAAAAGAATCCAGCCATTGCATATGCCGTTTTCTTAAACATCAAATTTTGTGCTTCTTCGAGTTTTAAATTAGCCTTATTGGCGGTTGTAACAATACGAGTTCGATATTCCTTTTTATTGGTCACTTCGGAAACAGTTTGACGGCTTGACCCGGCATCCGAAATTTTAGTATCGACCTTGCTATCTTTACGAACAAAAACACCTTTTCGCGCCTTTTCTTTGATTTGAACGTCAGCCACTAACATATATGTAACATCCTTAACCATACTTCCAGAAATAAAATCTGCCGCACCAAACAATAATCCGCCAGCAGCAGCACCGGTATAGTGATTACTGCTATTTGCCACTGCCCCTATTGCAGCACCCGCAACAATAGCTCCTCCAGTGTATCCCTTACCCAAAGCCAGATCAGCGGCCGTTGGCGATGTTTTCTCAAGATTAAGTACAAACACATTCATTTGAAATTGAGCCGCTTCTGGATCATCGACAATGGTATATCCAGAATTGCCTGGCGCAGAAAATTGGTCTATTACAAATCGTTTAAATGAATTTCGATCAAACTCCATCACTCCGCTTCTTACATCAACATAGATGGTACGCTTGTTCTTTGCTACAGGATCGACAAATATTGCCGTACTTGTTCTTGTTTGTACGTCTAAATCACTTTTTGAAAGTAGCGTTGTAGTTGCCGCACAGCCAAACATTAGGCTAAGTACAACCATCACAAAACTTGCTCTTATAATGTTGATATGTTTCTTATTCATTTCTTATTTCCTTTTATTACGATAGGTGAATTATTTTAAATTTTTTAGTTTAATATTGAAAACAGAGTTTACCAATAACGGCCATAATAATGCCGGTAATATCGACATGACCGATAATGATTCCATCCTCGATGATAGATGCTTGCGCAAGTGTATCCTGGCCTCCAAAAATTAGGCGCTTTAGTTACGGGCGGCTTAAGATCTTTTTTCATAGCATCTTTAATGTACGCATCAATTTTTTTCTCATCTGCCACAGAAAATGGTTTTTCCATTACTTCTGTGTTAAGACGTCTCTGCATTGCCGCCATTTCATCTTCTTCACTCGCCATTACTTGGCTAGCAAAATTGAAGCTAATAACGATTGAAATAGTCAGTAAAATGAGTTGTTTGATTATCATAGAAATACCTCCGAGTACCTAGTGTGGAATTAACCGGCCGTGACCGGTTAAAACAATTCCATTCATAACAGTAATTTACGCTTTGAAATCACCATCAATCCACATAGTAACCCAAGTAAGATAAACATACCACCTCCTCCACTTGAACCTCCATCACCGCCATTGTTAACAGCATTGACGGTGACCGTAATTTGGTCTGACGCAATGTTTGACCCACTATCTGTCACAGTCAATTCAAACACTAAGGAAATCGAACCACCAACAACAGATGGCGCTGTGAATGTCGCTTGGACTTGATTAGAGTTTGCTATTGAGATCTGCGCCCCACTCAATTGGCTCCATTGATAACTAAGGCTGCCTTGATCATCAGACGAATTAACGCCACTCAATGATACACTAACTCCTTCATTTACTGTTTGGTCGGCACCTGCATCAGCCACTGGCAGCATATCTGTTCCAGCAATATGAATAATCACTTCACTCGAATGCGACAAATTACCATCATCACTAACGGTCAACATAAAGGTAAAAGATTCACCAGTAACATCATCAACATCCGGTGCAATAAATTGTGGCGTTGCAGAAGTCGTAGAGTCTAAAGTGATGCCGGTACCATTTGAACTGCTGAGGAGAGACCATAGAAAAGTAATCGCATCACCATCAATGTCTGATGATTGAGAACCATCTAACATCACGGTATCGCCTTCCACTATTTGCTGAGAAGAACCGGCATTTGATATTGGTGCCCGGTTTGTATCCACTACATTGATAATGACTTCATCTTTGGACTGAGCACCCAAATCAGAAGTACAAGTGACCTCAAAGGTTAAACTACTACCCATTGCATCCACTTCATTAACCACAAAACCTGTGGTAACTTGGCCGGGTGCAGCAAGAGTCACATTCTCTCCCGATATTTGAGTCCACAGATAACTGGCAATAATGCCACTAGAAATAGTTGAATTCGAAGCGTCTAAAACCACACTGGTTAGTTCGTTAATTGTTGTAAATTCATTCACATCTTGATTAGGCCCCGCGTCGCAAATTGCAATGGGATCAGAACCGACATTAATGATTACCTCATCATCATCTGACAGCCCATCATCGTCCGTCACAGTTAACATAAAGATTAGGGAGCCCTCTACATCAGGAGAAGTGAAAGATGGTTGAGAAATATTCACATCCGAGATAACGACTGTAGAACTGGGTGATTGTGTCCACAAATAAGTGATGATAGTACCATCGCTATCGCTCGAATTACTGGCGTCCAGTTGAACGCTCTGCGATGTACCGGCGTTTTGATCGGGACCAGCGTCAGCAACCGGCACAGCCCCAGCAGCAACATTAATAATCACTTCATCGGCGTTTGATTGTTGTGCGGCAGTATCGTAACCGTTCATTCTAAGGCGTCATTCTATTCTACCCAACTATTGGGTATATTT
>CAYVSL010000092.1:0-11098 GCA_964454125.1 uncultured Kangiella sp.
TACTTACTCCTAAAATTTAATTGCGGTTCGCTTTGAAATAACTGATTATATTATTTAAACCGGTCGCCAAAAAAAACACGCTAGCCGCCAGTAAGCCAAAAAAGAGCATGGGTTTGTGTAGAATAATTCCGTCGATACCTCCTTCTCCGTTTAGCATTATTATCAAACTAATCGCTAAGACTAACCAAAGACAGAGGCTGGTTATGGCCACTATTAGGCTAGTTTTGAGCGGGCTTTTTTGAGGTGTTTTAGTCATTTTGATTGCTTGTACCGCTATTGAGCTACCTGCCTGAATTGATTTTATCATTATAATAGACGTATTATTACGGTTGTTCTATCAAATCACCACCAATATGCGGGTGGTCTAACCAATCGGGGGACAATAGCCCTTCACGGGAGGCTAGTCAAAATTCCCATGAAGGGGAAGGTCAAGCTAAGGTATTAGTGAAAAGCCTTCTGCCCGTAACATGGTTGATACAGTCATTGCCGATAAAGCCAGATTAACCTGAGGGGCTAGGTCCGATTTTTTTCCTTGCTGAAAATATAAACTTTGACCACACAGATAAAATTTTACCCCTTTTGCATGCAATTGTTCGATCATATCCAAGCTAGGATTATTATCAAGGAATCGTGTTTGGTAGGCTTTTTGAGTAAAAACATCACGGGTTGCACTTCCGTGAAGCACCACCGCTATTTCCATATCTGTTAGCGCTACCCCGTTCATCACATGCATGTTAATAAAGCGCGCTACACTTTCTATTTTTCGATTGAGATTAAATGTCTCTTCTGCACCTTTTGCAATATCAAAAAGTACTTTATATTTGAAGCCTTTTACTAGCTTGATATCGCTGTCTGGTACTTTAAAAACTGGACCGTAATCAGTAAACACTGGTCCTTTAGTGGCTTTCAATGGTTCAGCAGACAAGTGTGAGCTGACAAAACTGATGACTAACAAAAAGATAGTTGTGAATCGTATAAACATGAATGATTTCCTTAATTTTAAATGGTAGAGAGTGCAGCTTGTTGTATATAAAAAATAGTTGATTAATACTTTTGTCATGTAATAAAGTGGTTCAACCTTATAACTAGTACCTAATAGTGCCTAAATAGGTATATTTTTAGGTTGGCTTTATTGAGGATAAAAATAACATAAAGAGATGACTATGGATATTGAACAATTGGATTTTGCGTCCCTGTGGCCATAAACATTCAGACCTTTCAGCAAAACCTCTCCTAATTAGTTTATTGTTAATGATTGGCTTGGCTTTTTTATTAAGTCAAATTCAGACTTGAGTGATAGCTAAAGAAATAGAATCAATTTAGTCAATTGTCTGAGTGAAATAACGTGAAACTTTAATTTCATTATTCCAAAAATCGACGGACAATCCCGCTTTTTGTTTTAAATGATTTAAAAAATCTTGCTTGTTGGGAAGCTGCTCCCAGACGCTTGGCAAAAAGGTGCCTTTATTGTTTTTATATTCTAATATAAGACCGTCTTTTCCAATTTCTATTTGTGATAACAAGTCACTTTCCGATTCAAATATCATTTTTTCACTCGGCGACAAAACAGAAATAGAGATATGAACCACCGGCTCTTCGATATGATTGAGCGGTGCGAACCTGGGATCGCGAAAGGCAGCGGCAAATCCATGATCGGCTACATCTTGCACTAAAGGTTGATGTGCTTCCAGAGAACCTATACATCCCCTTAATACGTTTGATTCTTTTAGCGTAACAAATGAAGCCCCTGGCTTTTGAAGGGCGTCAGAATATCTTTCCAGCTCCATTGTCGGCGCTTTGTTGTAGGCTAGACCGTATTTGATCGCATGTCTTGCCACTATGAGCAACGATTGCCAATCTTTTGGCCCGAGTTTATTTTGTTTTTTAGTAGATGGCATAAGCCCCGTACCCAACCACTCTATCTTTGTCTCCCGCAGTATCTCCAGAATTACATTGGTGAATGGTTTTCACATGAAGATTTTTATTTTTTGCGACTCTAAGTAGTGCTTTGATCCCGGCGCTTCCGCACGCCATATCAGAGTTTATGAAATCCGCTTCAAAATTTTCAATCGCCCAACTAGTTTTGCTATCAATTGCTATTGCTGCATCATAATCCAAAAAATGACTCAGATCGGAACTGATCACAATTAGTGTTTCGTCACTCCCCCAACAGTATTCCAGCACCTCGACAAAAGCATCTTCGGAAACTTCGCCCGCCACTAAAGGGATCAACTTTAATTGAGGAAAAATTAATTGCAAGAAAGGTAACTGTACTTCTAGGGAATGTTCTTGTGCATGAGCTTGATCTGAGATCACGACTTGAGGAAATTTTGCCAATTTTTTGAGTGTTTTTGAATCGATTTCTATTGTGCCTAACGGCGTTTCAAAATACTGGCAATCCGGGATCGCTAACCCTTGGATCCAAACGCGATGACAAGGGCCAATCAAGACAATTTTATTAATCGTCGTCGTTAGTTTTTTAGTTAATGCAAAACCTTTTCCTGCCGTGCTACCGGAATAGATGTAACCAGCGTGAGGAATAATCAGGGCTTTGGGAGCAATGTTGATAACTTCATCAACATTCATAAAATTAGACACTTGCGTCGCTAGCTCTACGCCATTGGCGGTATAAAACATATCTGCAACTGCTGCGGGTCTGATTTTCATTGGATTTCCACACGGTCTATTCGCTAATTATGAGCCAAAAATGGAATAAATCAAATTATCTTTGATCAAAATTAGTTGAATGATCGTCGATAAAGCCCCATGCTAGTAATGAAACCGATTATTCAGGTTTAATAAAGGTTTTTTTCTATGAACGATTTTTGCCACACGACAAAATACTGGCATTTGCTAGAGGATGGTAGAGTTCAATGCGACCTTTGCCCTCGTTTTTGTAAACTAAAAGAAGGTCAGCGTGGTCTCTGTTTTATCCGGCAAAATACTAATCAGCAAATTATTCTAACGTCATACGGCCGTTCAAGTGGTTTTTGTATTGATCCGATCGAAAAAAAACCGCTCAATCACTTCTTACCAGGTTCCTCTGTGCTTTCTTTTGGTACCGCTGGTTGCAATCTGGCATGTAAATTTTGTCAAAATTGGGATATTAGTAAATCTCGCGAGACGGATAAGTTAACGTCATTTGCTTCACCCAATCAAATTGCTAAAATGGCCAAAGAATCAGATTGTGCCAGTATTGCATTTACTTATAACGATCCGGTCATTTTCCACGAATACGCGATTGATGTTGCGACAGCTTGCCGCAAGCAAAATATTAAAACAGTGGCAGTCACCGCCGGTTATATTTGTGAAAAACCTCGAATCGAATTTTTTAACGCGATGGATGCTGCCAATGTCGATCTAAAATCATTTGATGAAACTTTTTATCATAAATTGACAGGCTCACATTTACAAAACGTTTTAGATACTCTGATATACCTAAAAAAGGAAACAGATGTCTGGCTTGAAATAACGACTTTATTGATCCCCGGTAAGAATGATTCTGATGACGAGATAAACGCAATGAGTCAGTGGGTTTTTGATCAATTGGGAAAGGATGTACCCATGCATTTTACCGCGTTTCATCCAGACTGGAAAATGAAGGATATTAAAGCGACCCCTTTATCGACTTTGCAAAGAGCTAGAGAGATCGCGTTAAAAAAAGGCATTCGTTACGTTTATACTGGCAATGCCCATGATAAAAATAGCGCGAGTACCTATTGTCATCAATGTGGTCAGCTCTTGATTGGCCGGGATTGGTATCAATTAAGTGATTGGAATATTAAAAAAATTGGTAACGCCGCCGCTTGTTGCACTCAATGTCAAACCAGTATTGCCGGTGAGTTTATCGATCAATCAGGTCGCTGGGGGGCGAGTCGGCTTCCGGTAAAAATTGCCTGATTTGATATTCATAACTCATATAATAGACTCCGTCTAATATCGTCACTATATAGCTATTTTGATCCTAACCATCGAATTTGTTGTTGGCATCTAAATTAGTTTTGCTGATCATAATCCTAGAAAAATCAATTGAAGCACGAGAAATAGCGCCAATCCACAGCGCGCCGAGCTATGCACATTTTGGTTTAGCACTCTTTCCACGGATCCAACTGATTAATTTAGGATAATATATTCTAAACTATCAAGAATATTTCCCCAACCGCCCTCATGATTGGAGCGTGCTTGCTCGTCGATAAATTTAATATGGGTCAGACTAACTTTGGTTTCATTTTCAGTTAACTGGCTGAAGTCTAATGTAACCTCACTACCATCTGTCGAAAACGGTGATTGCCAGCTAAAAACTAGTTTCTCCGGGCGATTTACGAGCAGATATTTTCCTGTGTGAGGAATTTTATCTTCACCAACATGCATGACGATGGTAAAATGACCACCTTCACGCGGGTCATTTTCGACCCGTGGATTTGGCATGCCGGGCATAGGCAAAATAAATTGGGATAACATCTTTGGATTTAACCAAGCATCAAAAACCTTTTTGATTGGTGCATGTATCGTTTTACTAACTTCGACTTTTAGAACGGTCATCTTTTTTCTCCTTTGTAACTATTAATATTTCATCTAATTTATCTAATCGTAATTCCCAAATTGACTTTAGCTCTTTCGACCAGTCATCTATCCGGTTCAACTTTTCGATATTGGCTTCGATCCAGTGTGTTCGACCAATCGTTGTACGTTTGACCAAACCCGCTTTTTCCAGAATTTTTATATGTTTGGAAACTGCATTGAGTGACATATCATAATAATTGGCTAAGTCGGTCACCCGGCTGGTTCCTTGCTGGCAAAGCTTGGTTAACACGGAGCGACGAGTGGTATCGCTGACCGCTTTGAGTAGTTCAGAGAGTATATTGTTGTCTTTATATTCAACCATATGGTTGAATATACGCGTATTTGAGAAATAGTCAATCATTTGATTGAACCTAGAAAATTAAACTTCGATAGGCGAGGTGTTGAAATTTTCCAACTTTGGTAAAACACCGTGCCAAATTTCAAAAGATTTAGCGGCTTGCCCGACTAACATGCCATACCCATCGGAACTTTTTACAAATCCTTTTTGTTTGAAATAATCCAAAGTCGCTTTTGCCCTTTCGGCATAATTGAGATCATAGATAAAAGCATTATCATGCAAATGTGAAACCACTGCCTCTAACAGCGCTTGATTAAATTGACTGATGGCACAAATTAGTCCATCAAACTTTACATTCTTTTTTTCACTAAAAGAATCAACTTTGCCAATACCAGAAAGCTGTTTAATAATGGTGGAAATTTTTTCCTGGTTACGATTATGAAGTGTCACTTTTGAATGATTTTTTAACAATTCATGGATGACAGAGATGGATGCGCCACCAGCGCCGACGACAAGAAGATGTTTATTTTCAAATTCAAAATGAAGTCGTTTTAGATCAAGAATTAAACCCGCGCCATCGGTTGTATCCCCTTGGATAGTTCCATTATTATTAATGGATAACGTATTCACCGCTTGGCAAACACTTGCAGCATCACTTAACTCATCAACCAAACTTAAGACTGATTGTTTGAAAGGCAGCGTAACGTTGAGGCCGGTCCCACCATTTCGAAAAAAATCCCTGACAAAAGTTTCTAATTGTTCTTGTTCGAGTAAATATTTCTGATAATCCAGATCTAATTTGATTTGTTTGGCAAAATTTTGATGAATTAGTGGAGAAAGGCTATGCAGGATTGGATTGCCGATGACTCCACAAATTGTTGTTTTGCTGGTAGCCAATTAAAGATATTGAACCGAGGCAATTTCATAATCAACCTCGCCACCGGGCGCTTTAACTACGACATCATCGCCTTGCTGTTTACCGATTAAGGCACGTGCGATTGGCGAGTTAATAGAAATTTTATTTTTTTTAACATTAGCTTCATCATCACCAACAATTTGGTAGGTGACTTCTTCATCGGTATCCATGTTAACAATGGTTACAGTCGTACCAAAAATAACTTTCCCTGTTTGCGGTAAACTAGTGATATCAATGATTTGAGCAGAGCCCAATTTAAATTCGATATCTTGTACCCGACCTTCAATAAAACCTTGCTGTTCACGGGCCGCATGGTATTCCGCATTTTCTTTTAAATCGCCATGCTCACGAGCTTCCGCTATGGCGGCAACCACTTTTGGTCTTTGATTTTGTTTAAGGTCGGTTAACTCTGCTAATAGAGCGTCTGCACCTTGTTTGGTCATTGGTGTTGTTTTCATTCTTTACTTACCTTTGCTTTAATATTTTTGACTCAGAATTTAATTAAGCCTTAATCTTAACCCGTTTATGAAGTTCCTGAATAGTAATCACTTTTTGTCTGGTCTGTTGACCGATTGCTTTTGCGGTTGCAAAACCCGCCGCCAAAGTTGTGGTGTAAGCCACTTTATGTTGCAATGCTGAACGGCGGATCGCATAAGAATCTGCCACTGCCTGTTTGCCTTCAGTGGTATTCACAATATAATCGATTTCATCATTTTTAATCATATCGACTAAATGGGGACGACCTTCAAATACCTTGTTGACTCGCTGGCAGAAAACCCCTTCTTTGATCAGAGTCTTAGCAGTGCCTCCGGTGGCATAGATTTCAAAACCAACATCGATCAGCGCTCTGGCTGTTTCTGCCAGTTTGGCTTTATCACTATCTTTAACACTTAAAATGGCTTTACCGCCTCTGGGGGCTTGTGAGCCACCGCCGAGTTGCGCTTTGTAATAAGCTTCGCCAAAAGAATTGCCCACCCCCATCGCTTCACCGGTTGATTTCATTTCAGGTCCTAAAATTGGATCGGCTCCAGGGAATTTGTTAAATGGAAAAACCGGCTCTTTAACTGTATAAAAATCTGAAACCAGTGGTTGAGTGATCTCTTGTTCTTTAAGTGATTTTCCTGCCATAACACTAGCAGCGATTTTGGCCAAAGGGCGACCTGTAGCTTTAGAAACAAACGGTACCGTCCGTGATGCCCGAGGATTGACTTCCAATACATAAATATCATCACCTTGTATGGCAAATTGAGTATTCATTAACCCGCGTACCTGCAATTCTTTAGCCATCACTTCGATTTGATCTTTAAGTCTGGATTGAATGTCATCCGACAAAGTGTGCGGTGGAATGCAACAGGCTGAATCACCAGAGTGAACCCCTGCTTGTTCAATATGTTCCATAATGCCACCCATCAAACAGTTCTCGCCATCATAGATTGCATCAATATCCACTTCGATGGCATCGTTAAGGAAACGATCTAATAATACCGGTGATTCATTTGAAACCGAAACGGCCTCTGTCATATATCGTCTTAATTCATCGGTGTTAAATACAATTTCCATCGCTCGACCACCTAATACATAAGAAGGTCTCACAACCAAAGGATAACCAATTTCATCTGCAAGCCTTACCCCGTCTTCAACGTTTCTGGCGGTTCGGTTGGGCGGTTGTTTTAGTCCTAAACGTTCAATCGAGCGCTGGAATCTCTCACGATCTTCTGAGCGATCGATGGCATCTGGTGAGGTACCGATAATCGGCACTCCCGCGGCTTCTAAATCTCTGGCTAGCTTAAGCGGGGTTTGTCCGCCATACTGTACAATCACCCCTTTCGGTTTTTCCTTGGCAACAATTTCCAATACATCTTCCAAAGTGACCGGCTCAAAATAAAGCCGGTCAGAGGTATCATAATCAGTAGAAACCGTTTCTGGATTACAGTTGATCATAATGGTTTCATAACCATCATCTCGCATCGCAAAAGCGGCATGTACACAACAGTAATCAAACTCAATGCCCTGACCAATCCGATTTGGACCGCCGCCAATAATCATGATTTTTTCTTTATCCGACGGTGCAGCTTCACATTCATCTTCATAAGTTGAATATAGATAAGCGGTATCGGTTTCAAATTCAGCGGCGCAGGTATCTACTCTTTTATATACAGGATGCAAACCTAAGCCATGGCGAAGCTTTCTGATTTCTTTTTCGCTCACGTGCAATAAACTTGATAGGCGTCGATCTGAAAAACCCTTGCGTTTCATGTTGCGCAACAAATCGCGATCGACGTCACCTAGACTTAAAGTTGCAAAATGGTTTTCCAGTTGAACCAGCTCTTCAATTTGAACTAAAAACCAAGGATCAATATTGGTCAATTGAAAAACTTGCTCAACGGTATATTTTTGTCTGAATGCATCGGCCACATAATAAATGCGATCACAACTTGGTACCTGCAAATTATGCCGCAATTTTTCTTTCCAGTGATCACTATCAATTTTCAACATTGGATCAAAACCATCAACACCGGTCTCCAGACCGCGTAAGGCTTTTTGCATCGACTCTTGAAAGGTGCGGCCGATTGCCATGACTTCACCTACCGATTTCATTTGGGTCGTTAAGGTCCCATCAGAATTAGGAAATTTTTCGAAGTTAAAACGAGGGATCTTAGTGACTACATAATCGATACTTGGTTCAAAAGATGCAGGTGTTCGACCACCAGTAATATCGTTTTGTAACTCGTCCAAAGTATAGCCAACCGCTAACTTAGCAGCAATTTTAGCGATAGGGAACCCTGTGGCTTTAGATGCCAAAGCCGAAGAGCGAGACACTCGTGGATTCATTTCAATGACAATCATGCGGCCAGTTTTTGGGTCAACTGAAAATTGAACATTGGAACCACCCGTTTCAACTCCCACTTCGCGTAGTACTGCTAAAGACGCATTTCGCATCAATTGATATTCTTTGTCGGTTAATGTTTGGGCCGGTGCGACGGTAATTGAATCGCCGGTATGAACCCCCATCGGATCGAGATTTTCGATCGAACAAATAATAATACAATTATCGTTTTTATCACGAACGACTTCCATTTCATATTCTTTCCAACCGATCAATGATTCATCAATTAATAACTCGGTGGTTGGAGAAAGATCCAAACCGCGGGTACAGATCTCTTCAAATTCTTCCCGATTATAGGCGATACCGCCACCGGTGCCACCCATTGTAAATGATGGACGAATAATACAAGGGAAGCCAACTTCTGCTTGAACTTTATGAGCATCATCCATTGAATGCGCGATACCTGCTTTAGGCATATCTAAGCCAATTTTTCGCATTGCATTAGCAAATTTTTCACGATCTTCTGCTTTGTCAATGGCTTCACGATTAGCGCCAATCATTTCCACGTTGTGAATTTTTAGTACACCACGGGAGGCTAAATCCAGCGCGCAATTCAATGCCGTTTGCCCCCCCATGGTAGGCAAAATCGCATCGGGCTTTTCTTTTTCGATAATCCTAGCGACTACTTCCCAGTGGATGGGCTCGATATAAGTCGCATCAGCCATTTCCGGATCGGTCATAATGGTAGCGGGATTTGAGTTAACTAAAATAACTCGATATCCTTCCTCGCGAAGCGCTTTACAGGCTTGTGCCCCTGAATAATCAAACTCACAAGCTTGTCCAATGATGATAGGACCTGCGCCTAAAATGAGAATGCTCTTTATGTCTGTACGTTTTGGCATTAACTATTACCGTATCGATTGTTTATTTAAACAACAATTGTATAAAAATTTTATAGTCATATTTAGTAGGAGGGAGCCTCTGCGCTGCGAAAAAAGGCTACTCGATAGTCCAGTTTAGAATATTTACTTAACTGAAGTATCGCTTCGTAGCGAAATGCAGTTCCTACCAAAAATCGTCACTTTCTTACTTAGCTCTGAATGTTTTCCATCAGTTTGATAAAATGATCAAACAATGGCGCTGCATCATGTGGTCCCGGGCTTGCTTCCGGATGACCCTGAAAACCAAAGGCTGCTTTTTCCGTATGTTCTATTCCCTGCAAGCTTCCATCAAATAAAGATTTGTGGGTTACTTTGAGATTGACTGGTAAAGATGATTCATCTACAGCAAAGCCATGATTTTGGCTGGTAATCAAAACCGTTTTATCTTGTACATTTTCCACTGGATGATTGGCACCATGATGACCGAATTTCATTTTAATGGTTTTTGCACCCGCTGCTAGAGCCAATAATTGATGACCTAGGCAAATACCGAAAATAGGGATATCAGTTTCGAGAAATTTTTTAATCGCGCTAATGGCGTAATCACAAGGTTCTGGATCACCTGGGCCATTTGAGAGAAAAATGCCGTCTGGATTAAGTGATAAAACTTCTTTGGCGGAAGTTTGCGCCGGTACAACGGTCAAGCGGCAGCCTCGATCTGCCAACATTCTAAGAATATTCTTTTTAACGCCAAAATCATAAGCCACAACGTGGAATTTTTGTTGATCATCGGTTTGGTTTGAGTATCCCTCTATTAAATCCCAACGGGTTTGATCCCATTGGTAGGATTTTTTAGTACAAACCTCTTTGGCCAAATCTAACCCCTTAAGTCCAGTAAAAGCTTTTGCTTTTTGCAGTGCCACTTCTATAGTGTTTTGGTGATCATTTAGATCACCTGCAATAATACAGCCAGCAAGTGCGCCTTTAGTTCTTAAAATTCGAGTGAGTTTACGGGTGTCGATATCTGCAATCGCTTGAATGTTATTTTTGATTAGATATTCTTGTAATGACTGAGTCTTGCGCCAATTACTGGCGACAATGGGTAGATCTCGAATAACCAAACCTGCGGCCCAAATATGATCTGACTCAACATCTTCATCATTAGTGCCAGTATTTCCAATATGAGGATAGGTTAGGGTGATCATCTGTTTGGCGTAAGACGGATCCGTTAGGATCTCCTGATAACCAGTCATTGCCGTGTTAAAAACTACTTCTGCGACCGATTCGCCGTCAGCTCCAATGGATTGACCCTGAAAAACAGTGCCATCCTCCAGTACAAGAATAGCTGTTTTAAATTTAGCAAATGATGACTGTGCGAATAAGGTCAAGACAGACTCCGAGTATGAAGAATTATTAGCACTAAAAATCAGGTTCAAAAAAGCGGAAAAGGTCGATAAACCGCTTCCGCTTATATAAAAACTATTTAATTTTTATGCCCATATGGCAAAACTAACGTAGTTTACGCGATCTGAGGCTTTATTGTCTATACTCATTAGATCCCCAAATCCCTATTTAGAGATCTTAACTCACCCAAAATCAATTTACTTGTTCAA
>CAYVSL010000093.1:0-10922 GCA_964454125.1 uncultured Kangiella sp.
CGATTTATGACGCTTATTACTCTGGCGGATATAGTCAGCGGGAGATTGGTGATTACTTGGGACATCATTATAGTACCGTTAGTCGCTGGCTAAAAAGATATGAAGAGCAAAGAAAGACGTGACCCCACTAATGTTTTTTTTATTTAGTAGCTTGCTGTCTGTTTGAATCCCACCGTCTTGATTGGTACTTAATAATCAAGCTTTCCAACACCTCGCGGATCACCATTTGCTCATAATATTGAACAAGACCTATAAACAATGAGTTATCAGTAGTTGAAAATAATGGAGAAGTAGTCGGTATGTTGCAGCTCACTTTTATTCCGTATTTAACTCATATCGGTTTATGGCGTTTCTTAATTGAAGGTGTCAGAATTCATTCTAAATATAGAGGTCAGGGACTTGGCTCTGAATTCTTTGTATACGAAATGAAGGTGGTTATTTTTGATAGCTAACAACCTTGTTACGACCATCGTGTTTTGCCTGATATAGTGCTTTGTCTGCATGGTGGATCGCTTCACGATTTGAAACTGTACTGGCATCAACTTTAGATACTCCAAAACTGGCGGTAAGTTTTCCTATTTTTTTAAACTGATCGGCTGCGATGGCCTTTCGAATTTTTTCAGCAATTAAAATGCTATTATCAATGGAAGTACCAGGTAACAATATAATAAATTCTTCGCCGCCCCACCGGGATAGTATATCGCTGTTACGAATATTTTTTCTTAACAAAAGCGAAAATTCTTTAAGTACTTTATCGCCTACAGGATGTCCATATCGATCATTGATCGCTTTAAACCGGTCGATATCAATCATAATCAAACAGAGATCATTATTGTAGCGTCCAACTTTTTGTTTTTCTATTTCAAAATGGTCATCAAAATATCGCCGGTTATGTAAACCCGTTAGTTGATCGGTCACCGACAAATTTTCAAGTTTGTTTAAGTAAATTTTTTCTTTTTCTCTTATTTCGAGAATTGTTTGATAGGCAGCGACAGATGATGACTCGAAAAAATATGCGGTATAGACTACGGTGAATGAAGCCATAAAAAACCGGGTGAAAGCCGTTTTGTCCCAGAAACCGTTATCCCATTCACCGATCCCGGAGTAAACTAGAGGAACCATAATTAAATAGAATACCCCGGTTATTATCATGCCTTTACGAGTGCCTAATATAGGGATGACAAATAAGGGAAAACACAGAGTCCAGACCAAACCAAATCCATTATTTTTTGTGATATAGGAGAAAAAAATCAGGAAGGAGAACAATATGGTGGTTGATACCGCAGCGGCGAGATCGATATTGTTTTTAACAAACAGCAAATAGAGTGAAATGATTGACATCAAAGTAACAAAAACATCCATTATTACCAACTTTTGATTGCCTAGGGAAAAGTTAATAAAAATAAAAGCAGTAAAGGCAAATAATGCGATAAAAAGTAAAGCCGTGGTCATTATTAGACGGCGGTACAGAAAAGGATTGTTTTCAAGATCAAAGCCTTCGGTTAATCTGGCTCTTATTTTTTTAATCATATTTTACAAATTACGCCTATTCACTTCATTGAAAATGGTATTTATATTGAAAATCGTTGCTACGGTAGAATGACAGGTCATATTGCCCTAATCATCCTAGAATAATAAAGCGAGTTTGGTTAGATGTCATACTAATCTTAGCATAAGATTGAATTCGTGGGTGATTTTGGCAAAGTATAACGTTGAGAGAGCTTTGTAAAAACATCGACTTTAGCCTTTGTATCCAGTAACATACGCGGTTTTTCAAGGTAGTTAAATCTGCTATTTCTAAGGTTTCATTATGCGTAGCCATTACAACGGTGATTTATTAACAGTTTCAATAGGCGAGCTGGTTACTGTAGCCGGTTGGATCCATAGAAGGCGTGACTTAGGCGGGTTAATATTCCTGCAAATACGTGATCGTAGCGGTATTATCCAAGTGGTCATTGAACCGGATCAACCGGAATTATTTGCTAAAGCTGAAGACTTGCGTAGTGAGTTTGTGGTTACCATTACAGGAGAAGTGCGAAATCGACCGGAAAATATGATCAACAAAGATATGCCAACGGGTACTATCGAAATTCTAGCGAGCGACTTAATGGTTCTGAACAAAGCGGCACCACCCGCTATCCTGATCGATGGTCATGAAGAAGTGTCTGAAGAACTGCGACTCAAATATCGTTACTTGGATCTACGTCGTCCGGAAATGCAAGAAAAATTGTTGTTTCGCAATAAGGTGGCTAAGAATCTACGAGATTTCTTAGAATCCGAGCATTTTGCCGATATCGAAACTCCCATTTTAACCAAAGCGACACCTGAAGGAGCGCGTGATTATCTGGTACCAAGTCGAACCAACAAAGGTTCTTTCTTTGCCTTACCCCAATCACCACAGCTATTTAAACAGCTTTTAATGATGAGCGGATTTGACCGTTATTATCAGGTCGTCCGTTGTTTTCGAGATGAAGATTTACGCGCTGATCGCCAACCGGAATTTACCCAACTGGATATTGAAACTTCTTTTATGGATGAACAAGCCATTATGGGCATGATGGAAAAGATGATCCGCCAATTATTCATTAAAACGATGGAGGTTGATCTAGGCGAATTTCCAAGAATGCCTTATGCCGAAGCTATGCAGCGTTTTGGTAGTGATAAGCCCGATCTACGAGTTTCGATTGAATTAGTGGATGTGGCCGATTTATTGAAAGAAGTTGAGTTTAAAGTATTTTCAACGCCTGCGAATGATGCTAATGGCCGGGTTGCGGCAATTTGTGTACCGGGCGGTGCAGAACTGAGTCGCAAACAAATAGACCAATATGGTGAATATGCTGGTCGCTATGGTGCAAGAGGATTAGCTTGGGTTAAAATCAAAGAAACGGGTAAGGGAATTGAAGGTATTCAATCACCAATAGGCAAATTCCTTGATGATGAGATTATTAATCAAATAATTGAAAGAACGAATGGGAAAGCAGGTGATATTTTATTGTTTGGTGCAGATTCGAATAAGGTGGTAACGGATTCCTTGGGCGCATTAAGATTAAAAGTCGCCCAAGATCGTGGTCTGATGGAAGATTGCTGGAAACCGTTATGGGTAATAGATTTTCCCATGTTTGAAGAAGATGACGGTCGCATGCATGCACTCCATCATCCCTTTACAGCGCCTCAACAAAACGATGTAGATAAACTCAAAGCAGCTCCAACCCAAACCTTGTCCCGTGCATATGATATGGTGCTTAATGGTTGTGAAGTTGGCGGTGGTTCAGTTCGTATCCACAATCAGGAAATGCAATCAGCAATATTTGATATATTAGGTATTGATGGGCAGGAAGCCGATGATAAGTTTGGATTTTTACTTGAAGCACTGAAATATGGTTGTCCGCCTCATGGTGGAATTGCTTTTGGTTTGGACAGACTGGTGATGCTTATGGTCGGCGCTGATTCTATTCGTGATGTTATTGCGTTTCCGAAGACTACCACCGCGAGTTGTCCGTTAACTTCGGCACCATCAAAAGTATCAGCAGTGCAATTGCAAGAGTTGGCCATTGCGACGGTAGGAAAAAAATCTTAGCTTGATCAAGTTGGAGGATACCAATGGCGGGACACAGTAAATGGGCTAATATCAAACACCGAAAAGCCGCACAGGATGCTAAACGCGGGAAGATTTTTACCAAAATCATTCGGGAGCTGGTGGTTGCCGCTAAATCTGGAGGACCCAATCCAGAAGATAACCCTTCTTTGCGCGCCGTGATTGATAAAGCGCTCGGCGCCAATATGAAGCGAGACACTATCGAAAAGGCTATTGCTCGTGGTGCAGGCAATGCCGATGGTGATAACTATGATGAACTGATTTACGAGGGATATGGTCCCGGCGGTGTGGCGATATTAGTGGAATGCTTAACCGACAACAAAAATCGCACAGTGGCCGAAGTTCGCCACGCGTTTACTCGGGCTGGTTGTGAGCTGGCCACATCGGGCTCGGTCGCTTATTTATTCGAGAAAAAAGGACAAATTATTTTTTCTGACCAAGTGGATGAAGACACCTTGATGGAAGAAGCGTTGGAAGCGGGTGCCGAAGATATCATTAATCATGATGATGGTTCATTTGAAATTTTAACCTCTCCCGCAGAGTTTATTTTAGTCAAAGAAGCCTTAGAGCAAAAAGGGTTAAAAGCGGAAGCCGGCGAAGTAGCAATGTTGCCAGCAACTCACGCCGAACTCGATGTTGACACCGCTGTAAAAGCACTTAGACTAATTGACACATTGGATGATTTGGATGATACCCAAAATGTGTTTAGCAATGCCGAAATTCCAGCTGAAGCTTATGAGCTTTTATAAGATCTGCGGTTTTTGTGAGCGAGCAGCGGGGAGTGGGAAGCGTTTGTTTTGGACGCTATACAGAATTCGCCATTTATCTTTTTGTTTATGTCTATAATCCTAGGCATCGATCCCGGCTCCCGTATCACCGGTTTTGGAGTGATCAAAATGAATGGGCGTAAAATTGAATATCTGGCCAGTGGCTGTATTCGTGTTAAAGAAGGCATACTTTCTGATAGACTTAATCAAATATTCGATTGTATTTCTGAAGTTGTGCAACAATATAAACCCGATGAAGCGGCAATTGAACAAGTTTTTATGTCAAAAAATGCTGACTCCGCGCTTAAATTAGGCCAGGCACGCGGTGTTGCCATGGTGGCTATGGCGCAACATGCTTTGGTGGTCGCAGAATATTCGGCTCGTCAAATTAAACAAGCCGTGGTAGGTACCGGTGCGGCGGACAAGTTGCAAGTGCAACATATGGTAACCAGTTTATTAGGATTGAGTGCTAGTCCGCAAGCGGATGCTGCAGACGGTTTGGCGGTGGCGATTTGTCATGGTCATGCGATGCAAAGTGCATTGTTTCAAGCGGGTGTTAAAAAAGTTAAGCGTGGACGATTGCGCTAGAAAGTACTCCAATTGATTATTCAGGTTAAAGAATTAAATAGAGAAAAATATGATTGGTCGATTAAACGGAATATTGTTAGAAAAACAGCCTCCTTTTATTCTTGTGGATGTTAATGGTGTCGGCTATGAATGTCAGGCACCAATGAATACTATTTACCTTCTACCCGAACTTGGCGAAAAGGTGGTGCTAAATACTCATTTGTCGGTCAGTGAAAATTCACACACATTATTTGCATTTTTTAGTTTAGAAGAGCGAACGCTTTTTCGAGCATTAATAAAAATTAATGGAGTAGGGCCAAAACTTGCCCTTGCCATTTTGTCCGCAATGAGTGCGATAGAATTTGTACAAAATATTCATAATGGCGATGCTAATCGTTTGGTCAAAATTCCCGGTGTGGGTAAAAAAACCGCTGAACGTTTGATTATTGAAATGAAAGATAAGTTGAATGATTGGGAAGTTGGAGGGGCGATCCAAACTAGCAACTCTCCCTCTCAAATTACCAATGCTAATGTACAAGAAGCCATTAGTGGGCTAGTCGCCTTGGGGTATAAGTCACAAAGCGCCAGTCAAGCGATTAGTAAAATTGGTGATGACAGTTTGCCTGCCGCTAGCTTGATCCGCCTTGCATTGAAGAATATGTGATAAGGAATTGTTGCGAGCAAAGAAAAATAGCAGCAGGATTTTGGCTGAGTATTCAAAAACCATTATGACTGATGACATGACACAGGTGAAGATTTTAAAATGAAAATATTTATAGGTCTTGTTGTTTTTGGTTATCTAGCCATTTGCATATTGTTTTTCATATTCCAGCGATCATTTCTTTATTTTCCGCAACCTGCCAGCTACGCAAATGAGATAACAACGACTTTTAATAATAACGGCCAGAAGTTGACTGGCTGGGTACTTAATCCCGGGCAAAAACATTTACTGCTTTATTATGGCGGCAATGCTAGTGCAATAGAAAATCATATTGATTTTTTTAATCAAGTCGCCCCACAGCACACCGTTTATTTGATCCCTTATCGAGGTTATGGCAATAACAAGGGGACGCCAACAGAAGAAGGGCTTTATTCCGATGCCCTTCATATTTATGGGCATTTAATCAAAAACTATGAGAGCGTAACATTGATGGGGAGTAGCCTAGGGTCGGGCGTAGCAACTTTTGTTGCTGCTAATCGAGAGATTAACAAGTTAGTATTAGTCACGCCATATGACAGTATAGAAAACGTCGCGAAAACTCATTATCCATTTTTACCAGTATCATTATTAGCAACAGATAAATTTTTATCGGCAGCAAGAGCACCCAAAATAACAGCAAAAACGTTGATCCTGATTGCTGAAAATGATCAGGTTATTGCTAGAGAAAGAAGTGAAGCCTTGGCAAATGAATTTGATCCAAAACGACTAACAAAAATTGTTATTGCAGGAGCTAATCACAATGATATTTCAACCCACACTAACTATATTGAAAGCCTTCAAGAGTTTTTGAGAGTGGTGGATTAGTGGCAAATATTTTTTCCGGCTAATGGATAAAATAAAATTCTCTTTCACTATCCCGCCATTTATAGGTAGAATACTACTCAGACAAACACCTATATAGTCCAATATTCAAACATGATTGAAACCGATCGTATTATAAGCGCAACCGACCAAGGTGCTGAAGAGCAGATAGACCGTGCTATTCGGCCAAAAACATTGGCTGACTATGTGGGCCAGAAAAAAGTCCATGAACAAATGGATATTGCATTCCAAGCCGCCAGAAAACGTCAGGATGCTCTCGATCACGTACTTATATTCGGCCCTCCCGGCTTGGGTAAGACTACTTTAGCCAATATTGTTGCTACAGAAATGGGAGTTAATATCCGCCATACTTCCGGCCCAGTATTGGAAAAAGCCGGTGATTTAGCGGCATTACTGACCAATCTGGAAGAAAATGATGTTCTGTTTATTGATGAAATTCATCGATTAAGCCCCGTTGTCGAAGAGATCCTTTATCCTGCAATGGAGGATTACCAACTCGACATCATGATTGGTGAAGGCCCCGCAGCTCGCTCAATCAAATTAGATTTGCCGCCATTCACTTTAGTCGGAGCAACCACACGAGCGGGGTTATTAACATCACCTCTAAGAGATCGCTTTGGTATCGTACAACGACTAGAATTTTATGATGTTGAAGAGTTAACCTCCATTGTTTCACGTTCTGCCGGTATAGTTGGTTTGCCCATCGATAATCAAGGTGCTAAAGAGATTGCCAGACGTTCCCGTGGTACGCCGCGTATTGCCAATCGATTACTTCGCAGGGTAAGGGATTTTGCTGAAGTCAAAGCCGATGGTGCTATCAATGAAAATATTTCTGATATGGCGCTCAATTTGCTCGATGTGGATAGTCTAGGTTTTGATAATATGGATCGAAAACTGTTATTAGCCATTATCGAAAAATTTGACGGTGGTCCGGTGGGACTTAGTTCGTTAGCAGCCGCGATTAGTGAGGAAAGGGACACCATAGAAGATGTGCTAGAACCCTTTTTGATCCAACAGGGTTTTATTCACCGAACGCCTCAAGGCAGGGTAGCCACCCAATCGGCCTATCGGCATTTTGGCTTGAAAGCGGCTAGCCAAAATGGATTATTTAAATAGCAGAATTCCTTAGTCAGGGTAAAAAAATCAGGCTTCAGGATTAGCTGTGCCTTTACCAAGATTGATCAATTGAACTGCATTGATCCTAAAAGGGGTCCCCCATTGTTGGATCGTCATCATATCTTGTTCGTAATTTCCTGAAAAAATGATGGTAGTACCTTCAACAAGATATTTTTTTTCTAAGCCTAAAGGCAGTAATTTTTTACCTTTGTCAGTGACTATTCCGTAGAAACCACCTTCTATATTCATGTAGTGAATTGTCCCTTTGTAAGGGAATTTTGAAATATTTTTCATAGTATTCTCTGGTGGTGGCTTAACCTCTTCTGATGACGCTGGTTGAATGGTCTTGGGATTTGAATTGGATTGAATATCTGGCTCCGATTGCATGCAGCCTGAAAGCATAAAGGCAAAAACAACGGCTAAGATTTGGTGTTTTAAAAGCATTTTAATTTCCTTTGGCTTCTATTTTTAATTAAAATTAAAAAAGGTTAATGCAAACAACATTTTTTAAATTTTTTACCACTGCCGCATGGACAATCGTCATTTCGCCCCACGCTTCGCTTAATATTTTTGAAGGGCTCGGACATAATATTTGAGTGAGTATAGTCTGATTCTGAAGAGTCTAACAACATTGCTTCCACCTCTTCATCTATGAAAGCAAGATCCTGACCTAACATACCTACTCCAGATAGAAGATTAGGAAGTACCTTGAAACAGCCTTTGGTATCGGGCAATTGTCGATATAAGTCTGGTTCTGATTTTGCCATGCGTCGTTCATCAATAAATCGAGCTAAGATAAAATTGAGAACCGATAAAGTTCGCTGTGCTTCGGGATTATCTTCTGGCAATACCGCTTGCCAAGTTTCAAATAACCAATCGAAGCCATCCAGATAACCGTTTGAAAAATCGATTAACGTCTTATTGGCTTTACCACTTGGAGTGAGACCGATTTTGGTTGGTAAGTTAATCGTGCCACCCTGATCAAAAAGTTGGTTACATTGACTCCACCAGGTAATCAGGTTTGTTGTGAATACCTTGACTTGATCTTCGTTATCAAAATGGGGAACTTTGTCTTCCGTAATAACAAGTTGTTCTATCCATTCTGACGGTTGAATTTCCTCTGGGCTAGAGGCCATTGCTGTTATAAAACCCAAAGAATAATATAAAGACTCAAAGGATTCTTTAATGGTTGATTGTTTGAAGCAACTTTCCAGTGCTTTTATATCAAATGTGGACATGTCGAACCTAATATTGAAACCGAATAATATAGTGATTAGGACTAGATGACTTATGAAAGATCAACAAGCCTTAAGCGAATTGTACATGTTTTTTATAGTATGACCAACGCCGGAAAATAGAGAAAGGGGTGAACTAATGTTCGGCCCAAGCTAATTGTTGAACATTTATTCGAAGATTGATTACTTCTTGCACAAATTAAGATAGAATGCGCGCCTTTTAATGGCTTCAAGCGTTTGAATAACTGTTTTGGGAGAGTGTCTGCGTGTCGTTAGACAGCTCTTAATATATCACTAACCAATTGATTCATAGGTAAAAAATTGATTTCAACAGCCAATATCACCATGCAGTTTGGGGTAAAACCTCTTTTTGAAAACATTTCAATCAAATTTGCTAACGGCAATCGTTACGGTTTGATCGGTGCTAATGGTTGTGGTAAATCAACCTTTATGAAAATCCTGTCTGATAAACTAGAGCCGTCTGCCGGACAAGTAATCACTGATCCAAACGAACGTATTGGGGTTTTGGGGCAAGATCAATTTGCGTACGAAGAATATTCAGTCGTCGATACGGTGATTATGGGTCACAAGGAATTGTGGGAAATTAAAAAAGAAAGAGACAGAATCTATTCTTTGCCTGAAATGAGCGAAGAAGAAGGAATGTTAGTCGCCGATCTAGAAACACAATTTGCAGAAATGGATGGATATACCGCTGAATCTCGCGCTGGTGAATTATTATTAGGCTTGGATATTCCCACCGATCAACATTTTGGTTTGATGAGCGAAGTGGCTCCAGGTTGGAAATTACGTATATTGTTAGCTCAGGTATTATTTGCGGATCCTGATATCATGTTACTTGATGAGCCAACCAATAATCTGGATATCAACTCGATCCGCTGGCTTGAAGAGATCTTAAAGCAACGTCAATGCAGCATGATTATTATTTCTCACGATCGCCATTTTTTGAATAGTGTTTGTACTCATATGGCGGACCTGGATTTTGGAGAAATTAATTTATTTCCCGGAAATTATGATGAATATATGACCGCAGCCACTCAGGCACGTGAGCGCTTACTATCGCAAAATGCCAAGAAAAAAACAGAAATGGCTGAACTTCAACAATTTGTGAGTCGTTTTTCTGCTAACGCTTCCAAAGCGAAGCAAGCCACATCCAGAGCAAAGCGATTAGAAAAAATCGAACTGGCTGAAGTGAAGGTTTCCAGCCGTGTTAGTCCATTTATTCGATTTCCACAAGAGAAAAAATTATTCCGTTTGGCATTGGAATTAGAAAATATTGCTAACGGTTATGATGAGTTGTTATTTAAAGACTTTAACCTGATGTTAGAAGTGGGTCAAAAAGTGGCCATCATCGGCCCCAATGGCGTGGGTAAAACGACCTTCTTGAAAACATTAATGGGTGAAAAACCGGTTAAATCGGGAGAGGTTAAATGGTCAGAAAACGTTAAGATTGGCTATTACGCACAAGATCACAATGAAGATTTTGCTGAGGATATATCAGTATACGACTGGATGAATCAATGGCGTAGGCAAGGTGATGATGAACAAGCAATCCGAGGCGTATTGGGTCGAATGCTATTTTCTCAAGACGACATCAAAAAATCAGTGAGCACATTGTCTGGTGGTGAGAAAGGTCGTATGATATTTGGTAAACTCATGCAATTGAGGCCCAACATTTTGTTAATGGATGAGCCAACCAATCACATGGATATGGAATCAATTGAAGCTTTGAATCTGGCGTTAGAACATTATGAAGGAACTTTGATATTTGTTTCTCATGATCGTGAATTCGTCTCTTCATTGGCCACTAAGGTGCTAGATCTGAAACCTGAGGGTATTATTCACTTTGAAGGGCGTTATGAGGATTATTTGGCGTCTCAAGGAATTTAGTCTTTGCTGCTAGGCAATAGGAATTTTAGAATATTTGAGTTTCGATCCAATTTTGAGAAAGAGGGCAGAATTCTTGAAAATTTTTGAAGCAATAAGCTCCCTGCAAATCAACATCGCTGCTGATTTATTCCGAGAATATCAACCTACTTTAATCAGTTAAAAACCGTATAATTCTGTAACCTACTGAAATC
>CAYVSL010000094.1:0-10558 GCA_964454125.1 uncultured Kangiella sp.
TTGTTATGCATTTTCAAACAGACCTGAATCGCCGCGGTGAAATACGTCATGACGCCTCTCAAATCGATCAATTATTTGTAAACCCCGATACACGAATACTGCTCAATTATAAAGGCAGGTTTTTCTGTAAAGATGGAAATGCCCATTATTTTAGTTTTAAGCAATTAATCACTATGGATGATAATATTGAGTCATCCATTTGCAGTATTGACCACCCAATGCAAAAAATTTATTTGGGAGAGCACCAGCACAACCACTATTTTGTTGTACAAACGATCCAGTTATACCAACAATTAGAAGAAATGCAGCTGCTCGATTTAAGGACCGCCGCATTATCAGTAGAACGGTTCGATATTGGTCCTCTTTTTTATTCACAAGGATTAATCAATTGGCATTTTAGCCATGCTTTTTGTGCAAAATGCGGTTGCAAATCAACACCCGCTCAATCGGGTCATAGCCGAATTTGTACAAGTTCGCTTTGTGGAAGAGAGCACTTTCCCAGAATTGAGCCAGCAGTGATATTTTCTATTGTTACTTCAATGGACGGTGTTGAAAAGCTACTAATGGCAAGACAAGCTAATTGGCCGGAGAAACGCTATTCAGTTATTGCAGGCTTTGCTGAACATGGTGAATCACTGGAACTAGCCGTTGCCAGAGAAGCGATGGAGGAAGTTGGACTCGAAGTCTATAAAGTTAAATATATTTCATCTCAACCATGGCCCTTCCCAGCTTCATTAATGTTAGGTTTTACCTGTGAAACAAAACAACATAATATTCGTCTAATAGATCAGGAGTTAGAGCATGCCGATTGGTTTAGCGCCCAAGAAATGAAAACAGCCATCGAGAGTGGTCAGTTGTTGATGCCTTTTTCCGTTTCAATTTCATGGCATCTGGTCGATCGCTGGTATCAAACTCAAACAGGTCACTCGTTAAAAGAAATCGCCAAACTGAATAAATCCTAAAATAGCCCCCTATAATGACAAAAGAAACTAAGAAAAAAATGATTAGCTGGATAAATCAAGGACTCATCTTTGTGGGAATATTTCTTGCCATCACTTGGTGGCAGCAAAAAGATATGTTACGGATTTCATCGGATGCATTAGCACCTAGTTTTTCTTTGGTTGATATGACAGGGAATATTGTTCAATTTGATCCCGCAACTCAGCAACAGAAAACCTTGGTTTATTTTTTTGCACCTTGGTGTGGCGTGTGCCATATTTCAATTAATAATATGGAGTCGATCAAAAAATCTTCCGATGGAAAAATAAATTTTTATGCGATTGCACTCGACTGGCAAAGCAAACAGGAAGTTGAATTTTTTTTAACGGACCACAATCTAACCATGCCTGTTTTGCTTGGTACTAGAGAAACGTTGGAAAAATTTAAAATTGGCGGATTTCCAAGCTATTACGTGATTGATCATAGCGGCATTTTACAATCAAAAGACATGGGCTATACCACTGAGCTGGGGATGCGTGTTCGGCTTGGTTTAGCGGGATCTTAGATGTAAGCACCTCAAAAACAGATCCCAATAAGGCTATAAGTCGCTATTCTCCAATCTTGGCGAATATTGGTTTTTCTGCCACATTTTTCCATCGATAGTAGCTTTTGGATTCTGCAGATTCAGAACAACTACCGCAACCTGTACCACAAGCACCAGAAGCATCGATGAATTCAACTCGACCTTTTTTTTGCCAGTGTGACAGCATACCAAACATAATGGTTTCACTCACATAAAAATGTCTGGCGAGATCGGTCAAGCTAACTTGCCCTCGTTCTATTAATAATTTTTTTATATCCATTAACATAATCAATGACTCGAAGACGGAGTAATTTCGCGTAAGTTAGGATCTTGCGATTGTTGTTTCTTTGACCAATATCTAAGAAAACCAATATTGGCAACATGCAAGAGGATGAAGAAACCAATCCAACTCATTGCGGAAGCCGGATGATCCTCAAATTGTCCAAACTGATAAACAATTGTCGCCAAACTATAGGCTAAGAAAGTGGTCCATAGAATTGAAAACCAAGTCCATTTTGTCCCCGTTTCTTTATGAGTTGCGCCAAGAGCTGATACACAGGGTGAATAAAGTAGTATAAAAAGTAAGTAGCTAAACGCACCTAAGGTTCCATCAAAGGATTGACGAATGGCCAAAAAAATCCCATGACTAACTCCCTGATCAGCGGCAATGGCTTGAGTATCACGTATATCAACATCCATTCCAAGCGGGTCGGTCCAACTACTTAAGGCATCAGAGAAATTGTTAGGGATGGTTAGCAGAGCCGAAAACAATTTGTCAGATAGATCGAATTTTTGTTCTTCCTGTACTTCACCAGAACGACTTAAATAGAGTGAATTAATCGTACCGACGATCACTTCTTTAGCAAACAATCCGGTAAATAATCCAACGGTTGCAGGCCAATTATCCTCTTTGATCCCAATAGGGGCAAAAGCTGGAGTTAAGGTTTTACCAATATTGGTTAATACCGATTTTTCAGTATCTTCATTTCCAAAACTTAGATCAGTTCCCAAAGAATTAAAAAAACTGAGTATCACCACAACCATGATGATTAGTTTTCCGGCTCCCAAAACAAAAGACTGTAATTTCTCCCAAGTCTTAAGCAAAACGTTACGTAGTTGAGGCATATGATAAGCTGGCAACTCCATAACAAAAGGCGTTGTTTCTCCAGACAAAATTGTTTTCTTTAATAACAGCCCCGTCAATACAGCCACCACAATACCGGTTAAATACAAAGTAAAAATCAACGCGCCTTTATTATCTGGAAAAAAGACGGCAGCAAAAAGAATATAGACGGGCAACCTTGCCCCACAAGATATAAACGGACTCATCATCACGGTCATAATGCGATCTTTTTGATACTCTAAAGAGCGAGTCGCATAGATAGCAGGTACGGTGCACCCCAAGCCAACCATTAAAGGAATAAATGATTTGCCCGGTAGACCAATAGCTTGCATAAACCGGTCCATAACAAATGCACCACGCGCCAGATAACCAGAATCTTCTAACACCGCTAGGAATAAATAAAGACTTCCTATGATTGGTATAAAAGTAGATACAACCTGTACCCCACCACCTACACCATTGGCAGCTAAAGTCACCAACCAATCGGCCATACCTATATCTCTAAGCCATATCGACGCACCCTCAACCAAAATTGCATTGGTCGTTTGATCAAAAAAATCAATCAATGCACCACCAAAATTAATCGTAAATAAAAACATTAAATAGGTAACGAATAGAAAAAGAGGCACTCCCAGATATTTGTTCAAGAAAAATTTATCTAATTTAGAAGACAAGCTACGAGTTAACTGCCCTTCCTTACGGACACTTTTTTCGATCCAGTAAAGAATCTTATTATATCTCGCTTCTGCGATAATAATATCGATGTCTTCACCGAAAGTTTCGATCACTTGTTTTTGAACCTGCACCACTTGATTAACAATCGCTTCCGGTGCAGGATAACGATGCTCCTCCAGAAGCTTCACCGCTAACCATTCTGGCCGAACAGAAATATCTTCAATATGAGTGTTAATAACAGCTAACATTAATTCGTATAAAGATTTTAATTCCGTATCAAAATCAAGCTCAAATCGACTTTCATTATTTGTTACCCGATCATCAGAATGAAGGATATATTGTAAAATAATTTGATTAAGTTCAGAAATATTCTTGTGGCGACTTGCAACTAGCGGAAAGACCGAACAACCTAATAGTTTTTCCAGTGCTTTTATGTCGATACTTACTCGATGACTCTTAGCCACATCCATCATATTTAACAACACCAGAACCGGTTTGCCAATTTCCAACAATTGAGTGGTTAAATAAAGATTTCTTTCAATGTTAGACGCATCAATCACATTAACGATCAGATCCGGCTCATCGGATAGAATATAGTTTCTTGCAATTTTCTCATCTAACCCAATAGACTCATCTATAGCATCCAATGAATAAGTACCGGGTAAATCAACAATATTAATTTGAGGTGGGTGTTTATCAGAGGTTTGTAATCTTAATTGACCGTATTTTTTTTCAACCGTAACTCCGGGCCAATTGCCAACTTGATGCCGTGAGCCCGTTAATAAATTGAAAACCGTTGTTTTACCACAGTTAGGGTTGCCGCAAAGAGCGATTGTGGGAATATATGACATTAACAAATTACAGCTTGGTTAGGTATTTTGTGAAGGACAATCAAAAAAAGATTAAGATTAATTAACTAGTTGAACCTGGATATCTAATGCTTCATTGCGACGTAAGCTTAGTGAAAAACCTCTGAGATTCAATTCCATTGGCCCACCTAAAGGCGCTTTACGCAATATATCAATTTCGATACCAGGAGTTAGGCCCATAGACAAAAGCTTACGTCTAAAAACACTGCCCGCAGCGCCTAGACTAATTACCTTTACCTTACGTTTAGCTTCAACACTTGCCAAACTATGCGTCATTGGAATATACCTTCAAAATACGGATGATTGAAAACACGCTCTAAATATCATAGTTTAATATTAGTCTAAATGAGAATCATTTTCAACTACAAATGCAGATGATAGTCATTCTTATTGTGATCTGGATCAATATTGATGAATAAAACTCTCCTAGGTAGCCGACAACTGATTATTCAGGTTTATCATTTCTTTTCAAATAAATAAACAAACCGGTCCGTTTGACGACGAATTTTAGGGTCAAACACTAGAATATCCATCGGATCTTGCTCATTTCTTAGAATTTTTGACTCTTTTATAAATTTGAACCCTCTTTTAACGATATCTTTTTTAACAAAATCCCCTTCTATACGGTGTAAAGATTTAGCCACGCTAATGCCAGCGCCTTCAGCGGCTGAATGGTCTATTATTAGCAATTTACCACCAGCTTTTAGAGCTTTTAACACTTGTGGGATCACTTTGTCGGACGGAAAATCCCAGCCTTCATCCAAGAAAAAGAAATCATGGTATCCCAGTACCAAAATAGCTGAATCAAACTGAGCTTTGCCAAACTTTAAATTGTCTGCTTCACTTAACAAGCGGGTCACATGGTCGAGACCACCACTTGCTGTGCGCTCCTCAAGCTCTTTGCCTACATATTTCATATAGGCTTGATTAGTATGTAAAACAACCTTTCCAGCAGATCCGACCTTCGCCGCAAGTAATTGAGAGTAATACCCTCCTCCGCCTAAGAAATCCAGTATATTGTCGCCTTTTTTCACTCCGAGAAAATCCATAATTTCGTGAGGTTTACTGGTTTTATCTCTTGCAAAATCCGCTTTACTACGCTGACTAACGATACTGTCGCTATTATCTGCAACCACTAATTGACTTAAACTGAGGTGAATGACTATTGATAACGAAATGACTAATAGGTTCTTCATGTTTTGAATTCCTTATTGAAAGTTTTATTCTTTCTGATTGTAACAGTCTTCTAATAGCGGGATAATATCACACCACTCACATGATTTTGTGACATTCAATGCAATATACAACTCTTGCTCTCGGTTTTGCAATCATTATATTTGGGCTTTATACGGGCTTAGAGAGCATCAAGTCACCCGACGACTTGATAAGATTAAAATATATGAGAGCTAAACTGGGAATTAAAGCTGGTATTTTCATTCATTCTCTCGCATACGTCATTGTTCCAATCGTTTTTGGTTGTTTTATAGTCCGCGCAGGAATCGATGGAATAACGATTTCCCAGTTTATTACAAAATAGCGACCATCCCGCATCGTAAAAGCTGACAAATACCTCTGAAAGAAATTTTGTAAATCGCCACTATCAAGACAAAAACATTTCACCTGCCGATCCATTTACCCATTCTCTCCCCCAAATTACTGAGCTCCAACGGTCAAAAAACCACAAGATATCAACTACAACCTTAATTAACATTACAAACAGAGATATTTAGGTAATTATTTCAGTAGCAAACAACAATCTCTTGTTTTGAGTATTACGAGGTATATTAGATGAAGGTGATCGCCACAGATAAATTAATAAAAGCACAACAACTTTACCCTTCTGCTACAGAAACGTTGCTTGGTTGGTATCAGATCATCAAGCAAAGCAAGTTCCCTTCCGAAAATGATTTAAAAATATCCTTTGGTGAACTATATAGTTTCGGCCGTCAGTTTGAATTTCGGGTTCCAGGAACTACGCTTCTAATTTACACCTTGATCAATTTTGAAACTCAGGTCGCCTACATTCAAAAAATACAACCCAGCCAAATTTAACCAGGAGTAATAGGATGGAAGCTACACTAAAAACAGCAGTCGAACATTGGGAAATGGTAGCCCCTGTGATAGCCACCCCACAAACAAAAGACGACTACCATATGTTATTAGCCAATTTTGAACAGGCCATGAACTTGTTTGGAAAACGTGATAATGGTCCACTGAATGGACTAATCGTAGCCATGTCAAATGCTGCAACCGAATATGAAGACAATGCCACTAAAAAACTAAAGGGAAATGGTCTGGACGCATTACGATACCTAATGAAGCTACACCAAATACAGCAAAGTAACTTAAAAGAAATCGGTAGCCAGGGAGTTGTATCCGAAATTCTTAATGGCAAAAGATCGCTAACACTTCGCCACATTCAAGCCTTAGCAAAGAGGTTTAATGTCTCCCCAAGCACATTCATTGACGAATGAACAAAAGTGATTGATTACAAGCAAATATAATCCTAAATTACAGCTTTCTCTTACGGTTGAGGTAAGTGCTTGTATTCGCCCAGCCATTTCAATCATACCAATGTCTTGCGTTAAATTAGAATAATCAGTTGAAGCTACTGATGTAATATTCGAATTAAGAACACAGTTAAACAATAACTGTTCGGTAATAATACGTTGTCAATCATATTTGTGCGTGTGATAATTCCAACGTTCTCACCAAAATAACTGAAAAATCAACTTCCTATAAGTCAATGTGAAGTAAACTAATAGTGAAAAAAAATACAAAGTTAATTCTTGGACAATCTGTCTACGATCCTGAAACTCGAACAATCAGTAATAGCCATAACACTCCTCAAATTATTGGGCATGTACAGGCAAGGCTGCTTGAAAAATTGTATAGTGAGCCCAAAACCTATTTTTCGAATGAAGACTTGCAACGGGATGTATGGGATAACCGATTTATTGAAAATACGACTATTCGGACAACGGTTTCTTATTTAAGAAAAGCACTAGATGAATCAGAAGAATGTAAATATATTGAATCTGGCCGTAATAAAGGCTATCGTTTTGTTGCAAATATCGAAGAAATCTCCAATCGTAGACGCTTAATAAAATTTTTTCCTGCCACCGTGTTTATTGCGATGGCAATTCTACTCATCTATATTTTTCTTAAAGATACGCCTCAAATTATTGTCCCACAAATACAAACCACCTTGTTAGGACAAGAATTGCGCGCAACCGTCCATGACAATTTATTAGTTTTCTCCCACAAATCACCTGAGAAAACTCATTGGAATTTGTACGCCAAACATCTGGGACAAGAACGTTATTATCAACTCACAAATGGCCCATTCAATGATTCTCATGCAGTTTTTTCACCCAATGGTAAAAAAATTGCCTTTAATCGTCATGATGGTATATCCTGCAAAATAATGGTAGCGGAAATTGAACAAGGCTCCGTAAAGCTGACCAATATAAAAATAGCATTTAACTGCGTTGACGAGTTATTATCAATATCGATCGCTTGGGTAGACGAAAATCACTTGTATTTATCTTATACAGAATCACTCAGCGAACACTATCAAATCTATTCATTCAACCTAGCAAGCAAAAATATTTTACCGATAACATCACCCTCAAATGATAGCGGTGACTATTATGTGACCCGCTCTCAACAATCCAATATAACTGTTTTTTTCCGAAACGTGAGTGGTTCTAAAACTGAAATCTGGCGCTACGACGCGCAAAAAAAACACTCTTCAAAAATAACATCAATTCCGCTGGTACTATTATCGGCTGCCTGGACGGATAATGGAAGAAAATTAGCCCTCAAAACCGGCGATAGACAACTAAGTACACTCGATATTGAAACCGGCAAATTGAAATTATTATTTAGAACCAATTACTCTATTTTTTATCCATATTCAATTGACCAACAAACAATTGGCTATATGCGCGGCAACCTTTGGGTAAAAGATATCGTACGATTAGACGTGGATGGTAATTTACAAAATGTGATCACTTCATCTTTTAACGATTATCGTCCTGTTTACGCCCAGAGTTCTGGTGATATTGCGTTTGTTTCAAATCGAACCGGAAACTCTCAGATCTGGTTACAGACAAAAAAAGAAGAGCTGCGACAACTTACCAAGTTTAAAGAAAGTTATAAAATAGCCGATTTAGCCATTAGTCAAGATGGCAAATCCATTGCCTTTACCATCAATACACAACTCAATATTATCGATCGTTACGGAAAAAATATATATTCTTCCCCAAAAGAAAATATTTACAAAAACCCTGCTTTTTCAAATGATGGGAAAAGCATCTATTACAGTACCAATAGGCACAACAAGTGGGTCATTGAAACTCTCTCATTCATTAATAAACCCACGGAAAGCAAAATCTTAACCGAGGGCTATGTTATCACTCCATGCCAAATAGATAGTTGCTTTTATTTTAGCCATTTTGACAAACCACAACTATACAAGTTCCTCAATGGTACCTCCATTTATACCGACATTGATATCAATAACATAAATAGTCCCAATCAAATCGCATTAACTGAAGAGTCAATATATTATCTCCAAAACAACCATGGTATTAGTGAATTACACTCTCTGAATCTCAGCAGTAAGCTTTCCAATAAAATGACTAATATTTCTTCTTCTCGATTTTCACTGCAACAAAAACCACTGTATTTTCTAACATCCGTATCTCGTAGATCAGGCACTAATCTAGAATCGATAAAGATAGCGGACTAATGGCTTATACACCCCGAGATAATGTTAAGAACACATACGCAACTTTATTTAACATTACTCATTGAGATATTTAGGGCAAAATGATGTTTCCATTTTTAATCCAAAGGAAAAAACAATCATGACAAACATTACCAATAAAAAAATTATTATTTCATTTTTCGTTACTACATTTAGTTTAGCATCAACATTCATCGTTGCGGACGAAGAAGAAGCCGTGCCAAAAGAGGAAACCTTTTATGGTGTACCCTGTCAGCCTTTTCCAGAATGTATTGTAGATTCGTTGAGAATTGAAACCGACCTTACAATGCTGACTGCAAAACAAAAGATCTTTGAAGATGAGAGCTTTTCTCGGCTGAATAAGGAAACACCAGAAGAGCAATCTGCAAAATAAAAGACCTTGAATTTTACCACAAAGGTGCACAAAATCTAACCTAACTTCAGATTGCTTTGCAATCAAAGTAATAATGGTCGAGGTAAATTCCCCCCACAGCAAGCTGCGGGGAATAAAACCCTCAGAGTTTTAAGCTATTCTGGATTTAGGAGAAGTTCTTATTTTGATCGGGTTGAACGGCAGGTTGGGTAAAGTATGCAGCGAAGAATTTGTTGGCCGACATGGCGGCCATTTTCTGCAACCCGAATGACCATTTCACTACCACAAATTGCACAAACTTGATGATTATCTAGCAAAGAGGCTGTTTGATTGTGGGTATCAATTTGTTTCAGGCCCGAAACTAAACCCTGTTTTTTTCGCTTTGCTTCAATAATTTCAACGATTTCTTTGATCTCATTGGTCGTTAAAAGTAATTTCTGTTTACTGCGTATGTATTGAAGAAAACCACTCCCATGAGTGGTTCTAGCCATTATTCCAGATTTAAAAGCCGATATAGAATCAAAAAGGACTAGGGGAAACATGTTGCTTTTATCAATACCAATAAGTCTTCTTAAAGTCTCAGCATTTTTCTTATTTTGCAAGGACGGGTTTTGAAATTCATGTTTTTCCTTGTTGTTTGTCATTTGAACCCATGTATCATTAAGTTCTGTACCGGCAATCACCCCCGTATAATGATAGGTCGCAACAACAAAAACTCCGAACCGACTAACAATGATGAGATCAATTTGAATAAGCCCCTCAAAAGTCAATAAAACAACATCTTTCATTAAATAGTAATCACTGGACCCCAACAAAAACTCCGTAGCGGCATTTACCTGCCGCCTGCCGTACCACTCTTTAAGAAGTGGTAGTTGATAAAGTACAAATATGACAACGATGGCGATGCCTACCAGTAAAATAGGGATAAAAATCATAGTTAATCTATTTGTTTCCTAGTGTCAAAATTTATCCTAAAGCAAGAGCGAGCAAAACACTGTTGGCAGAGGATAGTCAATTTGAAATAAATATCCAAACATCTATATAGAAATTTGGGAAAATGCTGATCAATGTAAGTTTTATAACAATTTAGTACTCTTTAACTATACTTACAGCAATCATATCTATTGATAGCATATAGGATATACATAAATGATAAAAATATCTATCCGAGCCAAACTATTATTGGGGTTTGGGGCAGTACTAACAGTGACTGTACTAGTTTCAGTTTCAACCTATTTTCAAG
>CAYVSL010000095.1:0-10467 GCA_964454125.1 uncultured Kangiella sp.
TAAACTACCAGATTTTGTTGGTGGACTTTCATGATTTACGCTGAATAGTTACAATAAAATTAACCTTTCATTTCAAATTTTCTATCGATTTTTAACAAGCTATTCCGAATTAGTCAATCCTAAACGAGTCAACCTTACCTTTTCCTTGGGTACGTTAAAAAAAGCGATCTGATCGGCTGGTTTCTACATCGCATTGATAGCGATTAACCAGAGCTGACTGATATGTCCTTATGATCTCAAAAGACATCTTTTAAATGACGTCGCTCTAGCGAAGATAATGTTTCTGGTGGGAGGCAATTATCGACCGTGACTTCATTAAGGATAATGCCGTTGCCTTGATTTCAATACTTAGTGCGAGTTGTTCCTGTATTTTTTTCAAGCCTAAATATCGGTTCGTAAGAGGTCAGGTATTGCAAATTTTCCAAGCTTTCAATTTCTATGAGTCAATTTCAGGATAAATTTGAGTATTTTGGCGAACGGTAAGTCAGTAAAAATAATGCCAAAGCGGTGCTTTTACTACCGATCTATGTCAGTAGTTTGTCAATTAAGCTGACACCTTGGAGATGTCAGCTATCTACTAATATTCGTCTAAAAAGCGTATTTAGCGGTGAATATTAGTCTGCCAAGTTCACCTTCATTACTATTCTCAAGAGTCTTGGTTGCACTTAAATACCCAACTCCCAAAGTGACCTTTGGAACAGGACTGACAAGCAGGTTAACTTGAAAACTGCTAGTCGATTCAATAACATCTATTCCAGTTAAATTAGTATCATTATCAGCTGTTGCTGTAGAGTAGATGAAATTTGAGCGCCATGTATTGTTCCAGAAATGACGATAAGCGACCGAAGCGTGAGTTGAATCAATGGCTTCTAAACCACCCGTATTATCAATAACCGCACCTTTAAAAAGATTTAAACCCGCATAACGTCCTAAACCAGAACCAGTCGCAAAGTTAAATCGAATATCATCTTTGGCACCTACTTTAAACTTACCTGTAACGCTCACGCCAACAGCAGAAGTTGACTCTTCGTTATTAGGCCCTTGATTGTACTCTAACTGCCTAACTAAGCCTGCTAAACTAATATGCCCCCAGTTTGCTTTATGATTATAACGAAGAACTAAATCAGGAGTACTATTGTCATCAGTGACGATTCGTCCAGCCGCATTGTTAGGATTAATCGTTGACTCAGGATTTTCCAATGCGATTTGGAAGCTGCCTTTGGTATATCTCACCATGGGTTGACGTTCAAAAATAATACCTTCGGAGGCACCTAAGAAATCGGCAGATTCAGGCAGTGCCCCAACATCCTGGAAGGTTGACCAAGTTTGTCCAAATAACCAGTTATCGTATTTGAAAAAAGCATGACGTAATCTTGGATTGTATGAGTTGCTGACTCTTTCATTACCACCGGGTGGTAATAAGAAATCCATCTCAATGAAAGTGGTTAGTGTTGAACCATTATCGAGAGCATGGGTTGATTTAAAGTTAATACGACTTTCTTTCGCACTAAAATCAAAATCCTGGCTTTCACCTTCAACTCCAGGGCCTTCTACAGGAATAACGCTAGGAATATAGAAATCACGCAACCCACTATTTGCGCCTAAATCACCATCACTATAATCACTAAACTGCGCGGTCGCTTTAATAAAGCCACCAAATTTGTATGTGTGCTTACCACTTGATTTTTTAGTGCCTTTAGCCTGTTTTAACTCCTTTACAAGATTTTCAAGTTTTTGGATACGAGCATCCACCGTTTCTGATGCGCTCATAACGTTTGCTGAAAAAACCAGTGGTAATGTCAAAAAAGATGCCCTGATTATTTTAGTAAGATTTTTTATTGGAAAGTTCACAGTCCCTCACCTCTAATATGATTTAATGAGTTATCAGTGTGCACTCCAACAACCATGTTTGACTATTAGCAATTAGTCTAATAAGCAACCAATTTGTAGACTAAAGTCTAACTAATTTGGCATGGTAAATTGGATGCAGATTAAATAAAATAAAGTGGTAGAAAGCTTGGTGAAAAATGACAAAAGTCAAATCAATCAGCAAAAATCATTAATAAATGCCAAAAATAGGACCTGTTTATGTCACAAACCTTTTCGGTAAATTCAGACTTTGCCAAAAAAGCATATTTGGATGAGTCACAATACTTCGAGATGTATCAACATTCAATTGATGATAACGAATCCTTTTGGGCTGAACAAGGAAAACGGATCGACTGGATAAAGCCATTCACTCAAGTGAAAGATATTTCATATGCCAAGGAGTCCCTTCATATTAAGTGGTATTCTGATGGTACCTTAAACGTTTGCGCTAATTGTGTTGACAGACATTTGATCGACAAAGCCGATCAAACAGCAATAATCTGGGAAGGCGATAATCCTTCAAATTCAGTTAAAGTGACTTACTCGGAATTACATAAACAAGTTTGCCGTTTTGCCAATGTACTCAAAAAAATGGGAATTGTTAAAGGTGATAGAGTCACTTTATACATGCCAATGATTGTAGAAGCCGCCGTTGCAATGCTTGCCTGTGCACGAATAGGCGCGGTTCATTCCGTCGTTTTTGGCGGTTTTAGTGCAGAAGCATTGGCCGGAAGGATTATTGATTGCAAGAGCAAACTGGTTATTACTGCCGATTTTAGCCATCGTGGCGGCAAAACGATCCCATTAAAACAAAATGTTGACGCTGCAGCAGGAAAAGAAGGCGTTAAGAATTACCTAGAATCTATTTTAGTCATTAAGAACTCTGATAAAGATGTCGTTTGGAACACTGAACTTGATCATTGGTACCATGACTTGGTCTTAAATGTATCCGATGAATGTCCCGCTGAGGAAATGAATGCCGAAGATCCGTTGTTTATTTTGTACACGTCTGGATCAACCGGCCAGCCCAAAGGAGTACTACATACATGCGGGGGTTATATCGTTTATGCTTCGCTGACACACCAGTATGTATTTGATTATCACCCTGGTGACATCTATTGGTGCACTGCAGATGTAGGATGGATCACAGGACATAGTTATATTGTTTACGGCCCATTAGCTAATGGTGCCACCACACTGATGTTCGAAGGTATACCCAATTACCCCGATAGCAGCAGATTTTGGCAGATCTGTGATAAACATCAGGTAAATACCTGTTACACCGCTCCAACAGCCATTCGTTCGTTAATGCGAGAAGGCAATGCATTGGTCAAATCGACCTCAAGAAGCTCTTTGACGTTACTTGGCAGTGTGGGCGAACCGATTAATCCGGAAGCATGGCAATGGTATTATGATGTCGTTGGCGAACAACGTTGTCCTATTGTAGATACTTGGTGGCAGACTGAAACCGGTGGGATTTTAATTTCACCTTTACCTGGCGCGACCCCTCTTAAACCAGGCTCAGCGACTCGCCCTTTCTTTGGCATCCAACCTGCGTTAGTGGATAATAAAGGCAAAGAGCTATCAGGGGCTGTTGACGGTGTTTTGGTTATTAAAGATAGTTGGCCAGGACAAATGCGTACCATATATGGTGACCATCAACGTTTTGTCGATACCTATTTCAGCACTTTTGAAGGAATGTATTTTACCGGTGATGGTGCACGTAGGGACGAAGATGGCTACTATTGGATCACCGGCCGAGTGGATGATGTATTGAGTATTTCCGGGCATCGGATGGGAACCGCCGAAATAGAGAGCGCATTAGTTGCGCATTCTGATGTAGCTGAAGCTGCTGTTGTAGGTTACCCTCACGCCATTAAAGGGCAAGGAATTTATACATTCGTGACACTAAACGCTGGCGTTGACGGCAATGAAACACTAGAAAAAGAATTAGTTCAGTGGATAAGAAAAGAAATAGGGCCGATCGCATCACCAGATTTCATACAATTTTCACCGGATTTACCTAAGACACGCTCGGGAAAAATTATGCGTCGAATATTACGCAAAATTGCTGAAGATGATTTCTCAAATCTTGGAGATATATCAACTTTAGCCGACCCTTCAGTTGTTGAAAAACTCATAAACAACCGTAAAAATCGGAGTGAATTATCAACCCAATAACCGTAAGCAAAATCATTATAGCGGATGATCATCCGCTATTTCGTCATGCTTTGGTACAAGCGTTAAAAACGAATCTATCGGATACTCTTTTTATGGAAGCTGATAGCATTTCAGAGTTAGAAGTCATTTTGAAACAAAATCCTGACGCCGATCTTCTATTGATGGACTTACATATGCCTGGGGCAAATGGCTTTGTCGGTTTAGCACATGTGGTAAAACATTTTGCTCAACTACCCGTGATGATGATTTCTGCAGACGAAAATATTGCTATTGCAGCCAACGCTCAAAAATACGGTGCACTAGGGTTTATCGCCAAGTCAGCGAGTATAAAGGAAATTTCAGCCGCTATTGAGACAGTACTTCAAGGCGAACTTTGTTTTCCTAAAGGGTTACAGGACTTCAAGCTAGATGAGACCAACAATAAACATCTACTGGTTAATAAAATTGCTGAGTTAACGCCAAAACAATTGGAGGTATTTAACCTACTTGCCTACGGGCTACTCAATAAACAAATAGCCTATAAACAGCATGTGACAGAAGCTACTGTAAAAGCTCATATTACAGCGATCATGCGCAAGTTGAACGTTAACAACCGAACTCAAATAGTAATGATTGCCAACGAAGTAAAAGTTGAAGAGCAATTCGGGGATTCAATTTCTGAAGGTTCTAGCAATTCTTTTTGATCACTATCTCGACCAATCGTTATATCGCCAAATATTGATGCATTAAATCTTTATCATCCAATGCTTCCTGAGCCAAACCATCAAACACCACTTCACCAGTATCGATAATGATTGCTCGATCGGCCAGTTTTAACGCCGCGATAGCATTTTGCTCTACAATGATGGTAGTAATACCTAATTCCTTAATGTTATTCAGAATTTTTTCTATTTCTTTAACAATAACCGGAGCCAAGCCTTCATAGGGTTCATCTAACAACAATAATTTAATATCGCGTGCCAAAGCTCTCGCCACAGCGAGCATTTGTTGTTCACCGCCAGACAGTGTCGAACCATCCTGTAACCGTCTTTCTCCTAAACGCGGGAAATGTTCATATATCCTTTCCAATGACCAACCAATCGGCTCCTCAATTTGAGCTAATTGTAAGTTTTCTTCAACCGTTAAACCTGGAATAATCCATCGATCTTCTGGCACCAAAGCAACTCCCACTTGTGCCGCTTGGTAGGATTTCATTTCATGTAAATTATTATGATCAAGCCATATTTCACCATGCTTAACCACCGGCGTAGAAAGTCTGGCTATTGAACGTAAGATCGAAGTTTTACCAGCTCCGTTTCGTCCCAGCAGGGCGACAATTTCCCCTTCTCTAATATTAAAGCTCACTCCTTGGACCACAAAACTCTCGCCATAATAGGAATTTAAATCCCAAACCGAAAGAAAGGAAGGTGAACCGCCCTTATTTTTAACGGGTTTCTGAATAGGTACCTTCGGTTGATCACTCATATTTTAGCCCCACCTAAATAAGCTTCTTTTACAATTTCACTTTCACGCATTTCTTGGGGAGTTCCTTCAGCAATAATGGTACCTTGTGCTAATACCGATACTCGATCAGCAACACTGAATACTACATTCATATCATGCTCAATAATAACTTTAGTCATACCACCTTTCTTGATCTGCTTAAGTATTTCTATGGTTTGGTTTGTATCAGCTCTGGACATACCTGCGGTTGGTTCATCTAGCAGCAATAATTTAGGCTGCTGCACTAAACACATAGCAAGTTCTAACCTTCGCTTGTTACCTCGGGACATTGCCCCCGCGTGATCACTCATCACATTAGATAAACCCATGTCTTCAATTGTTTCTAATACTAACTCTTTAACGTCATGACGCTGACTCAAATCTTTAACCGCATTAAATTTAAATTGACCATCTATACTAGCCAGAGCAGGTATCATTACATTTTGTAAAATGCTTAGATCTTCAAATATTTGAGGTGTCTGAAAGACCCTAGAGACGCCCATTTGACTAATTTGATAGGGCGCTTTTCCAATAATATTCCTACCATCAAATTCAACACTTCCAGAATCAGGACTTAATTGTCCGATACAAACATTCAAAAGTGTCGATTTACCGGCACCATTTGGCCCAATAATGGCATGAACAGTCCCCTCTTTGATGGATAAATTTAAATTGTTAAGCGCCTTTAGACCGCCAAAGGTCTTTACAACATTAACAACATCCAATACCGATTTATTCTCCATGAACTGCTTCCATATCAACTTTGTGCGAAGGATCATTGTGATCGTCTGGATGAAAAAATCTTTTTATCTTTTTGTAGATAATTTCAATACCTTCTAATACACCTCCAGGTAAAAATGCTACAACAAACATAAAGAGTAATCCTAAGGTTAGGTGCCAACCTTCTCCTACAAACAACGCCGAGAAACTGACCATTCCATTCTCCATCCAACTAGGTAAAAAAGAATAAAAATTATGTAATACCTGATCGTTGATTGCGGAAAAAATATTTTCGAAATATTTAATAATAAGAACGCCTAATAACGGGCCATAAAGTGTTCCAACACCTCCTAGAATAGTCATCAAAATGACTTCACCGGATGCTGTCCACTGCATTCTCTCGGCACCCGCAAGAGGATCAACCGCAGCGAGAAGTCCACCAGCCAATCCTGCATACATTCCAGAAATAACAAATGCAGTTAACAGATAAGGTTTTGTGTTAAATCCCAGATAGCTCATCCTAGTTTGATTGGATTTGATCGCTTTTAACTTTAATCCAAAAGGAGAATTAAATATTCGAACCGCAATAAAAAAAGTAACAATCATAATTATTGCAGAAATATAAAAGCCGGAATAGCCGCTGATATCCAAACCAAAAAGAGTGGTAGAGGGTAGTCCTTCACCTGCCTCACTAAAAAGTCTATCGATGATTCTAGGATCACTTTTAGCTAACTGAAGCCCCGTCTCACCATTGGTAATAGGGGTCAATACTGAGTAAGCTAGGTTGTAACACATTTGAGCAAAAGCCAGCGTTAGTATTGAAAAATAAATACCGGATCGCCTAAGCGCAATATAACCAATAATTACGGCAAATATCCCAGACAAGATAATGCTAAGGAATATTGCGGGAAGAATATTCATGGATAATAATTTGAATGACCAAACGGCAGTGTAGGAGCCAATCCCTAAAAAAGCAGCATGACCAAAAGATAAATAGCCTGTTAAGCCAAACAAAAGGTTATAGCCTATGGCAAAAATACCAAAAATAACAAATTTTTGTAGTATGTCAGGGTAGGCTGCACCAAATGGCATCAACCATAGCGGCATACTCAGTACAACGACAGAAAATCCCGCCATTAAACCCCATTGATTTTTTAATAATCTACGCATAATTAATCTTCAAAAACCCCTTTCAACCCCATTAAACCACGAGGCCTGACCAGCAGGACAAAAATAGCAACCAGGTAAATTACGATTTGATCGATCCCTGGTATGATGGCCTTTACTTCATTCATTGCGGAAAATGACTGTAAAAGGCCCAGCAGAAAACCGGCAGCGACAGCCCCCGGCAAAGACCCCATTCCGCCGACGACGACGACGACAAAGGTCAAAACAAGAAAGTCCATCCCTAAATGAAAATCCGGAGGTACGATTGGCGCGTACATAACACCAGCAACACCTGCGACAACCGCAGCCAAACTAAATACAATTGTAAATCGGCGTTCTATATTGATACCCAACATACCAACCATTTCACGATTATGAATTCCCGCCCTTACCACCATACCAAAGGTCGTATATTTAAGAAAAGCAAAAACCCCACCTATCACAATGATCGAAAAAAATAGGTATATCAACCGCCACCAAGGATAGACAACATTCTCTCCCAATCCTATATATTGGCCAATATTGACACTACCGGAAACGGCCTCAGGAGCAGGGGTTGGGATGGGATTTGCGCCGTAAAAATGGCGAATAATCTCTTGGATCACAATTGCCAGACCGAAAGTAAATAAAATTTGAGCGGCATGGGTTCTCTTGTAAAAATACTGAATAAATCCGCGCTCCAACCCCCATCCTATGATGACCATGACTGGAATAGCAAATAGAATAGACAAAGGGACTGCATAATCGATTATCGCCAGCCCTGTATCACCCCACCAAATTTGCAAATAAGGAACCTCCTTAAATGCCTCAAAGAAAGTGATACTCTCGTCCTTAACCATTTTTGAAATAGTAAGTAATTTATTAAACGTAACGGCACAAAAAGCACCCAGCATAAACAACGCACCGTGTGCAAAGTTGACGACCCCCAAGGTGCCGAAAGCTAAAGTCAGGCCCAAAGCGATTAGCGCATATGCTCCGCCTTTATCCAAACCGTTAAGTAATTGTAAAAATATTGCATCCATTAGCTCTTAACAACATTATTATTTTAGAAGAGAAGCCGAGATTTCTTCAGAAAAGGTGTTTAAAACAGTCATTTCATTAATGAAAATATTCTTCTTAAACAACCATTGAAATTAATCTAAGATCCGCTCATGGTTACAAAAAATCGCCAACTGAATACAGTTGGCGAAGCGACTAATTGATCTTTGTTGAGTCTACCCTTTATAAGGTCCGAGCTCTCCACCAAAAATCTTTGCATCATATTCCACTTGAGCTCGTGGCACTTCTTGAACAACCTCAAGTAAGTCAAATTGTGTTTTAGGATTTTCATTACCTTTTACAACCAATACATTCTTAAAGCATTGGTGGTCCTCAGCACGATATTCCGTTGCTCCATTACCCATACCATCAAACTTATGGCCTTCAAGCGCCTTAATAACTTCAGGTGGATAAAAAGTCCCCGCGCGTTCACAAGCATCAGCATACAATAATGTTTGTACATAACAGGTATGTGCCGCTTGAGAAGGTGGGAAACCGTAGGCTGCTCCAAATGACTTGACAAAAGCTTTTGAACCTTCGTCTTGTAATGCCCAATTCCAGTTGGTTGTACCGATAATGCCTCGCATATTCTTTCCGGCACCCTGAGCCATCAATCTTGAAAATAAAGGAACGATAATTTGAAAGTCTTTACCATTTGCTTGCTTATCTCTCAAACCAAATTGTACTGCCTGAGTCAAAGAATTAATCATATCTTTGCCATAATGGTTTAATATAAGAACGTCAGCTCCTGAGTTTAAGATTGGTGTTATATATTGCGAAAAGTCACCAGCACCTACTGGAGTTTTAACTGTTTTGGTGGTTTTCCATCCTAACGCTTCCGTTGTATTTCTGATAGATTCTTCCTGAGTCCAACCCCATGTGTAATCTGCAGTTAAATGATAAGCCTTTCGCTCTTTACCGTATTCTTTTTCTAATACTGGGCCCAGTGCAGCACCAGACATATAAGCATTAAAGAAATGCCTAAAGCCATAACGACGTTTATCTTTACCTGTGGTATCGTTTGAGTGAGTTAAACCAGCCATAAAAATGATGCCCGCTTCCTGAGCAAACGACTGCTGCGCTATTGCTACACCAGAAGAAGAACCACCCGAAAACATAATGACTTTATCTTTTTCGATCATTCTTTTAGCAGACGCTCTTGCTGCATCCGATTTTGTTTGGGTGTCCCCAGTAACAAAAGCGACTTTCTTACCCAGAATACCTTTTCCGGTTAACACTGAAGGTTTCATGGTGTTCATTAGTCCGCCATCACCTTCACCGTTCAAATGCTGAACCGCTAATTTATAGGCTCTAAGTTCATCAGCTCCTTCGTCAGCATATGCGCCTGATTGTGGGATATTAAAACCTAAAGTAACGGTGGACAATTTGCTGGGGTCATTAGGAAAATTTTTGGCCCATGCGTTGCTAGTGTAAAACATTGGCATGGCACTTGCCGCCGCTATTATTCCACCTGTTTTTATTACATTTCTACGTGACCAATTATTTGGCTGTGTTTTTTTATCACTCATTTTTTATTCTCCATGGTAAGCTATTTCAAAAATTTGATTCCAAAAATATCGGACCAAACAGACTGCAATTGACAGATCAATTACAGTTGCTCTTTGATATTTATTAGTTCGGATTTTCCTTACAACTAACGTCCCACGTCTTCTAGCTTAATTTTTATATAGACCGGACTATTTGACCAAACAATCATTTGATCAGCTCTTTTGGAAATACTTCCCGAAAAGAAAAATTACGTATAGTTGCTACACCGTAGAATCTACCCGATTGTCAGGCTAATGTCTTTTCGACTTTAGTCTATATTTCGCTCTCTTAATAAAAGAATTACTTGCAGGATATATTCTAATAAAAACAGTAACATATGGAATTTTTTTGTTCTATTGTACAGTTTTTATTTGACTTTTAGGTCCATTCATCTAACCCATCAATAGAATTTTAACGTAATTCATCGTTCATACTCGCTCGCAACATCGCCGGTTTTACAGG
>CAYVSL010000096.1:0-10245 GCA_964454125.1 uncultured Kangiella sp.
GATAACGTCACTGGTGGTTTAAATATCGATAACTTTACCCTGTCGGGATTATTTGTCGGATTAATCGACGGTGGTGCGGGTGACGATTCATTAATCATCACCGCGGCTGGTGATCAGATCATCGAATTGGGCGATCGGGTGAATGGCAATACCAATGTTTTTCAAATTGAAACCATCGCTGCCAATGCCGCAGTTACCAATGAATTAGTTGGCGACGGTATGGCAACCGTCAATACTTGGGATCTCGCCAACCCTCGTAATGGTTCCGTTTCTGATGGTGTTATGACGACCACCTTTAGCAATATCGATAACGTCACTGGTGGAATAACCACCGATAACTTTACCCTGTCGGGATTATTTGCTGGATTAATCGACGGCGGTGCGGGTAGCGATTCATTAACGATTACCGCCGGTGGTGATCAAGTCATCGAATTGGGTGATCAGGTGAATGGCAATACCAATATTTTTCAAATTGAAACGATTACCGCCAATGCCGCAGTTACCAATGAATTAGTTGGCGACGGTACGGCAGCCGTCAATATTTGGGATCTCTCCAACCTTCGTAATGGTTCCGTGGATGATGGTACGACTAATACCACCTTTAGCAATATCGATAACGTCACCGGTGGAATAACCACCGATAACTTTACCCTGTCGGGATTATTTGCCGGATTAATCGACGGCGGTACGGGTGACGATTCATTAACCATCACCGCGGCAGGTGATCGCATTATCGAACTGGGCAACCGTACTAATGGCAATATCAATGTTTTTCAAATCGAAACCATCACTGCCAATGCCGCAGTTACCAATGAATTAGTTGGCGACGGTATGGCAACCGTCAATACTTGGGATCTCACCAATCCTCGTAATGGCACCGTGAATGATGGTACGACTTTTACCACCTTTAGTAATATTGATCATGTCACCGGTGGTTCAGGCACTGATAATTTTAATTTATTAATCAATGGCTTTTCCGGTTTGATCCGTGGTGGGTTAGGTACAGATACTCTGGATATTCTTGTCACTGGCGATCAAGTGGTTGAGATTGGTAACCGAGTGAATGGTAACTTAAACGTATTTGAAATTGAAACCATTACCGCTGATGCTAACTCTCGAAATATCATTATCAGTGATCTCGATCGTGGAACCGCTAATTGGGATATTGATGGTTTCAATGCCGGTTTACTGGCCGATGGTACTAATAACGTTCGTTTTGTCAACTTTACGGATTTAACTGGTACCGGCTCCACCGATATTTTCATCTTCTCCGATCTCCTTTCAAATATATCAGGCCTGATCAATGGTATGGGCAGTAACGATAGCCTGACTTTTAATACCAATACAGGTGACCGAACGGTTGAGTTAGGTGAGCGCCGTAATAGTAATTTGAATGTTTTTCAAATTGAAACCATTATCGCTGATGTCAATGCCAGCCAGAACGTGTTAATTGACGATTTGGATCAAGTCAATATAACCAGCAATTGGACGATTAACAACAGCAATGCCGGTACTTTGGCTGATGGTGTTCGCAGTATTAATTTTTCCAATTTTACGGATTTAACCGGCACAGCAGGTATCGATGTTTTCACCTTTGTCAATACCGCATCAAACCTCTCTGGTTTGATCAACGGTATGGCCGGTAATGATAGTCTGATTTTTAACACAGACACTGGAGACCGAACGGTTGAGCTGGGTGATCGGCGTAATAGCAATATTAATGTTTATCAAATTGAATCAATCTCTGGTGACATCAATGCCTCTCAAAACGAATTAATGGGTGACAGCGCCACCACCAACACTTGGACAATTGACGGCTCAAATGCTGGAAATGTGACAGATGGAACCACGACCACCAACTTTAGAAGCTTTGCTTACCTGATCGGAGGAAGTGGCATTGACCGCTTTACGGTCAATACTGGTGCAAATGTGGTCAATTTGGATGGCGGTGAAGGGAATGATATATTCAACCTATTTGGTAATGTTGACATCATTGACAGCGGTGAAGGCAACGATACCTTTAATCTGCAAGGCGATCTTAATCGGGGCATTTTCTCAGGCGGTAATGGGAATGACATCTTTAATGTTTCAGGTAACGTATCAGGAGTGACCTTGCTAGGAGAGGCTGGCGATGACAATTTTCTTGTTGGGCTAGTCACTCAATTGACGATTAATGGAGGGGATGACATTGATTCATTAGGCTCAACGGTTGAAGGATTTGAGCTAACCATAGGCGATTTGGTGTCTATCAACGGTGTGACGGCCACTAATATTGAAGCCGTTTCAGCCATTAATGGCATTTTAAATGCAGCGGACAACACCACAACCCGTTGGGACATCACTCTAGAAAATAGTGGTACGGTCTCGGATTTAAGGGGTAACTCTCTCATCTTCACTGGTTTTGTTCAGTTAAATGGTGGCAGCGGTATTGATATCTTCAATTTTAGCGGCAATGGTACCATTGACGGTATGGTTTCAGGGGGAGGAGGTGACGATATTCTAAATATTGACTTAAGCTCTCGTAATGCATCCGGGCTGGTCAACTTTGTCGGCGGTGGTGGGACCGATATAGTCAATATCACGGGCAGTGATAATGTTTACAGTGAAACGTATAATCCCAATTTTGAGAATAACTACGATCAACTCCGCTATGATGACAATAATTCTAATGTGGTATTTAATGTTAATTACGATGAAGTTGAAACGGTGAATGACAACATTCAAACGACCCGTTTGACGATTAACAGTTCTGGAAATTCTGATCTCATCCGGATTGGCGGAACAACATTTGGTGTTGATTCTGGGATGCTCGATGTTAACTATCTCTCAACGGCCAAAGGCGATATCACTCTGCTTGCTTTAAATACTAGCAACGTCCAAATACTCAATGATTTGAACGTTAGTGGGATATTATCAATTACTGCCGAGCAACTCATTCAAAATTCAGGCGTTATTACGGCTACCGGCTTGACGCTGGATGGAGTGGTTCAGGCAGGTACTGAAGACAATGCAATTGATACCAATATTGTTTCACTTCGGGTGGTTAATCATTCGGGCGCTATTTTTATTGATGAGCAAGATGAACTGGTAATTGATGAAATCAGTAACACCTCCGGTAGTGTTAATATAACGACAGCGACAGGATCAATCACCAGTAATAGTATTTTGAATTCTACTGGCACTCTTGACCTGATTTCCGCGGCTAACATTGATTTGTCCGGACAAAATCAACTATCAGGCCAGCTCTCCTTAGTTGCCGTTAACAATATTAACTTAACGAACAATACCTCCACCAATATAACCGACTTATCGGCGCAAAATTTAACCTTGAATTCGGTTGGAAGTGTCAATATTGCTGATGACATAACGGTACAAAATGGTAACTTAGGCGTTGCTATCATTAATTCGAGTGCTGGCAGTATTACCCTTGAAGGTACTGGTAATTTTGATAGCGTATTTTTTAACGCTGCCAATGATGTCGATATTGCCGGGCTGACCACACAGAGTTTAACCATTGATGCAGTGGGTGATATTAATACCAATGGAAATTTAATAGTACAAAATGCAGGCGCAGGCAACGCAGTGATTACTTCCGGCAACGGCAGTATCGGATTGAATGGCAATGTGAATAATTTTGATAGGCTCACACTTTCTGCTGCAAATAATGTGGGCCTAACACAATTATCTGCGCAAAACCTTGTGATTGATTCTGTCGGAGATATAAACAGTACTGGCGGAATAAGTGTTCAAAATAATGGTGCCGGAGTTACTTCACTCGTCTCAAGTTCCGGTAGAGTTTTACTTGATGGTGTTAATAACTTTGACATGCTAACCATCAATGCGGGAAATATGGTGAGCTTATCTGAACTGACGGCGCAAAATATAATAGTGAGTGCCATAGGAGATATTCGTTCAAGTGGGAACCTGATTGTACAAAACTCAGGCGCTGGCGAAGCTTTATTCACCTCAACGACCAGTAGCATTATACTTGACGGAAATGTTAACCGCTTTGATACGGTCAATTTAAACGCGGCAAACTTAGTCACTTTTGCAGCATTAGAAGCTCAAGAACTAACCATTGATGCGGTGGGTAATATTCAGTCGAGCGGAAATATGACGGTACAAAATATTGCTAATTTAACCTCAACCAATGGCGGTATTGTGCTCGGTGGTGCATCTAACCGCTTTAATACTCTGAATATGAATGCCGCAGCCGATGTCACTTTAACGGGTTTGTTTGCTCAGGAATTGATAATTAATGCGTCTGGTAACATCATCAGTACGGGTAACGTCACTGTTCAAAATGCCGGTACCGGAATAGCGAATATCACATCGTCCAATGGCAATATATTGCTCGGTGGAAGCATTAATGATTTTGATACAGTGACTCTAAGCGCTGCTAATGATGTCAATTTAGCCGGTTTGTCGGCACAGGATTTAACGATACTGGCTATTAATGGTGACATTACAGGAACGGGGGCGGTAGTGGTTCAAAACGAAGGTTCAGGAATAGCTAGGCTGACTGCGAGCAATGGCAGTATTTTACTGGGTGATACCATTAATAATTTTGAAAATGTTATATTGAATGTCGCTAATGATGCAAACTTGCTTGAAGAAGACGGAATTAATATCGACAATACCAGTATTGGTGGCGTTTTCAAGGTGGTCGCAAACGGAACCATGGGCGTTGGCAGTATAACAGCAGGTACATCGATGTTGCTGAATGCTGGCAATGGCAGTATTGTGAGTCAACGGTCTAATCTGATAGCGCCACAAATCAGCTTAAGAGCAGGGATGGGCATAGGCGGAGGCTCAGTCAGTTATGCAGATGGTTTTAATATTAACGAAATAGATGCTATACAAACGACTACATCGTTATTGAGTGCAATTAATTCAACCTCCGGAACCATCAATATTAATAATATTGGCGCTGTAACAGTGACAGACTTACGTAATAGTGGTGATATCATTTTAAGAAATGCAGGAGATGTTTTATTGCAGGTGACTCAAGTTGATGGGGTAACTCAAGGGGCTATTGATGCAAACTTTGGTGGTTCTATTGACGATGTTGTGTATGCCGGAAACGTTGCGATACTGAATAAAGGAGGCGATTCCGTTTTCACAACGGGTTTTGGTTTTAATGAGGCCGATATTATCGCTGAAAATCTACTGGTGCAAAGTGTTTTCAGCTTTGGCCAAATTGGTCAACCGATCCGGTTAAGGATCAATAATCAGTTTACTCTGTTTGCTAGCTTGGCGGCTCTTTCTTATATTGGCGATGTGCCGAAAAACATTACAACCAGTGATGATCTTGTATTACAGGTTGTTGATAGTCTTTCCGGTTTGTCTGGTCAACAGTTGATTGAAGTTGAGTCTCTGGGTGAGTTAGATCCGGCTATCTTTAGCGATGTAACTAATTATAACTATGACGATATAGCCATCTTGTTACCTGCCGATCAACGTTATGATGATGATGATGATGATGAAAATGACGATCTACCATTTCAACAAGCGCAATAACCGTATTCGATATATACCCCCTAGTCATTTCAATTACCAACACCAAATTTAGAAATACTTGTTCTGAATTTGATGTTAGTTTTTACTATATATTTAAAGGGTCAAACTTAGTGTGTAATTTTTTTTGGAGAAAGATAACCAAGGTCACTTTTTTATTATCGATCCTTGGCGTGTTTAGCACCACGGTAATAGCCGATTTTTTGGTAATGCCTGAAATTGAACAATTAAAAAAGGCCGAAGAAAAAACTCTATTACGTGACTTGGATATACCTGGAGTGAAAGATCGCTCTCCTGATCCTACTGCTGGTCCAAGGTTGGCAATATCAGAGTTTAGGATCCAAGGATTGGTTGAATTTCCGGAGCTTGGAATTACTCGGGAAACTTTGACTGAATTAATGGAAGGTGTTCGCTTTGAACTCATGGGAGAAGGGAAGCTTTTAGAATCAGGCTACACGATTGATGAATTAGGTGAGCTATCTGATTTACTTGTCGAAATTGAAGAGCAAACCCTTGATAGACATGTTACTCCACTTGAAGTACAGCAACTTGTTTGGCTAATTAGAGCGCAGCGTGGTAAGCGCGGTGTGACCTTGGGTCAAATTGAAACAGTCGCAAATGATATTACCCGATTTTACCGTCAACGGGGCTTTATCCTCGCTAAGGCTTACATCCCAAAGCAACAAGTACGTGATGGTGTCGTTAATCTCACATTGCTGCTGGGTATGTTAGGGCAGGTTTCTGTTAATGGTCATGATATGTATGATGCTGAAATATTGCAGTCTGTTTTTGATGATTTATTGCTAAAACCAGTAACTAGTTCAGCGATAGAAGAAAGTTTATTTATTATTAATGATTTTCCTGGGATCAGTGTTGATGGATATTTTGAGCCGGGAACACAAGTAGGCGATACTCGTCTAAATATCAATGTTAAACAGGAAAGCTGGTATGAAGCTAATGTCAGAACCGATAATCACGGTACTGACGAATCAGGCCTTTACCGGGTCTTTCTTGATGGCCAAGTTAATAACCTTTTGGGTTTAGCTGACTTTTTACACGTGAGTGTTCTTCAGGCAATATCGCCAGAAAATACAATTTTTGGGCGAATTAATTTTGAAAGTAATTTCTTGAACTCCCGCTTTCGCCTAGGGGTCGAAGCCTCACAAAATCAATTTATTGTTGATCAGTCACAAGTTGTTAGCAATATCATCTTGAATGGAAAAGTTGATGTTTTGGGTGTTACAGGCCGCTATATTGCTGAACGCGCCCGTAAACAAAATAGTAGTTATGAACTTCGATATGAAACGATTAAGTCGAATTCGGAAATCAAAAGCGGTAATTTTGTTGTTTCCCTAAATGATAACGAATTAACTCACATATCGATTGTTTACCGGTTTGATATTCTGGATGATAAAAACAAACGATTGCACGAAGGGAGTATTAAATATACCAACGGTAAATTTGAGGTTGGTGCGGCAAATGAACAAGACGAACAATACAATATTATATCTGGCGATTATACATTTTTGAGTTTTGTTAAAGTACCATTTACAGAGAGTGATTCGAGACTTATTGTTCGCTCCAGCACACAATATTCTGGTACCAACCTTTCTTCAATAGCACGATTTGCGTTGGCTGGACCAACTCGTACCAGAGGTTTTTCACCTAGTTTGTTTACGGCTGATGACGCCATTCATATTGGCGCAGATTGGATATTTAATGGTCCCGAGCTATTTGATTTAGAGATTGGCTCCGTTAATCTCAAAAACTTAATGAAACCACTTGTTTTTATTGACTATGCATATGGCCTTCAACATTCACTTGTCGAAACGGAATCAGACACTACAGGGCAATTAGGAGATATTGGTGTTGGATTACAATTTTCTTATGGCAATAATTTTAGTGGCAATTTACAAGTTGCATTTCCTGTGCTGGAAGATTTTTCATTAGAAGGGACACAACTAGAGTCCGATGATGTCAGGGTGTTGTTTGATTTTCAATATAGCTTTTAGTTATTAGGATGTTTTTTTGTACAAATTCTGATTGTAAAGAGATCCTACTTTCTTTCGATATTCTGCGTTACAGTGTGTCGTGAACGCGTGTAGAAAATTGCAAGGAATTGGTTTGATTAATGTTATCCTTTAATTTATAGTGAGAGTAGTATTTATCGGATGGAAGCTAGCTGAATCTAGTTGGTTTTTTTCTATTTTTTATGAAATGGTAAGGAGATTAAAAAAAATGGCAATATATTTAGAATATAAGGGCATTCCAGGTAATGTGACCGCTGAAGGATTTGAAAAGCACATTGAAGTTGATTCTGTCAGTTTTGGAGTGAATCGTCCTCTTAGTATGACTCCTGGAAAAATGGCAAACCGTGAAGTAGGAAAGCCTAATGTTACGGAAGTGCATTTAACTAAAAGAGCCGATAACTCTGTTGCGGCACTTTTTAAAGAAGCCGTTTCCGGTTCTGCTGGTAAAGACGTCGTTATTAAATTCGTTCGCACCGGTAGTGATAATGTTGAAGAATTTATGACATACTCGCTTTACGATTGCCTTGTAAGTGGCTACAACATTTCAGCTCATGGTGACGAAGAGCCTAACGAAGAAATCACTTTAAGTTTTTCTAAATGTGAAATTAATTACACCGATTATGATAGCAGTAATAAAAGTGGAAGTCCTCAGCGTTCAGGCTACGACTTAACATTAGCTAAACCTTTATAGTTTTGCCTGTATAGTGATTAGGTGATTTGGTCTATATAAGTGATAATGCGACTCGTTTGGGGTCGCATTATTTTCTCTGGTTATTTTTCTAATGTGCACCTGAAGAATAGAATATCTCACATGGCTATTCTCCGGGCAGGGATATTTTATTAAAATGGGTTCTTTTACTCAAAACGGACGTTTCCTTACCATTGATACCCCTCTGGGAACGGATGAGCTTTTGCTCACATCCATCGAAGGTGTCGAGCTGATATCATCCCTGTTCCAGTTTCAACTTTCTGCACTTTCCAGTAATCTAGAAATTAAACCTGAAGATCTTATTGGTAAACCAATTACTGCGAGCATAAATAATAAAATAGGTCGTGTTTTTAACGGTTTTGTTAGTCACTTTTCTTTTGGCGAATCAAAATCCAGTGGTTTTCGGGAATATCATATTACAATGGTACCTTGGTTGTGGTTTCTTGGTAAAACTGAAGGCCGCCGTATATTCCAAAATTTAAATACTAAAGATATTGTAGGCCAGATTTTTAGCGATTTAGGCTTTAACGATTTTGATTTTAAGGCTAATGGCGGATCAGTTAGAGAGTATTGTGTTCAGTATAATGAAAGTGATTTGGATTTTGTACTGAGATTACTAGAAGAAGAAGGGTACGCTTGTTATTTTACTCATGAAGCAAGTAAGCACACGTTTGTTATCGTCGATAAAGCGAATGCCTATGAGGAATGTCCAGAATCCAATTTAACCTATGCAAAAGGCAGTTCACCTCAAGCTGGGATACATGTTTGGCAACACGTTTATGAATTTAGAAAAGGCGGTTGGACTTTAAATGATTACAATTTTAAAGAACCCAATAAAAATTTGATGGCTGAAACCAAATCGAAGAGCAAATTTGCCAAAAATGGCAAGTTTAAGCATTACAGTTATTCCGATTTGTATGATTTTGGCTCTGGAGCTAAATTAGTTAAAGTGCGTATGGAAGCAGAAGAAGCCCGCATCAACACGATTGAAGGTCAAAGTAATTGTAGCAGCTTTTATGCAGGTGGTTTTTTTAAATTAGACCAACATGAAGCAAAAAGTGAAAAAGGGAGTTACTTACTCCTTGCTGTTCATCACAGCGCACATGATTCGAGTTATCACACTGGTCAAAACAGCGAAGACACCGATTATCGCAATAGTTTTACCTGTATGCCTTCTGACATACATTACAGACCAATGCAAAATCACATACGACCCGTAATGAAAGGTCCACAATCTGCGTTAGTGACAGGTCCCTCTGGTGAAGAAATATATATCGATGATCTTGGTCGAATTAAGGTTCAATTTATTTGGGATCGTGATGGTCAAAAAGATGAAAACAGTTCATGTTTTTTACGGGTCATGCAATCTTGGGCGGGTAATGGCTGGGGAACTTCCTTTATTCCAAGAATAGGGCATGAAGTTATTGTTAGTTTTGTTGATGGTGATCCTGATCGCCCTATTGTGACAGGCACTGTATACAATGGTAATAACAAACCACCTTACCCGTCTAAAACACAAAGCGGGATTAAAACGCGATCAACTAAAAACGCCACGGCGGCTAATTTTAACGAACTTCGTTTTGAAGATAAAAAGGGTTCTGAGCAGGTCTATATCCATGCTGAAAAGAATCTAGATACCATGGTTGAGAATGATCAGACCTTAACCGTTGACAATGATCGTACTAAACAGATTAAACATGATGAAAAATTGACGATAGGTAATGATCGCACTAAAACCGTTAAGCATGATGAAAACTCGACGATTGAAAATGATCGTAATAAAACGGTAAAGAATAATCAATCAGAAACAATCGATAGCAACAAAACTATTGAAGTGGGAAAAGATCATCGAGAAAGCGTTGCAGGTCATATGACCATTAACGTTGATAAGGACCTTAAGGAAAGTATTAAAGGAAAGTATTTAGAAGACGTCACCAAAGAATATAGCTTGCACGCCAAAACGATCACAATGGACGCCGATGAAAAAAT
>CAYVSL010000097.1:0-9822 GCA_964454125.1 uncultured Kangiella sp.
GCGCCTTCGATTGCACGCAATGGTTAAAAAAGCGGCCAGTTGATACGACTGCTTTCATTGTGTGCCGTGTTAAGGTGGCGCGATTTATTTAATTTGTTTGTACTAAAAATGCTTAAAATTCAGTGCTGCCTTGAAGATAATACTCATGTTAATTTACTTTGAGCTTTCAAATAAGTTTACACTTAAATATTTCAAGCTGATACCTTGTTTCGGTTAAACTACTTCAATAAAAATAGAGCGATTTCACGTCAACTGGAAGCAATTGTTAGTTGCCTTCTGCACTATTTAATTCAAAACAGATAAACACCTAATAAAGCATCCCCGGGGATGCTTTATTAAATTGTGACGGTTTAAACCCTCGATTACTTTGAGGAAGCGGGAAAGCGCGATCAAGACGTTCTGATAGTTTCAGCGTTTGCATCACTTGGGCAATGGCTAATAATCCAGCGCGAGAGGTTAATTCGTCGTTCGTTGTGGCGAGTTTATAGGGTAGAATAGTCATAAGCCTTGTGTTGTTGCACCCATTAGGTGATGGTCTGTTTTGTCGCTAACCATTATACAGCCAAGGCTTACTTGATTTTAGATTTTTCTATGATGAGATTGAGGAGATCCAATATTGTCCCTAAACGGAAAATGACAGGTTGGGTAATAATAAATTGACGCTACGTTATCTTCACTGCTGTGTTAAATTAGCCTTTAATATTTTATTGGAGTGCACTAATGCCCATCTATGCGTTAGAAGATTTTATCCCCATAGTCAAAGTTAATACCTATATTCACCCTAGCGCTGAAATCATAGGAGATGTGATTATTGAAGAACACTGTTTTATTGGACCTGGCGCCGTTTTGCGAGGCGACTTTGGCCGAATCTATGTTGGCCACCACAGCAATATTCAGGACACCTGCGTATTACATAGTTTTCCTGATAAAGACTGCCATTTGGAGCCTTATAGTCATATTGGCCACGGATCCATTTTACATGGGTGCCGAATTGGCGAACATGCTTTGGTGGGTATGAACGCTGTTGTGATGGATGATGCCAAAATCGGTGCTGAATCTTTTGTGGCGGCTAGTTCTTTTGTTCGTGCCGGGTTTGAATGTGAACCCCGCTCAATGTTAATGGGGGTTCCTGCTAAAGTGGTTCGTAAAGTCACCGATCAGGAAATTGGTTGGAAAAAGACTGGGACCCAAGAATATGTGGAATTAGGCCAACGGTATTCTGCCAGTATCCGGGAAGTAGTACCTCTGGTAGAGGAGCAGAATAATCGCCCTCGCTATCAAGATTCACAACATAAACCTAAGAATTAAACCAATATCGGCAAAAATAAAAAGTAAGTTTTTTAACCAAACCAGCTAAAATGTCTAATTATTTACTGTCATCGATATGTTTGACTGGGTCCTTGTCGGGTTGTCCGTCGACCTTTGCATAAAATGAATGAGGCATGTGGAATTAGTTGGTTACAAAAACATTTGCTTATGTTTTTGAAATGCCTAGAATATGATTTAGTGGGAAGAGTCAGCCCTAATGTAGCCAGTTCTTTTGATTCAATACATTTAAAGCCAATTCAATTTGTCTGGATGTAAATTGACGCTTACGCTGGTTCCAATCATGAAGTTGATGAACAACATCATCTGTGGTTTTTGTATTTTCTTTTGTGACAACCCAATGAACTGAGGAAAGTAGTTCTAAACCAAATGAAGATTCGAATCCATTTACCAATTCTGAAACCTTATCAAACCTTTTTCGAGTTTCTGGATGTTGCTCTAGGAAGTTAGATGCCTCTTCTATAGCTCTAGGTACAAGTTGTAATGGTTTTTCAGGAGCATCTCCACCGTCAGCATAACCAGAAACAAAATAACCTTCTATAGCACTAAGAACGTGACTTAGATTTTGTGCATAAGGACCATAAGGTGCTTTTTGATATTTTAGACGTAATGGTTCACCAGCAACTTGCATAAAATATAGTAGTTTATGAACTTCCAATAAAGAAATCGTTGGGTCCAACAATCCCCCTAAATAACGCTGCATTAGCTCAATTAATACCGCGCGTCCCGTTGTCATGTTTGGGACTTTTTTACTTCTCACCATTTTGTCATTTTCCGGTGCTCCCTTGGGCTCATAAACTAAAACCTGAACATCTGGTAACCTCATCATCGCTACTTCAATACGTTGCCGTACGATCCCCCAATCCAAACCACCTAAACCGCTCCCTAGAGGCGGAATGGCTATAGATTTAATATGTTTTTCTTTCATGTTGGCGGTAAGAGCTTTAAGCCCTTCATCAATATCTTCTATTTTACTGGCACCGCGCCAATGACGCTTAGTTGGGAAGTTGATTATGTATTTAGGGTTAGTTAACTGACCTGTTTCAAAAATGAACATTTTCCCAGGTTGCACTTCTTTTAGCTTGCATGCAGTAGCGTAAACTTTAAAATTATCAGGCCATGCTTTTTTAAATTGTAGTGCTATCCCACGCCCCATGACTCCGACGCAGTTGACTGTGTTAACTATAGCTTCAACATCAGCGCGTAAAATGTCTCCTTTTGTATAGTTAATCATCTTATCGCCTCCTCAGTAATACCATTCTGGTTTTATTGTAACAGTTGATTGATTCGCCCATGCCGCAGCCTGATATAAATCGACTTGTAAATGTAATATTGGTTCTTGCCCACCTTTATAAGTTAATTCATGATTACGTTGATGGATAAGATATAACATAATTGAGCGTGGACAAAAATAGAAAGGTACACACTGCCCGACAAATAAGCTTGGGTGGCTTGTTAGCTTTAACTCTGTTAGCCGACGTTGCTTAATACCGCTCATACCAATCGTTGTTCCTAGTGTACTTTGTGCAGCGATTTGTGCATCGCACAGCAAACCATCAGCCGCAATTATAGATGCGAGTCTATCGAGATGAACAATGTGGTATATCTTGGAATTGGCTGGTATTGGCATCGGTAAATTCCTTAACAATCCTTTACGGTAATTTGATCGTTCATTAACATGGGTAAGAGCCAATTTCTTATCTCTTCGAGTTTTTTGTTTCAAATATATTATGTTTAATCTTGTTATAGAAAGTTGCGGCTTGCCCTTCACCATACATTGCAATTGATAGACCATTTATAGGATTAAGTTTTAGTGAAGTTTGTTCCAAAGCAGCATTCGAAACCTTTTCATTGGAATCATAAATATGCTTAACTCCTAACTTTTTTGTTTTTACCCACGGTATATCTTGTGAGTTCCAAAATACAGGGTTTGAGCGAAGAGGGGTTAATCCACTCGACATCTTTTCGAAATATTGAGTAAAAGAGCTTTATTCATATTTCAAACTTTTTAAGTTATTTTGAATGTCTGATCCCAATACATGTGACTCGGAAAATAACTGAATTAATGTTGCGTCGAAACTCTTAATTTTTTCTTTGGTAATATCAACATACTCAATCTTCATCTCAAAGTACTGCCCGCACTCAACGAATAATTCTTAGCAGCAATATCTTCATAACTCACTACCACAGAGAAATCATCGACCACGTCCTTACTATTGAAGGTATTATTGTTGAAGTCTTCGAAGTTGATTAAACGCGTACCTGACTTGTCAATGAGGTTCTCGTAAAATGCTTTATCTAAATCTTCATTTTCTAAACAGAGTGAAATATCATCAAAACATTGCTTGGCTTCTAGTTCTGAAGTTGGAATTTTTACTCGCGAATCTTCATTAAACTTAGTCCTATTTTCATGTTAAGTACTCGACTATATCCATGCTTTGGTGGGGAATACCAATGATCTCAATTTGGGTATCTTTTATAACATAGAAGACTAGGTGCATTCCCTCTGGGAAACAATAATAACCTTTTTTAATATCATCGCGATTCTTTCCAAGTAAGGAATTGTCTGCCAATCAAAACGCCCAATTATCGCTTCAAGGTAGGCATTCGCTTGATCTACTCCCCATTGTTCAAGCGTAAAAAACCAAATTGATTCAAGATCAGACTGAGCAAGCGACCTGATTCGATAACTTGCTATCATTTATTGTGCTTTTTGTTTAATTCAGCAATAAAGTTTGCACCATCAAAGTTATCAACCAATGGACTATCTTCACCGGTTTTTAGTTTATCTCTTAATAACTGTAGCTTTGTTTCATCGTCTTCTAACTTTCGCAAACCAGCGCGAACTACTTCACTGACAGAATGAAAGCGACCAGCATTAATTTTTTCTGAAACAAACTCATCAAAATGATTACCAAGAGTTACTGATGTGTTTCGAGCCATTACCTTACCTTAATGTTATACTGTATTAATTATTAATATAGCATATCTGATAATAATGAGATGTATAATCAGTCTGTTTATTGAGGGTGAGTTTGACTGTTAGCTGTACTTAGAGGAAGTTAAATTAATTATCTTGTTTATTATCAATGCATTAGGCTTGTGGTTAAGCTCCCCCACCCCATCAAAAACGCTAGAAGCCCCGTAGTTTGGGGCTTTTTGCATTCTAGAGAGCGTTGATATGATAGATAGGTGTGTTACATAGTCAGCCCTTAAAAAAGGATCCAAATAATCCAACGGTGTAGCGTAGCCCGTTAAAACGACTGGTTAGCGAATGAAACAAGGTTCTTAGATCGACATTTCGACACAAACCAGTGATTATCGGATTATACCTAAAGAATTTCGCTATAAAATGAAGCACAAAAAAGAGGTTGAGCCATTTTTCAAGTTCCAAACAATCGCTGCCATGAGCCAATTAAGAAATTTCTTGATAATCTAAAGTCCGATTTTAAGTGACCAATGATCGGTTCAATAACCGCTCGTCTTTGACATTGTTTTCGCTTTTTATCACGTTGATGCCGGTTGTCTTTCTTAAACCTTTTTTCACCCATTCATCCAATAACTTGAATGATAGTTATTGGATGTTTGGGTCGATTAATATTATCATTTATTTTTTTATATCATATGGTTTGATTATAATTTTCACTATCAAGGTGGGCGCACAACCCTGAATACTATTTTAACTTCGACTATTAGTTCATTTGATTCCAAATACAAATTTTATCACTGAGTACGGCCTGATAAATAAATGATAAATCATCACACACAAGACAAAACATACACCGAGTAGGAAGCAATATTTTAGAGCTATATTGTCCGAAGTTTGAACAACATAGTAACCAATAATCACGATTACCGTTTGATGCAAGATATAAAAAGGGTATACCGCTTCATTGCAATATTTAACTAATTTGTTGCCTTTATTAAGATATTTTTTACCGTAGCCAAGAAACGCGAAAACCCAAAACCATGAATTGAAATTTAGCAAAGCAATATATAGATAAGTTTGCGGTAATTCGATCCAGTTTTCCCATAAGTCATAAGGCTCCACACCATTCCAACGGGTGGCATTGATAGCCAAGATAGACAAAAAAGCCAACCTTAGAAATAGCCTTCGATTATTCTCGATAAGCTGAAGTATTCCACTAAATCTATAAGCCATCACACCCATTAATATGAAAAATATAAAGAATGAGTGGCGCGCAAAATCGTTTATAAAATCATAACTTGCCGGAAAATGAACCGACAAAAAGGTGTATGGAGTGACAGCAATGACTAAGAAAATAAGAATCCCGATTAAACTATTGCTCCATTTTTTTACAAAATAAACTGAATAGTGATCGCTGTTCAACCACTTAAACATCGGAATTGACATAATATTGTAAACAAACAAATAGGGAATAAACCACAGATGTAGCCAATGGAAATTTCCATCAGGCCACCACTGAAATTGCAGAAATGTCTGATAAAATTCGATGAAGGATAAACTTGATCCTTGCAACTTCCGCTGAAAATATATTTGAGGAGCAACCAGCAAAAAAATAAAGATCCCCGTTGGGATAATCAACCGATTAAATCTTTGGTGAATATATTCTAGGTTGTTTAATTTATTCATCAATATGCAGGAGATATATCCGGAAACCAAAAACAGCAATGGCATTCTAAATAGCGACATCCAGTAGTTAACTTCAAGAAGCACATTACTGAGTTCATTGTTTTTAATATGCCAATCCCATTCAGCAACAAAAATCATCGATACGTGATAAACAAACATCATCAATATCGCAATCACCCGCAATCTGTCTATGAAATAAATTCGTTCATCGTTTACCATTATCATTCGCTACCTATAACTCGATCTAAATGAAAATTTCCAGACCTAAACCCAATACAAGTAATGTCGTCACTGTTTTGGCTAAAAGCGTGGTGGACTGTTTGTAGCTGCCTTTTAACTTTAGGCCAAATAATGGACGCAATATATCGACCCTGCGAATAACTTCAAAACCACTGGCACAAACAAAAAAGGTTACTAGTAGTACAAAGGCAGGCTCCAATACTGGTCCCAGTCTAAACTGAGTGATTTCATAACCGATCATAATAATCACAGTTTGATGCAATATATAATAGGGATAGACCGCTTGGCTGAAATAGTTCAATTTATCTGAATTCTGGTTTAGGAATTTAAAACTCAATGCCAGCGCCGTCATCACCCAGACGATTCGATCAAGACTGTAGATCACCATGCCACTCAGCAATAGCCGTTGATTAGTATCACCAGCTTGCTTAATCCAGACTAAATTATAAAATATTGCAAAAAGCCCATAACAAACCAGACTTACTATTAATAATTGTTTGCTATTACGTTTAAGCCGTTGCCAGAACAAAGGATGCCAGCCAAGAATATAACCATAAACCAAAAATAGGAACCCTAAGGCGTCTTTTGTATCGTCAATCACCAATTGAATGACAAAAATGGGGATGGTAATAATAATGGTCAGCAAATAGCCGTTCAATCTAGCTAGCCAATCAGCGGCTTTGCAAAAAAATCGGCTATTCAAAATCGGTAACAACACAATCAAATATAAGGAAAAAGTCCACAGCTCTCTTAAATACCATAAATGATTGACGTCGATATGGTGCCAGATACCTGGTGAATAATCTTTGAAAATAGGATTATCCAGCTCAAAGAAGCGAGAGTAAAACTGCCAATAGTTCATCTGTAAATCGCCATTCTGGGTCATTTCATAATAGAGTTGCGGTGGAATAACCACTAATATTCCGAATAATAAAGGCAATAACAAACGATAAGACCGCTGAACGATAAAACGTCCCAAGGAGACTTTTGCCAAAATAAATCGGATAGCGATCCCTGAAATCATCCAAAGTATGGGCATACGCCAAGGATTAACCAGCAGCATAACGGTTTGCAGGTTTTCACTTTGGTATTGGCTTTTTACATGAAATTCCCAATCAGCGACGTATAACATGCCAGTGTGATAGAAAATCAATAATCCAAAAGCCAAGATCCTTAACCAATCGAGATCATAACGCCTATCAGGAAGGTCGGTTCGATCAGGAACAAAATACATTTTAAGAACTTCTAATGGCTTCAAATTTAGTATCTACTCACTCAGGCTAGACAACAATTGACGTCCGATTTGGGATAGCCAAACGGCTGCTCTAGCTAACGTCCATCATAGGTAAACATTGGAATACCCTTCAGTTGTCTATAGAATGTAGGAATATGGTCTGCCAAACAACCGCTAAGTGACTGATTTACTGAAAAATGATGTGAACGGCAGGATACTGTGATGAAAAATATCAGCGCCCCATGAATTAAAAGGACACAAGATTGAACTGGCAGCATTTCGACAAGAATGAATATCACTACCAGATTTTATTTTGGCTGGTCATTGGTATTATTCAGGCAAGTATCGGCTCGGTAACATTTATAGCTGATTATCAAAGACTGGGGATCCCGTTAGAGCCTTGGAAGCCGATCGTTTGGGAAAGCTCAAGTCAGATAGCCGGCGGATTGTTAATACTCTTAATAGTCTGGTGGGATCGAAAACTGAGTCAATGGCAGTTTGGTTCGTTCAAAAAAATTCTCGCACATTGTCTGTTTACCATCGTATTTTCTGTCAGCCACGTCGTTGGCATGGTGCTAATCAGAAAACTGGTTCATTATTGGATGGGAGGATCTTATGATTTTGGTGATTGGCCAAAAGAACTTGTTTACGAATATACTAAAGATGCCTACAGCTATTTCTGGATTATTGGCGTCATTTACGCTTATCGATTTATTGTATCCCGATTACGAGGCGAAGCAACGGTTATCGGTATAGGAGAAGATACCCGGCCTCCCGATAAGCCGGAGCGATTATTGGTTAAGAAAATTGGCAAGGAATTTATCCTGCGGATAGAAGACATCGACTGGATCGAAGCGGCTGGTAATTATATGAACCTTCACGTCAAAGATCGGATTTATCCGTTGCGCGAGACCATGTCTCAGTTAGAAAGTAAACTTAACCCTAGTCAGTTTGTGCGAATACATCGCTCTAGCATGGTTAATTTGGATCGGATAAAAGAAATTTTACCACTAGACAGCGGTGATTATCAGGTAACATTAAATACTGACCAACGACTAAAACTTTCAAGACGTTATAGAGAAAAGGTTAAGAATGTTCTTTTTAATCTATGCTCGTGAATCATTTTAGTTAGCTGATTTTTTTGACATTTTAATAGATGAAACGACCGACAATAAAACTCTTTGAATATTGGCTAGTATCTCTATTATTGGTATCGATAGCTACTTTGTCATCTTGCATCTCAAAACCGCAATCTCAGACCAATCGAATGAGTGAAAAAATTCGGACTGACAACAGCGGTATTTTTAGCTCTATCGCTGAAAAAACCATTAAAGCTTCGGCATATATTTCGATTTATACCGCTGAGATATTTGCAAACGATGCTGCAGAAAAAGAATTGAAAAAATTTCGTACCGGAGAACACGATAGTACGCCAGCAATTTTCTCCAATGTTTCAGATGAGACGGAAGAACTATTTAAAGGAATGTATTATCAGGAGCTAACAGAGCACTTAGTCGAAGAAATGGCCAAATGGTATAAAGATCAAATCCCCAATTCAGATGGATTATTTTCACAGGCAAATACCTTTAGAGTCTTCGCCCCAAGCGATGCTTTGTGGGAAATTACCGATGGTATTGATATGGCTGATATTATCGGAACTTTTACTTATTATGTTAGAGCTACGACTAACGATGGAATAATCTATTTTCAAGGGATCAATAAATTATCGTTAGAATCTTATTCCGGCGAAAATTATCTGGGTCACGGACTAGTCAATAATCCAAAATTGGGACCGCTTTCATCTACAGCCCAAGTATTTATATGGCAAGTTGCTATCCCGGAGAAATATCGAAAGTGAAGTCAATTCTCAAAATATTATTTTCGCTCCTACTACCGATAGCGATCTATGGTTGTAGCACCAAACTACCAAAACAAGCGATAACCGTAGGCTCTCCGCTTGGTCTGTATAAATCGAATACTACACAAAATTTTTGGCTCGCGATCATGACCGAGGACAATTATTGGTTATGTTCACCAAAGGATTGTTACCGAGGAAAATATCAAATAGTTCCGGCAAACTACGGCGTTATCTTAATTGATTTTTACTTATCAGATATAGGTCTGGCAATCGAACGATTATCTCATGGCAAAGGTGAACTTCAACAGTTTTATGACGCGATGAAACGGCTGAGACTAAAAATGCCTCGCGCAAACGATTTAGCGTTCAATATTGGAGATTGTAGAGGTATACCTTGCGTTGGACTCGGTCATACAAGAGCTGGAGTGAAGTTTTATAAAATTAAAAATTTTGATGCTTTCTGGAGTACTGAAGAATAGATCATCAATTGCATTCTTGATAATAAATAATCTATAATCATTTTGCGGTTTATCCGTATACAACTTAATT
>CAYVSL010000098.1:0-9798 GCA_964454125.1 uncultured Kangiella sp.
TCGGTGTTGCACCGATACCATCTCACTGTCATTGCGACTATGCTACGACTGAGGTTCTATAAGTTACTGAATCTACAAGCTATTTCGATTCCGGCCCCGGGCACCAGATCTTTGTCAGATAAATTAACCTAGAAAAATCAGAGAACGTGAGATGACGGCTATTTTGCCTTATAACTATAGTGCGATTCAATTTTCTCTTTGGTCAAAATGCCATAAATTTTATCTTCGGTTGCTGTGGTGGTTCTAAAAATATAGATTGCAGCAACCTTTTCTCGCTCCATCGTATCCAGCGCTTCCTCTAGATTAGCCTGTAAATAGACAGACGCCACATCTTGTCGATCGGCGGGGATAGCTAACAGATCAATTTCTTTTTCGATTGGTCGGGCCACTCCGTCGTTCTCTTCAGCATCTTTAATCGTCTGGTGCTCTTTTAGCTCCAAAACAAAACGAGCAAGGTCGTTAGCAGCCAAAAGGGATATTGGTACCAAGTCTTGCCGAACTAAGATCCATTTTGGCACGGTCTCTAATAGTTTCTCGGCCTCTTGAAAGCTAATAAATTTCTCCTGAACGGACAATTTTCTTTCCATCAAACCTGCTACGCCGACACTACGCAAAAATTGCGACAGCGGATTGATCCGCAAATCTAAACCTTTGGCGCGTAGTTGAGAATGGAAAATGGACGTTTGTTTAAATACCTGAGAAACGACTAAATTGCTGATCACCACGGCGATCATTCCGGGTAATAGAACATTGGGATTGTTCGTCAGCTCCAATAATGTCATCAGTGCGGTTAAAGGAGCTTGAAGGATTGCACTCATCATGCTTGCCATACCGACCATTGAATAGAACGCATATTCAGAGGCGTATTCGGGCAGTATTATTGCGCCAATTGAACCGATAATTCCACCCACCATCGCACCAATAAACATGCTGGGACCGATGGCTCCCCCGGGCAGTGAAAGTCCGGAACAGAGAATGGTGGCTAAAAGTTTGCCCACAAAGGCGACGGTTAATATTTGTAAGGTTAAATTGCCATGCAGCGCTGAATTGACCGTATCATAGCCGATCCCCATAATTTGGGGAGCTGCTAGCGCTAAAATTCCGACACCCGTTCCTGCTACGCTACACTTGAGCCAAGTGGACCAATGGCTGGATTTAGCGCTGACAATGGCGGTGCCCTTTATAAACAGGCTAGCAATCGTGCCAATCACCAGACCGAGTAGTATAAAATTAGGAATTTCCCAAAGAGACTGGAGATCAAGAGAGGGGACAATAAAGGCAATATTGTTACCAAAAACAATGCGAGATAATATTGCGGCGGATACTGAGGATAAAATTAACGGAATAAAACTGCTTACGGTATATTCCATCATGACGACTTCCATAGCAAAAATAACTCCGGCGAGCGGGGTATTAAAGCTGGCAGATATGGCTGCGGCTGTACCACAACCCACCAAGATACGAATGCTGTTATTGGGCAGTTTCATTCGCTGGCCGAGCCAACTACCCGACGCCGAACCTAAATGAATACCGGGGCCTTCCTTACCTACCGATTGTCCAGTGGCGATGGTTAATCCACCAATCAGAAATTGGACCAGTGCATTGCGCCAATTGAGATAACCTTGGTGAAAGGTCATTCTTTCGAGAACATGACCAACGCCGACTTGACGGTAATGTTTGCCGACTTTATGTAGAATAAAGCCCACCAGAATACCGCCCAAAGTCGGTAATATTAACCTGAACCACCAAGGAGCCGACTCGAAATCGCCAGTTGAATCACTGGTATGCCAGAGGATAAATCCACTTTCAATAAATAGACGGAATAACACGATCACACCGCCTGCCAAGATGCCGCTGATAAATCCTAAAGCAGCAAGAACGGGCAGTGCATCTAAGCTGCCAAGCCGGATTCTTATGGACTCGAAGAACGACATCGTTTGGTATTAAGGGTGCTTTTGGTTGTTAATTAGCTAAATCACTTTAAGAATAGGATATAACCTATTGATAAAAAAGACAAAGACTTTAGTAAAATATAAAGTAATATTTTGGTTTAGCGGCTGTAAAGATCAATGTTTTTTTCCACATTAATGAGTAATTCAAGCATGTTTTCATACAAGCAGTAGGGATATCGTCGCTCGCCATTCATACTATCGCCAAATCTGGTTTTTTCATCTTTGCAGAGTTTTGTATTCGACTGGATTTTATGATGAATATTTTTTAGTATTTTTTGTTTCTTCACGTTAGCAAAGTTTCGCATCTGATGTTCGCTCTTGCTTAATAAGGTCTTCTTGAGTCGTTCATTGTTTAATCGCATGCACTCTGAGTAAATATGGCTTTGTTGAGCTTGGCCGCAAAGATTGGCATTATCCATTGCCTGATTGACTTCATTTGATAAGAATGCGCGACTTGGAGTCGATACTATTAAGGCGATAAAAAATAAGCAAAGGGTTAAAATAGCTCTAATTGAATAAAGAGACATCGTATTCCTATTGTTGAATGTTTACTGAATGGTTTCAGTATAGCGGAATAAGTTGGTACTATGCGGCTTGATTTATATGGTCTGTCACTGCTCTGGCGGTTTTTTTGAGCTAAACTACATTCAGTGAAGACAACATTCCAACATAAACTGACAGAATAATAACTGAAATAAAAGGTATAATGAGTCATTCTAATCTAATTATTAAACCGCAAAAATCTCGGCTTTGGTATATTACTGTAGGATTTTTGTTATTGTTCCTATTGGTAACTATATATGTAGCAGGACGGTATTTGTCTCTGGCTGATTTGGCATCTACCAAAGAGGAGTTGGTAATATCACAAATGCATCTGGCTGAAACTCAAAATGCGCTCGATAGAGCTTCTGAGAGCTTGGTGATGCAAAAACAATCTTCACAGGTCGATAATCAGTCCAATCAGGAGCTGGTTAATAGCGTTAAGAATATGCAACAGACTCAGAATGACCTGGAAGAGGAACTAAAATTTTATCGTAAAATAATGGCTCCAGAGCGCGATCGGGAAGGTTTAGCGATAGATGCTATGAAGATATCCCAAGCCGATCGGAGCGATGAATTTCACTTTAGATTGACCCTGATCCAGGCGGGTAAGCAGTCACAATTCTTAAAAGGCGATATAGTTTTGAGACTTTCTGGACTTTTGAATGGTAAAAACACAGAATATGATTTTCGTGAACTAGGTACTTTTAAAGTGAAACATTTTCAGTTTCAATTCAAGTATTTCCAGAACATACAAGGATTTATCCATTTACCTTCAGGATTTGAAGCAAAAAAACTGACTGTAGCAGCAAAAACCAAGGGACGACGGAAAAATCAAAAGGTAGAAAAACAGATGGTCTGGCAACCTGAGGAGAGCCAAAATTATGTTCGGCAATAGAAATAAAGGACCCAAAAAAAATAGTTCACCCAAAGCAAAAGCTGGAGCCGCAGACACGCTTATTTGCAAACAAACTAAAATTACCGGCAGCATTAACTTTACTGGTGTGCTTTATGTGGATGGTCATATAATTGGTGATATTTCAGCTGAGGAAGTCGAGAATTCACTACTAACCATTGGAACCAATGGTTATGTTGAAGGGCAAATCAATGTGCCCCATATCATGATACTTGGCCGCGTCAAAGGGGATGTCCATGCGTTAGAGCATGTTGAATTGATGTCTGATTCTAGGGTAGAAGGTAATGTTTATTATAAACTGATCGAAATGGCGATGGGAGCAGAAGTCAATGGACAGATGTTACATACTGTGGAAAAACAGAAGTTATTGGGTCATCATCTGACTGACACTAAAACGAACGATAATAAAAAGAAAGATAACACTTCAACATTAGACAATGATAAAATGCTTAAAGATTAAGTATTTTAAGATTTAACAGAGAATCCACATGTCAGAGAACTCCAATAGCGGTTCAGGAGTTGCCAAGGCTAGCCCGATTATTTTTACCCAAGCGGCTAGCGCCAAAGCAAAAGAACTGATCACCGAAGAAGAAAATCCCGATTTAAAATTACGCGCCTATGTTACGGGCGGTGGTTGTTCGGGATTTCAGTATGGTTTTGCTTTTGAAGAAGCACAAAACGAAGATGATATGGTGATTGAAAAAGATGGTGTTTGTTTATTGGTGGATGCCTTAAGTTTTCAATATTTAGTCGGATCAAAAGTGGACTATAAAGAAGACTTAGACGGCTCTCGGTTTGTGGTAGAAAATCCTAATGCGACTACCACTTGTGGATGCGGGTCTTCTTTTTCAATTTAAGGATAACAAAAGATAAAAAATATTTACCACGGAGAAACGGAGGAAAAAACAATATTAATAATTTTTTTCCGAAACTCCGTGCCTTCGTGATGAAATTGTATTTAAGACTTTTTCAGTCTAATTATGAATGAATCAACGCCATCTGTTGAAAAACACTTAACGGTTTGCAAAAGCGAGCAAACTATCCTTGATTGTTTATCTGAGAACTGCCCACAAATTTCTAGGCAAAAACTCAAACTCGCGATGAAATATGGTGCCGTTTGGTTAACCCCAAAAGCTCAAAATAACCAATCTAGGAATACCATCCGAATTCGGCGCGCAAAAAAACTCCTGCAAAAGGGCGATCAGGTACACCTTTATTATAACGAAGCGATTTTATTCTCTGAATTTAAGCCAGCCAGACTAGTTTCAGATGAAGGCGAATATAGCATTTGGGATAAACCTTGCGGAATGTTTTCACAAGGGACTAAATGGGGGGATCATACTGCCATTACTCGCTGGGTTGAGCTATTTGGATTATCACAAAATGACCTATTAGAACGATCTTGTTTTTTGGTGCATCGATTGGATAGAGCGACCAGTGGTCTAATCATCGTTGCCCACAGTAAAAAAGCAGCACAATTATTAAGTGAGCTATTTGAAAATAGAAAGATCGATAAACAATATAGTGTGCGGGTAAAAGGTCAATACCCTTCAGCGACCACCATGCAGCGTCTGACAAGAGATATTGATGGCAAGTCGGCAGCGACCATTGTGATATCTTCAGAATACCTGGTCGATAAAAATCAAACGTCACTTATTTTAAAAATAGATACAGGGCGAAAACATCAGATCAGAAAACACCTAAGCGAAGTGGGGTATGCCATTATAGGTGATCGGTTATATGGCGAATACATCATTAATGGTGAAGGGCGATCGGACTTAATGTTGAAATCTTGTTATTTGGCATTTGAATGTCCTATTACTCAAAATCAAATGTGTTATCAATTATCGGTTTTGTGATTTGGATCAGCTTCAAGTTTATTCTCCGTATCGAGTTTATTTGATTTTTATATTCGCTCCAATATTGAGTTTCGAGTACGTCTGATAGGGTATATAAAAAATTAAGACTGGATTCGAAATTCCGCCACTCGTTTTAACCTGATTAATTTAAGGCAAATAAATGCATCCGAGTATTTTTTCTCTTGATGCGCCGGTAACAGAAGGTAGGTTACCCGGTAGTTGATCTAAGCGCTGTTTTGCCAACCAAGCGAAAGTCATGGCCTCAAGATAATCTCCATCAATACCGATATCGTTGCTAGTTTGGACCGGTTGTTTGAGCTCTTTGGACAATTGTTCTAACAAGAATCGATTGTGCATACCTCCGCCACACGCGTAGATATTGTAATTATTAATGGGTATATTTTTGATCGAATTGGCAATGGTTTTAACGGTCAATTCGAGTAAAGTTCGTTGAACGTCCACAACCGCTATTGGAGCTTGAATTTTGTTGACTTGTTTTGTTAGCCAATCCAGACTGAAATATTCTCGACCGGTGCTTTTGGGTGGAGATCGTTGAAAAAAAGGATCTTTTAATAATTTATTTAACAGTTCCCGATGGACCTGGCCCTGTTGGGCAAATTGTGAATCACGGTCAAATTCATCTTTTGCGTCAGGCCGGTGGATTAAATACCAAGCATCCAACAACGTACTGGCGGTGCCTGTATCAAATCCGATCACCGGCTGCGATATGTCCTGTGGTAAATAGGTGATATTGGCAATACCGCCGAGATTGAGGATGATTCTATTTTCTAAAGCACTGCGTAAAATGGCATTATGAAATGCTGGTGCTAATGGTGCGCCCTGTCCTCCCACTGCAATATCTGATCGTCTAAAGTCGGCCACTGTTTGTATCCCTGTTTTTTCCGCAATTACATTGGCATCGCCAATTTGTATGGTAAAAGGGGATTGGTTGTTGGGTCTATGACGAATGGTTTGGCCGTGGTTTCCGATCGCAATAACTTTGTCAGCTTCTACTTGATGGATATCAATTAGCTGATTGACCGCATCAGCAAAATAGTGCCCCATGATCACATCTAGCTCGGCCAGTAGCTCGATTCTATTGGTTGAACGTATTTCAAACTGACTAACCGGACTGGATATTTCGACCAGTTTTTGTTTGATTCTGGCATCGATGGGGTGATTGTAAGTCTGTAAAAGTTCACAGTCATCTTCTTTAAATTCAACTAAAGCAACATCAATTCCATCAATACTGGTGCCAGACATCAGGCCAATATAAAGCGCTGCAGGTTTACTCATTATTTAGCGACTTGTGCAGTGGATTGAATATGTTTGCGGGTTTCTAATTGGGTGATTAAATTTTCACTTGCGATTAAAAAATTGGTTATTTCTGATTTGGATATCGGCTCCGCTTTGGGTAGTTTTACCGTTCTTGGATTTCGATGTACACCGTTCACCACAAATTCGTAATGTAAATGGGGTGCTTCAGACATGCCAGTGGTTCCCACATAACCAATGACTTGCCCTTGTTTGACGCGTTTTCCTCGACTGACTGCTCGCCTAGACATATGCAGATATTTGGTTATGATGCCTTGACCGTGCTGAATAAAAACGTATTTTCCGTTGTACCTATTATAGCCGGATTGAGTTACTTTTCCGTCTCCCGCCGCTCGGATCGGTGTGCCTCTTTTTGCCCGATAGTCGATACCTCGGTGGGCTTTCCAGCGCTTTTGAATGGGATGAAAACGGCGCAACTTGAATCCCGAACTGATATAGGAAAACTTAATAGGTGCACGTAAAAAGGCTTTGCGCATGCTTAACCCATCAGGTGTGTAGTAGCTAGAATGACCTTTAGAATCTTGATACAAAACGGCTTTGTAGCTATCTCCCTGATTGACAAATTCTGCGGCGATGATATCGCCATTACCTATTTTTTCACCACCGAGAAATTTTTCCTGATAAAGTACTGAAAAGGCGTCGCCAGAACGAATATCCAGTATAAAGTCGATATCCCAATCAAAAATATTGGCCAAATTAATTAATAGAGTATCGCTAAGCCCAGCTCTCTTGCCAGACATAAATAAAGAATCGGTAATAATGCCGCTGATGTAGGCAGTACGAATTTCGATGGTTTTGTTAACAATTCGACTCTTAAAAAGAATGTTCGATTGACTATTCGTGTCTTCTGCCTGTTTCATTGACTGAGGGTTGGTCTCAATATAGAGCGTATTTTGTATATCCATCACATATTTTAAAGCGGTGAGTTGTTTATTTTTATCGAGTTGATAATGAATAACTTCACCGGGGCGTAAATTCTTTAGTTTCTTAGTATTGTCATCAAGGGTGATAACTTTATGAACCATTTGTGGTGATAAGCCCATTCGTTTGAATATTAATGAGAGGTTGTCACCTTTTTGAACCGATTCTGCAAGCCAGTTATCGGGACTATCTTGCAGTTTAATTCGGCTATTTTGATCAACCATTGTTTCTAACTGTAAAGGGATCTCAATGGGGTCGGTGTAATTGCCTTGAGTCTTGCTTATAGAAAATTCACTGCTTGGCGTCAATTCCGTTGCCTGGATAGTAATTTCGCCACTTTCATATTCTGCGGCGTCTTTGACAGGAATTTCTGTTTGAGGTGCACTGTCTTGTGATAACAGATAAGCAAGCATACTAATTAGCACTGCCATCGACAAAATCATGTAAGGATGGGTCGCCCAAGTAGGAATATAATCAAAAACGGCTTTGTTAAAGATTCTTTTGTTATTTTGGGGCTTGTAATCGTGTTTAATCATACAACTTTTATTCAGTTCCGTATAAAATGCGCGTTGAATTCCCAGCTTGATTAAATTAGAAAATTTGGGAATAGAATATACTGCGATGCATAAAGGGCAATTTTAGCCTGTTTTTAGACATCAAGAAAGTCAAAGAATTCAAACATAAAAGATTGGTTAAGATATGGCACATCAGGGTTTACTACAAGATCTAGGTTGGCGAGGCATGATTCAGCAAATGACCGCTGAAGAAGATTTCAAAGCACATCTGGCTGAAGGCATGAAAATCGTTTACTGCGGTTTTGATCCAACCGCAGATAGTTTGCATATTGGCAGTCTGGTACCTCTGTTGGCATTAAAACGCTTTCAACAGTATGGTCATAAGCCGATAGCGTTAGTGGGCGGCTCTACCGGCCTAATTGGTGATCCATCTTTTAAAGCGAGTGAGCGCCAACTTAACTCCGAAAAGATCGTAGGTCAATGGGTGGAAAGTCTAAAAAAGCAGGTTAGCCAATTTATTGATTTTGACTGTGGTGATAATTCAGCAGTGGTCGCTAACAACCTAGATTGGACTAAAGGCGTTGATATGCTTTCTTTCTTACGAGATGTCGGCAAGCATTTCTCTATTAATCAAATGATCCAGAAAGAGTCGGTTAAACAACGAATTGATCGGGATGGCGAAGGAATTTCATTCACCGAATTTACCTATATGATTTTGCAATCATATGATTTTGCTGAGCTCAACAAGCGATTTGATTGTACGGTTCAAATTGGTGGAAGCGATCAATGGGGTAATATTACCAGTGGTATCGATTTAACAAGACGAATGAATCGCCAGCAAGTTTTTGGTATGACACTACCACTAGTGACTAAATCAGATGGCAGTAAATTTGGTAAAACCGAATCGGGCACTATCTGGCTGGATAGTCAAAAAACCAGCCAATATGCTTTTTACCAATTCTGGATTAATACTGCGGATACGGATGTGTATAAATTCCTTAGGTATTTCACTTTTTTAAGTGAGGAAGAGGTTAACGCAATAGAAGCCAAAGACAAAGAGGCGCAGGGTCGTCCAGAAGCTCAGGAGGTTTTAGCAACGGAAGTAACAAAATTAGTTCATGGAAAAGCAGGGTTTGAAGCCGCTAAACGTATAACTGAGGCAATGTTTAGTGGCAGCTTAACTGATTTATCAGAAAGTGACCTAGCTCAATTAGCACAAGATGGATTGCCTTCGAGCCAATTACCAGATGACTTTGCCGATAAACCCTTAACCACACTTTTAACCGAATGCGGTATGGTGAAAGTGGGGCGTGAGGTGAAAGATGCGTTAGGACGCAATGCTGTTTGGGTTAACGGTGCGGCTAAAGGAAACGATGATAATCTGATGTCAGATGAAACCTTTTCTTCGACTAACGCATTATATGGCCGTTTTTTTCTGGTCAAGCTAGGTAAAAAGAAAAATCATTTGTTTACCATTTCTTAACAAGTTCAAAGGAATGACCGCTTTTCACCGGGAGCGTCCACACAACAGTCCTGATCCTAACGGGTGTATATGTCTTTCTGCCTTACATCCACAATAACTAATTAACATTTGCTGTTTAGATTATTTTTAGTTAGCGATCCAATCTTGATGAAAATAAATATTGATGAAAAATATATCTAATTTGGGATGGCTTTTTCGGATATGCTCAATCAATAACCAGCTTTGAAAGTTAATTTCCAATAAAGGGAAATATTACTTGCTAAGCCATCGAAAGAAT
>CAYVSL010000099.1:0-9653 GCA_964454125.1 uncultured Kangiella sp.
ACTAAACAAGACCAAAAAAACTCAAAGGATCATTCGGTCATTAGCCGTTATCGAGGTAGTTATATCAGCGGCTATTATGTGAAAGACTTTGTGCAAGCTTCGTTACCGCTGTCTAAGATTAAATACAGTAATTTAAGAGAGCCCGGTAAGTTTAAAGTACTACCAGTAAGCGGCAAAGCCACTTTTATTCAGTACCGGACTCAACCAGGCACCAGCCAATATCAAGTAATGCAAAACTATCTACAAGCGTTAAAGAAGAATAATTTTGATATTTTATATTATTGTTCTGGCGAAAAAGATTGTGGTGATGGAATGAATGAATATTCGCCTTTTGTTAAACATTCCAGTAGTGACAAAGCATGGTTTGGTTGTAAGGATTCCAGTGCTGCGATTATTACCGCTCGTTTGAAAGTTGCCAGCAATCGACACCTCTATTTGTTTAATTGCTTTGTCGACAAGCCCTGGACAATGATTTCGCAGACCGTTATTGAAGAAAAATCCATTCAAACCGGCTTGGTCACTGTCACTTCCGATGAGATGAAGAAATCTATGCAATCAAAAGGCAAGGTGGCCATTTATGGGATTCATTTCAATACTAACAGTCATCAGATTAAACCTGAATCTAAAAAAACACTCATTGAAATTGCAAAGTTTCTAAAAGACAATCCAAACTTAAAATTATATGTTGTTGGACACACCGATAGCCAGGGAAAAGAAAGTTCTAATCAGCAATTGTCGCAAAAACGCGGTGAATCTGTAGTGGAAATATTGACCACTCAGTACGGCATTGCGACAAACAGGCTTCTAGCAAGAGGGGTAGGGGCACTAGTGCCTGTTTCCACCAATCAAGCTACTGAAGGGCGTCAACTAAACCGTAGGGTCGAGTTGGTGGAAATCTAACGGGAACTAGAAAGTTCTCTCACTTAAAATCAATAAGGAATTAATTATGCGTAATCAATCAATGAGAAAAAGAATATCAGGCCAAGGCATGACGGAATATATCATTATAGTGGCACTAATCGCAGTTGCAGCTATTGCGGCGTTTACCATGTTCGGTGATGTAGTTCGTGGCCAAGTTGGTACTATGGCGGCTGAACTAGGTGGTCAGGATTCAACGAAGGCGAGTGATGCCGCGAGAAAAGCCGGTACATCTGCAGACAAAAAGGGAGCAAAGCACGCGACCTTGGCTGACTATGAAGACCAGGGTGGTAACACGGGATCTGGTGTTGAGTAATATTGATTTAGTCACAAATAAATCCTCGGTTTACAACCGAGGATTTCAGTTTTGTACCAAAATGAGGTTGTAATGCAATATTTTTTAGAAGCACTAAACAAATATGCCGATTTTTCAGGTAAGGCAAGCCGTCAAGAGTATTGGATGTTTGTACTCTTTTATCTCATTATTTACATCGGTTTAGTTGTGGTGGAGAGTATTTTAGGGACGGCCTTTTTAACCCTGTTATATTCACTGGGTTTATTTATCCCCAGTATTAGCATTGCCACAAGACGACTACACGATACTGACCGAAGTGGTTGGTGGCAATTGATTGTTTTGATACCAATCATCGGGTTTGTTGTGTTGATTGTCTTTCTTGCTCAAGCAAGCAAATCACCATCACGGCTAGAAGCTAAGAGAGTTTAACCGAGTATATTATAACAAACTATAAGAGGACGACTCATGCAGCAATATCAAAAACAAAAAGGCTACACTATGGTTTTATTTATCGCTTTTATTATAGCGGTATTACTGGCCGGTTTTTCGCTTTACGATAATGGCACAGTCGCTTCCGAGCGTATTAGAATGCAAAATACTGCTGATGCAACAGCTTATAGTACAATGAATGTATTAAGCCGGGATATGAATTTTATTGCTTATACCAATCGGGCGATGGTGGCCAATCAGGTGGCCATGGCACAAATGGTGGGGCTCAGTTCGTGGATCCATATGCTTGACAGGATGATTCAAAATATTGATGACGTTGCTACTTGGGCGCAGTTATTTCCTCCTGTCGGTGTTCCGTTAAAAAGAGTGACCAAAATAATCGCGACGATTACTGATAAAGGTAAACGGGCTTTTGATAAGTTTGCTGGCTTCACCATAAAAGCGCTTGATGCTTATGGTTTAGTAATATCAAAAAGTCAGCATGGTTTTCAAATTATAACAGTCGATATGGCTGTTGCGACCTACAATGAGGTCAGTAAGGCTAATGATGCTGATATTAAACAGGGATTTGTAACAGGCACTTACGCCGCAATGACATTGGCGAAAACTTGGAAAAAAGAGCTTGACCGTAATAAATATGCTAGTACCCGCAGAGGACGAGATCAAAAGCGCTGGCTTGCTCGATATCGAGAATTTGCCGGAGTCGTGCGTGATTCCCGAGATCCTTTTTCGTCAAAACGTAGTCGCCCCTGGATGAACTGGATTGGCGCTGGGTTGGCAGGCTTTTCCTTAAAAGCCTCTATCCAGAAAATTGGGGGGACCGATTTTAGGGAAGTCAAGCAGGGACGGGGCAGAAACTTACAATGGGAATGGACCGCTATGGATACGGTTAGCTTTTGGCTAAGAGTAAAAACCTGGTGGAGTACCAAAACGTTTGAAGCGATCCCCATGGGAGGTGGCGCTGCGCACGCGTTAAATGGAGGCAGACGTGGAAATAAGGATAATTTTGCCTATCGTTCACAAAGTCGTAATCAGGCTACGTTTTTTAATCAAGGCTCGCGGCTGGATGAAAAGAAAAAATGGCGACGCTGGGGAAATGGCGCATGGCAAAATGGCATGACTGCTAGCCAGGCTGCTTATGTCGATCGTGGCAATAATCTCGAAAGAACAAAAGGATTAAGAGCTTTCTGGGACCTTAAAAAAAATGAAAAAAAGGATACCGGGCCACAGATGATCTCAATGCTCACAAAGGATACCGATAAAGTTCGCTTACAACAAACACTCGATGAGGAAAGCACAGATTACAATCGGAGTGCAACTTTTAATATTGAGCAGCAGGGCAGCATTGCCAATGAAACGCTTTACGGTTTATCAAAGGCCGAAACCTATTTTTCTAGGCCCAAAGATTTATGGCCAAGACCCGATGGCTATCGGGAATACGGGAATTTATACAATCCTTTTTGGCAGACTCGTTTAATTGATACCAACATCAAAGAACGTCTTGCCGCCATAGCGGCGGCGCATTTAATGTAATTAATTTCTTTGGTTGAATAATAACCGAATGATTTATTCGTTTAGCCTCCAGAATAACTAACAGGAACCATTATGCTTTTTTTTATTGTCAAGAAATTCAACCCAATATTAGTGTATTTGTTGAGTGTTTTAGTTTTTTCACCTAGTTGCTTCAGTGATAACGTGCCTATGCCACAATCCGGTTCAAGGTTTAATGAAGAAAACCCTTATAAGTCGCTATATTCTGAATATATGAGTAGCAAATTGCAAAAGATGCCGCGAGGACTGATCGATGGTGCCGCAAAATTCGAGCGCTATAGTGAATGCGACTCTGGCCTTTTTAGCTTTAAGGCGCTTGCCCGTGAGATTCAATCATTTATGGATATGCAACAAGATTTTTCTTTGGATGGCTGGATGCAATCGAGTGCTGCTCAAAGCTCTGTAATATACCCGTTTACCAACGAAAACCATAAAAGTTATTTAAGTTGGATTCCTGAGTTGTATATAAGTTTAGCCGCTCAATACTACGGTCGAGGTGAACAGATGGCACCAGTGTTTTGGAAGAAATGTATGGCAATCCCCTTGAGTCTTTTTACAACTGAAAATTACACCGAAGAAGAGTTGGCACAGTGGGAAGAAGAAGAACGTTTAGAGGCGATCAAAAGAGATAAAGAAAGAGCCGAAGAAGACAAAAATGATTGGTTTTAAATCATGAAAGCAGGTGATAAATACAATAACGAAGGTATTCAATATCATGGTCATTAAAACTTTAACGACATGCCAGCTATCTCTTTTGCTAAACCCATTCATGGTGCGGTAATGGCTGAATTCATCATTATAGCTGGGCTAGTGCTAATACCCTTGATGATGGGTATTTTGTATATTGGCAAGTCGGTTGAAAATAAACAAAAAATGGAAATCGCTCCCCGTTATAGCGGCTGAGAAAGAACCGTTTGGTATGAAAAGGTGCCTGATTCTTTGAATGCTTTAGCAAACTAAAAGGGAAAACCCAATGCAGCAATATAAAAAACAAAGAGGCTACACCATGGTGTTATTTATCGCTTTTATTATAGCGGTATTACTGACCGGGTTTTCGCTTTACGATAATGGGTAGTGGCAGCAGAAAGAATACGTATTCAAAATACTGCTGATGCAACCGTTTACAGTACGGTTAACGTTTTTTCGAGGGATATAAATTTTATTGCATATTATGACCTGAAAAGTGATGAACAAAAAGATACTGGACCCAATATGGTGGGGATCCTTAGTAAAAATAGCAATAGTTTAAAAGTTCAAAAAACACTTGATGAAACAGATCCTAATTACAATCGGTCAGAAATTTTCAAAATAGAAGAGAAGGGTGGGATTTTACAAGATAAGCTCTATGGCTTGGCTAAGGCAGAAACTTATTTTTCCAGACCAAAAGATTTGTGGAGTCGAAATGATGGATATCGAGAGTATGGAAATTTATATAATCCGTTTTGGCAAACTCGTCTAATAGACATAACGAATAAAGAGCGTTTGGCGGCTGTTGCTGCGGCACACCTACTGAACTGATAAGGAATGGCATAATATGATGTTTAGGACAAATATACCAAAAGATGCTTTTCGTCATCTTAAATATAATCTAACAAACTTAACAATGTTGCTAGTCTTTTTATTTAGTTCAATACTTTGTAACGCGCAAGTTAGTGAGTATGACAAAATTGCAACTCAAAAAAAGTCCCTATTTTGGAAAGACAGAAGGCCTTGTTTTTGGCAGCGAAGATTTTGTTCGTCAATCAGCCTTGGAAGACCGGTTTAGACATTGTCAAAGAAACTTGACAACAACATTGGGTGTCTTTTTCGGAGAGGTTACACCGGTAGAGCAATTTGGTTCGTCTAACACAAAATTTGAAGCTATAAAGTACTATGCAAATATGCAGAGTCTAGAATATCCTTGGGATGAAAAGCAATTTATAGAGAACTCCTCAAAAAGAGTTGTAAAACTCGCTATCGAAATGAGCTGGAAATTACAAGGGACGAGCGATACCTCTTTTGATCGCGCAGTACCAATTTATTGGGAAAAGTGCTTACAATTACCAATCGAATATTTTGAAGCAGAATGGCAAGAAACGGAAGATACAACAGTTTATGATGAAGATGGATACGATGAATTCGGCTTAACACGAGAAGACAATGAAGACTCGCAGTCAGGTTTCGTATTTTTCCTAACGCACAAAAAGGACTAGTAATATGTTTGAGCTAGTAGGTAATAGTCAACACGGGTCAATGCCTAATTGCAGGTACATTGAGAATAATATCAACAGACAGAGAGGTGCAGTAGTGGCCGAATTTATCATTATTACGGGGATGGTATTAATACCCTTGATGATGGGTATTATGTATATCGGCAAGTCGGTTGAAAATAAACAAAAAATGGAAATCGCTTCCCGTTATAGCGGCTGGGAAAGAACCGTTTGGTATGAAAAGGTGCCAGATTCCTTAGTCGAAGCTGCAAAGGATATAAACCAACAAATCGATACAGAAAAGAGTGGTAAACAAATCGGTTACGAAATTGAAAGTCGAATTTTTGCTAATCAAAACGCCGGTATTTATATTGCGCAAAATGAAAATAAAACTAATGAAACTGCTGATGAAATGACTCAGTCTTTTTGGTTTGATAATAGCGGCGGACGAGTGTCTATTTACAAGGCGGATGAAAATAATAAACAATCTTTTATCGGTGGTAATTTATCACAAAAAGACACTGCATATGGTATGTCAGCGGATATTGTTAATCGAGCTTTTGCAGCATTTCAGGCTCTAGGGAATTTCGATTTGAATTTGAGTGGCGCTTATACTTCCACAGTCAATTTAACATTAAAACAACCTGATTTTCTTAAAGATGTGTTGGGGGATGATTTAAAAATCAGCAAGTCTTATACCATTTTAACGGATGGTTGGAATGCCGCTGGCCCGGCACATGCTAAACGCAGAGTAAGAGGGCTTGTACCATTCAGCGCTCTGGATTCTGATATATTAAATAGTTTCCGTGATATCGCATCGGTTATCCCCATTACTAAGGATATAGGTTCAGACAGTTTAAAATTTGGTCATGTTGAAGTGGAAGCGGTACCGAGTATTCGACTGGCACCTTATAAAAATAAATAGGCTATAAACAATGAGATACCTAAAATCATATTACTTGAAAAAAAACCTATTTATTGGCGTTTTGTTTCTATTGCAACCAGCCTATGCCAAAGATATTCACACTAACAAATTACTAATTCCTGATTTTATAAAAGCTCAGATAGTTTCCGATAACATGAATATGAACGGAATGGATTTGGGAATTATACAGTTTTACACCGATAAAGATTTTTCGGCTCTAGTAGATTTCTATCGACAAGAAGTTGGTGATATTAAAGTATCAGAATTTGCCCAATGGAAAATAATATCCTGGATAGATAATAAAAGGCTCAACACCGTTCAAGCAACCTATGACGGACTACAAAAGAAAACCCACGGGTTTATTGCTTTGTCTAACTTACCGGCAATCTTAAAAAATAAAGTAAGTCTTGGAAAAAACTTTCCTTCATTGAAAGGTAGTGAAATTATCAATGATATAAAGGCGACAGATTTAAATAAGAAATCACGCACTATTTGGTTATCCAATCGTTCTACGGTAGCCAATAACATTGCTTTTTATAAAAAACAATATCGGAGTAAAGGATGGATAGTAGAGCGAGTTTCACAAAATCCTGGTCAGGGGGCTATGATGATGCGTAAAGGTGCGGATGAATTTAACTTAACTGTGACCATAGACGCAATCCTAAAAGATACCAATGTGATTGCTGTCATTGTTGAAAAATAGGTCGACCGATAAATTATGAGGAATAAGAGGATGAACAAAAGACAGGCAGGATACGGAATGGCCGAGTACATATTAGGGGTCGGAATACTAGTCGGTATTCTTTTTGTTCCAATCCCTACGGCGCCTTTTAATGGAGTATCGCTTTCTCAGTTTTTAGTCAATGCCGTAAAAACGGAGCATTCGGCCTATATTTACGCCGCATCTTTGCCTTATCTACCGGAGTTACCAAATGTTCCTAAAAAGAAAGAAAAATTCATAAAAAAGACGAAAGAATCAAAGTTACCAGTATTCGATATCTAGTCAATATATAAGAAATACAAATTAGTTTGGAGTATGTGAATCAGTATGAATGAAGTAAAACAGGGAAGTCCTGTAAAAGGTTGGGGGTTGCTGCTGATAGCCCTGGTGATCGCTGCCGGCGCATTCTGGTTGGCGACTCGATATCTAACAAATAAAGAAGGATTATTGCGAGAGCAAATTATTGGTGAAAAGGCGGTTACTTCGTCTTATGTGGTTGCTTCGGTTGATTTATTGCCTGGCGATATAATAGGTCCAGAAAACATGGCAGTAGCTAAAATTGTCTCTGATAATATTTCGGCTTTTGCCATAACTCCCGATATTTTTGATGACTACGACGGACAAGTTATAAAATATCCGATGTCTGCGGGAGAACCTCTTTTATCACACTTTGTCGCAGGTCAAGGCATTGAACGTTTCTCTGATCTTCTGGAGAAAAATGAACGCGCGATTACTCTTGAAATTGATAACTTAAGTTCTGCGTCAGGCATGTTGGTGGCGGGAGATTATGTCGATTTAATGCTGGTGATGGATGTAGACGATGATGACAATGTTAATGCCGAAAAAAATTTAAGGCCACTCATGCAGAATGTCCGAGTTTTAGCCGTTGATGCTTTGCCTCTGGTTTCAAAGCAACAGGACTTTGTGGCTCTGAATACGGCGGTGCAAGGTTATTCGAGCGTTACAGTGGGACTAAAGTTTAGCGATGCTTCAAAACTGGTTCTTGCCAGAGATGTCGGCGATATTGTCTTTATGTTGCGCAATAAGGATGACCATCATTTGCATGATGCTAGTTTAATTACGCAGTTAGACTTAAATAAATCTACTACCGCTTCAAAAAGTTATCAATATTATTCATCCAGCAATAGCAAACAAGGTGTGATAGCTCCAGCACTGAAAAGCGTAAATTCGAATACTCGGATGGACAGTTCAAAAATGATCTACAGTCTATCAAAGAGTAAAAAAGACAATCTCATTGCAAGCAGCCAAAAAAAGTCAAATGACATGGCTGCGGTTGAATAAAGTATCAGGGAATAGAAATGAATAAATGTTGTATTGTTTTTGTAGTGGTCGCTTTTTTTTCGTTGAATTCTGGTTTTGCAGATTGTGCAAAGAAGAAGGCAATAGTTATTTCACTGCACGTCGGCTCGGTGAAAACTTTAGATGTTGGCAATGTTATACGAGTTGCCATTGGTCTTGACTCAATACTCGGTAGTAGTATTTTAGATAATGGCCAGCTATTACTGATCCCAAAGGCGGCAGGTGAAACAGATATTCATATTTGGAAAAAAGGCGAACGATTTGAAAGTTATCGAGTCATTATTAGCGCGTCAAATACAGTGCAGGGTTTACAAACAATACGCACTGTATTGAGTAGCTTCAAAAAAGTGAAAGTCAGAGTAGTTGATAATTATTTTGTTGTTGAAGGCAAAGTGTCACCTGATCGATATGAAATAATTCAAGATGTTTTAACCCAATTTCCTGGTGTTATATCAATGGTAACAGCAGAAAATGTTGTGATGAAAGATATGGTTAATTTTAAAATCCAGGTGCTGGAAGTGAACAAAAATTATGCGAAAAATTTGGGGATCGCATGGGACCGAGCCGCCGCTGGGCCAAATATTGGCTTTGTTAAAAACTTTAGAGCAAATGGTCGTTACGTTTTATCAAATGAGAACTCGCAATTTGGCAGTGAACTCTTTGATGCGGATTCACCGGTGATAGGGTTTAACGATGAATCGAGCTATTCTTTTTTAGGCATCGCCTTTGGTTTGTCCTCACAAATCAATCTACTAAAGGAAGATGGTGTCGTAAGAACCCTGGCGGAGCCCTACTTGAGTACGAGGAGTGGCGAACAAGCCAGTTTTCATTCAGGCGGTTCCTATCCATTAGCTGTACTTAATGAATTTGGTCAACCAGTAGTAGAAATGCAGGATTATGGAATTCAGCTTGATATTTTGCCTACTTCTGACGAGCAAGGCAATATCATATCGTCCGTTCGGGCAGAAATGAGTACCCTGGATTTTTCAACCATTGTTAATGGTGTACCGGGCCTACTGACCAGGGAAACGCAATCAGTTATTAACTTAAAGTCTGGCGATACGATGGTTATTTCTGGCCTGGTACAAATCTCTGATAGTAAAGCGGTCGAAAAAGTCCCTTTACTTGGGGATATACCGATTTTGGGAGAATTGTTTACCTCAAAGAATTTTAATGAGAGTAAAACAGAGTTGATTATTCTGGTGACACCTAAGATCGTTACAGCTGAGGATGTAGCCGTCGCCGCTTCCATCATACTTTTTGCCGATTTAAGCGTCGAACGAT
>CAYVSL010000100.1:0-9171 GCA_964454125.1 uncultured Kangiella sp.
AATAATATAATCAGTTATTTCAAAGCGAACCGCAATTAAATTTTAGGAGTAAGTAAAACTGGCTGGACTAAAAGACTCTGACGTTTTTAATTTTTATTCGTGTTGATGAATGATTTGTGAAATTTTGATGACGCTTGTCCCTTGAAAATATCTGTTTGCTCTTTTTCTATCACCTAGCGATTGAAGCTATATCCCGATGTCGACTCGACGGTATCAATAATTCAAATTAATCAACACTCTTGCTTTGCCGCTATTTCACCGAGAATTGCTGGGGGAAAGCCGGTAATAATATGGATAACGCCTATAACTCCGTGTATAATGCAGCTCCTCGCAAAACCCAGATTAATTCTTGAGTGAGATTAAATCCTGAGTGATTTTCGACTTATTCTAAAATCATTCAACCTCTAACTTCTGCGAAACTTTGATTACTTTTTTGGTAGGATAAAAATGAACGAATTTATGCAATTTGCCCAAGATCACATGGCGCTTTCATCTGCTTGGGTGGTTGTCGCCATCGTTTTAGCGACAACTCAATTCAGGCAATTGGCTTTAGCGCCTAAAGGCGTCAATACACAAACCCTGACCAACATGGTCAATCGAGAAAAAGGTGTGGTGATTGATATCCGCTCTCAGGTGGATTTTAATAAAGGCCATATCCACGGCGCGATCAATATTCCACTTGCTAAAGTAAAAGATAGTGTTAAAGACCTTGAAAAATATAAATCCACACCCATCATTATGGTCTGTGCCAGCGGGATCTCCGTAATAGGCGCCTGTAGCATTTTGCAAAAATCCGGTATGGAGAAGGTTTTTAAGCTAACAGGCGGAATGAACTCGTGGTTAGGCGACAACTTGCCGGTGGTTAAATAGAAAGAGCCTTAATAGACGACTGAGACATCTGTGGGTGTCTCAGTCGAATAATAAAAATAGCCATTTGACTAAAACAAGTAAAAAATAAGCTAAATCAACCGTTTGTAGTAGCATATTCCAAATTTGGTTTGATTTTGAAATCACTAAATAAACTTAACAAGATAAGAGAAAGTAGTTATGACTGATCAAGCCGATACAAACAACGACGCAGCAGCAACCAAAGAAGAGCAACAAAATCTTCCACAAGCTGCTATCCAGAGAATATACGTAAAAGATATTTCTTTTGAAGCGCCCAACTTGCCTGAATTGTTCTCGGTCGAGTATAAGCCACAAATCAAGATGGAAATGAATAGCAAATCTCGTATTGTTGCTAATGATAATTATGAAGTAATCCTAACTATTTCTGTTAAAGCTGAAATTGAAGAAAAAACCGTCTTTTTGGCTGAAGTACAACAAGCCGGTATCTTTATGCTGAAAAATCTAAACGAAGAACAGCTACAACATAGTTTAAGCGTTATGGCACCTGAAACTCTTTATCCCTATGTTCGTGAAACAATTGCATCATTAATTGGCAGAACCGGTTTCCCAGCAGTACAGCTTGCACCAGTTAACTTCCAAGCATTATTTATCCAAAAAATGCAACAAGCGCAAGCCGCCCAAGCAGAAGGAAAAGAGAGTGATAACGACCAAGTAGTTGAAGCCACCACTATCCAGTAATTAATAAAAATTACGCTATGATTGACATTCAATCCAATCCAATCGCGGTACTCGGAGCGGGCTCTTTTGGTACTGCGTTGGCTATTTTACTAGCCAACAATGGCAATCAAACACATTTGTGGGCACGTAATAGCCAACAAATTGCTGAAATGAAAACTTCTGGTTTTAATCAGAAATATCTACCAGATATCCCTTTACCCCAATCGCTCAAATTGTTTGACTCTTTTAAAGATTGTATTAAAGAGGTTCAAGATATTTTGATCGTAACTCCCAGTCACGCTTTTCAGCAAAGCCTGTCACAGATTAAGCAGTTTCAAACCAAAAAAGTTCGAATTGTCTGGGCATGCAAAGGATTAGAGCCGGATTCTGGACACTTCCTCTGCGATCAAGTGAGCGAGATGTTTGGCGAGAATAATCCCAAAGGTGTTTTGTCTGGTCCTACTTTTGCTAAAGAGTTGGCGATTGGTGCGCCAACAGCGATCACTCTGGCTGCTAATAACGGAAAATTTGCCGCGGATATGACCAAAAGATTAATGAATCAGACCTTTCGAGTCTACTTGAGCTCTGATTTAGCCGGGGTGCAGTTTGGCGGAGCGATCAAGAATATTATTGCCATAGGCGCAGGAATGTCTGATGGATTAGGCTTTGGTTCTAACGCCAGAACAGCTTTGATCACCCGAGGATTGGCTGAAATGATGCGATTAGGCGGGAAACTTGGTGGTAAAATTGAGACCTTTACCGGCATGGCTGGTTTGGGCGATTTAGTTTTAACCTGTACTGATGATCAATCTCGAAATCGCCGCTTTGGATTGGCAATTGGCAAAGGTGCTTCGCTGGATCAAGCCGCGAAAGACATCGGACAAGTAGTTGAGGGCGTCAGAAATACGAAAGAAGTCTTTAATTTAGCAAAATCACTGGATATTGATATGCCCATTTGTCAATCAATCTACAATATTATCTACAAAGGCCAAGATCCAAAAACGGCTGCCAAAGATCTGCTTACTCGCACGATGAAAGTTGAAGGCGATTAGTCCTCCTTTAAATTTGCCCTAACAAGCTCGCTGAGATACAATAAAAAAATGTTTAGCCTGACTAACCAAATCTTAGTAAACTCAAGCTAGAATAATCCGTTGAATGACCCCTAGTCCATGCAGCTACATCAACAACTCAATCAATTGTCCCGAAAACTCCGTCAACTGGATCAAACCAGCGGTGATTTATTTTTATCCTCGGCCAGACTCACTGCACTTCAGTTAGTCAAACGGCACAATCCAGTCACACTTAAACAATTAGCGGCCGTTCAATCGGTCGCATTACCCACTATGTCAAAAATAGTGGATGAATTACAAAAGCGCGCATTAGTGATCAGAGCGCAATCAAAAGATGATGCCCGGCAACGCTGGATAGTACCTACCCAAAAAGGGATCAAGACCTTATTTGAATCCGAGTCACAGAGCCAGAAATTTTGGCAAGAAAAACTGAATAAATTATCGGCAACCCAGATCGAGCAACTCAATCGTTCGCTTGATTTGCTTTTGGCCAATTTGTAAATCATTTGTTTGAACTAGATTAGAAAGGTAAAACTCAATGCCCTGGTTACAATTAAAATTAGTCACCACCGAGGAAAACGCTGAGCGTATCGGTGACGCTATGCTTGAAATGGGGGCACTATCGGTGACCTTAATGGATGCAAGAGATATTCCCATTCTAGAACCAGCTCCCGGCAAAACGCCGCTGTGGCAAGATATACAAATGATGTTATTATTTGATGCCAACACCGACACCCAAACAATATTGGATCGTTGGCAGAAAAATTCATTATCGGTAAATAGCCACAGCGAAAAATTTGAACTAATCGAAGATAAGGATTGGGAAAGGGAATGGATGGATCGCTTTGAGCCAATGAAATTTGGCTCCAATCTTTGGATTTGCCCCAGCTGGAAACCGGTACCCGATGAAAATGCGGTCAATGTAATGCTCGATCCGGGTCTGGCTTTTGGTACGGGAACCCATCCCACCACAGCGCTTTGTCTGGAATGGTTAGATTCAATCGACCTCAACGGCAAAACAGTGATCGATTACGGTTGTGGTTCAGGAATTTTGGCGATTGCTGCACTAAAACTCGGAGCCAGCAAAGTTTACGCGGTAGATATCGATCCACAAGCCATTTTAGCAAGCAAAGAAAACGCTAAGCGCAACCAAGTATTTGATCAAAGGCTGGTGGTAGATTATCCTTCAGTGATTGACTCAATTGTCACTGATGTTGTGGTCGCCAATATACTTGCAGGACCACTAGTAGAACTGGCAGATAATATCGCAGGCCATTGCCGCGCTAACGGAATGATTGCGCTTTCTGGTATATTGGATAATCAGGTTGAGGTGACGCGAGAAGCCTATCTTAAATGGTTTGACATGAAACCACCGGCTTATAAAGAGGAATGGAGTCGATTAACGGGACAAAAGAATGACTATTAGTAAAACCCTTCTAGATTGAGTCACAAAAGGAGTGAAAAATAATAAAGTGGAAAATAACGCACTATATACTCGCTGCCCGACTTGCAGTACCGCATTTAAAGTCACCGACAAACTGCTGACAATGGCCGCAGGTAAAGTCCGATGCGGCGCTTGCTTGGCCATTTTTCAAGCGACCGATTATATGCTTGCACCTACTAAAGGGCTGCAAAATCCCATTCAAAGTCCAACCAGTATCGATCAACAACCAACATCAAGTAAAGTAGCTAACCAACAAACCGTCCAATCGACAACTATGGATATTCAGCAGCCACTCAATATCGAACAACCGATTGATAAAACCTCAGACGCCTCTAAGATACAGGAATCAGACTTACCAGCCGAGCTAGCCAGCCAGCTAGTAGAGCCAGACAAAAAGATTCAACAACAGGCTATTCAGGAAAAGCCAATTGAAATTTATTCCGTTGAGGAGTTGAATATTGATCCTGAGCTAGGCCCTGAACTTAATTTAGATCCACCAAAATTTGATCATTCAGATCTGGATAATTCTGAAATTGAAGATTCTGGGTTTAAGGATTCTGAAATTGATGACTCCGAATTTGATGATATGACTTTTGACGATCCGGAAATCAGCGGATCACTCATAGATGAAAACAATTCCAACCCAGAAACAGCTGCTGAAATGATCGATGATGATCCCCAAATCGATGAAGGGATCATTGATGAAGCAACCATCAATGAAGAAATTGATCCGATTACACTACCAGAAATTAATCTGGATCCAACCAAGTCATCAAACAACAGCTTGCCAGAAGAATTAGATATGTCAGATCAGCTGGACCAGTTAAGCGCTATCGATCCGCAAATAGACCCACTAACTAATGAACTCACTACACAAGACGAAACCATCATCACTAAATCAGATTTTGATGAATCGTTTTTGGATGAAACAGACTTTCTGGACGGCACGGAATTTATTGATGAAACCCAAGCCTTTGATCCGCTAGATCCCGATGAGGAACTATCGGACCAATTAACAGAGCAAATGCTGGATACCGACTCTGAGCCAGACCCATTGGATGAATTTGATAATATTGTTGAAGAAAATAACAACAGTTTGAAAATTAAATTGGCCGTCGCCTCATTGTTGGTATTATTAATCATTACTTTCACCAGCATCTGGAGCAACCGACAAGCCATTGCTTGGAGTGAAAGCTGGGGCAGCTCCATGATTTCAGTTTGTCAGTACCTGCCTTGTGATCTCAAACCACAACGAGACGTTAGCAAAATTAAATTATTGCAAAGACAATTATCACCAGATGAAGAATTAGACAATGTGCTGGATGTTAAAATTTTGTTGATCAATGAAGCAGTATTTGATCAACCTTATCCCACCATAAAAATCGCCTTTAGTAATAAAAACGGTGAGCGTGTTTCCGTCAAATCCTATGCGCCAGTGGATTATCTGGATAAACATTCGTTAAATGATTTAATGCCCGCAGATTCAGAAGTTCATATCCATTTTAAAACCGAGATGACCCATCCCGATTCATTGGGATTTGAATTTATTTTTGAGTAAGAATTTAGGATAATAAGCGAAAAATTATTCGCTTATTTGGTGATGAAACATTAACGATCAATGGTTTAAAAAGCTAACCATTTTGAGCAGATTTAAAATGCCGTCCAAGGTAGACCTAACGGTGCAAATTAGTAACATTGTAGCTTCGAAATTAACTCATCGCAGCTTTTGTTAACATCCATTTCTCCAGTAAATGGTGCAAAATAATAGAATGGGCATCCGATAGCTTCTGCCGCCTGTCCGTCAGAATCCAGCCGATCACCAACATGCAAAATTTGCTCTGGTCGAAGCTCAAAATCCGTCAATATTTGCTGTAACATTTGTGGGTGTGGTTTCGCTCGATATCCGGCTGCTGGTGAGTAATTTTTTTTAAAACAATCAAAAAATGGAAGCTGGCTAGCGTCGCAATTACCATTGGTCACACTGACCAAATGATATTGCTGGGCAAGTTGTTGCAGCATGTCAATTACTTGTGGTTCGATTACAATTTGATTACGATAATTTAAGAATATATCTAACGCTTGCTCAGCGATTTCCTTCGTTTTGGAAAGCTTTTCGCAACACTTTAACAACACATGTTCGCGAAGATAGCTCAAATTTTCATATCTTGAATTTTCACTATAGCCAATTAATTTTTCTGATGATAACAGTTCATTTTTATAAGAAAGAAATAACTGATAATCGAAAATTTGTTCTTGCTTATTAAATTCTGAACGCAGATACTCCTGACTTTCCTCCTCTGCCCGTTTAATTACCGGTTGATTATCATAAAGAGTGTTATCTAAATCAAAACTCACTAGTTTGATCTTGGAAAAGGGCATTTATTTTTTCGCTCGCGGGTGAGATTTATCATAAACTTCAGCCAGTTTTTGAAAATCAAGATGAGTATATATTTGAGTGGTCGAAATATTAACATGTCCTAATAATTCTTGTACTGCTCTAATATCACCAGAAGATTCAAGTACATGGGTCGCACAAGAATGACGAAATTTATGGGGATGTAAGCTGGCGTTTAAACCAATTCGATTACCCCAGTATTCTAATCTTTTTTGCACACTGCGAGCAGATAATCGAGTTTTACGCTGGCTGATAAAAAGCCCTTGGCAATCTGATAAGGCCAACCAATTTTTTCTGATATTTAACCAAAGTTCAATGGCTATTTTGGCCTTGGCACCTATAGGTACAATACGAGTCTTATTACCTTTACCTGTAATCGTTGCGAGTTGTTGTTTAAGATCCAAATCATTCACATTGCAACCGACCAATTCAGCGAGTCGTAATCCGCTAGAATAAAATAGCTCAGCAATAGCTTTATCTCGAATTCCAATTTCTTCACTGGTGTCAATATTATCCAGTAACATTGAAACCTGATCAACGTCCATGGTTTTAGGTAGCCGCTTTTCGCCTTTTGGGGGACGTACATTCTTGGCTGGATTGATGGTGATTAGATTATTGTCGAGCAAATACTGAAAAAAACTCCGGCAACCAGACAAAAGCAATGCAATAGATTTAGCCGACTTACCTTGGCGATTTTGTTGGGCAGAAAGTTGCCTAATGTGAATGGGTTTGAGTTGTTCCCAATTTGTCAGTTTTAACAATTGAAAATGGGATAATAAGGTATCCAGTTGTCGTCGATAATTTTTGACCGTTAAAGAGGAATAATGTTTTTGCTCAAGCAAAATCCGCAAATAGTCATCAATATTGGATTGCAATCTCTTATTACCTGATAAATTAGCAGCGCTCATAAGGAGATATTAACGCATAAACATATTTAGCAATCAATTCAACAAAAAGTGTGCCCATGTCTGGATCAAACCGTGAAACATCTTTGCTGGCAAGCGCGATAAGACCTTTGTCACAGCCATTACCGAGTGGGATCAACGCGCATGATTGATAATCGTAAGAAAGCTCACCAAACAGAGCTGATTTTGGCACCTGACCTAGGCGGCCGCATAAAGGCTGACTGTCCGGGAACTGGCAATCTAGCAAATCTTTAAGTTGCTGTGAATCTTTGAAAACCTGTGCTGGCGGACAAGAATCAAAATGACCAACCAGAACAAGCGCAGCTCCGTCTAAATCAAATAGTTTCTTTAACAGGCTGATAATACGTGAACTGAGAGTGGTAAGATCGATACAACTCACTAGTTCCAGCATAAATTGATTACACAAGATCAAAAGCTCTTCGTTAGCGTGAGCCAGTTGCAACATTTCAATTTGCTGACCTTGCAATTGACTGTTTTTGTCTCGCAAGGTCTTAACCTGTCGTTCAACCAACGAAAAAGCATCCTGCTCACCATAGTTAAGTTCAATATGACTTAACAATTCAGGATTTTTAATTAAAAAATCGGGCCGATCTAATAAATATTGTTTGACCTTAGCATCGTCCATCATCTCCGAGAAACGATGATTTTTTTTGGTAAACAGTACTTGTGGTTGTGATAGTTTCATACTTCGATATATCCATGATAAACAAATTCGGCGGGCCCAATCATTTTTAGAGATTCCCCTTCACCGGGCCAATCAATGTGTAAATGTCCACCCGGTAAAAAAACTTTAATTTTTTGTTGCAGCTTATTTTGCAATCTGCCGACTACCATACTGGCGCAAGCACCGGAACCGCAAGCTAATGTTTCGCCACTACCGCGTTCAAAAACCCGCAACCTAACTTCGGTATCAGACACAATCTGCATAAAACCCACATTAGCACCTTCAGGAAAAAGCACATGATCATTAATTTCCACACCTAAATTGGTGACTGAGGCCGTTTTAACATCTTCAACCGATAATACACAATGAGGATTTCCCATTGAAACCGAGCCAAAGGATAAGCTTTGTTCCTTCAGTTCTATTTGATAATGGATTGATTGTTGTTCAATATCTAATGGGATTTTTTTTGGCTCAAGCTGGGGCACTCCCATGTCTACACTAACCAGACCGTTTCTCATCAACTGTAAATCCATGATACCATTAACAGTGCTGACCCGAATTTTTTGCTTCCAAGTCAAACCCATTTGACGCACAAATCTGGCTAAACAGCGTACACCATTACCGCATTGACCGACCTCACTACCGTCGGCATTAAATATTCGATAATGGAAATCTACATCAGGTTGGGGAGGCGGTTCAATGAGTAATAATTGGTCAAAACCAATACCTTTGTGCCGATTGGCCAGCCTTTTGATTTGGCTCTCATTAAAAAACACGTTTTGTGAGATGGTATCCACTATCATAAAGTCATTACCCAAACCGTGCATTTTGGCGAAACTGATCATCATGAGTCAAACGGCTCGTTTTGTTGTTCAGGTTTTGTTTCTAAATCGGCTGGTTTTTCCTGCTCAAGCGGTTTATCAACAGGCAAATAGAGATCACCTTTAGCGCCACATGCGCTTAAAACCAGACAAATTACAATAATGAGTAACAATTTTGTCAAAAAATGACCTTTTTAAGGTTAATTTAAGTGTGATAACTGATTCTCAACAATTTTCTTAAGGAAATCAATTTATTATTAGAATTTTTAATCATTCTGGAGAGGG
>CAYVSL010000101.1:0-8924 GCA_964454125.1 uncultured Kangiella sp.
TTGCCAGGCTCTTATTCTAAAAAAAAGGCCCATCCGAAAGGATGGGCCTTTTTTTGGGGAAATTATAAGTCCTTTAGATGCTTAGGTTTTCAGAATGATAAGGGTGAGAAATATGGTTCATCAATGATGTACTATAGTGTTTCAATTATAGGTTCAAACTAAGTTATACTCTCATTATCGGATACTCCTTTAGTTAATGAACAATGGCATATAAAAGAAAAACAAAACATGTAAAAAAAGCTAAACTAGCCTCTTCAATTGGTAATGGCTGGATATCTACTGACGAAGAAGAAGTTGAGCGACGAAGACTACGTTCAATGGAAGAGAGCTTGAGTGTTAAGGTCGTTAAAGTGAAGTCTGGTACAGTCAACAGTATTTATCGTGACTATCAGATCTATTCCAACCATGGCGGACAATATAAAGTTGAGTACCGTGACAAGACTCAGCGAATTAACTCTTGTGATTGTCCAGATTTTAGGGTTAACGGCTTAGGAACTTGCAAACATATTGAACGAGTGAGTCGTTTTTTGTTAAGGAAAAAGGCACCGCATGTAAGATATTGTACCGAAATTTATATCGATCCCACCGATGGCAACAAAGTTAAAATACTCTGGGCAGACAAGCTTCGAAAAAACAGTAAGGTTGTTAAATTATTAAGTGGTTATTTTTCAGTGGACAATAGTCTCTTGGTCGATCATCTTGGTTCTTTCGAAGCGCTGCATAGGAATGTCATTCAATCAGGTTTAACTTATCAAGAAATTAAATTATCAGATAATATTTTACCTTGGCTTGAGCGTAAATATCATCAAGAAAAATCGGTCCAAAATCAAAATAATTACTTAAAAGATGTATCCGAAGGTAAACGTCAACTCAACGTGGTTAATCCACCGCTTTACGATTATCAAAGAGCCGGAATGTTACATTTGGTTTTTAAGGAAAGAGCGATCTTAGCCGATGAAATGGGTTTGGGAAAAACGGTTCAAGCTGTTGCAGCCTGTGAGTTATTGCATCAACTAAGAGGTATTCAACGAGTGCTGGTGATAAGCCCCGTCTCACTAAAGACTGAATGGCAAGAGCAAATAACAAAATTTACTGGACGGGATAGTTTAATCATTGAGGGTGATCGAGCGAGGCGTTTAAAGCAATATCAACAATCATCGTTTTTCTATTTGGCAAACTATGAACAACTTTTATCGGATCAAGAAGATGTTCAATCGTTATTGATGCCCGATGTGATTATTCTTGATGAAGCACAGCGGGTAAAAAACTGGCAAACAAAAACAGCCGGAGCAATCAAAAAGCTCTCCAGCCGTTATATTTTTGTGTTAACCGGAACGCCGCTTGAAAATCGTATTGATGAAATTTATTCCATTGCTCAAGTTGTTGATCCCCAGATCCTAGGACCGCTTTTTAGATTCAATCGCGAATTCTATCAATTAGATGATAAAGGCAAACCTGCAGGCCTTAAAAATCTGGATGTATTGCACCATAAACTTCAACCAATATTATTACGCAGACGAAAAAGCGATGTTGATACAGAACTACCTGATCGCGTTATTAATACTTACTTTGTCAAAATGACAGAAGAGCAATCTGTTCGTTATCAGGAATACAAAACAAAACTGGCCAAATTACTGTTTAAAGCAAAGCGCCAACCGTTAATACCGGATGACTTTAAACGCATTCAAATGTATCTCGCTTGTATGAGGATGTTATGTGATACAACTTATATTTTGGACCAGGATTGTCGAGAATCTCCCAAACTGGATGAGCTTAAAAAAATCCTTAAAGATCAGTTGGAAGATCCTGCAAACAAAATTATCATTTTTTCAGAGTGGACCAAAATGCTCGACTTGATCCGTGAATATCTGGATCAGAATTCAATCGCTTATGCGCTACATACCGGGCAAGTAAAACAAAATAAACGTCGTGCAGAAATTAATCGGTTCAAAGAAGATCCTGACTGTAGATTATTCTTGTCTAGTGATGCCGGGGCGACAGGATTAAATTTGCAGATCGCTAATATCGTGATCAATATGGATCTCCCTTGGAATCCTGCTAAATTAGAGCAAAGGATCGCGCGCGCGTGGCGCAAACAACAAACTCGTCAGGTAAATGTAATTAACTTGGTCTGTGAATCCAGTATTGAGCATCGTATGATGTCAATTCTTAAACAAAAAACTTTGTTAGCTGAAAGTGTACTAGATGGTAGTGGTGAGCCAGATATGGACATGCCATCGGGTCGTAAAGTGATGCTTGACCGGCTGGAGCAAATAATGGGCGATACCAGTCCGCTGGCTAAAACAAGAGATGTTAATCAAAATAAACACAATATTAAAACGACTTTGAGTCCTATTGAAGCATTTAGTCAGGAAGTCGATGCAAAATATCCTGAAATGCTGGAAAGCCTAGCAGTATTTGAAAATACTTCAGGTGAAAATACAACTCTAGCGGTTACCTGTGGTGATGTTGAGACACAAGGTGATCAACTTAAGGATGTCGCCGCTAACCATTCAGTCTCGATCGGTTATTTAGAAACCATTGATTCTAGCACTATGGCAACGATTCAGCGATTAATTGATGCGGGAATTTTAAGTCTAAATGATGCCCAACAAACGTTAAAGGCTGCACCAGTAAAAGCCGATCAAGAGAAAGCTAAACGACAGCTTTGGCGAGCTAAAGCAAACAAACGATTTTCCCAAGTGGATAGAAAGTTTCAGATGGCCAAGTTGCTCGTGAGCGGTGATTTTATTGCAGAAGCGCTGTCGCCGACCATTAATGCATTAGAACTTGGCTTGTCTTGTTTTATTCAGGCAAATACTGGAAAAATTGAACCATCGGTCGACTTGTTCGCACTGAAATCTCGTTATTTTGAGGATTTAAAAATATCTCAGGAGGTACCAACGCTCTTAGTGAATTTGAAGCAAGCTGATTATCGATTGACTCAATCCAATCTAGAGGTTGTTCAACAAACCCTTTCGACTATAGAAGAGCATTTGCTTTACCTCTAACTAAAATAGTAGAGGCAGCATCCAGTCTGATACAAGGGGAGAGGTGTCAAGGCATCTGAATCTGAGCACTAGGATTTTGTCCGGGGACAACAATCTTAGAGGCTTGTTCTCTTTGATATTCCTGGATTTCTTTCATAGTTTGTTCCATTGACTCTTTTGCTGCATTGCCAAAAGCGACAATCGCACTTGCAAGGTCTTTAGATTGTAGTTCAAAATTAAGGGGTAGAGCCCCACTGGGCGTCATAACTTGTGTCTGGCCAAAATAACTTACTGCTCTAGATGTATCCACTTCTCCGGAAACTAAAACGGGCGTCAAGATCCTAATGCTACCTACTTTCTGATCGGAATAGATTTCTTCTTTTACAAGAGACGATTCATCAATTTTGATATCGGGAAATTGTTGGTTCATAAAATTCAACTTTAAATATTTAAAAAAGCCATTATAAAACAGACCTGTCCTATTTTCACTGGCTGCGGTTATAATATCGATATTATTATTATTAGAGTGTCTGAATTTGTCTAGTAGCTGGTATGTGTATATTATAAAGGCGACAGATAGTCGTTTATATACCGGAGTGACCACCGATATCAAGAGACGTTGGTCCGAACATTCTAACAGCACCACCGCAACTAAAAAAGGTGCTAAGTTTTTCTGGGGACGGAAACCAGAATCATTAATGTTTTTATTGAAATGTGAAAATCGTTCTACAGCCTGTAAAGAAGAAGCGGCTATAAAAAAACTAAAAAGAACTGAAAAATGGTCATTAATTAATACCGATAGAAATCAAATCAGTAGATATTCCAAACTTTTGCACTTGGCGGAGTTACTCTAGATTCGATTGGGAAAAGCTTAAACAGATTACTCTAGGTTAAACTTAATTAATCCTATGACAGGTTAAAAGAAATGATGTTTGAAGAAGTGTCGTATTTGATCGTAAAAATTCAAGCTGAATTAAGCTTAAACTATTCATTTCTGGAGTCATGGAAAATAACATTTGATAGCGCTAAAAAGCGGGCAGGGATATGTAAGATTAATTCTAAAGAAATATCTTTAAGTATCAATCATATAGAAAATAATAATATCGAAATAATCAAGGATACTATTTTACATGAATTTGCTCATGCGATTGCTTATCAGCTTTATTCTGATAGAGGTCATGGAAAATACTGGAAATCTGTCGCCCGGGAAATAGGTGCTATTCCTAAAGCAAAAGGGGCTTTTAATTTACCCAATGCACCTTGGTTACTTGTTCACGCTTGTTCTAAGACTTCTCAGATTAATCCGATAAGTGAAAGGTTCAGGCGTAATAATAAAATAAAAAACTACTTTTTGATCGGCCAGCCCGAAACAAAAGGAGAGTTATTTTTTATAAGACATGCTGACTACAAACGATTCAAACAAGGCCTGCTTGATCAGAACAGATTAGAGTTATATCAATAAACTTGTTAGTAAATAACATATTTAGTTATAACGGTCTATCAGACTGTTTTGTTTAAGTCATTCCGCAATATTAAGCCGCTACTAAAGAAGCTTGTAATGGGATTGGACGTCTTGCAGGATTTTGCTCGTTTGAGTACAACTTAATATCGTTGATTTCCTGCATGATCGAATGAGCTTTGTCTAATACGACTTGGCCTTGCTCGGTGATCCCCGCTAAATTTTTACCATTCCGTTCAAAGATCCTAATTCCTAATTCTTCTTCTAACAACCGTAATTGTTTGCTTACACCAGGTTGAGAGGTATAGAGCCTCTCCGATGCTTGAGTGATATTTAGCCCATTTTCGGCTATGGCTAGTATGAATCTCAGTTGTTGTAACTTCATTGTCGTTTTCCTCAAGGTTAAAGTTTAAAAATAAAAGGCTCTGTGTCAAAATCAATACAAAAAAAAACCACCGAGCTTTTGGCTGGGTGGTTTTTTGAGAATTTTTTGACTAAATTCGCTAGAACACCACCCGCTTATTATGTTTAATCGAAATTCGCACCTGTTTAAACATAGGGAGACACCAAGCACAGATGAGTGCGAGCATACGATAGCTCGTCATAGCTGTTGTGTTGTGTATGATGTTAGAAAATATGTTCATCGTTTCAAAATCGTGTTTTTGCTTAAGTCGAGCTATTTATAACACGCTTTATTTTCATAGGTCAATAACTACCTAGATATTTTTTGTTATAACTTAATGTTTTTGTGCCAATATTTAACCGTTGTTCCTATAAATAACGAAAAAATATGGGTGGATAAGCCTTTAAATAAGCTATTCTACGCCTATATTGAATCAGTAAAAAAGTAAGAGAGTTATATGAACCAAAAAGTATTAATTGTTGGAGCGACTGGCGCTGTAGGTAAAGAGTTAATCAGATTATTGACTCTAAGAGAGTTTCCATTAGTTCAGTTGACATTATTAGCTTCAAGCCATTCAGCGGGAAAAACGTTTGATACTCACATTGGAAAAGTTGAAGTTGAAACTTTTTCTGAGGAAAAACTATCCGGGCATGACATTGTCTTTTTTGCAACGAGTGGTGAACATGCTAAGCAATACGCACCTCTTGCTGTTAGCTCTGGTGCCACGGTGATTGATAATAGCAGTGCTTTTCGTTTGGATGATAATGTGCCTTTGGTCGTGCCTGAAGTTAATCCACAAGCCATTTTTGAGCATAAAGGTATCATTGCTAACCCTAATTGCTCAACTATCCAGATGGTTGTGGCGCTTAGTCCAATTCATCAATTTTCCCGTATCAAGCGAATAATCGTATCGACTTATCAGGCGGTATCTGGTGCTGGTCAACAAGCCATTAGTGAACTACGAAACCAGCTACAGGATGTATTAGACGGCAAATCAGTCAAACCGGAACAATTTACCAAGCAGATTGCCTTTAATGTGATCCCACATATCGATGTATTTCAGGAAAATGGGTATACCAAAGAAGAAATGAAGATGGTGGATGAGACCTGGAAAATACTTTCAGATCCTGACATTAAAATAGCGGCTAATTGTGTCCGAGTGCCAGTTATTAGAGCACATTCAGAAGCTATCAATATAGAAACTGAAACTCCCGTTAGTGAAGCCAAAGCAAGAGAGTTACTTGAAAATACCGCTGGAATTAAAGTGATCGATGAACGAGTGAATGGTGGTTATCCAACTCCTGTTGATGCTAGCGAGACCATGGATACTTATGTGGGGAGAATTCGAAAAGATATTTCTTGTGATAACGGTTTGAGTTTATGGGTGGTTGCCGATCAATTATGGAAAGGCGCAGCACTTAATGCGATACAGATAGCAGAACTTCTGATTGAGCGAGATTAGCATGAAGGTTTTAAAGTTTGGCGGGACGTCTCTTGGTGATGCTCAGAGAATGTGTAGTGTTGCAAAAATAGTCACACAGCAAAAACAAGTGCTGGTTGTGTTATCGGCAATATCAGGTACCACCAATGCACTGCTTGATATAGTCGTTGTGACAAAAAATGGGGAATTATCCAAGGCTGAAGAAATTGTCAGTTCTCTTGCTGAGCACTATACAAGCTATATTGACGAGCTGTTCAACAGCGACGCTAGTAAAACCTTAGCCACTCAATTTATTCAGACACAACTATCCGATATTTTGAAAAGTATCCAACAAAAATTTATACCTTGGTTAGAATACTATTTGCTAGCAAAAGGTGAATTAATATCAACGGAATTATTTCAATTGTTACTTAACGAGCAAAATAAAAATAGTCAGTTATTGAGTGCCTTAGATTTTTTACGCCTTGATCAAAATAACATTCCTGATGAAAAGTATCTAGCCGAGCAACTTTCAAAAAAAATATCAGGTTCACCTGAAAAATCTATATTTATTACTCAAGGATTTATCTGCAGAAATGCTTTTGGTGAAATATCAAATCTAAATCGCGGCGGCAGCGATTATTCAGCTTCACTGTTTGGCGTAGCACTTGGTTGTAAAGAAATTCAGATTTGGACGGATATTGATGGTATGCATAATAACGATCCGAGGTTTATTGATAATACCAAACCTATTCGAGAATTGTCTTTCGATGAAGCAGCAGAACTTGCTTATTTTGGCGCAAAAATATTACATCCGAGTAGCATAAAACCCGCCCGAAAGAAAAATATTCCAGTTAAATTACTCAACACCCTTAAACCAAGCGCTGCTGGCACATTAATTTCTGATGTAACGACTAGAGGAACAATAAAAGCGGTTGCGGCAAAAAGTGGAATAACGGCTGTTAAAATCCGTTCCAGTGAAATGTTGCAAGCTCCTGGTTTTTTACGACGAATATTTGAAGTCTTCGAGCTTTATAAAACTTCGATCGACATGGTTACGACTTCTGAAGTAGCGGTTTCGGTAACCATTGACAACACCCATAATTTGCAAGCAATAGTAGAAACACTGGTTGAATTTGGTCATGTTGAGGTCGACAAAAGCTTATCCATTATCTGCGTGGTAGGAGAGTTTCTTGTAGAAAGTAGTGGTCTGGCATCTCAGGTGATTCAGTCGCTGCAAGATATTCCGATTAGAATGATTTCCTATGGTGGTAGCGCTCACAATATTTCTTTGTTGGTTTCGGAAGAGCTAAAAGTTGAAGCATTGCAAGCACTTCATAAGGGGCTTTTTGATGTTTAATAATAAGGTTCTGCAGCAGTTTAAGAATTTGGAAACGCCTTTTTATCATTACGACCTTAACTTACTTAGCCAAACATTGGCGAAAGTAAAATTATTAGCGGATAAGTATCAATTTGATATTCATTATGCCGTTAAAGCTAATTGCAATATACCTGTGTTAAAAAAAGTACTAGATTTTGGTTTTGGCGCAGATTGTGTGAGTGGTAATGAAATTAGATTATCGATCGATACGGGTTTTTCTTCGGACAAAGTGTTGTTTGCGGGTGTAGGCAAGACGGATAAAGAAATTCGATACGCGCTATCTCAAAATATTAAGGCTTTTAACTGTGAGTCAATTCAGGAAATAGAGGTCATTGATGAGTTGGCTGGAGAGATGGGGCGAGTAACCGATATCGCTTTGCGTATTAATCCTAACGTTGATGCCAAAACACATAAGTATATTACCACGGGTCTGGATGAAAATAAATTTGGCATTAATCAAGGTGATCTGCCAAAGGTGATAGAAAAATTATGGCCATTAAAAAATGTAAAATTAACCGGCTTGCATTTTCATATTGGTTCACAAATTACAGATATGAATGTTTTTAAGGGGTTGTGTTTAAGAGTCAATCAAATATCGAAATGGTTTACTGATCACGGTGCAAACATTCAGCATATCAACCTTGGTGGTGGACTAGGAATTAACTATTTAAATCCTGATGAAGAAAACATACCTGATTTTGAAACATATTTTTCGATTTTCAATGAATTCCTTGAACGTAATCAAGATCAAAAAATTCAATTTGAATTGGGTCGTTCTATTGTTGCTCAATGTGGCAATTTGATCAGTCGTGTGGTTTACATAAAAGAAGGCCTGAACACCAACTTTGCCATTATCGATGCCGGTATGACAGAGTTAATGCGTCCCGCTTTATATCAAAGTTATCATCGGATTGATAATCTTTCTAGCAGCAAGGGGACTAGTGATCATGAAAATATGGTTGAATATGATGTGGTAGGTCCCATTTGCGAGTCAACCGATTGTTTTGGTAAAGCGGTCAAGTTACCAGAAACTAAGCGTGGCGATTTGATTGCCATTCGTAGTGCTGGCGCGTATGGTGAAGTGATGATTTCTAACTATAATTTACGAGATAAAAATGAAGCGTTTTATACAGCTTCGAAAAATCTAAATTAGAAAAAACTAAAAACATATTCACCACAATGGTAACGAAATGGCAGAGTGATGAAGAAAAATTTTTCGTAACTATTCAGCGTAAATCATGAAAGTCCACCAACAAAATCTGGTAGTTTAC
>CAYVSL010000102.1:0-8834 GCA_964454125.1 uncultured Kangiella sp.
GGGTGAAGAAAAATACATTTGCTCCCCTTTATTTTCAACTTGAAGATTTCCGGTATTTCTTCGCTTCTTCCCATCACCACTCCCTGCTCTAAAGTGCGATGATATTTTCGTTCAATAATCAATCGATTTGATTCGGTTAAAGCATCCTGTGCTAAAAGGATTTTTTTAACATTAAGTGTTTGGGTTACAATTGAGAGAAGTTCAGCTCTAGATTCTCTTGTGGGGTTTACTATGATGGCATCCACCATCGGCTGTTCAGCCAGTGATTTACAGCCAGTTAAAGACAACAGGCTTATAAAAATGAATGATAATTTTCTGAAAATCATATTGGTTTGAACCTGTTAGTTTTATAGAATAAAAACGGTTATGCCCTTCCCCTTGTCAAGGGGGAGGCTAGGTGGGGACGCGATGTTAAGGCTTAAGATCCTACTTATGAGGCAAACTTAAAATCATATCTCTAAGTTTCTTTGGATCTTTAATCGCCAATCCCTGATTATTTTGACCAAACCCATTCTGTTTTAAATGGTTAGCTGGCATTTTAACGGCTTGACCAGTAGGGGTTGGGCAAACGCCTGTATCCCGATAGGTTAACGCTGTGGCGAGCAAATCTTCTTGAGCATCTCCGAGTTGATGATTGTAGTCATCGGCAACTGAACAGCCCGGAACGGTGGTGCCTACAGTTCCAGCAGTATTAACGGGTGAAAAACCGTCGGAATAATCGCCAAATTCCTGATCGTTTTCTCCTTTAAATTGAATCGTAAAATAAGTGGTACCACAATTATCGGTTGGATAAAAACCATAAGGTTTTCCACAAGTGGTTGAACCGATTAATACCACTTCGACGTCAACGCCTCTTAATCCATTAATAATGGCTTCACTTGCCGAGCAAGTGCCCCCCGTAGATAAAATGAATACTCGATTTAAATTTAGGGTGGGGAGGGGTTGGCCTTTATCGATTGAAAAACCAAGAGTCTGGTCATAAAATGGAGTCGGTGATAAAGCTCTACCTGTAACGGGATTTGTTGCCCTATGTTTGTCGTTAAATATTGTATTATCGAAGGTTTTATTGGCTGTTGTATTTGCTCCTGCGATCATATAGCCAAGTTGGCTAGCGATAGCCAGCAAACCACCTCCGTTATAACGTAAGTCTAAAACTAACTCAGTCACATTATCGTTAGACAATTGGTTGATGGCATCCACTAAAGCCTTCTCTGCTGTGGCAATGTGAGAGTTAAATAGAATATAACCAATATTGCTGTTATTAGTTTGGATAGTCGATGTTTGTAGCACTGGTGGAGAGGTGATGATGGTTGACACCATGGTTATTTCGCGAGTTTCAGAGGCACCTAAATCCCTAATGACAAAGGTGTGAGTTTCCCCTACATCTGCCGGAGATAATCCGGCATTTAATGTGTTTGTATCGCTTGAGTTAACCACGGCGGCACCATCGATACTTATTATTTCTGCACCTCGTTGTAGATTAACATTTGCTTCGGTGGCTGGTGTATTTGGTTCAGTATAGGCAATTAATATTTGTCTAGGGGGGCTCGATGCGATAATGGCCCATTCTGCACCATAACCGGCTGATTGGCCCGACTGATTTAATAGCAACCAGTCTTCAGAGTCATAGGTGAAATGAAATCGATCTCTGAGGTTGTTTGAATTCGTTAATTGTTGCGTTTTAAGCACCTTAAAATAGTCGTCGGTCGAATTAAAATTCGCAGGGTTCTGATCAGCGATTTCATCGTACCAAAGGTAGGTATTATTGCTCCATGAGCGCAACCAATGGTTCTCATTCAACAGTGAACCTTGCATGTCCGGATATGCGTTGCCGTTTATATCGCTACCGTTACGAGGGGTGGCACAGGCATTTTTGAATAGATCTTCATCCTCAAACACACCTTGTGTCCAGCTGATATCACCATCATCAATTGCGGTTCCATTGCTGCTTCCACCGCAACCCAGCAGTGTTGTAAAGCCAACAATCATTGCGAAAGAGGCTAAATAATTGTAATACTTGTTCATACCAAAAGGCCTATGTCTAATTACCATATGACCAAACTATACCATATAAGAGGTTTAATTAAAGAGGTTGAGATTAATGTCTATGCCATATTTCCACCGATTTGATATTTGTCCAAAAAGGGCAGAAGCCTAGTGGACTATCTAGTGCTCTTTCCACGTATTATTCTAGGTTTATGAATTGCAACGCTTAAAAGTTTATTTTTCCTCTTTGTAGAATGAACTTCTGGATTGTTAGTATCTAATAGGCTATAAATGGAGAAAGCTTTTTTACCTATTATAGCGATAATTCCATAGAATGAAAATCACCCCAGAGAAGGAACAACTACCCGGTTTTGAGGTCACTGAGTTAGACGAATTTATCGATGTTATAGGCGTTGGAGACTATTATTATTCTTTGCGTAAGATTGGCGATTCTATTGTCCACATTCAAACTCGCGGTAATATGAAATATGCGGATGTCAATAAATTCTATCAATTAGTCGATGAGTTTTGCTTGGCCGCAAAGGTTAAAAAGCCTTTTATAGAAATTCGAGATATCTCAAAATTGACTGGTAAGTTACCCGCCAGACAGCTCGCCATTCAAAAACAGCGTTTTATGACTAATAAGAGTGATTTTATCGGTTGGTTTATTGTTGGCGCTCCAATGTGGTTACGAGTGTTAGCCAAAGCTGGTTTTTCCACTTTTTCTACTGGATTCCCTCACCATTTTGTAGCTAATTTTTCTCAGGCTTTTTCCATGGCTTGTCAGTTGCTAGAGGATAAATCGATCTATTTGTTAGAACATGGTGAGATCAGTGAAGCGGATTTAGTGTTCAAACCTGAATGGGAGTATCTAAACTCAAAAACTGGAGCTAGTTATGTTGCGGGCGGCATCAGAGGAAAAGTCTTCTATTCAAAACTGTCTGGAAAAATCGTCGAAAGCGATTTAATTGGGATAAAAAATTCCATTAGAAAATATTTTTCCGAATACATGCAAGATATAACGACCTATATTCGAGTTTCGGACTATTCAGATTTGGGGCAAGTTTCATTGACTGTACGTCGAAAAACGGGTGATATTATGAATAATATTATCAACGAATTTGGCTGTCAATCTTCTGTTGTTTATTCTTTAGATACACCATTATTTTATCGCTCTACCCTCGTAATATATGGCGTATTGTACTCTCAGAAATTTAAATTTTTGAAGTCGCTCAAACAAGTGTTTGAGCATATCCAATTGTCAGATATCCTGTCGGAAGAAAAATTAATCACCGTTAGTCAAAATGATATTGATGAGATTAATGGTCTTTGCGGTGAGCTTATTTGGGAGGCTGATAGCCAACATGATTCTAATAGTAAAGTATCAAAAAATAATGCATTAAAGGAAATTGTTGATACTCTTTTTGTTGTTAAAGAAGATATTAAGGAGCTGAGAGAACGAGATAAAAAATTTGCAATAGAATCAGAAAATGCAAAACAACTGGCAGAACAAGCTAGCAATGCTAAGAGTGAATTTTTGGCTAACATGAGTCATGAAATCCGAACCCCTATGAATGGTGTTATTGGGATGGCAGATCTTTTGTCGGATACTGAGTTAACAGAAACTCAAAAAAAATATGTTAGTAGTATGCGATCTTCAGGAAAAAACCTCCTTTCGATTATAAACAATATATTAGATTACTCTAAGATAGAAGCAGGAAAATTAGAAATTGAAAATATTGAATTCGATCTTAAGGAAATTATTATCGATATTATTCAGTTGCTTTCTCCGACGGCGCACATCAAGCACTTACAAATACTTTATAACATCTCTTCGAAATTACCCGATTTTTTGATTGGAGATCCTGAAAAAATAAGGCAAATAATTACCAATCTTATTGGTAACGCAATTAAATTCACCGAAAAAGGCTTTATTGATATTCAGGTCGTTGTTGAGCAAAAGGTAAACAACTTTATTGGATTGACAATCAAAATAAAAGACACCGGTATTGGCATGACAGAGGCACAACAGCTGCATATTTTTGATAGTTTTCGGCAAGCGGACACCTCTACAACTCGGCGATTTGGAGGTACAGGACTTGGGCTATCGATTAGCTCACAGTTAGCAAAATTAATGGGAGGTAAGTTGACGGCAGAAAGTGAATATCGGCTTGGTTCAACATTTATTTTTTGCTTAAATCTGGCCTGTGTAGTATCTCGAAGACATAACGTTAAACGAGCTTTGATTGGCGGTGAAATCGCGCTAGTTAGCTATGGTGATTTGTCGGTTTTACTGGTAGAAGACAATCAAGTCAATCAAATGGTGGCGGTTGCGATACTAAAAAAATTAAAGGTTTCAATTACTGTTGCTAATAACGGGGTAGAGGCGTTGCGAGCCATCAAAGATAGTAACTTTGATTTAGTTCTAATGGATTGTGCCATGCCCACTATGGATGGTTATCAAGCGACCAAAAAAATTCGAGAGCTCGATGTTTCGTGGAGCAATCTCCCGATCGTTGCTATGACCGCCCACGCGATGGTTGGCGACAAGGAAGTCAGTTTGCAAGCGGGTATGAATGACCACATTACTAAACCGATAAATATTGGTAAAATTAAAAGTGTATTCGATCATTTCTGCCGTTCTGATCAGCAAAAAAACCGATATAGCGATTGAATTTTAATCAGTGAGAGCCTTGGTTGCTTGTCAGCTTGATCGTTTACAATCAAAAAAATATTTTTACAATGGCATTTATTATTGATTTAAGTTAAAACCGGATCGGCGTCATTTTTTAAAATCTGATGAGTCACTGGCGTATGAATCGCCTCGATATTTTTCGCCGTCAATTTATTTTTCTTTATTGTTGTCTCCTTGTTTGACTGATTAATTTAGGATCATCATTAGTTCGAATTATACATGGTCTTATCCAAATTATAGGCAGTCTTAGTCCCTACGATAAGAGGTTTAGTGCAACCCCTCGAAACACTGTTGCGAATTAATTTCCCAATTTATGCAAAATTGACCAAGTCAGGTAATGAAATTGCTTTTTCAGATTTGATTCTTGACTGGTATAGAGAGGGTTTTGAGTGCCAATCAGTACCACAACACCAAAGAATATAGGTTTGAATCGAAATTCGACTCAAATAGATTTTGGCGACTTCGGCAAGTGTAAATCAAAAAAATAATCATGATTAGTTGCAAACTGTGTATATATGTATATACTGTGTATATTAATTATGCACAGTATGGGTTTTGATCAAGCATGACAGCGAATTTTATTTTGTCTCAAACTGATGGACGACCCATGTATGTTCAAATTATTGAACAGATAAAAGGTCGTGTATCTGTTGGAGATTGGCCAAAAGGATCCAAATTACCATCGATTAGAGAAATGGCGGTTGCAACCAAGGTGAGCGTAATTACCGTCAAAAGAGCTTATCAAGAACTTGAGAGCGAAGGTGTGATTATTACCCAGCAGGGCAAGGGGTCATTTATAAATACCACAGAAAACCTTGGATCAATATTAAAGGAGCAAGATATGAATAAGCATTTAACTGAGGCGATGGTTATCGCGCGTTCATTAGGGATGAGTTTGGACGATATAAAAGAGCGATTGGATCAACTCAATCAATCTATTGAGAATTCAGGATCAGAGGAGAAATAATGAGTGATTTAGCATTTAAAATGACAGGTGTTGAAAAAGCTTATTCACATTTTCAAATAAGCGATCTGAATTTACAACTAACCAAAGGGTCAATCATGGGGTTTATTGGTCCTAATGGCGCTGGTAAATCAACGACTATTAGAATTTTAATGGGGCTGGTAAAGCAGGATGTTGGCGAAGTTAATGTGCTTGGACATAACATGCTTGATAGTCAGGTTGCCGCTAAATGGAAAATTGGTTATGCCTCTGAAGATATGCGTTTATTTGGTAAAGCGACGATTGATTGGCATATGGATTACATGAAGTCGATCTATTCAGATTGGGATGTCGACTATGCCAAGATTTTACTCAAACGCTTTGACTTGTTCTCTCAACACAAAATTAAAGGACTATCTCATGGTCAACGAGTTAAAGCAGGATTGTTAATGGTATTAGCAAGACGCCCACAATTGCTAATTTTGGATGAGCCAACAACTGGACTAGATCCTGTTGCTCGTCATGAAGTTATTAATGAATTGATGGATGTATTGTTAGATGATGAGAGGAGTATTTTATTTTCGTCTCATAACACACAGGATATCGAACAGCTATCGGATCTCATTACTTTCATTGATAAAGGCAGAATTATTCAATCACAGGACAAAGAGAGTTATTTGGAAAGTTGGCGACGAATTAGATTAAACATTCATAGTGATACCATCTTACCTAAATTACAGGGCGTGGTAGAACAGCGTCAAAGTGGTCAACAAGCGATCATTACCACCAAATTATTTAGTGATGAACTAGCGCAAACATATCAAAAATGTGGTGCGACAGTACACGCTATTGAAAACATGACGTTAGAAGAAATTTTTGTGTCAGAGGTTCAATCAAGCCGTATTAATGATTCTAAATTTGAAGGAGAAACAGCATGAATTCTTCAATGATAAAAAAGCTTATTATTACCGATTGGTATTTTAACCGGGCGGCTCTGATTGCGTTAATCTTTTTAGGTGTGCTCTCTATTGGATTGTTATCAATGCAAGGTAAAAGTTTTTTTTACGTTGGTTTGGTGCTTTTAATTTCAACCATTGTGATCGTTGGTATTTTGTTGGTTTTTACCACTACGATCTATGAGCGAAAAAATAAAACATTGGCATTTGTTCTTAGTTTACCTGTTAGTTATATGAACTACACTTTAGCTAAAATGATCGCCAATTTATCGGCATTTTTATTAATTTGGTTATTGCTTGGTGTGGGTTTTATCGGCACGATATTTTTTCGCGAACATTTACCAAATGGCTTGATCCCCTATATGGTAATCGTTTTGGTTGAATTACTGCTAGGTTACATCGCAGTATTAGCAACGGCGTTAATTTCTGAGTCTGAAGCTTGGACGGTTGTAGTGATGTCAGTTAACAACATAAGTATTTCTTTATTTATGTTTTGGGTCGGTAATCTTAGCGGAATTCAAGAGCATATTGAAGGTGCTGTTGTCGTTTGGAGTTCGGCTGCAGTAAATATGTTGGTGGCTGAAGTTTTAATAGGTTGCTTTTTGATTGGTATCACCTTTTACTTTCAATCACGTAAAACGGATTTCTTATGAACTCGCTTTTCTCTGGAGTCTTACTAACCTCAATTCGGGATAAGGGCAACCATCTAGCATCAGTATTTTGAGTCCTTATTTAATCAGATATACCGAGGATTTCTGGCTACCCTTATCTCGAGTTGAGGTTAACTAGCAGACTCCTTTTTTATAAATTAGTTAATACAAATTTAACTAAACTGTTTTTCTACCTAAATTTAACTAGAGGAATTACCTATGACACACGCGAATAGCGAGAGTTTAACTCACCCTGAAGAAACCATCGCTCAATCTGTAATACGATATCATTATATGGATAATGTGCGCGCTTTGGCCATGTTTGTCGGCGTTTTGTTTCATGCTTCTTTGGCCTATAGCCCTTTGTTTCATAACTTATGGTTTACTACGGGTAATGAAAGTTCTGCCGCTATAGATATGGTTGCTGTTTTTACTCATCTTTTTAGAATGCCCGTGTTTTTTCTGATTTCTGGATTTTTTGCCATTATGATGATTCAAAAAAGAGGGCTATTTGGATATATAAAAAATCGTTCTTTGCGTATCTTACTACCCTTTATCATCTTCTTTCCCATCTTAGCTTTTTCAATCATGGTGTCAATCGGTTGGGCAATGGAGCATGTTGATCATTTATCGCCGATGTTGCAGTTTATCAAGATGATGGCAAACAATCCGGATGCGGCTCCACCACCACTTTCGACAATGCATTTATGGTTCCTTTTCAATTTGTTTTTATTTGTATTAATGGCTGCCATTCTTTACAGATTTAAGTTTTTTCATAGTCAGTTTGTCAGCAAAATAGCCTCGGTTAAATTTATCATTTTTATCTTGCCATTATTCATGGTTCCATCAATGTTTACTCAAACGGCGCCTCATCCTGCCCCAGAAAAATTTTACCCGGAATTATGGTCATTTGGTTTTTATGGGGTGTTTTTTTTGTTAGGGGGTGTGATTTTTTTGAAACAAAGGTTGTTAGATGAATTAGCCGTGTATAAGAATATTTTACTCGTCTTATCGCTCATCAGCTATGGTGTTTTTTACTTAACATTACCCAAAACTTTCTCTGCTGAAGATATAATGAAAGCGTCTGCTGACGGTTTTGATCCTGATTGGGTTCACCTTCATGTCGCTATATTAGAAGCCTATATTGCCGTTTACATGACACTTTATTGCCTGTTGATTGGCAAACAGTTACTTAACAGACAAAATAAAATATTGAAATTAATTTCGGATTCATCTTATTGGGTTTATCTAATTCACCTGCCTATATTATTGCTAATTCAATTTGCACTGGCAGATGTGGATATGAACATGTGGCTTAAATTTCTGATGAGCACTTTTACCACTTTCTTCATTGGTCTGGTTTCTTATGTCCTCTTTGTTAAATGGACACCAATTGGCTGGTTATTGAATGGTCGAAAAAAGGAAATTAATAAAAATAGTGTTCCATTAGTGGAAGAAAGGACTTAAAAAATCATTCACCACGGAGGCACGGAAAAAAATAAAAGCGATGAAGAAAATAGATAGGTATCTTTTTAAAATTGAAAGTTTTTTTTTAACCGCATAGCGTAAATCTCGGGTGGCTTGCCCCCGAGCTGGATAGTGTA
>CAYVSL010000103.1:0-8799 GCA_964454125.1 uncultured Kangiella sp.
TCGTTCGACGTTTAATTTGGCAAAAAGTATGATGGAAGCGGCGACGGCTACAATTAAGCCAATATCATGTTGCAATATTTCAACCGCGCGTCTAAAAGAAATACCTTCTCGCTTCATCACCCAATCAATGATACTACCGCCAACACCACAAGCCCCTAAACAATTCCACAAATTCTTATCAGGACTGACGACTAAAGAAGGTGTTTTATCATTATGGAACGGACAATGGCAGATAAAGTCCTTACCGTGCTTTTTGAGTTTGAAGCCTTGGGACTCCAATAATCGAACCAGTGACACTTCATTTTTAAGCTTTTCGATGATTTCTTGTTTGATCCGTGCCATATCAGCTTTTTCCTCGTAAAAAAATAGAAAAATTTTTCGTTACCAATTGATGACGGAATGTACCAATATATGCTAACATCGTCAACACCTATTGATATTGACCATCACCTCTAGAGGACGTAAATTAGATGAAACAACCTATTTCACAGTATTTAGATGACTCTTTGGTGATGATTATGGCAACAGAAGATAAAGGATTTGGTCAGCGATTATTATCGCTCCGCAAGAAAAAAGGCTGGTCTCAACCTGAATTAAGCAAAAAGGTTGGTACATCTGGTGCAATTGTTGGCCGCTATGAGCGTAGCGAAATCACTCCTTCGATTGAAGTCGCCAAGAAATTAGCTGATGCTTTCAACGTCACGCTAGATTACTTGGTTGGCGATAAAGAAGTGCCAAACATATTACAAGATCAAACCATGTTACGCCGTTGGCAAGAAATTGATACGCTCGAATCATCAGAGCAAACTCGCATTTTGTCAGTCATGGATAGTTTGGTACGTGATGCCAAGGCTCGCCAAGCTTATCAAATGAGTGCCTAAAAGGAGAAAACAATATGCAAGCACAAGTCGAACAAATGGTTGGAAAACTTGAACACCTCTCACCTAACCGCTTGGCTGAGGTTGCCGATTTTATCGATTTTTTACAACAACGCGATCAAGACAAACAACTAAAGCAAGATTACGCTCAAGCCTCAGAAGCGAGTTTTAACAAGGTTTGGGATAACGAGGAAGATGCCATTTATGACACCTTATAAATTTGGGGATGTCGTATTAGTCGGCTTTCCATTTACCAATTTGAAAGCGACTAAGAAAAGACCCGCAGTGATCATCAGCAGCCAATCTTATCAACAAGAAAGGCCCGATGTTATTTTGATGGCCATTACCAGTCAGATCAGAAGCACGCTCACAACAGGCGAATGTATTTTACAAGACTGGCAACAAGCTGGATTGCTCAAACCATCATTACTTAAACCGCTGATTGCCACGCTTGAACAAAATCAAATCGTTAAGGTGATGGGGCAGTTATCAGATGCAGATCGAAACGGTTTAGAAAATACCATTCAAATTATTTTGGGCGTCAAATAGCAACCAAAAAAATTACACTACTATAAATGACGTATACAATATAACTTTGATTTTTTCCCCTTCAACAATAACAAAGCCTTCGACTAAACCATCACTTGTCTTTTGCATAAACTGATAAATCGTATTGTCCGCCTGAAAAGAGTTGAAAAAGCACTCAACAGTAGTAGTATAATCATACCTCATGTGACTTAGTGCTTCTTCAAAATAATCAGATTCATTTATTTTTTCTTCATCTTTTGATAAGAAATATGTTAAATTTTTATTTTGCCGTATCAGAAAATGACGTAATAATTTTTTCATAGATATTTTTTTTGTGAAATATTCTGAATTTGGTTTACCAAAAACATTCTCAACATTTTTTATTCCAATAGTTCCACATTCAAAATACTGAGTGATCTTCTCTTTTTTATTGTTTTCCGTAGCCTCCAAAAAGCTACAAAAAGAAAACAACACTATTATTAGATATGGTTTTAACATGTATGACCACACAATTCCTGTTGAAATTTGAATGAACGATTATCAAAATTATGGTTGAAATTTATACTGTGAGCAACTTCATGTAAAAAAGTATACTGCCCAGAACTCCCCGACATGATCTCATTAAACGTACTTTTAGATAAGTATATACGTGAAACATGCGCTCCATTCACTTCTTCGAAGGTATGATAAGCGCGTGGTGGTTTAGTGCTACTCCCATAGATTTTGTTACTAAGAGAAAGCTTCCTAACATTAGACACATTATAACTTCTCGCAGCCTCAGTTACTCTTCCCAGAGCTTCCTTATTGTCAAATTTACCTGCACTTATTAATTGATCAAGTTCATCTGCTTGAGTTCTAAGAGCTGCTCTTAACTTTAGCTTCTCCTCGAAGCTAAATTCGAGGCCTTCATCAAATAATACTACACCGTTACCTGCTTCAGGCTTCGCTGGTGACGTAGCCCCTTCACTAAACGCCCATTGGAATGCTGCGGTAGCTGCCCCATTTGCAAAGATGGGTTAACCTGACGTTCACTTCACTTGCTCAACCGATTTTCTCTAATGCCTTCAATCACTTAAACCACATTTTTCCTAGCACAAAGGCACTTTAACAAAAAAAATTCCTAGACGCGACTTTTTCATTAATAGCGGCTCCCTTTTAGCCGCTAATATTAAAAAAAGCCACTTAAAAGTGGCGGTTTTGTACCTGTAATTCACTGGCCAGCTCGCAACCTAATTCCTGCTCCAGTAATTTAATGTAAAGATAATCACGCGTTTTAATGGGTTGCTTGCGCTGCTTTTGTAACTCACTATAAAGGACTTTCATTGGCTCAGTTAATTGAATCACGTTATCTTGATGTTTCATTTTGTAGCTCCTAGTGGATGGTTGATTTCACTTCCCACTAGCATCGCGCGCAGGAGTGTCAAGGGCGGCGCGTCTTTTTGCGCCGTGCATTTACCCTTGACGCTTTGAGCACGTTGCTAAACTGGGAAGTTAAAACAAACAACCACGGGCTCACCGACAGCGATAAGCCCCGTCTTTAGCTGCTTCTTTAAGCGAACAATAAAACTGATTTTTGATGAGTAAAATAATGGCTGCAGGCGTTAATTGGTTTTTGATTTTTGTCTTGATTGAGTCCGGCCCTGGACGGAATGCCCGCTACGACATCCGACCGCCATTTCCGCTTAGTTGCCACAGCAAACGAGCCACTATTTTAAGAACAAACAACTTACAGAGCACACCACCTTGATACGAGGGCAGGCGGAATTGGTGGGCGGGGGAGGAGCGGGAGAGGTAGAGCGTGTTTCGCGGAAAAAGTTTTTTGGCGGTTTAGTTGCGGTCTTTTTGCAACTAAAATGACAAACAAAGTTTTTACAAGAAATACCAGCATTATTGGCCTGTCTACACTTTCAACACACTCGGAATTATCGGGATGGAATAATAAACTCTCAGTAAAATACAAGCCTGAGCGAAGCGAGGCTCTTTAGTCTTTTATCTTTAAAGCCTGCAGCGAAGCGAGTGTCTTTTTGAATAAACCAGGCAGTAGTTTGGCGGTTAGCTTGAGGTTTTGTTTGCAAGCTAAATGACAAACGGCAAGTGATGCGAACTTGTATCGAGCTACCATAATATAGCCACTCATTTGGTTTGCATCTTTTTTGCAAACGTAATGAATGGCGGCAAGGTGTACGAGCTTAATTCGATATTAAAGATGAAACGTCATACTCAAGATCAAGAGTCACTGGCGTTATTTTGCCGGTGATATTATCTGCTCGTAGTCGCTATCAATCGTCTTCCTCAAGCTCTTCTTGGTTCAACATTTCAAACAATTGATCTTCTGTCGGATCGTCACTCTCATCTTTATTTTTGATCTTCGCTGGATGGGTTGCCGTGTGGATCTCTTTCAGTTTATGAATGGCCACATGGGTATAAATTTCGGTGGTCGATAACATCGAATGACCAAGCATCTGCTGAATGAATCGGATATCTGCACCATTTTCTAGCATCAAGGTCGCCATCGTATGCCGGAACAAATGGCACGACCCCACTTTATCAATCTTGGATTGCTTGACATATTTTTTCACCGCACGACTAACTTTATGCGGATCGAGTGTGCGCCCCGTTTCATCTAAAAATAAGTTGTCGGGACTTCTAGGCAGTGCATGTTGCACTCTCACATCATCTATATATTTTTCAATCCAGAGCATGGCGCGATCACCAATTGGCACGAAGCGATCTTTTTTGCCTTTGCCTTGTCTGACCGCTAAAATGCCAGCGCCGACATTGAGATCTTGTTTGGCTAAGTTGATCACTTCTTGTCGTCTAATGCCTGTCGAGTAAAGGACTTCTAACATGGCTCTATCCCGTATTCCGGTGTCGGTTTCAATATTGGGTTGAGCTAATACCAATTCGGCTTCTTCAGCCGTTAAGGTGTGTTTGGGGAGTCGTTTTTCTAATTTAGGCATTTCTAATTCTGAGGCCGGATTGTAAAGAATAAGGTTTTCTCTGATCAAGAATTTAAACCAGGTTCTCACGGCACTTAATCGGTTTCTTTGACTAGCAATTGATAATGGCTTTCCGCTTCGACTCATCGCATAAAATAAATACCGTTGATAGCGTTGTAAAATGGGTCGGGTGATCTGCTCAATCCGATCTATCCCGCGCTCTTCAACCCAATCAATAAACCAGCCAAGTGACGCATATTTATATTGCACGGTTTGGATCGCATAATTTTTGGTTTTCAATTGTTCTTTATAAGCCAAGGTGTAAGCGGCTAATGATCGGGGATTGCTCGGTTGCTCATCTTTTGTTTCAACATAAGGCATGATTTAAACACCCGCGGCTGGGTCTGCCCCGTGAGCGGAGCGAGTGCTTTGGGTAAAAAGGGAGGATGTGTTAGTACGATTGGCATTACTACGATTATCGGTATTTTTTACCGCTTTAGTGCTTTTTATATCATCATCGACATCATTCAACTTCAACCCTTTATTACCATTGGCTTTAGCGGTGTTTTTGTCCATGCACAAGCTAGCCACTACCTGACCACTAGCAGACCACAAGCTAGGCACTAGGTTATCCTTTGATACCACGAGGTCATCAGTCGTACCCACAGCACTCGCTTCGGTCGCGGGACAAGCTTTAACGTTATTTTTTGTCGGCTGCTTGAGTTTGTCCACATCAATCAAACCGATCAATTGTGGTTGATTGCTCTCCACTTCACCATCAAACACTAATTCATAAATAAATTTTTGACCATTGCGACCATGATGGGCAAGCACATATTCCATTTCGACTAACCGATCTAAATGCACCCGAACTTGTTTATCCGATAAACCAATCGCTTCTCTCACTTCTCGCCTTGTAAATCGCACTTCATTTTGTCGTAAACTTTCAGTCTTAATTTTGTCAGCGACTAAAGCATAAAGTTGTTTTAATAATCCTCTGGTGGGCGGTGGTAATTCATCAAGGGAGCGGCCTAATATTTCATGGGCTAGTTCATTCGCCAGTGCAATATCATCCAGTGTCACTTCAATATATTCGATTGGTTGATCGCCATTATCAGCGTTGGCCGTTTTAACCTTTCGTTGGTATTGATGCAGCAAAGTAATCGTTTCTATTAGGGTTAAATATTTTTCATGATCGCGTCTGGTTCTGGTTTGGCTATCGGCAAAGTGTAATTGCTCGGCATAAGGATTCACCACCGCCAAGGGGCGTAATAATCGTTGGGCATTTTGATGTTGTTTAATTAAGTGATCATTTTGGTGGTTGGATAGTAAACCTTTTAAGGTTCTTGCTTGTCGTTGTTTTTGTTGAATCGCCGCCGTCTGCTCTCTGCTTTCATTAATGGTGAGTACCACACAGCGATTTAATAACTCTTCATCAATATCAATCGCGGTAGTGGTTAAAAACAACATCACCGGCCCTTCCACTTTATATTCCTCTGTCACCATTTTTCCGCTTTGCGGATCTTTACCGGTGCTAGCAATGGTTAACTCACCTTGGCTTTGTAAAAGCTTGAGGGCATAGGCCGCTTGTCTAACGCCCTCTTCCTCACTAATGGCTAATATCTTATGTTTTAGGTTAGTTTCACCCAGATAAAATAAACTCTGGCCGGTCATAGCAGAATAATGAACTCGATCTTCTTCTGGCACTAATTTAAGTACCGCATCCATTAACGCACTTTTACCGGCGGCACTGGTGGATTGAACAATGATCGCCAGTGGTGTTTTTAATTTACGTGAAACCGTTGCTAGGTATCCCATCAAGGCATTGGTCGGTTCACCGACTAAACCCGTTTGATTAAAGTCATTAATAATTCGAGCAGTTAAATTAGGATCATTTAATAATTCCAGTGCATTTTTTCGCTCAACTTCATCCATGGTATAAGCCGTTGGCTCATTCGGTTTTAATGCTTCTTGAATCGCTTTGTCTTGCAGTTTTTCCAGCTGCAATAAGAGTTGACCTAAATCTCGTTGGATCAGTTTTAATTCCACACTCGATTCAATCGCGGCTAATTTAGCAAAGCCTTGCCGGTGTTTGGCACTGTAAAGATCGAAGGTGTCCACGTGAATGCTCTCATCAATCTTCGCCAGCACATTCACTTTTAACACCTCATAACAGGTATTTTTTTGTAGGCCACGTATTCGATAATGGCGATTACCATAGCTCACTTTTATTTCATGCTCAGAGATTTCTGGCTCAATGACCTCAACCGGTGATGGTGGTTTCACGCTGGCAGGTAAGGAAGCTTCTGATATTTTTTCAGCAACTAAAGAAGGTGATTTTTCAGTAACTAGCTTCTCCTTTTTAGCCGTTTCACTTTCCTGTTTTGAGTCTTTTCCTAGTGTCACGCTCCCCGCATCTCGCTCCATTATTTCTCCAATCAACTCCGCACTTCTAATTACCACGCCCAGACTTTTACTCGCTGGTTTCACTTCCAATGCATATTCATTGGCATCCATATTTTTTGGGAACAAAACGCGATAACATTCAATATTTTCTTGATTCAGTTTTTTGGCTAACTTTTCAGCTGCTGTATTTCCGGCTTCATCCCGATCATAAGCAATCAAGACTCGTTCAATGTTGAGACATTTAAACAGAGCTAAATGATCCTTCGTAAAACCGGACGTACCATAACTGGCCGTCACATTCTTAAAACCATTCACCCAGAATGTCATGGCATCAATCAAGGATTCACAGAGAATGATTTCCTTCTGATTGGTAAATCCTTGTGCGTTCCAAACACCGGCATGAGGACCAGGTAAATAAGTATGTTGTGGTGTGCCTTTTCTCAGCCGATTACCTAAGATTTTACGACCATAAACTTCGACTATTTGATTATCTTCATTCTGCTTATTATCGAAGATGGGAACAACCACTGAACCATTAAAATGCTCATGGCCACTTTTGCGTAAAATACCGACATTTTGCAATCGACCTCGAATTTCAGCACCGGCTTTGCGGTTTTTCTCCGGCAATCGATAAGCCAAGGTGCGATTGGCATAACCCAATTTAAAGGTATTGATTAAATCAGGATGGTTTAGCCCCCGACTTTCCAGATATTGCAGAGCTTCGGGGCTTTCTCGTAGGGTTTCATGGTAAAAAACCATGACTTGATTGAGTGCTTGTTGCTCGTCTTTTTCGGCGACTAAAGAAGAGGTTAATTGTTTGGTCGTGGATTGTTTGACCGGTTGATGAACCTCACTAATCACACCAATATCATGTTGCAAGATTTCAACGGCTCGCCTAAATGATATGCCCTCTCGTTTCATCACCCAATCAATCACACTACCGCCAGTGCCGCAAGCACCCAAACAATTCCAGAGATTTTTATCCGGACTCACGACTAAAGACGGCGTTTTATCATCATGGAACGGACAATGGCAGATAAAGTCTTTACCGTGCTTTTTGAGTTTGAAGCCTTGGGACTCCAATAATCGAACCAGTGACACTTCATTTTTAAGCTTTTCGATGATTTCTTGTTTGATCCGTGCCATATCAGCTTTTTCCTCGTAAAAAAATAGAAAAATTTTTCGTTACCAATTGATGACGGAATGTACCAATATATGCTAACATCGTCAACACCTATTGATATTGACCATCACCTCTAGAGGACGTAAATTAGATGAAACAACCTATTTCACAGTATTTAGATGACTCTTTGGTGATGATTATGGCAACAGAAGATAAAGGATTTGGTCAGCGATTATTATCGCTCCGCAAGAAAAAAGGCTGGTCTCAACCTGAATTAAGCAAAAAGGTTGGTACATCTGGTGCAATTGTTGGCCGCTATGAGCGTAGCGAAATCACTCCTTCGATTGAAGTCGCCAAGAAATTAGCTGATGCTTTCAACGTCACGCTAGATTACTTGGTTGGCGATAAAGAAGTGCCAAACATATTACAAGATCAAACCATGTTACGCCGTTGGCAAGAAATTGATACGCTCGAATCATCAGAGCAAACTCGCATTTTGTCAGTCATGGATAGTTTGGTACGTGATGCCAAGGCTCGCCAAGCTTATCAAATGAGTGCCTAAAAGGAGAAAACAATATGCAAGCACAAGTCGAACAAATGGTTGGAAAACTTGAACACCTCTCACCTAACCGCTTGGCTGAGGTTGCCGATTTTATCGATTTTTTACAACAACGCGATCAAGACAAACAACTAAAGCAAGATTACGCTCAAGCCTCAGAAGCGAGTTTTAACAAGGTTTGGGATAACGAGGAAGATGCCATTTATGACACCTTATAAATTTGGGGATGTGGTATTAGTCAGCTTTCCGTTTACCAATTTAAAAGCAACTAAGAAAAGACCGGCAGTGATCATCAGTAACCAATCTTATCAACAAGTGTTATTTCCCGATTTCCCATAGTACAAAAGGCGGTTTTTGAGTTTTTTT
>CAYVSL010000104.1:0-8381 GCA_964454125.1 uncultured Kangiella sp.
ATAAAAAAACTCAAAAACGGCCTTTTGTACTACGGGAATTTGGGAAATAACAATACGGTGCAGTCTCATCGACGTACACCCGAATCGATCATGAAAACCACCGAAGATGACCATGTTTTTCCGTTTCGTACACCACTCAGAAATAAACGGGTTGGGGCTAGCGTAGAGCGAGATGCTGAAGTTGTTATCAAGGAGGCCTTTATGGAAGCATTACAGCGTGCTCCTGAACAAAAAAGACAATGGGTCATACTAATTGATGGCCTTCCTCATCAAATCAAACTCATTAAGAAAGTGATGAAACGGTTAAAAACGAAAGCCATCATCGTGATGGATTTCATCCATGTCTTAGAATATCTTTGGAAAGCCGCTTGGTGTTTTTTGGATAAAGGAGATGAAGCCGTTGAACAATGGATCGTACAAAGAGCCGTAAAAATTCTCAATGGTCAATGCGCTCAGGTCGCCAAAGGCCTCAGGGGTAGTGCGACAAAACGTGAACTGATTAATAGAGAAAATATCGATAAATGCGCGAACTATTTACTTAAAAACAAAACAAGGTTGCCATATGACCAAGCGCGATCGTTAGGTTTTCCAATTGCGAGCGGTGTTATCGAGGGAGCCTGCCGTCACTTAATTAATGATAGGCTGGATATTACAGGCGCACGCTGGAGTTTGCGGGGAGCAGAAGCCGTATTGAAATTACGTTCACTTAAATCGAGTGGTGACTTTTCAGATTATTGGTTATTTCATAAAGAATTGGCAAAGCAAAGGAATTATGATTATTTAGAAATTAACAAATTGGGCTAGCTTCTTTCGTCGTATGAAAGGAACTACACCCATATTTAATATCCCTGCGATCTCAATACGAGTATCACTTAACACATTCCAAAGGAACATTTGCATTCTGGGCGAACTGCCATCTTGCGGCGTTGACATGTTAGCGTTGTTAGTGTCGCTTGAATCCTGCGCCTCTGCCAAAATGGGATCACCACCATGACCACCACGATTAAAATTGGACGCTTGGGCATTGCCTGCCGCTTCATCAAATCCACTGTTATAAAACCAGTCATGTAAAAAATTATTCACATAAAACAAACTGACTACGGCGTACTTTTGTGGATCGCCAGACAGACCGGCATTGAAAGCGCCAAAATCATATTCAAAAGCATTGGGACCTGTCATTGTTGGTCTTACGTCAGTCGCATCAAAACCATCGGCTCCAGAAATATCCGCGTAGGCATCAACATTATTGCCGTTGGTCGTGGATTGTGAATTGGTCAACCAAGGATCTTGGCTGGATAACCCCGCATGGTCCAGAGTCACGGTGTTTTCAACCACCAAAGTAGCTCCAATCGCGGGAGTATCTGTCAAGTTTCCGTTTGGATGAGGAGTTAGAGCATTTCCCTGAGGTCCATCAAACGGAACATTGTTGCCACTAGAATCAGCAAAGACTTTGTAGGTGGTCGCTACATGAGCTGTCAGATTATTTTGGAATAAAATTTTTCCACTTTGTCCATCAATCACATAACTAAACCATTTTGAGGAGCGGCTCCCTTTTTCAGTCGTTTCAACTTCGACATAATAAGCTGGAATAATCCGGCCGTTTGCTAAAGGAAAAAATACCTTTTTCACCCGGCTATTTTTTGTCATTTTGAACTCTTGACTAGCCTGACTACCAACCTGAATAGAGTTAAGCCGGCTAAAATTTGAATAAGCCGCGCTCAAAACAGATTGATTGATCTCGATTCGAGCGCCGGTATTTTGATAAAAAGCTCGCTCTAAAGCTTGCAAGGATGTAAGTGAATAAGAACTTGATGGCATTATTTTGGTTGAAGCAAAGTAACCAGAAGAAGCGATATATTCGTTTTTTCGATTGATCAAAACATTAATAAAACGACCGAATACTTCAATGCCCTGAATCTTTTGCTGATAGAATGCGATAAGCCCCCCTCGACCGGTGTCGTGTAATTTAGCCATCGAACTGTCTGACAAACTCATTTTGTTTGCACCATGAACATCAGCAATCTGAAAAAAATAACGATCTAAAGCGATTTTATATTGATATTTAGGGGGGGATTTTTTATTGAAGGGGATATTTTTTATTTGAGCGCGGTTCCAATGAAAACTCTTTACTCTGGACTGTGATTCAAAATGACCTCTGGTCAAAAGCAGATTGATATCAGTCAACCTGACTTCTTTTTGTTCATTTAAATTCGGTAAATCCGCTAAAGAATCTTGAACGTTAAGTGAAAGTACTCCTGAAATAAGTAACCCAATGACTAGTTTATTAAAATTCATTCGCTGTTTCCTTCAATAACCAATAGCGACGTTATTATGAGAGCTTATAACTTCAACGCCTAAAATCCCATACTTCAAATAGGACATACCTCAAATAGGGTTAATTTTAACCTTGCTGTAATCTGTATCTTGAGGGGAATAGTGATAGGCATATTACACAGTTCAGCATTACAAAACTTAGTCATAATGCACATTATCACATGAATTTAACGAAATTAGCGGCATGATAGCATTATTTTGATCGGTTTAATCATCTGAAAACATTAGCGCTTCCTAATAAGTTTTTAAAATAGCGGAATGGTCAAGTCGTTTCATTTATAATGGTTGGTAAATCCTTCAAATGATAGCTTTGCTCCCGGAGAAATAAGTTTTATGGCAACAATAAAACAAAATGCCTTTTACGCACAATCAGGAGGTGTCACCGCAGTAATTAATGCATCGGCATGTGGCCTAATTGAAGCCGCAAGGCAACATAAAAATAAGATTGGCAAAGTTTATGCGGGAAGAAATGGTATTATCGGCGCGCTGACAGAAGATCTCATCGATACCAGTAAAGAATCGAAAAAGGATATCGCTGCATTAAAGTATACACCCTCCGGGGCTTTTGGCTCCTGTCGCCATAAACTGAAAAAATTCACAGACAATCAAGCAGAATACGAACGTTTGATCGAAGTATTTAAAGCGCACAACATTGGCTATTTTTTCTATAATGGAGGCGGCGATTCAATGGACACGGCTAATAAAGTGTCAGAAGTTAGCCAAAAAATGGGTTTTCCGATCACTTGTATCGGTATTCCTAAAACCGTTGATAACGATTTACCAATCACTGATAATTGTCCTGGGTTTGGTAGTGTGGCTAAATACGTAGCGGTATCGATCAGAGAAGCTGGATTTGATGTCGCATCGATGTGCGAATCCTCCACCAAGGTATTTGTAATGGAAGTGATGGGACGTCATGCTGGCTGGATAGCCGCGGCAGGAGGTCTTGCTGCAGAAAATGATGGCGATGCGCCACATATTATTTTGTTTCCAGAAATCGCTTTTAACAAAGAAAAATTTCTTAAAAAAGTGAACCAGTGTGTTAAAAAATTCGGTTACTGTGCCATCGTGGTCTCAGAAGGCGCAGCCTACAAAGATGGTACCTTTCTAGCGGATGCTGGCTCAGTGGATGCATTTGGTCATAAGCAACTAGGTGGCGTAGCTCCAGTCGTTGCCCAAATGGTCAAAGATGAACTCGGCTATAAATATCACTGGGCGGTCGCTGATTACCTGCAACGCGCTGCTAGACACATCGCCTCTGCAACGGATGTAGAACAAGCTTACGCTATGGGCAAAGCGGCAGTAGAGTTTGCGGTAGCGGGCAAAAATGCAGTGATGCCGACCATTGTCAGAAAGAACACCCAAAACTATCAATGGTCAATCGGTGAAACAAAATTATCAGATGTCGCTAATATTGAAAAAATGATGCCAAAAAAATATATTTCTTCTAATGGGATGCATATTACCCAAGCCTGTCGGGAATATCTTTTGCCACTGATTAAGGGGGAATCTTATCCGCCATTTAAAAATGGTTTGCCACAATATGTGGTACTAAAAAACGAGCCAGTGAAGAAAATATTGAAGAGAAAATTTAACCTAGAATAATCAGTTGAAATCGTGGAAAGAGCACTTCAACTGATTTTTCTAGGTTTAAGCTTTGGTGGGTCGTTGAATGGATTTCACCCTCTCCCATCAAAGGAAAAAACGTTTGAGAAAGTCTAAAATCATTGGAATAAAAAAGGCTTTCAATCGTTAGTTACCGTTATAGATTGACAAACACAGGCTTACTCGATATAGCCACAATAAACATGGGGAAACATTATGGAATTTTGGATTTTTATAGCCGTTATCATCGGCATTATTTTTTATTTGATCAGTATTTATAATCGACTCATCGCCTTAAAAAATCAATTTAAAAATGCTTTTTCACAAATCGACGTGCAACTCACTCGCCGTTATGACTTGATCCCTAATCTAGTCAATACGGCCAAAGGTTATATGAAGCATGAACGAGAAACTCTGGAAGCAGTTATCTCCGCTAGAAATACCGCCGTTACCGCGAACAAAGCAGCAGCGGGTAATCCCGGCGATGCTGCCAGCATGAAGGAATTGGCTGCCGCTGAAATGATGTTAACCGGCTCCTTAGGGAAACTATTTGCACTGTCTGAAAGCTATCCAGACTTAAAAGCCAGTGAAACAATGGCTTCATTAATGGAAGAACTAACTTCAACCGAAAACAAAATTTCATTCGCGCGTCAATCTTTTAATGATAGTGTGATGCAATACAACACCTATATGCAGCAGTTTCCTAATTCATTTATTGCCAATCGATACGCGTTTCAAACGGCGAACTTGCTCAAGTTGGAAGAACCCGCTGCGCGCAAAGCGGTTAAAGTTTCTTTCGATTAAAAAAATAACGATTCGTTCAAAATAGTTTTAGATTGATTTGGGGGCGAATAATAATCTATGAATTTTTTCAGTCGACAAGCTAAAGCCATAAAACAAACTCGCATTTTAATGGGTTTGTTTTTGCTGGCAATCGTACTGATTACCCTCGCCATTAATGGGGTATTTTATTTTGTGATCGCCTCGCAAACAACGATGGCTAGTAGCCTTAGCGAGTGGATTGCTCAGGGATATTGGATTTATATCAGTTTGGGCACTCTTACTATCATCATTTTGACCAGTCTATTTAGAAGCTGGCAAATCAATTCTAATCCCGGCGCAATCATTCAAATGGTTAACGCAAGCCGTATCCCTTTTCAAACTAAAGATTTCAAGCAAAGACAACTAGTCAACCTAGTCGAAGAAATGGCCATCGCTTCGGGCATGCCGATCCCTTCAGTTTATGTAATGAAAAATGAGCAAGGGTTGAATGCCTTTGTTTCAGGATTAAAACCCTCTGCTGCCATATTAGTCGTCACCCAGGGATTGCTCGACCAACTCGACAGGCAGCAACTTCAAGGTGTGATTGGACATGAATTTAGTCATATTTTAAACGGCGATATGAGACTCAACTTACGATTAATGGGTGTGGTGGCTGGCATTTTGGTAGTAGGTCAAGTGGGTCAAGTTATTCTGCGTGGTGGTCTGCACAGCCGTCATTCCTATTCTAGAGGATTCTCTCTAGGTGGTTCGTCTTCCGATAAAAAAAATTCAGGTGCCTCGGCAATTTTATTAGTCGGAGTAGGCCTTTTTGTGGTCGGCTATATTGGTCTTTTTTGTGGTCGCTTAATCAAAGCGGCAATATCACGCCAGAGAGAATTTTTGGCCGATGCATCTGCGGTGCAATTTACCCGTGATCGAAGCGGTATTGCTGGCGCACTTTTATCCATTAAAAATGCAACCCAAGGTTCCCAGTTAAATACTGAAAAAGCAGAAGAAATGAGCCATATGTGTTTTGGTGCATCAACAAAAATATCACAAAACTTTTCAGGTTGGTTGGCTTCACATCCCCCTTTGGATGATCGGATCCAAGCAATCTATCCCGGATTTTTGCGCTTTGAATCCAGCCAAAAACAATCAATCAAAAACACTGGAAAAGATAGTGCTTTTTCGGCAGCAGCTTCTGAATCTATGGCTCAATTTGCCGGTACAAATGCAGCAACAAGCGTTCAAGTAAATAACAGGATAAAAGGAGAAAAATCAACTCAAACGAGAATGGGAACCCATTCAAGTATTGCCTATCAGTTGTCAAATAACATTGGCGAAACAACACCTGAACATCTAGATAGAGCCGAAAAGCTCTTGAAAAAGCTACCCAAAAATCTGTTAGAAATAGCCCGAGGTCACTCCCCAATCGCAGGTCCGTTGCACTTGGTTCTAACGCTTTTCACCATCGCCAATCACATTAAGACATCGGAATTGGAAATTAGAATTTCTGAATATTGGCCGGATGGTAAAAATAGCAAAATCCTCCTGATTAAAAATCAGCTGGAAAAACTCAGCTTTACTTCAAGACACGCGCTATTTGATCTCTCTCTGGCTCGAATTGAAGATTTGGACTTATTACAAAAACAACAACTTTTTGAACAAATCAAAATACTCATTAAAAGCAGCATCAACTTGACCCCTAATGGTCTAGCGATTTATGCAGCGATTGCCAATAAAGTTCGCCCGGTTAAGCCCTACCAAACTCAAATCAACGGCTATAAAAAAGTGGCTGTCGCACTTAATGATCTCTTTCATCAGTTGCTTAAAGACAATCATTATCAAGACACAAAATGGAAAAATAAAGAACAACATCAACAACATATTTTGAGAAGTTTTGGAATTAATACCACTAATCAAAAACGGGATTTTGACGCCAAAAATTTTCATCAATCACTCAATCAATTAGCCAGACTTAATCCATTGTTAAAACAAGAATTAATATTAAGTGTCGCCGATGCGATCCAAGTGGACAATAAAATTGAAGAGAATGAATTGGATTTTCTTCGACTGCTTTGTGAGTACTTAGATTGTCCCATTCCACTTGACTAAATGAATCAGTTGAATCACGCGTTTAGTGAGAATGAAATGAGACATTTCTATTAAGGTTTTGCGTTAAGTAGCCTCTTGCTATAGCAAACCTGACTCTTTTTCAAATTCAAAAGCCAATGTCACGGTTTGATCAGTTTGTATAACCGCTTTTTCATCAACCATTTTGGGATCGTATTTCCACTTTCTCAAAGCCCTTCGAGCTTGCTTCTCAAAAATGCCACGTGGATCAGATTTAACCACTGAAACATTGATAGGGTGTCCAAGCTCTGAGATATCAAAACGCAAAGTGACAAATCCTTCGATCCCATTTCGTTGAGCCTTTGGAGGATAAGTCGGATTTATCCTGACTCTTGGAGTCGCCTCACCGTCATAATTTTTTCCCATGTTTGAAATGGCTCTAATATCAAGAAGATCTTTGTGAGGAACAAAAGCAACCCGATCAATATGAAAATCATTTCTCGAAGGCTCCGCTCTACCTGCTGGGGTGGTAACAAGTTCAGGTTTAGGCTGAACGACTGGCTGAGGTATAATTCTTTTAATTCTATCGGGTTTTTCATCAATGACTTTAAAGGTAATCGTAATCGGCGAACGCGGCTCAGTACCTCCTATATCCAAAGCCTTTGGTTTTATCAAATATGTCATTCCAACAAATAAAAAGAATGAAAAAGATACCGCTAATATTAATGATGCAAATTTTGACATGGCGTTCTCCTAGTTTGTTTATTTGAATTATTTCGATTCTTATTTCGAATCAAACGTCTTTCAAATATTACAAACGTAGCAAGCGTCAAAATAGGGTTAATTAAATGAGATTTTTTTAAATCATCCCTTCTATGGCATTATTCTAAGTTAAAACATCTTAGTAGTAAGGTATTCAGTCTTAATCAGATGATTAAATCGTTGAATCAACTTCTCTTTATAACGGCTATTTTTTTTACTATTAATATTTTTGACCGCTGCAAATAGAGCCTGTTTATAACTTTGTCCCGGCACGGCCAAGATCTGAAAGGCAAAATCAAATGATAATGTCAATACTTGAGCGGCGGCCGGAATATCGCCACCTTTTAAGCCTTTGGGCACGCCTGTACCGTCATGAAATTCCATGGCTTGAATACAAAGTTCGGCAGCGGCTGACCAGCCGGACATTCTTGAAAGGAGTCCAGAGGCAATAATACATTGCTGAATGTTCAGCTCCGCAGCGGCGTTAGGCTCAACTTTTTGAGTTAAATGTAAAAATATGATAGCTGCATGCAATTGCTGTTCATCGGCAGCGCACGCAAGCATGGGATTAAGCTTGTTGGCCAAAACCGAACAGATCTCATAAAATTGATGATGATTATGGTATTGTTGATGTCGATGTGAAATATATTCAAAAAATTCAATATCGGTTGCATCCATAAAACTAAAAGCATGGCCGTCTTCTGAATCTTGAATGATCATACCAATGGAAAAATGTCCGTCAATTATTGCGGTAATTGCTTTTTCCGCTGTATCGACTCGATCGACTTCATGTTATTTCCCGATTTCCCATAGTACAAAAGGCGGTTTTTGAGTTTTTTTACCAT
>CAYVSL010000105.1:0-8327 GCA_964454125.1 uncultured Kangiella sp.
GCTGCTTAGCCATAGCAAAGAAACTCCAAAGTTAATTAATAAACAGTTAAAAACCGCCCTTCCCTATTCAATTAGGAAATGCGGATTAAAATTCTTATCGACCAAAATTAGGTCGGTTGTTTATGACACCCTATATAAACTGTGCCACAGAGCCTTTTCAGAGACGTCTCAAAACGGTCTTTAGCCGATTTGGGACGCGCAGTATATAGAATGGTTTCGTTTTGTACAACTTTAATTTGGTTTTATTTTGAGGATTGAGGTGGATTTGGGTTAGCTTTGAACTTAATAGGAAATTAGAAAAGACTTGATTTTAGAAAAAGGCGATAATAAGATTGTGATCGAGGTCAAATCATCCGCTAGCCCAAAGATAACTTAAAGATTCTTTGAGGCTCTATAATCCAACCTAAAAAAACCTTAGTCATAGCACTGGTGAGTTCTCCGCACCCTTTAAAACAGGATGTTTGGACATATGATATTAAGAGTTTTAGAACATTGAAAATTTGATAATCATGAATCACGCGCTTGGGTTGCTACCTTCTGGAAAAATTCGATGTTTCATCAATGAACAAGCTGAAGCCGATAAATTAGTTTCTCCCACTATCACTAAACTGTTCTTGAAACACAATATCCCTGAAGGCTTATTGGCGCTGGCGACTTTGTCCAATGGAACCTTACTACCTGCTACTTTCCATTTTTGGTTTGAGCTAGCTAGTCACTATATGACTATTCGCTGTTACGCTTTTCAGGCCAAGCCTGGAGAAAAATTAACGCCCATTGGTCCATTGGACCGAATAAAGGCAGAAAGTCTGATCAGTGGCTCTCCGCCGATGCAAGGTGCGGAGTATTTAACGCTAGAAGTTTTGCAAAACCACTGGCGAGAATTAGATGAACAGCTATGCTTTACGGTCAACAAAAAATTTAAAAATTTAGTTGATTTTTTAAAAATCTATGCTCCCCATTGGCACCAAGCGGGGCGGGTATGTTTTCATCTAGCGGAAAATAAAAATGATGCGGACTATCCCTTTGCATTTATGGCGACTTACTCAGCCAGTTATAACGGCAGCAAAAGCCAACATTTACCGCTAGCAAAAGCCATGCAGGAATATAGCGGCGCGGAAAACCGTACCAAACTAATTCATTTACTTTCGCCGATTGATTTAGCATCCAAATCCAGCTCATTGATAAAGTCATTGGTCGAATCAGGCGATGTCTATCACCCGCTCGCTTGGCGTGCTGAGCAAGCTTACCAATTTTTGAAAGAAGTCCCTTTGTTTGAACAAAGTGGTATTGTGATCCGCCTGCCAAACTGGTGGAAAAAACGGCCTAGGGCTCAAATAGGTGCGACCTTGAGCAGCAATTTACAGCAAACTCTCGATGCCAGTTCAATGCTCCAATTTGATGTTCATGTGGCACTTGGAGAGCAAAAATTAAATCAGCAGGAATGGTCTGATTTACTGGCATCAAATGAGGGACTGGTGCTGCTAAAAGGCCAATGGATAGAGGTTAACAAAGAAAAATTAGAGCAGGCTATGTCTCAAATGCAAGCGTTAAAAGCTAGAGCAAATTCAGGAGAATTATCTTTTGCCGAAGGAATGAGACTACTTGCTGGCGCATCCTCAGATCTTTCAGATGCTGGAAGCGATAGCGACTCTGAAGATTGGGCGTTTATTCAGGCGGACGAAAAATTATCTTCCCTTTTGAAAAACATCCGTCAGCCGGAAAACCTTCGATCAACCCTTCCCAAGAACTTACTAAAAGCGACATTACGTCCTTACCAGCAAATTGGGGTCAACTGGTTATGGTATTTGAACCAGCTGGGATTAGGTGCTTGCTTAGCCGATGATATGGGGCTTGGGAAAACCATTCAAATTATTTCACTCCTTTTGATCCTCAAGAAAAACAAAGCTAAACTCCCATCTTTATTAGTACTTCCAACCTCGTTAATGGGTAATTGGAAGAATGAATTAACAAAATTTGCTCCCTCACTTAGTATCACTTTTGCACACCCATCGATGACAAGCAAGATACCATTAAAAGCTTTATCTGAAAAAAACGGTATCGCTGACGTCGATCTGGTGATCACCACATACGGCATGTTGTTACGTCAAACTTGGCTTCAGGCCGTCGATTGGCAACTCGTCGTATTAGATGAAGCCCAAGCCATCAAAAATCCCGGTGCACAACAAACCAAAGCAGTCAAAAAATTAAGTGCCCAATCAAAAGTTGTTTTAACGGGTACACCGGTAGAAAACAGGCTGTCCGATCTTTGGTCATTATTCGATTTTATTAATCCGGGACTGCTTGGCAAAGCCGCTCGTTTTAAATCCTTTGCTAAATCCCTCGAAAAGCGGTCAACCGAACAATATGCCCCACTCCGCAATTTAGTACAACCTTATATTCTAAGGCGCATGAAAACCGACAAAAGTATTATTGCCGATTTACCCGATAAAACCGAGGTCTATGCTTATTGTGGCCTAGTTAAAGAACAAGCCGCTTTATATCAAAAATCGGTCGATGAACTTAAATGGGCACTTCAAAACGAAGAAGGTATGAAGCGGCGAGGCCTGATCCTTGCCTTTTTAACTCGCTTTAAACAGATTTGTAATCATCCGTCACAGCATTTATCTGACAGTGATTATTCGCCATATAAAAGCGGCAAATTTGCTCGTTTGGCTGAAATTTGTGAAGCCGTAAACGCACGCCAGGAAAAAGTATTGCTGTTTACCCAATATCGGGAGATGTGCCACCCCATCGCCGATTTTCTGGCCGAACGTTTTGGCCGCAAAGGATTGGTGTTACACGGTGGGAGCTCCGCCAAAAAGCGTCAACAAATGGTCGAACAATTCCAAACTGATGATGGCCCACCATTTTTTGTGCTTTCCATCAAGGCGGGTGGCACCGGATTAACCTTAACGCAGGCTTCACACGTGATCCATTTCGACCGCTGGTGGAACCCAGCGGTTGAAAATCAAGCGACCGATCGCGCCTTTCGTATCGGCCAAAAAAACAATGTCCTAGTGCATAAATTTGTATGCCTTGGTACCATTGAAGAAAAAATTGATGCTATCATTAGTGAAAAAGCAGCGATGGCAAATGAATTGCTGGAAGGAAGTTCGGAAATAAAATTAACCGAAATGAATGATGAAGAATTACTTGACTTAGTCAGTCTCGATATCAACCGAGCTGTCATGTAGCGTCAAAAAGTAAAACTACGCCCCCCGATGATCCAAAAATAGGATCGCTCTCCCTTCGCTCCTTTTGGGAAGAGTACCCCGCGGGGATTAAGATTTTTATCTTGGAAAAATAAGTTAACGACTGAAATAATAAGAGAAAACATCTATGTCCTACTGGCCCCCTTACGTCTCTGTAGCCAAGCGTCACGCCAATGCCAAAAAGCAAATGAATCGACTACAAAAAAAAGGTAAAAACATCCAACCTATTGAAAAAACAGGCCGCATCATTGCCAAATCTTTTTGGGGAAAAGCTTGGTGTGATCACTTGGAAACTTTTAGCGACTATGACAATCGTTTACCTCGTGGTCGTACATATGTACGTAATGGATCAGTCTGCCATTTGGAAATTAAAAAGGGACGGGTTGACGCCATGGTGAGCGGTTCTGAAATTTACAAAATCAAAATTATAATTAAGCCGCTTCCCCAAAACCTTTGGCAAAACATACGCAAAAAGTGCGCGGGTGGCGTAAGTTCCATGTTGGAATTACTGCAGGGTAAGCTGTCGGAAAGCGTCATGCAAACCGTCACTAATGGTAAGGCCGGTTTATTTCCCCTAGCGGAAGATATTGATTTAGATTGTGACTGTCCCGACTGGGCAACCATGTGCAAACATGTAACCGCAGCACTCTATGGAATAGGGGCCCGTTTAGATCACTCGCCAGAGTTATTATTTTTGCTACGCGACGTAGATCACAAAGAACTGATCTCTTCCCAAGTCAAAATCCCATCGAGCTCTCGCCAAAAACCTCAGTTGTCGGGCGACTTATCGGATATTTTTGGAATTAATTTAGAACATTCGAATTTAGAAGCACCCCGTTCAAAACCGTCAGTTAAACCGCAATCACACCATCAACCGAAAAATCGGTCAACGATAAAAGCCGCTACCTCTAAACCCCGGCGAAAAATAAATATTTCTCGCGGTGTGACCGCTTACCATGTAAAAAAGCTCCAAAAAGAATTAGCGCTAACAGATCCAGAATTGGCTCAATTACTAGGAAAAAATATTGCCACTGTCCGAAATTGGAAAAAGATAAAAGGCAAACTCAATTTGCAGCAAAATAGCCTGCAAGTGTTAAAAGAAAATATTTATAAATTGAATAACAAAGGCTAGTAATTATTGTTGGAAACAATCCTAACCGGATAACATAAAAAGATGGCTTCTATTTTTTATAGCAAGAAAGCATATCAAGAGAAAAACATCTTAAAGTGTATTTTGTATATGGCAACAAAAAAATGATGATAAATAGAGCAGGCAGAAAGATTTAGTGTGGAAAACAAGCACAAATAAAGTGATAAATGACTACTTGACAATCCTATGATAGGTTAAACCTAGAATAAAGCACAATGTTTATTTATGAGTTATCATTAGCGTCATTAGTAATATTTAGTAGGTACAACCAATGAAACATGAAATCTCAGGCAAAAACAAGAGTGATTTGACTATCGCATTTATTCTGGTTTTTACTTTAGGTTTAGCGATAGGTCATTATCAACTGATAGGTTTCTTTGCAAGCCTGTTTGAAGATAAAGATAAATCGGAAGTGTCGGCTCTAACAAAAGAAAATCAACCAATTGTAATCTCAAAAATGACAACCTACTTTCAATGGTTCGATCACAAGGGAAAAATGCGAATCAGCCAATTTCAACCAAAAAATTCTGTTGATTTTATCACCTTTGAAGGATCTCATGATTTACGTGACGTTTCTTACGATGTTGACAAAGAAACGCTCCGTAGAGGGTTAGCTTACCGAAATAAACTTCTTACAGGTGGAAACTCACAAAACGAAACCGATCATTTTCTAGGTAACCTTTTAGCCAAACAAAATACGACTTTACTCGATCAAGATGAACAATGCGGCGGACTCACTGGTTGGTTAACGGATATAAGCCGCACTATCGCGCAAGACGAATCAATGAGAAGAGCATTTTGTGAAAAATATAAAACAAGATTGCAGGAGTTACAACAAATGGGTTGTCGCTCCACTCTTGAATCCTTTGAAAATTTAGTTTGTAGCTAGATTTTTCCTTTCTGTAACATACAGTTCACCTCTATAAAAAAAACCGCGATAAACGCGGTTTTTTTAATTTCTAAATCAGTCACTAATCTTCAGATTTATCGCTACTTCCTGTAATATCAGCAGCTGGTGTTTCAGCTACAGCTTCACCCGCTGGCGCTTCTTCCTTAGGCGCAGGTGGATCAAGCAACACTTTGCGGCTTAGACGAATTCGACCTTGACGGTCAACCTCAAGTACTTTCACATCTAAATCCTGACCAACTTTTAAATAGTCAGCAACCTTGTTAACCCGTTCATGAGCGATTTGAGAGATATGCAATAGACCCGTTTTATTACCCATAAATTCAACAAAGGCACCAAAATCAGCAATTTTAACAACCTTGCCGTTATAAGTTTTACCCGCTTCAACATCTTCGGTCAATTCTTTGATTCGTTGGATTGCCAAATCAGCTGAGGCTTTTTCTACTGCCGCAATTTTAACGGTACCATCTTCTTCAATTTCAATGGTTGCACCCGTTTCTTCAGTTAATGCACGAATGGTAGAACCACCTTTACCAATCACATCACCGATTTTTTGAGGATCAATTTTGACCAAAGTAATTCTTGGTGCATACTCAGAAATATCTTCGTTTGGTTTAGCAATTGCTTCATTCATAGTCTTAAGAATGTGCAATCGACCGCCTTTAGCTTGGTGCAAAGCTTTTTCCATGATTTCTTGATTAATGCCTTCAATTTTAATATCCATTTGTAAAGCGGTGATACCGGCTTCTGTACCCGCCACTTTAAAATCCATATCACCCAAATGATCTTCGTCACCTAAAATATCAGAAAGAACCACGTAATTATCGCCCTCTTTGACAAGCCCCATAGCGATACCGGCGACAGACGCTTTAGTAGGAATACCGGCGTCCATTAATGCCAGACTAGTACCACAGACAGATGCCATAGAACTTGAACCATTTGATTCCGTGATTTCAGACACAACACGGATCGTGTACGGGAAGTCTTCTTTCGAAGGAATAACCGCCTGCATACCGCGCTTAGCTAACTTACCATGGCCAATTTCTCGACGCTTAGGTGCGCCCATAAATCCAGCTTCACCCACACAGTAAGGAGGAAAGTTGTAATGAAGCATAAAGGTTTCTTTCGATTCACCAAACAAACCATCAACGATTTGACCATCACGTTCAGTTCCAAGAGTAACAACCACCAATGCTTGTGTTTCACCACGAGTAAATAACGCCGAACCATGAGTCCTAGGCAAAACACCAGTGCGAATATAAAGCGCACGAACCATATCGTGTTCACGACCATCAATTCGATTCTCTCCGGCGATGATGCGAGAACGGACGACTGATTTTTCAGTTTTAGAAAAAGCGCCCTTAACCTCTTCGATTGAAGGCGCGTCTTCAGCGTCAGTAACTAGAGCTGCAACCGTTGCTTCTTTGATTTCAGCGAGTTTATCTTGACGAGCCATTTTATCGGCAATCGCGTATGCGCCGGTAATCGCTTCTTTCGCGTTTGCTTCGACCTGAGCGGTAACCGCCATATTTTCTTCTGGTGCCTTCCAATCCCATTTAGGTGTATTCACTTCAGCAGCAAATTCATTAATGGCTTTTATAGCAACCTGCATTTCTGCAAAACCGAACATTACTGCGCCCAACATCACTGATTCAGATAGCTCTTTTGCTTCCGATTCAACCATTAGTACAGCATTTTCAGTACCGGCAACGGCTAAATCTAATTCAGAATCAGCCATTTCATCAATACTGCCGTTAAGAATGTATTCACCATTTTTATAGCCGACTCTTGCAGCCCCTACCGGACCACCAAAAGGAAGGCCGGAAACAGATAAAGACGCAGACGCCCCCAATAGAGCAACCAACTGAGGGTCAACTTGAGGATTAATTGAAATAACCGTACAAACGATTTGTACTTCATTCATAAATCCTTTTGGAAATAACGGACGCAAAGGACGATCAATTAAGCGAGCGGTCAAGGTTTCACCATCAGAAGGGCGATTCTCACGTTTAATAAAACCACTCGGGATTTTACCGGCAGCGTAACGTTTTTCCTGATAATTAACCGTTAGTGGAAAAAAGCTCTGCCCTTCACGCATTTCTTTTTTGCCTACCGTTGAAACGAGTACAGTGGTACCTTCAACGTCAATAATTACACAACCTGAAGCTTGTCTGGCAATTTCGCCGGTTGCTAAAGTAACGGTTCTATTTCCGTACTTAAATGATTTTTTGATAGGATTCATATAATTTCCTTTTTAGTATTTAACTTATCTAATATTTAATTTAACTAGTATTTAACTGATGCCTAGCTTATTCAGTTGATGTCTTTTACGAAAACCTCAATAGAATAACCTAGACTTGAATACTTGGAAGAACGAGTAGAAAGTGTGATTCAACTCATTTTTCCAAGATAATACGACCAAATTGATTAGCCGTACCGCACTATAACAAAAAAGGGGCTCAAGGCCCCTTTTTTAAAAGATTTTTTCTAACGACGTAGACCTAGTTTGCCAATAAGAGATGTATATCGAGTGACATCCTTTCTCTTTAAGTAATCTAACAATTTACGACGTTGAGCAACCATTCTTAACAATCCTCGACGAGAATGATGATCATGGAGATGCTCTTTGAAATGCCCTTGCAGATGGTTAATCTGGTGGCTATACAAAGCGACCTGTACTTCTGGAGAACCTGTATCACCTTCTCCACGACCATATTCGCTAACGATTTTTGATTTTGCTTCTACGCTTAGTGACATTTATTTACTCCAAAATCTAATATTTCTTTAAGTGAAGCCTAGCCAATCACTAATTCAGCTATGCCAAGACGGGCGGGATTGTACAGCAGGCAAAGGTTGCAAACAAGTAGCTCTCACAAAATATCATTGAATTATTGGCTTAAATATCAATTTATTTTACGGATCCACTAGTTATCCTTTATTTAGACCTGTGATACCTCAACTTAAACCTAGAAAAATCATGTATTTTTTCATCAACTTCTAAAAAATTGAGCCATGAAATATTTTATTGTGATCAAATCTGGTGCAAAAGCATCTTGAT
>CAYVSL010000106.1:0-8277 GCA_964454125.1 uncultured Kangiella sp.
TACTAGGGGGGATGTATTTTGCCCGATGGCGAGGCGTACAATTAGGTTTGCAGCTATCCTCCCCAAAATAGTTGTTATGCAGCTTATCTCAATAGCAGCATTCACGACAAACGCTGTCCTCTGTCTTTACATGGAGGCAAAAAAAAGCCACCATAATGGTGGCTCAACTTTATCGGAAAATCGCCGTATAGAGCCAATAAAGGGGTAGCTCCTAACGACATCCGATTGCCTAACTAACAACCGAAAGAGAAATTTGCATTCTAATGACTCAGACAGAGCAAATTGCTGATAGTTCAAATTAATTTGTCGTTATTTTAAATTGCTTCCATTTAATCGATTATTAGCGGCTTTTAGGGTATCTCGGTATAGTACAAGCCCTCATTAAAACCAAAACTTTACAGATATTTATTTTGGGTTGGAGCTATGTGCCTGCCCTGTAGAATCGCGGATCACTAGCTCAGGGCTGAAGCTTCGCAACAGTTTTTTGTCTTGAATATACTCGTTTGTTCGTCCCTGAATTTTGGCGATCAATAAATTAACGGCCTGTTGAGCAATTGTTTCATTCGGTTGATGGGCCGTGGTTAGTTTAGGCCAAGTCTGTCTGGAAAATGGACTATCCTCAAATCCAACGATAGATAACTCTTCAGGGATAGCAATCCCCATCAATCGGGCAGCAAATAACGCACCGGCAGCCATTTCATCATTGCTGGCAAAAATAGCAGTCGGTCGATTTTTTTTTGATAATAATTTTTTCGCCCCTTGTACACCGGAATCAAAAGAATACTCACCTTCCACCACCAATCGTTTTCTAGGTTTTATGCCATTTTCGATCAAAGCACTTTGATAGCCCTCCAAACGCTCACCAGTTGAACCATGTTCTTTACCACCGCATAAAAAGCCAATATCTCGATGTCCAAGCTCGATTAAATGCTGAGTATTGATAAATGCTGCACGGTGGTCATTCACCAAAATACAGGAACCTCTAGTTTTATCACCCTCTCTACCGGAAATAATCCGAACATAAGGCAACTTCATTTGATCAAGCATTTTCGAAACACCGGGCATTTCAGAAAATGGGGGAGTCAATACGACACCAGCGATTCTAGAATGATTGATTAAATTGGTGAGTTCTTTTTCTAGATTAAAAGCTTGATGATTACAGGGATGAATCAGCAATTCAAAATGGTTATTTCGACATCCTGACAAAATACCATTTTGCATATCAATCACATAATAGGCATTCGGATTATCGTATATAAACCCAATAGTGTAAGACCGAGTACCAGCAAGGCTTCTGGCTGAACTGTTAGGACGATAGTTAAGCTCCTTAACCGATGCTTGAACTTTATCAAATGTTGACTGCCGAACCGCTGGTTCGTTATTGATCACTCTGGAGACAGTTTTTATTGAAACGCCAGCATGTTTTGCTACATCGTTGATGGTCGCATTCATCTACATATTGATCCTAATCTAAGTAAAAAATTTAGCATAACAGCATTTAAAAAATCACTTATTTTGACAATTTATTCGCTTTGCGGACTAAAGTGGCAACACGAGACATTGATAGTAATGCCGCGTAAATAGGTGCTAAAAAGCCTTTCTTCTTAAGTTCCAAAAATTTCTTATCGGCTAGCTCATTGAACGCTTTTTCATCAAACAAATAAAGGCCCTCGACCTTAAACTTATCCTGCCCTTGTAAGGTCACTTCCAACGTTTGCGCAACAATTAATGACTCATCTAAAAGAACCTTAATAAAGGCTTGAGTTTGTTGTTGCTTGAACATGAGATCACTCAAAAAATTGCCCATATTCGTTGTGAAATCCGTAGCCTCACCTTTATCATTGAAAAGCGCCACACCCTCTTTTTCATTAACACGCTCAGATCCTTGGTCAAAATATAAAATTTGTTGGTCTTCAACTTTTTGATCAGCCGCCAGTACGAATGGATATCCCTTTAACGAATCGGGTACATAGTCCGCTTGCCACCGTTTTTCATCGTAAAATACGTTTTCTCCTAGTTTTAGTCCCAGCAAGGCGACACATCTAAACTGACCGGCTTCCCGGTCTTTTACAAAAACAATAGGATAGTCATGTGCTGCACGAGCGAATTCATGAATCACTAGTGGAGCAATATGTTGTGTTTTAGCATGCGAGAAACAAACATCTTCTTTTACTTTGACATTAGCATGGGAGGAACTATTGACTGGAACAAATTCTGGCATTTTATTTCACTTGTTAAAAATGGGTATTTGATGACTCTTCCGTTCTTTTATCCTAATGATTAAAGCTAAAAAAAATTCATCAACACCGACTATTATAAATAATCCGCCTAACGCGGCAGATTGTGGGTTAGCTGTAGAATAGCAGGATTAAAATAAAAATAAAACCGTTGATCTTCAGCGGCCTTTCAAAGGGAGTTGCTTAATAACCACTTAAACTTTCGCAAGACCATATTTTAATATTTTATTTATCAATTCACGATGCTCCGGAAGATTTTGAACCATATTTTTAGCCGCTTGCTGAACTCTTCTAAATTCTACAGCTACACGTTTTTCGTCACGATATTTTGATTGACTGAGAGTCAAATTAGTTGGGTAATTTAGACCATATAGTATCCATTGATAACTATCTAAGGTGAATGTTTCGTAAATATTCGGAAAATCATACACCGCTGGCGCTTTACTTTTCCAAAATTCCAGATTTTCCAATAAGGAATCTGGAGCCGTTGAGGCGACTCGATTGTCTAACCAAAAAGCAGAGTCATCTCTTTTGCTAATATAATAATGTAGTTTAACGAAATCAATGGCTCTCTCAAATCTATATCTAAACGCTTTATTAAATTTCCTTTCTATAATCGGCATAGCGTCCTTATGATGGGGAAATTGATCACAAATCATTGTTGCGGCCGCTTCAACAAATATTAACGCAGTAGATTCTAATGGTTCCAAAAAACCAGCGGAAAAACCAACCGCCACACAATTTTTGTACCAAAATTTTTCTCGGTGCCCTACTTTCATTTTGAATTTGTTACTGTTCAAATTATCAGCCGGCTTTCCAATATATTCTCGTAATAAAGATTCTGCGCAATCATCCGTTGTATGGTTTGCCGAATATACATAGCCAACCCCACGTCTTGATTGTAATCCAATATCCCACGTCCAACCAGCTTCCTGAGCAGTGGAAATCGTACTACATGCAATTGGCACATCAGTATTTTTATATGGGACTTGGATGGCAATCGCGCTGTCTACAAATAGAATTTCTTTTTTATCAACAAAGGGAACTTCGAGATGTTTACCCAGTAACAAACAAGAAAACCCAGTGCAATCGATGAAAAGGTCAGCGTTAATTTCAAATTGTTCTTTAGTGACTACGGAGGTTATAAACCCACTAGCATCTTTATTGACAACCTCAATCGTACCAGAGAGGTGTTGAACACCCAATTTATTAATACTCCAGTCTTTTAGAAACCGTACAAATTCCTTTGCATCCAAATGGTATGCATAATTGGACAGCCCTTCATATTCCGGCGTAGTTATTTTCTTTGGAGCTAAGCCGAGGTCGCAAATATCCGCTTGGTCTGAAAGATTATGAGAAAAAGTCTTATTCTTATCTCCCATCCCTAAAAGCCAATAATCTGTTAGCTCAAACTCACTGGTGCTATGAGGGGCATTAAATAGATGATAATAATGGTTGTTGGGTGATTTGTCCTTAGCTCTTTAGCCAGCTTAGCTGCCGTTATCCATCCTGACGTACCACCACCCACCACTAATACATTTTTAACCTGATTGCTCATCATAGCCTCACACGCCAATTAAAATTTTAACTTATAGAAATTTATTGCCTTATTTTATTCAACACAAATTTCGTAAAATCATGATCCTTTCAATTTGTCCAAGTGATGTTAAATGCGCATAAATTGGACCTAAATACCCCTTGTTTTTTAGACCTAGAAAATCTTCATTACTAAGTTCATTCATTTTGTCTTCGTCAATAGTATAGAGCCCGTTAATCTTCGTGTCTTTTCCATCACTATTATTCATTGCGATAGAGTTGGCTTTGAATAAGTTTTTATCCGAAAGGTATTTTGCAAAATCTTGCGTCAAATGATCTCTTTCTATAAAATCTGTAAGAAATTTTTTTACCGAAATTAATTGCTCGGTTTCAGAGCCATCAGCATTAAACAATCGTTCACCCTTATCTTTTGATAAACAAGAGCTCTCACTGTCTATACATACGCTCCATTTAGTAACACTACCCTCTTTAGGGGACATTAAAAAAGGAGCGCGTCTAATATTGGCTGGGATATAAGTAGTGTTCCATTGTTTTTCCGTATAGAATACATTTTCATTGATATCGAAGCCGAATAAAGCAACGGACTTAAACTGGCCAGTTTCAGAGTCTTTTACAAAAACAATGGGAAAATTAATGCACGTTTGTGGGAATTCATGGATAAGCACATAAGTCATATGATGATTCTTCGCATGTTTATAAGTCATATCGCTAACTAGCCCCAGCTCTTTATGATCATTATAATTTAGAATTTCAATTGAACTCATTTATTACTCCTGCTATAAATTGAATATAAAGGCCTTTTTTGTGACCCAATCATTTATCGAGCGCTTACTGATTTATTTATGAATTAAAAGTTAGAAGAAAAATCAACCCCATTTTCTTTTAACCTAGAACAATCAGTTGAAGTCGTGGAAAGAGTGCTTCAACTGATTGTTCTAGGATTAATTAGAATTCCTTAATTGTTGATGATCATCGGCAACAATTCTTGCCTAAAAAGCCAAATATCTTTGATTTTTTTACTTGTTTTTCAATTAAAACAATCTAAAGGTTTAATAAAATAATAATTTATTAAATCTAGAATAAAAAAAGGGAGAACACGTCTCCCTTTTCTTCTTGGTTAATAGTATAAAATTAAAACCTTAAACTCGCTCCAAGAACAAAACGACGACCGTTTTTATAGCTTTTAGAAAAACGATTTTCTACCTGATGATACTTTTCAATGATTTCATCTGTAAGATTAACCGCTTCAAATTTAACATCGATTAGATCAGTCGCATGCCACGTTACGCTAGCATCAAGTTGTCCGAATGCTTTTGTAAACTGTTCCGAACCAAAATCATTAATACCATCATACCATTCACTACGGTAGTTATACATCATACGTGCGCCAAATTCGTCAGTTTCATAATAACCTGTTAAGTTCATCATGTGTTCTGACGAGCCCTTCACTAGACCAGTTCCGGAATTAAAAAGATTGCGTTCTCCGTCGTTTTCGGCATCAGTATAAGTGTAGTTTGCTGTTACACCCGTTCCGTTGTCAAAGTCGTGTTGAAGGATAAATTCTAAACCTTGAGTCGCTCCACCAGATCCGTTGACTAGTACATTTTCAACACCAGAAACAAATGTACCACTTTGATCGTCAAAGATTTGAATTGAACGAGCTTCGGCATTAACATACGAAGAAATATCCTTGTAAAAATAAGTAACGCCAAACATTGATGAATCACCATAGTAGACTTCATATCCAAAATCAAAAGCCGTTGCGAATTGAGGATTCAAGCCAGAGTTGCCAGTGATAGCTGTTCCAGTATCTTCATTTGCGCGAGTGGCAGGAGACATACTTGCATAATCAGGGCGAGCCATAGAACGATATATAGCTACACGCAATAATTCATTTTCGCTTAGATCAAAAGAGGTATTAATACTTGGAAGAAACTCAGTATCATTTCGATTATCAGTATCCCATGAACGTGTACAAGTATCGCTAAATCCATTACAATTTTGATTACTATCTAACCACCAAGCGCCAGAATAGTTCCAAAATGAAACATTGGTATCAGTATTAACCAAACGAACTCCAACGTTACCTCGGAAGTTATCACCATCGAAATCAACTTGGATATAACTGGCCACAATATCTTCTTGAACCGTAAAGGCAGCATCTAAGTTATCGTAAATATTAATATCAAGTCCATCTACAAATGAGTTCATCAAATTGGTATTTAGCAAAGGATACCCTGTACTGTACCCACCTAAACCACTTTGATGATCTGATGGCGTATTACCTTGAACTAAACTTGCATAATTTGGATATGCCGCTTGCATAAGTGCTAAACCATTTTCAGCAGTATTATGCCAACGGTGAAAATCGAATGTTTGTCTCTTTTCATGATCTCGAGCTTTCATGCCGAATTTGATGGCCGTAATAGCCCCCATGTCTACAGGAAATTCCAAGTCAACTTGGGCGAAGTTCTCATCGTCAAATTGTGGTTTGTTCGCTCCTTGAATCCACCCCAAACCGTAATCAGCGGCGCTACCTGGCGCGAAGTTTGAATTATGAGTTATGTCAATAGAACCACCACGAAGATCAAAGTCATAACTAGTTCTGGCTCCAAACTCATAAAAACGATCTCGAATTGTTCCACCTTCAGCGCCAGTATTACCAACTTGAAAGTGTAACTTTAAGTCTTCCGTATTGTAACTCACGTCGAGTTCAATTGAATCCGTCTCACTCGATGCAATACGATCGATAACATTATAGGCTGTAGAATTGGTACCATGATCTGCAAAAGTACCAGCGACTAATGCACCATTTTCGACAACATAGTTACTAATCATGCTAGCATCACCACCACGCCAGCCTGTAAACGCTCCCCATTTAGGTACGTGTAAAAGGTTGTAGTTTGTATTATTTGCATCTAATTTAGAATTCATATAATTCAATGTCATATCAATTTCTGAAGTTGGCGCAAATTGTACCGATGTAGTAAAAGTGTTTCTCTTACGCTCCTGAATAAAATACGCATTTCCTAAAATACCTGGAACCCGTACGCCATCAAGATCAGCGGGTGTAAGAGGATCAGCGTCAACGCTAAAACGATTCCCCCAACCTAACACTTCGTATCCGTCGCGACGAACAGTGCGCTCTTGACTTACGTAAGATGCCAAAAACCCAAAAGTAGAATCATTATTTTTCCATGAATACATACCTGAAACTTGTGGATCGGTTTCGGCTGGCAAATCACTGTATTGCGCTTCGGCAGATAAAAATACTGAATTAGCATCTTGATCGAATGGTTTGCGGGTATTGAGGATTACTGTACCACCAATTGAACCTTCGTCCAAGGATGCAGTTGGCGACTTGTACACTTCCAAGCTACCAACAACTTCCGAAGGTAATAGTGTGTAGTTAAAACTTCTTGTTGGTTCGTCTAAAACAAACCAGTCAGCTGATGCAACATTTTGACCGTTTAACAAGGTACGATTTTTAGTAGGATCAGACCCACGGATACTGATTTTTTCACCTTCACCAAAATCACGAGTTATTGAGATACCTGTTACTCTAGACAAGGACTCTGCCATGTTCTTGTCAGGGAACTTGCCAATATCGGTTGCAGTAATAACATCGACAACCGCATTTGCAAAACGTTTTCGATTGAGATTTTCACGAAGACTTCCTCGAAAGCCTGTTACAACAACAACCTTTTCGTCAGCTTCTGCTTTATCGGATTTAGGCTCCTCCTTGGCATACAGCGGTATAGACAAACCACCGCCGAGCACAACAGCAATACTACTTGCTATTAGTTTTTTTCTGAACAATTTATGTGACATAACCTTCCCCTTAATAGTTCAAATAATTATACTTCTTGATAGATAAGCTAATTCAGTGTTAGGCAAAATTAGAGTTATCCGGCTTATTTACTTCAATTAGTAGCTGCATGCTTCGCAGCTTAATTGACAACGCTGTCATTAGCGTATGAGGTAACATACTCTTTTTTCGATTCTATTACCAGTAGATTTTACTAAAATATCTTATATTATTACAAAATACTTATTTTATAGGTAAAAAACTTCAGCAAGTTATGAATAAACTCGCAAGAATAGTTTGTGATCGTAAAATAATTTCGTCAATATCCATTACTCTAATACCAATAAAATAATAGATAAAAAACAAAAAGTGCCTAAGCAAATATTGATAGTATTTTTTAATTAAAAAATTCGCTCATGAAGACTTTATTGGTTGATTCAATAGTCGTATCTAACAGAAAAACAAACAAAAACATGAATCATAAATCAATGCCATTCGCTTTGTTAAACTGTCCGCTTAACCAATCAAAAAAGTCCACTTTATAATCCAAAAAATGCTGCAAAGATACCTTCAGCACCTAGGATTAAAAATATATCAAATCCACCCAATGCATCCAAAGGCTGGTGGCGAATTTATTTTTTTAATCTTCGTCTTAGTATCAGCTTTAGCGTAACT
>CAYVSL010000107.1:0-8159 GCA_964454125.1 uncultured Kangiella sp.
GATTTCAGTAGGTTACAGAATTATACGGTTTTTAACTGATTAAAGTAGGTTTATCGGTTTGTCCTTTAAAAAAATGGTAGATCTGCAGATGGGGTTGTTTTGATTTAATCTTTAATGCGTTATTTCGAAATCCAATTGGCGAAGATATCGGGTTGGTCATCCCAATGATTCAGGCGGTATTAAAACTTGATTTAACAGATTTCGAGAAGCTTTGCGTTGGGATCCACACAAGGAGAATCCCAGATTGCCAATTCTTACTAATCAATTCAAGTCAAAGTGAGCGGTAAAATGTCGTAACATCGGTGGCTCCCAGCTAATTTTAACACCCTTTAGTTTGTCTTTGTTCGCATTTACTTCGGTTAAACATTCAATACAGTAGTCGATATGACTTTGAGTATAAACGCGTCGCGGGATCGCCATACGAACCAGATCCATGGCAGCCGGTTGCTCGCTACCATCGGTTTGTCTGCCAAACATTACCGTGCCAATTTCACAGGCCCTAATACCTCCCAATCGATACATTTCAATCGCTAGGGCTTGGCCTGGATATTCAAGCGACCCAATATGAGGAAGCATCGCTCTTGCATCGATATATACAGCATGGCCACCCACAGGTTTCATGATCGGTATCCCTAATTTATTCAGAGCATTACCAAGATAGGCCGTTGATGTTATCCGATAATTTAGATAATCTTCTTCAATCACCTCCTTAAGACCCACAGCTATCGCATCCAGATCACGGCCGGAAAGACCACCGTAGGTTGGAAAACCTTCGGTTAAGATCAAAACATTACGCGCTTTCATCGCGAGCTCATCATCGTTTAGTGCCAGCCATCCACCCATATTGACCAAAGCATCTTTTTTGGCGCTCATAGTCATGCCATCTGCATGACGAAAGATCTCCTGCACAATCTCTTTTGGTGTTTTGTCGGCATACCCCGGTTCTCGCATTTTTATAAAATATGCGTTTTCAGCAAATCGACAAGCGTCCAGAAATAGTTGTTTACCAAATTCTTCACAGAGTGCTTTAGTGGCTTTTATATTAGCCATGGATACCGGTTGTCCACCGCCGGAATTATTAGTAATGGTCAACATAACCAGCGGTATATCATCCGTGCGAGTTTCCAGCAGATCACGTAGCCTATCGAGATCGATATCTCCTTTAAAGGGATGATCCAGCTGAGGATCCAATCCTTCCTTTTTCACTAGATCAATAGCTTCTGTACTAGATGACTCGATATTGGCTCGGGTGGTGTCAAAATGGGTATTGTTGGGTATTATTTTGCCTTTTTCACCGACAATTGAGAATAATATTTTCTCAGCCGCTCGACCCTGATGAGTGGGGATGATGTGTTTAAAATTGACTAACTCCTTCACCGCCGCTTCAAAACGGTAGAATGAGGGTGAGCCCGCGTAGCTCTCATCGCCCTGTTGAATGCCTGCCCACTGATTAGTACTCATGGCTGAAGTACCTGAGTCAGTTAGCATATCAATCAGAACATCGTCTGATTTGAGTGAAAACAGATTGTAGTTTGCAGCTTTTAAGTAAGCCTCGCGCTCCGCTTCAGTGGTCATTCTTAAAGGTTCAACTGATTTTATGCGGAAAGGTTCAATGATTGTTTTCATCATTTATCCTCAGATTTGCGTTGCGACTCTGAAACAAGCAGCAACTTATGTGGTTGCTCGCATGCTATCAAAACAGAATAGATTATGTCAGTAGCTTTTTTGTCCATTTAATATTAGTTGATCTAAGACAATAGAGGCTTTAAATCAAACACAATGGATATGGTTAATTATCTGAATGGCTAAGTCTTATAGTTGACTGATTGGGTACTAACTAAATTGCATATGAAAAGTCGTGCCCAAATTAATATCGGATGTCACCGCCATTTGACCGCTATGATGTTCGGTGACTATAAAGTGAGAAAACGATAAGCGTTTGTCAGCATCGTCTTCTGAATCGAGTGGCTGAGTACTAAAATAAGGTTCAAAAATAGATTGTTGTTCATCGCTAGTTAATCCAATTCCATTGTGGGAAATTTTTAACCATAAAGAATCGTAACCTTCAAGAATTCTTATTCGAATAGTGGGGACAAAATTTTCTTTTTCTACTTTTCCTATGGCGTGGAAACAGTGTCGCAATAGACTGAGAAAAACCTGTTGAATCTCGGAAATATGGCAGCTGACTTTGGGTAGTTTTTTGTCATATTCTTTTTCAATGCTGACGTCACTAAAGTTCATCCCTTGAGGTAACGATAATACGCTTTTGGCCAATTCGATAGAGTGGTCCATGACTTGAGTCATAACGGCCGCTTGTTTATCGGCTTGTTGTGAGCTGGCAAAATCCAGTAAATTATCGATAATGGCTCCGGCTTGTCGTCCTTTAACCATTGCGTCCGCTAAACTATTCTTAATCTCGCCTGTTTGATTTTGATCGGTATTGTGTGAATTCAAAAGTAGTATTTTTGATTCTATCAATTTAATATCGTTAAGCATGCCTTGAAGGGGGGTATTCATATCGTGCGCCATTGAGGAAGCGAGCTCACCCATGGAAGATATCCTATCTCTCTGAATTAACTGGTTCTCTGATTTGACTTGTTGCGAAACATCATCGATCAATAGCACTACTCCTGATTCTCCGGAGGAATGTAAAGGGTAGATGGTAATATCAAAATGGAAAAGACCCCGTTGGCTTTGTCTGATAGTAGTGGGGGATTGCTGAGTCAAGGCTTCTTCAAATTGAGCTCGACTAACGGTGATTAACGGATAAGCCTCCCACAAATCATTTCCTAACGCATCTTGTTGGGCAACACCAGTGTATTGTTCGGCTTTTTTATTCCATTGAGTAATTTTACCCTGTGGATTGAGTCCAACCAGCATTGAAGGCATTGATTTGAGAATGCTGTTGATATAGTGCTCAGAAACATGCAGTCTATCTGTGGTGGCCAAGTGACGTCCAACCTCTTCTTTCAACAACTCATTTGATTTATCTAGTGTGGCTGTGCGTTCTTTCACTCGAATTTCAAGGTCATTTTTAATGGTCTCTAGCTCAGTATTCGCTTTTTGTTTGGACAATCGACTAAAAAATAACACTGTCACAGAAATAGACAACAAGATGATTAGAATCCCGCTGGACCAATTTGCCAGATATTGCCAATTGGTATGGCCCTGATCATCTTTGAAAAACTGAACTAGATCAGTGGCAAGCCCGCTAAAATAAAAGGACAGTAGAGCAGCGGTTGTGATTAATAGATATTTTTTCATGGAAAACGGATAACAGCTCAATAAGTGGCTGCCATAGTACAACAATCGCAATAAGGAATCATGGAATATAGAATATAAATCGATGCTTGCGAAAAGGGTTAGTGATTGTGCATGATCCGTTTAACGAACCACCATTACGACGCGCCGGTTTTTGCTACGTCCTTTTTCATTTTTATTGCTCGCCTCAGGTGCCAACGGGCCAAGTCCTTGAGCATCCATTCGAAAGGGCTCGATCCCATATTCAGTGGCCAGTATTTCAAGCACTGAGTTGGCTCGTTTTTTAGACAAATCAAGATTGTTTTCAAAATCGCCCTGCATATCAGTGTGGCCAACGATATAAATTTTCATCTCGGCCCGTGCGTTAAGTAATTTGGCTACCTGCGCCAAAGCGGGCTTCGATTTATCCTGCACTGTGGCTTTATTGGTTTCAAAATAAATACCATGAACAACCACATAGCCGTCCGAATCCAGACCACTTCCTAATGCGTTGGCATCGAGAGTCACCATGTCTTTATCCATTTTAGTTATTTCAATAATATGGATATCAGTAAACTGTTCACCAACGGCTATAGCAATATAAGCGGTATCCTTGGAATTTTCTATTTTGGCTAATAAATAACGCCCCACCAAGTTGGTAATGGAATGGATATCACTCAATTTTTGAAAAATAGGGCCAGCATAACGTTTGGCGCATTCGTATTTTTTTTGATTACATTGATAGATGATTTTTGCGCCACCCTTTTGTAGCGCCATTTGGTAGTTCTGGAAAACTTCAAAAATAGATCTTTCTTTAGGGTTTGAGTAGATTAGTTTACTGACTTTGCCTTTAAGCTCCATTGCAATGGGCTTTTCTCCATTTTGATCCATTCCAGAAAAAGCGCTGTACTCGTCAAATTCTTGGACATTTTTATGGCGGATTTTTGAACCTTGATAAGGTTTGACTAATAAATGGTCGGATAAAGTTTCGACTGCACACGTTGTCGAGCTAAAGGCCATTAAAGGTAGGATTATCACTGAAAAAATTCTGATGAGCATTTTATTCAATTTGGCTCTCCCTTGTTTTATTAATTGACATTGTTTTAATCGGTATTTGGATGCCAAAATACCATTTAAATTAAATATGAAAGTACAACAAATTGGCAATTTACTATTTAAACCGGTAAAAAATGAGAAGAATATCTATTTTTTAACTTTTTACTGATTTATCATAAGCTTACTTTATAGCATAATCAATGGTTAAAGTGAGTCTTTATCATTGCCGGATTCGAGCACAATAACGGACCATCGTGGAGAATTGAGATCTCCAATGAAGGTCTTCATTATTACAATGAAGATCACCGTTTAAAAATCCACAAAAAACACTTGAGTTTTTAGATCATTCTAGTGGAAAAAATCTTTCCACTAGTTTTAGATTGAGCGGCCATCCAACGAAAATAATTGGCAGAAAAGGAATAAAAATGAGTGATAAAATGAAGTTGGTTTGCGGTGAATGCGGCACGATTAACCAATTCCAAGTAGATCAATTAGACGCTACTCCAGGCTGCGGAAAATGCCATCAAAAATTATTTTCAGGCACACCCATTGCGGTAAATTCTATTTTATTGATCAAACACATCGAAAACTCAGGTTTGCCGGTACTGATCGATTTTTGGGCTCCTTGGTGTGGTCCGTGCCAATCTTTCACGCCTATTTATAATGAATTTGCCAAGCGGGTTGGAAATCAACTGCGATTACTAAAAGTGGATACTGAGGCTAATCAGCAGACGGGTATCGATTTTAATATCCGTTCGATCCCAACCCTAAGTTTATTTTTAAACGGTGAGGAAAAGGGCAGAATGTCCGGAGGTATCGGGCTACCGCAATTGCAGCAGTGGGTAGTACAGCAGTTAACCGGTGATGATTAACTTCCAGTAAATATATAGGCGGCTCCTTGAACCTAGAAAAATTAGTTGAAAGATGTAAAAAGTACCGAGAACAATAATAAAATGAAGGTAAATGATATCTACATGATTAATAAACAAAAATGGGGTGCAGCAGAAAAAGCTGCTTGGTTAGCCCAACAAACCATACAGCGAAGCTATATGGTTGATGTGGTGACACGGATAAAATTACTTAAGGAGTCATTCGATGTTGAACAATATGGTGCACTGTCTTATGCACCTGAAAAATATCCTCTCTACTTGTTAAAAACTCAAGAGTGGGATAAAACAAAAAGAAATATTTTAATTACCGGAGGCGTTCACGGTTATGAAACCAGTGGAGTACATGGCGCGCTCCGATTTGTTGAGCAACAAGCAGTCAATTACAAACAATATTTTAATTTTATGATTGCGCCTTGTATCAGTCCGTGGGGATATGAAACCATCAATCGCTGGAATTCAAATGCGGTTGATCCTAATCGTTCTTTTTACCCCGATAGCCCTGCTGAAGAATCCGCGGCTTTCATGTTGGCTATCAAAATGACTAAAAAAAATGGTATGAATGGAGGCGAGATAACCGCACATTTTGATCTACATGAAACCACGGATACTGACAACACCACTTTCTTACCCGCGTTAGCGGCTCGTGATGCAAAGCAAATGACCGTTTGGAAAATACCCGATGGATTTTATCTAGTTGGCGATACAGAGCGACCGGTGCCTGATTTTCAGTATGCGATGATTGAGTCAGTTAAAAAAGTCACCCATATCGCTGAAGCGGATAAAGATGGTAAAATTATTGGTGAAATGCTTACACAGCCCGGAGTAATCAATTATGCGACAAAATCTTTGGGCCTATGCACTGGTTTTAGCGATGCCCAATGGGTTACCACCACCGAAGTTTATCCAGATAGCCCAAAGGTTAGTGATGAAGATTGTATCAACGCCCAAGTAGCAGCGATTACCGGTGGACTTGATTACTTAAATAGTTACCATTAACTCTAACTCAAGGAATAGCAATGGCTCATCCTGCTCCCAAAAGAATTAAAAATTTAGATGATATTTTATCATCAAGTAGCCAATATGATGCTGTGGTACTGGTATCCGCTGAAGCCCATATTGATGGATTTGAGCCGATTAACCGGGCGCTGAAAAAGGCTAAGCAAGTTGATAAACGAATCGGTGAACAAAATACCTTTATTCATTGTGATGATGTTTGTGGCGGACGATTAATCCATGCGGCGACTGGGAAATTGAATAAAGATTATGACGATGTACGTAATTTCAGTGATGCAGCCAAGTCTGGCGTACAAATGGCAAAAGAAGCTGGGGCGATTAATCCGGCGATCATTGTTGCTCAGGTGCCCTCTGGGACGGACTATCGATTTGCTCTGGAAACCGCTTATTTAGGTGCCTGCCAAGGCTTGTGGCAGCCATTGGAAGCTCGCGAATGTGGGAAAGAAAATGAATTGGAGCCCATTCAGTCGATTGGTTTATTTGATCCTCAAAACAAAGTCGATATCGACTATTTATCGGCGACCGAAGCGGGTCGAAGGCTGGCTCGTGATTTATGTGGTACCGAACCTGAAAGAATGGCGCCAATTGGTTTTGCTGATTATTGCGTTGATGCTCTTAGCAATGGCGCAATCAAAATTAACATGATTGCCGATAAGCAGCAAATCGAACAGGATTTTCCTGTTTTTGCAGCAGTCGCAAGAGCATCTTATATGGTGCCACGTCATCATCCACGTATTATTGAACTCGAATACCAAGGAGCGGGACCAATTAAAAAGACGCTGATGTTGGTAGGAAAAGCGGTGACTTATGATACCGGCGGCGCTGATATTAAGGTTGGTGGTCACATGGCCGGAATGAGTCGTGATAAAGGGGGTGGTGCGGCAGTTGCAGGATTTATGAAAACTCTCAGTTTGCTTAAACCTAAAGGTATTAAAGTGGTTGCAAAAATAGCCGCTGTAAGAAATTCGGTAGGTGTTGATGCCTATGTCGCCGATGAAATCATTACGGGTCATTCTGGAAAGCGGATCCGGGTGGGTAATACCGATGCTGAAGGTCGCTTGGCGATGGTGGATTCGTTATCTCAATTTCGTCAGCAGGCCAGCAGTGAAATCAATCCGGAATTGTTTACCATTGCAACGCTCACCGGGCACGCGCTGTTAGCGGTAGGCCCATATACTATACTAGTGGCCAATGGCACCGCCAGAAAACAAAAAGTTGAAGAAGCGATTGCCGAATCTGGCGAGTTGTGGGGGGATCCTTGTCAGATCAGTCGTTCACGCAGAGAAGACTGGAAAATGATAGCTTCTAAGACTAAGGCAGATGATGTACTTTCATCCAATAACGGCTCTTCGGTTTCGGTGCCAAGAGGACATCAATTTCCAATGGCATTTTTATCCTTGGCCTCGGGCCTAGATGAGCACTCATTGAGCAGTCAAAACCCCATTGCTTACGTGCATATCGACATTGCTGGTAGTGGGGTTGAGGGGCTTGATTGGCAGCATGGTAAACCAACCGCTTCACCAATTTTAGCGATAGCGAGTACTTACTTAAGAAAAAATTGACTATTTATCCCAAGTTCAAATTGTTCAGCAAAACTTATCTAAGTTTAAACCTAGAATAATCCGTTGAAGTCGTGGAAAGAGTGCAACGGTATCCTAATTGAAAACAAACCATTGTTCCACATCATGTTTTAAATTTGATAGTGCGTGAAACAAGAAAGGCTATTGAGTTTAGACGAGATTATTGATATTGGTTTAGATAAGCCATTTCTACAATTATTCGCTTTCAATGGCTAATTTTAACTGGTTAGCTATTGATTGGATGGGGGTTTTTCCGTAGACTCTCGTTCCGCTTAGCTGATCCTTTGGCTGAGCCTGTTTTACCTATATCAGATATTTTATCTAATAGGGCCCTTAGCTCAGTTGGTTAGAGCATCCGACTCATAATCGGCAGGTCCCC
>CAYVSL010000108.1:0-7659 GCA_964454125.1 uncultured Kangiella sp.
AAGTATTATTGCCGATATTATGACTGATCTGACCATTCATGCGTTTGCCGTGCCCCATTAGGCAGGGCGAGTATCACGAAAACCCCCTTTACAATTCTTAAAGGTGTGATCAAATACTAAAACCGCACCTTAACGAATAAAAATTCATGTCTCTCTCAATGCAATCCCATTTCTCATCGATCAAAGACAAACGCCAAGCAGGCAAAATTGAACATTCATTAATAGACATCATCATTTTATGTATATGTGGCGTCGTTGCTGGTGCTGATGGTTGGTCTGATATTGAAGAATTTGGGTTAACTCACAAGAAATGGTTACAAGATAAGGGCTTACTGTCCAATGGAATACCAGTCGATGACACGATTGCTCGTGTCATGTCATCTCTTGACCCCAGTGAATTCCAATCAAGCTTCATTAGCTGGATGAATAGTCTATCGTCAGTCACTCGAGGTGAAGTCATTGCCATTGATGGAAAAACACTCAGACACTCGTTTGATAAAAATTCTCGGAAATCTGCCATTCACATGGTTAGTGCATTTGCGAGCGGTAATGGCGTGGTATTAGGTCAAATAAAAACAGCCGAAAAATCCAATGAAATTACCGCTATTCCAGCACTTTTAGAGCTGCTTGATATTAAAGGTAGCATTGTCACAATAGATGCGATGGGATGCCAATTAAGAATCACAAAAAAATAATGCGCAGAGAATTTTGCAGTTGTCAGGCATTTAGCATTGAATTTACTTAAGAAAGAAACGACTCATAAGAGAGGAATGAAAGGAAAACGTTATAAAGCAGCGTTGGATATTGATTATGCAGAGAAGGTTCTTGCGCCTATATTAAACTGATCTGACCATTCGTGCGGTTGCCGTGGGTGCCTACGAGACAAAAAAGAAAGGGCGATAAAATCGCCCGTATCCGTTTCTTTCATCCAATGAAAGCATTGCTCCCTGCTATATCCCTATTTTATCAGTTCCATGATTTGAGATCCCTGCCTCAATATTCCTTGTTATCCAACGACATCCGTGGCGTTTATAAGAAACGGGCGATAAATCGCCCATATCCGTTTTTTCATCCAATGAAAAAGTCGCTCCCTGCAATATCCTTATTTATCAGTTCCATGATACGAGCATCCTATCTCGTTATTCCTTTTTATCCCGCATCGTCCTTGTCGCTTGGTAAGTAGAATACGTTGATCAACTTTAATCACAAGCGACTCAAAATGTTCACATTACCTACATTAACTTAATCTAATATAGATGAATATTTAAATTTCAATAAAAACATATAGTTAGCTAATTATTATTTTTCGGCTAGTAAAAAGACTCAGTCACAAATAGAGAATTTCAGTAAGATCCTTAAGAAATATCGCATAGGTCCAGTAAGTGATCTCGCACAAATGACTGATAACCTATTTTTCTACTTTCAACAATTTACGAGCTATATCTCTGATAATCCACCAAATGCTCCCCCATTTAAGATCTTGATAAAACGGGGAGCTTGCTAAAACTTGACAATCACTACTTATATAAGTAGCATTAAAGCTACTCGTACAATTAGTAGTTATACTCTTAGTTAGTTGTTTTGCAAGAGAATGTTACTTTCAGTACCCATTAAGGTAAATCACATGTTATCGCTAAACAGGCTAATTCAAGAAAATACTGCTGAAATGCAAGCAAGAAAACTAATTGAGCGGATTCGAACGCAAGCCCAACAAAAACACCTCTCTGAAGTTGATATCAATAATCGCATTAATTGGATATTACGATTTATCCGCTTTCATAATGAACAACATCCGATGAATCTAAATCAATCGGATGTGGAGTCTTTCTTATCGAGCCTAGCGACCGAGCATAATTATGATTCTGCAATTCAGACAAATGCACTGATTGCTATAGAATTTCTTTACAAGGATTTTTTGCAGATCGAAATGGGCAAAATTCAATATATTCAAATAAAAAGCCGACGAGGATTAATTGATCGTTTTGGTGAATGGCATTGCAAGGCCGTTCTCAATCATTTGCAAGGAACCAGTTTATTAATGGCTGAACTGATTGTTGTAGGCAAACTCAAATTGAGAGAAGTTGTCAACTTAAAAGTGACTGATATTAATATCAAGAAAAATCGAATTAACATTCGAAAAAATGATGGCAGCGTTAAGTTTACTCTTAATATTCCAATCCAACTGATCCTAGATCTAAGAATACAATTGATGCGAGTTCGTCAGTTGGTACAAATTAAAACTCAGCAATTTTCTAAGATAAAACAACCAGAGCTGGACCTTTCATCAATTAACACGCATCAAAAAGCATATAACAAAAAAAACGAATACCTTTTCCCCGTTGCTAACATAGAAAATCCGCATATCTCTTCAAGAACCATGCAGTTGGAATTTTTAAAAAACGATATTCAAATTGCAATCAAACAGTATCTAAGATTTTCTAATGAAACGTCCAAAATTGAGATCCTTAATCCATTCATCAAAAGAAATATTACCGGAATAAAAATTAATCGTGTTGATGTAGAAAAGGACTTAATCCTGCATCTCAATGGAAATAAAAAAGAGTCTCAACGCTCTTTCAAATTCCCTAAAAAAGGCGATCATACCAACGGGTTAAAATTAGGGGCTGCCTGATTATTCTAGGTTTAAAGGTGTTGCTCCAAAAATATCGCCAGTTCATGGTAAAAAATAACACGGTTTTTCAGTTTGCTGATCCTGTGACCTTCATCAGGGAAACGTAAATATTTGACACCTATTTTTCTTGCCCTTAGCGCTTTAACCATAGCATCGGATTCCACCACAGGATCTCGTGCGTCATTTGCGCCATGCTCGAAAAACATCGGTGCTTTAATTTTGTGTACCGTATTGATTGGTGAATTCTTTGGCATAAAAGTCTTGCCACTGCTAGCAACTCACTTTCTATTACCCTTAAATTATCAGCAAGCACCTGCAAGTACACTTTACCTTTTAATTGATTAAATATTATACTTAACCTGCTTGACCCGTCTATAGGTTCAGGGTTGAGAATAGCCTAGTCATAAAAAGGTATTATCATGTTAACCATTACTAAATTAGCCAAAGCTTGTAAAATATCTCGTGCAACCATTCTTTATTATGAGCGTGAAGGTTTATTAAAGCCGACACTGCGTTCAGAAAATGGCTACCGATGGTATGGTAAAAAAGAACTTGTCCGACTGAAAGATATCATCCGATTTCGCTCTTTTGGAATTCCTGTAGCAGAAATAACGTCTCTACTTGAGCACGATAATAACATTTGCCAATCAGAAGTATTAAAAACCCAATTTGAAAAATTAGAGCAAAATATATTAGATTTACGCAAACAACAAAGCGCCATTGTGGCGCTATTACAACAACCTGAAATATTGGAGAAAAACATGGTTACTAAAAAGCGTTGGGTCGAAATTATGAAAGCATCAGGATTTTCTGATGAAGACATGGTTAATTGGCATCAAAATTTCGAAAAAATGGAACCCGATGAGCATCAAATATTTTTACAATCATTGGGTATTGGAAAAGAGGAAATTGTTAAAATCAGAAAACAATGAAGCTAGAGTTCAGGGATGAGCTATATGATACTTCTTATTATATTTAATAGTATACATAATCTATCCACTTTAGCTAAGAGTTTGATTTTGAAAAACGAACCCTATTTTTTCTCTTCATTTTCGATTCGGCCAATAGCGGGCACTAAAATAATAAGCGGTTATTTTTTTTCATATTCGAAAATCCAGTAGTTTTCCAATTCCTCAAATCGTTGATTAGATCCATGTTTTCTTGTTGCGTTCAAAAGCTCGTCGGCATTCGGAAAATTTTTTAAAATTTTATGCTTAGAACCATCATCTAGCATCCTTTTTTGATAGGTATTTCCAAATTCATCGGTGGAAGAAATAGGTAACCTGTTGCATTGAGCAATAGAGTTATCAATAAATACGACCTTAGCATTTAGCGAAAGCACTTTGTCGAGTTCGTTAAAAAATACGTTTAGTTTTTGCTTAGGTATGTGCGAAAGCCATAATCCAGAGAACAGTCCATTAAATCGCTTATTCAACTTGGACAACGAATAAGCGTCTAGAACCTTAGTTGGCAAGTTTTCACAATTTGGTCGTAATCTTATCTGCTTAAGTGCTTCTTTTGTTGCGTCAGTCGCTAAAATCGATTTTGCCTTAGAATTTATAAATTGAGTCCAATACCCTGTACCCGCAGCGATTTCTAAAACTTCTAGCCCCTCAAATACACCTGAAATATACCCTTCTAAATATCGAAGATCCTTCTGCCTTTCAGGATAACTATAAACCTTGTCATAAACAGGAGCGCGCTTTGCATAGTAATTTTTCATTCTTTGATCTATCAGTTCACCCATTTCTCATGCCTTTTCAATTCGATTACTTAATTCTTTTGGTTAATTTTTTTGTCTACCAGAATGGAAGTTAGAATTGATTAATTCTACTCCACAATTATTCAATCGCCAATACTACTTTGATTATTATAATACCTACCTGTCTGCTGGATGGTTAACGCCATCATGGATTGGTATTTCATCAAATTCGAATTCTATTGTTCCACAATGTCATGTTCCTTTGTGATTTCGTTTAATGTTCATATCTCATTCTTGAAAACTTTAAAATTGATTAAATTAACCCATTGTAATAGTCAGATATTAATATCTAATTTTGTCATACTAGCTCACTCTAAACTCTAGTAAGACAATTTTCTCCAAATAAACTCCAAAGGTCCTTGCTTGTTGTATCGTAACCATAAATAGCAGAACGTAATATTGATGAACCAAATACCAATCACTAACCAAATTAACTCGCTTCTACTTAATTCATTATGGTAATTTAGTCCGTATCCATAAAATATTAAAGCGCAGATGATAGAATGAAATATATAACTGGTCAATGCCATTTTACCCACCTGATTAATCACTTCTAATTTACGAATGCTCGGGATAGCTTGATATATTCCATTAAAAAAAAGTAAATAAGATATACCTTGAATATAGGAAGCCATTTTTTTTATTAATTCGAGATGCACTTCCGTTATTGGATTTAGATATTGATAACTCCACCACTGATATTTGATATAGCCCATCCATAATCCTAAACCCAAAAAAACAAATGTGATCAGCCAGTAAAAAGGTACTGAATGATAGTCAGTAAATATACCTAATCTATAAAGCAGTGCCCCTACTGCCATTAGCATTAAGCTGTCGAAAATAATACTTTTGAAAAATAGATCGCCCTTATAGAGCTTTATATCGCTCCAATTACTCTTCAGTATGTTAATGTAACCGCCTTTCTTGATTTTTTCTTTATCTGCATAGCGTTCGGTAGATTTTTTCTCTAATTTAGCTTCCCAGCGCCAAATTGCTCTTTGTTGCATATTCGTTCGATCTTGCTCGTCAATAATCACGGCTTGTTGATAGGCCCTTTTTTGCAGTTGCCTTTCCTGAGCTTTTTCATAGATCCCTCCAAAAATAATTAGTAATATCGCGAATATGAATAGACTAAGGCCCCGCATTGTAAAATTTCTTACTGGAAGTAAAAGTAGCGCGCAAACTGCATAGTGATGAAGAATATCGCCAGACCAGATAAAATAGGTGTGAATGACACCAAAGACAAACAATATGAGTAATCGGCGCGTATAAATATTAAAAACATCTATATTCTTGTGTTTATCTTGAAGACGTTCAAGCATCAAATAAGAGCTGACACCGAACAACACCACGAACATAGTAAAAAATTTACCTTGTGCAAGATAATATACCCAATATCGAATGGTTGTATCTAACTCAGAGGTAAATCCGTAAAGATAAGGGCTGAATTGTATAGGATACGCAAAACTCTCAATATTGATAATGAGAATTCCAAGGACAGCAATGCCTCGTAAAAAATCTAATGAATTAATTCGTTTTTGCACGGAGATTTATTCTTATTTTTTAACCTTTAATGGTATGGTAACATAATGAAAATCGATCCCTGAAACAATACCAAAACGATCTCATTTTTACTTTTTTCACAGAGAAAAAATCTAGGACCCGGCCCTTCGTTTAAATCTGGCTCCCAGAGGGCGCATTACGGAAATTAATCGCCCAAGGCTTAAAAAACCATATTGATAATGAGTTTCAAATTTTCTCTTATTCTGGGCAAGACCTTCCCGGCGCTTTAGTCGCTTTGCCGATGGATGAGGCACATAAAGACAAACTCAAAGAGCTTAAGCCTCAAGCTGATTTTCGGATAGCTTAACGATAAATAAAGTTACACAAACAAAGGTAATACGAAAGCGGCGAATGCGCCTATGCACCAAATAAGGATAGCTCCCCAGAAGAAACGACTATTCCATTTATGAGCGGTATGACATGCTTTGGCATATTCTGGATCAGTTGGACAGGTTCTACCGGGCTTGTACAAGAACCAACCCGCAATGATTAAAATAACGGCTGTAACACCAAAAGTTATCCCTTCATGCAATCCAAACCAGCGAAGCCAAGGCAGGTAATCACCATAAAGTGACGCTACCGCTGCGCCCATTCCAAGGCTAACCAATAAAATAGGGAGAGCACAACAGAGTAAGGTTGCACTTGATGTGAATAAGATTAAAACACCCCACTTTCTTGGTTTTTTTATTTGATTAACCACAGCAACCTCCTTTTTGTTCTTGTATTGGTGGGCACGGCACATCGGCATAGGAACAATACACACAGCAATCACCTTGCTTAGGTTTTAGTAATTCACCACAAAAAATACATTCATAAAAATACTGACAACTCGTTGTTGGCATTTCTTCTGTTTTGCTTTTACTGCATTTGGGGCAGGTAATTGTTGATTTTAATTCTGTCATACGGGATCACAGCTTTCTTGCTTTTCCATGCTTCGATAACTAAATCCTTTTTTAGTAAATAGTTTCGTGAGTTGTTCGTCTGTAAATTTTACCGCCTCATTCGCACACACTTTTATTATTCCTTTTTCTAAATCGGAACTAACTTCTTTGACACCCTCAAGATTCTTTAAGGCTTTTGCAGAAGTAGCCACACAAAATGAGCAGGTAATACCCTCTATTCGCATATTGTATTGCACATCTGAGGCAATAGCATTACCAGACATAAAAATAATCGCACCAAAAATTAATAACCATTTCTTCATAATGTTTTTCCTTTTTCTTCCTTATAAAAATGATCCAGTATTCCGCATTCTGCAAGTGGCTTACCTTTGCCGGGACAATATTCTGCAAGCTCGGCAAGGCTATCTTTCATTCTATTAAGATCACTTATCTTCTTTTCAATTTCTAACATTTTTTCCGTAGCACGATCTCGTATATCTCCACAATCGGCATCACTACTCTCACTCAATAAAAGTAATGCTTTAATTTCTTCCAAAGTGAAGCCTAGGTTTTGTGCTCTGCGAATGAAACGAAGCTGGTTCACACTCTTAGCATCATAAACTCTGTATCCTGAATCTGTACGCTCTCGTGGCGAGAGTAAACCCACACGTTCGTAATAACGCACAGTATCGACCTTTACAGCACAGGTTTTAGCCAGTTTCCCAATTGATAATATCGGCATCTCTTTCTCCAATGCTCATGAGTATAAACCTTGGAGTATAGTCCAGAGTCAATAGATTCATCCGCTTATTATTATTTAA
>CAYVSL010000109.1:0-7317 GCA_964454125.1 uncultured Kangiella sp.
TTCCTTACGTTTATAAATAATAAAATTAAAGGAGACATCAATGTCTACTCGACATAAGCTGTACTTTACATTTCTGTTACTCGTTTTTCCTGTTTTCTCCTTTGCGAGCGACTACGGTAAATGGATTTCTTGCTACAAGGTTGCGTTCTAACGGTCTTAATATTTTATTAGATCGTTGGAATTTGAAACTAGGACAAGATATCGCTTCATTTATGGAGAGAGGCTTATCTGAATCAAACAGAATAGTTAGCATTTGCTCAGAAAACTACGTTAAAAAAGCCAATGATGAAAATAGTGGTGTAGGCTATGAAAAATAAATTATGACGGCAGAAATGATGTCTGATTTAAATAAAAACTGGGTAGTACCTGTTATCAAAAATAATAGTGCAACTAAAAAAACACCAACCTTTTTAGGCAGGAGGCTTTATGTTAGTTATTGAAAATAAATCTTTATATGAAAGTTGTTATGAGGAGTTGTTACGTGAATTACTAGATGAGCCCGTACTTCCTATACCTCCAATAGGCGAAAACCCATTTAAAATAGCCAAATATTTTGCGGAATAAAAGTTTATATCTGTTGCTGAAAAGTATGTATCACCTGCGGTAAAAGGTACTGTAACTTTTGATTATTCAAATAACAACGGACACTATTTTATTGGACAAGACCAATTAGGTTTCGAATTAGAATTTGCAAAATCAAGTGATATAAATATACAGATTTACAATGACCCTCAGAGTATTAGAACAGTTTCAGTTGTAAAGGACCGGCAATCTATCTTCGATATTAATGACGCAAGACTTTATGATGGTTCATCGAGAGTACGAAGACCAAAACTTAATCAAATTGCTGTAATACAAAATATTGATGGTTTTTTTGCAGCAATTAAGATTCTAGACATCAAAGATGATGGACGTGGCAGTGAATCTGATCAGGTCACATTGCCTTTTTTACCCGTCGGCAGCCGTAAACTCTTGATAACTATCTTTTTAACGCATTCTAGCATTTCTTCATGTAATGGATCGTTAAGCCTATTGGTCTGACGTTGTTGAAAACTATAATAACCGCTACGGTGAACGCCCAAAACTCGGCATATTAAGCCGATTGGCCAAGTCTTCTTATGTTGGGCTATAAACCAATATTTTACTTTGTTTCTTTGGCAAAGAAGACCGTCGCTTTTTTTAGGAACTCTCCATTTTCAGTTCTTAAACGGCGAACTGACATGGTTCGATTATAAACTACTCGAATTATGGCTAACCTTATCCCTAAAAAGTATTAGTAAAAAATGAAGGTTACTATTAACGTCTATTTAACTTAGTCAAGCCAATATCCTTATAAAATGAACCTGATAAAACGCTCATCCAAACTTCATGGCATTTGCTATGATATTCGTGGTCCCGTCCTTGATGAGGCCAAACTACTAGAAGATGAAGGCCACAAGATCCTCAAGTTAAATATTGGCAATCCGGCAGCCTTCGGTTTTGAAGCGCCCGATGATATTCTAAAAGATGTGATCCGTAATCTGCCTTCGGCACAAGGTTATTGTGATTCGAACGGTATATATTCTGCAAAGGTTGCTGTTCATCAATACTATCAGACTTTGGGATTGACCAATATTTCAATTGATGATGTCTATCTCGGCAATGGGGTGAGTGAACTAATTACTTTGTCAATGCAGGCTTTGTTAAATTCGAATGATGAGGTGTTAATCCCCAGTCCCGATTATCCGCTTTGGACTGCTTCAGTAAAACTTGCATCGGGAAACCCTGTTCATTATTTATGCGATGAGGGGGCAGGGTGGTTGCCTGATATTCAGGATATGAAAGATAAAATGACCGATAAAACCCGTGCAATCGTATTGATTAATCCTAATAATCCGACTGGAGCTGTTTATCCTAAAGAAATCCTCGAATCAATCATTTCACTTGCCAGAGAACATGATCTGATCATTTATAGCGATGAGATTTATGACAAAGTTTTATATGACAATGCGACCCATATCCCGATAGCCTCGTTGTGCGATGATGTTTTTTGTATTACCTTTAGCGGACTGTCAAAAAATTATCGAGTAGCCGGTTTTCGGGTTGGTTGGATGATATTGTCCGGTCAAAAAAACGATGCCGATGATTACATTGAAGGTCTAAATATGTTGTCGTCGATGCGTTTGTGTGCCAATGTTCCTATGCAACACGCGGTACAAACGGCACTTGGCGGCTACCAGAGTATTAATGAACTGATCAAACCTGGTGGTCGATTGTGGGAGCAAATGAATCAAAGTTATCAACTCATTCAGCAAATTCCAGGGTTAAGTTGTGTTAAACCGAAAGGAGCCATGTATCTTTTTCCCAAAATGGATATTAAAAAATTCAACATTACCGATGACGAACAATTTGTATTCGACTTCCTGAAGCAGAAAAAAGTGTTGTTGGTTCATGGCAGAGGTTTTAATTGGCAGCAACCGGACCATTTTAGATTGGTCTTTTTGCCCCATAAAGAAACGCTCATTACTGCTCTCAGTTCTCTTGGGGATTTTTTACAGGGGTATCGTCAGTAGTTTTGGGTTAGAAGGCCTTCAGATCATTTCAATACTTCGCCAATTGTTCTATAGTCTCATTGTTTATCAATAATCATGCGTTACCAAAACCAAATAGGAGAATGAAATGAAAAACAGTACAATAGTAATGATATCATTTGCACTAATAATATTTAGTCTGGCAAGTGCTGCTGGCGAAAAACTAAAAGTGGGCATTACTGCGGACATAGCCAGCGTAACAGTGAAGCACCAGGGCAAAACCGTTGTTATTCAACGCAATCAGAACAACAAGAATACAATTGCCAGTGACTATGCGATCACTTCTAGAGATTGTCCTCCGTTTTGCATAAGACCAATAAAGTTAGCAACTGGTGTTGAAACTATTGCTGAACTAGAAATGATTGAATATCTGCAAAAGGTGAGTCATGGTGATCAATCGATTTTGGTGATTGATTCTAGAACGCCCAGCTGGGTCAAAAAAGGTACTATACCCGGTTCTATTAATATTCCTTGGACTGAGTTATCGCTAACAGCTGGTGGCAATGCCTTGTCAATTGCTGAAATTTTAACTGAACAGTTTGGTGTGATTGTCGAAGATGATCTGTCTGATTTTTCAAAAGCGAAAACCTTAGTCATGTTTTGCAACGGAATGTGGTGTGGTCAATCGCCCAAGAACATCAAAACCTTACTTAAGTTTGGATATCCAGCCGATAAAATCAAGTGGTATCGTGGCGGGATGCAAGATTGGCATATATTGGGTCTTACCACGGTTAAATAGTAAGAATAATAAATGTCATAAGAAATATGAAATTTCAATCTGAAAAAATCGAACTTGTTGGCGCTGTTGGCAAGCTGGAAGCCGTTATTGACAACCGTAGTGAAATTGTCAATCAGACTTATATTGCGGTGTGTTGCCATCCCCATCCTCAACATGGGGGGGCGATGGGAAATAAAGTGATATATACGGCCTCACGCGCGTTAGCTGGGCTAGGTATTGTTAGTATTCGTTTTAATTTTCGTGGGGTCGGTGAAAGCGAGGGTGAATATGCTAATGGTAACGGCGAACAAGATGATTTAAAAGCCGTGGTCGACTGGGTAAAACAACAATACCCCAACCGAAAACTGATCCTCTGTGGGTTTTCTTTTGGCGCTTACATTACCTGCTTGCAGGCGAGCGAATTAAAGCCCACTCTACTAGTCAGCATTGCACCACCTATTGGCAGAATCGAATTTACGGGGTTTAGTCGGCCAAAGTCTCCTTGGTTAGTTATTCAAGGGATCGATGATGAATTGGTCGATGCCGAGCAGGTTGCAAAATGGAGCGATGACTTCCTTCCGCCTGCCAAATTAATTAAAATGCCAGAAACCAGTCATTTTTTTCATGGCAAATTAGTTGAATTACGCTCAAATATTGAATCCTTTGTCAGTCAACAACTCTTGTTGAAAAATCATTAGCTTATCGATGAATATGACACAATCTTTTCTCTCGCCCAAACAAAAATACCTGATTGACACTCAAACCGATGAATACTCAGAAGATCCTTGTCAATTGCAAGCTGTCGAACGATTGGACGATTTATTTCATCGATTGATAGCTGCCGATAAGCCCGGCTCACTGATAAGCCGCTTTGTCAATATTCTTTCGACCCATAAAGCACCGCTAAAAGGGCTTTATTTTTGGGGAGGTGTTGGGCGAGGCAAAACCTATTTAATGGATATGTTTTTTGATCTATTGCCGATCAAAAATAAAGTGCGTTTGCATTTTCACCGCTTTATGCACCAAACTCATGAGCAATTAATCGAATTTAAAGGACAGCAAAATCCGTTATTGTTGATTGCCGATGATTTGGCCTCTCAAACCAAAGTGATTTGCTTCGATGAATTTTTCGTCAAAGATATCACTGATGCGATGATTTTAGCTGGGTTGTTTGAAGCATTGTTTGCCCGTGGCGTTAGCTTGGTAGCAACTTCTAATATTCCACCAGAGCGTCTCTATTGGAATGGACTTCAAAGAGAACGATTTATTCCTGCCATCAAATTGATCGAACAACACTGCCAAGTCGTTAATCTGGATAATGGCATTGATTATCGGTTAAGAACTCTAGAGCAAGCCGATATTTTTCATTGTCCTCACGATCAAGAAGCGATCGATAATTTGAATAATAGTTTTGACCATTTAGCCACTGAAGAAGTGGCGCCAAATAGTCTGATTGAAATCGAGCATCGCCAAGTGCAGACGGTTCGTTGTGCAGAAGGTGTTATTTGGTTCTCTTTCCAAGACATTTGCCAGACGGCGCGAAGTCAAACCGACTATATTGAACTTTCGCGTTGTTATCAAACGGTGATGATCAGCGAAATTCCTCAGTTGGAGGCCAAAGATGATGCAGCGACAAGACGGTTTATCAGCTTAGTGGACGAGTTTTACGAACGGCACGTCAATTTAATGATCACTGCTTTGGTGGAGCTTGAAGAGTTATATATTGGGCAGCTATTAGCGTTTGAATTTAAACGGACTTTAAGTCGACTACAGGAAATGCAATCACACGATTATCTGGCTTTGGAGCACTTGGCTTAAAAGGGGGTGAGTTGCAAGGGGTGGAGCGCTCGACTCGGCGCGAACCTCTGAAAAGCGCAAAAAATCGCGGCACAGAGGCACGCTCCTACAGAGCAAGGCGATTATTTAGCCATATCTTTAAGCTTTTTCAGAGGACGTACTTTCACTTGAATTGAAGCTGGTTTTGCTTTAAACATTGTATCTTCGCCAGTAAATGGATTAACTCCTGGTCTGGCTTTGGTGGCTTTTTTCTTTACGGTAGAAATTTTTAACATACCTGGTAAAACAAATTCACCACAAGCGCGTTTTTTAATATGACGTTCGATCACATCGCTTAATTCATCAATGACAGAAGCTACTTGCTTCTTGGTTAATTCTGTTGATTCTGCGATTTCGGCGATAATTTGGGTTTTGGTGTAACGGTCTTTGATTATTTTTGGTTTCTTAGCAGTAGCCATTAGATTTCCTATGCTTTGATTGAATTAATTTGAGTCCGGTATAGACATTTCCGGTTTCGTTAATAGCAATGACATTCAATGCACTATTACTTAGTCCCGGATAATAGCTTTGTACCCCAGTTTTCCCAGTAAATAAAGGATTTATTGTCTTTTGTTTGATAAATTTAGGACTTATTTTTATTTCTGTTAATTTATTCAATAAATGGGTGCTTTTTCGATCAAAATAGCGCACAATGCCGCGCATTCGAGATTTTGCCCCAAAACGGCTGTCTATCAGTAATTCGAGCCAGTTCCTACCAGAGGAAATAGATGTTTTCGCGGTGGATAATCTTTATTTAAATAAAAATGACTAATTTCGTCTTAAATAGGTTGTGAATAGCTCGGTATTTCTGTAATATTCGCGCTCTTTTTTGAATGCAAGAAAGAACAAACAGACAAATTAAGCCCAGATTTATATTAAAGCCCACTTGGAGCTAAGAATGAGAACTTATAGTGCAAAACCAGAGTCAGTGCAACGCGAATGGTTCGTTGTAGACGCAGAAGGTAAAACACTTGGCCGTTTGGCAACAGAAATTGCCCGTCGTTTACGTGGCAAACATAAAGCAGAATTTACTCCTCACGTTGACACGGGTGATTATATCGTTGTAGTGAACGCCGAGAAAATTGCTGTAACTGGTAAGAAAGAGGCTGACAAGATGTACTACCGACATACAGAATTCCCGGGTGGAATTAAAGGTATGACTCTTGGTAAGTTGCGTGAAAGAGCGCCAGAGCGTATTTTACAGTTAGCCGTTAAAGGTATGGTTCCTAGCAATCCACTTGGGCGTGCATGCTTACGTAAATTAAAGATTTTTGTTGGACCTGAGCATACGCATCAGGCACAACAACCCAAAGAATTAAACATATAGTTGGTGAATGAATATGGCTGATACACAATATTACGGAACAGGTCGTCGTAAGAGCTCTACTGCTAGAGTCTTTTTACGTCCAGGTAAAGGTAGCATCGTTGTTAATCAACAACCGCTAGACGAATACTTCGGTCGTGAAACTTCACGTATGGTTGTACGTCAGCCACTTGAGTTAACTGAAAATGTTGAAAAGTTTGACGCGTATGTGACTGTTAAAGGTGGCGGTGATACCGGTCAAGCGGGTGCGATTCGTTTGGGTATTACTCGTGCTCTAATGGAATTTGACAACGAACTTCGTCCTTCTTTACGCGCGGCGGGCTACGTGACTCGTGATGCTCGTTCTGTAGAACGTAAGAAAGTTGGTTTACATAAAGCGCGTAAGAGACCTCAGTTCTCTAAGAGATAATTGTTTTAGAGAAGTTGTTTTAGAGGTAGGCTTTCTCAAAGCGTTAATATTTCTGTAGAAAAATCATTCAAAAAACGTCACCATTGGTGGCGTTTTTTTGTGCCAAAAGAAAAAAATGGATAGGAATGTCCAGATGGTTTTAAATGGATAAAATGGGTTTACTCAATACTTCCAAATTTGGCTGTTGATTGGCAAATTCAGAGATATGTTTTGCCATATCATTATGACGAATGACTCTGGCCCGCATACCGTCTACACCAATTTCTTTAAGCATCGCCCAAACGACAATACCTCGGCAAGGAGCGCTTAATTCCACCCTATAATCAAAGTAAGGGATACCAAAATCATCCAGCGAATGTTCAATTTTGGCTGAGGGCGACTGGTTACTCTTATCCCGAGTTGAGGTTAAATAATAATAAGCGGATGAATCTATTGACTCTGGACTATACTCCAAGGTTTA
>CAYVSL010000110.1:0-7102 GCA_964454125.1 uncultured Kangiella sp.
CGATAGTGAAGTTTCGCGTCCAGCGAAAGGGCTTGCCCCGGGGATGCTTTATTTACGCTCTTGTTCTTTTTGATCATAAGACTTCAAGTGTTCTTCAATGAGTTGTACTAATCGTTTGATTTTCTCACTTTCCGTTAATGGCTCTTTTGATATAATCAGTCTTGTATATCCACCGCCTAAGGCGGTGGCTTGGACAATGGCTAAGCCGTTGTTTTAAGAATCTACCCATGATAAATCTTGTTGATTTATCCCCATAACTTCAACGAGAGGAATATCATGAGTAGATTTAATCGATTATCGCACGTTATTTGGTGCTGTAAATATCATATTATTTGGGTTCCAAAATACCGTTTTCGGATATTAAATGGTGCAATAGCGCAACAGAAATATATAAGACCATTCATGTTTATTGTGGAAGAATGAAATGTGAGATCATAGAGCTTAATATTCAGGATGATCATGTGCATTTAGTTGTATCAGTGCCACCTAAGGAATCGATATCGAAATTGTTAGGAACTATCAAGGGAAAAACAGCGATTCAAATATTTAGACAGTTCCCCAATTTGAAAAATAAGCCGTATTGGGGTAATCATTTCTGGGCACGGGGTTATTGTGTAGATACAGTCGGAATTGATGAAGAAACCATACGAAAGTATGTCAAATTTCAGGAAAAAGAAGAATCAAGACAAGACGGACTTAAGTTTTAGAATTTAAACCAAATCTGGGATAATACAGTCAGCCTTCTAAGAGGGCTGACATCAAGCCCCTTCAAGGGGCAAATCAAAACCACCTTCTAAGAAGGTGGATGTTTTTTTTTCTATCACTTGCTTTGAAAAACTGGCTAGATCTTTGCGCGATTTGGAAATGGTTTTTATGGCTAAGTTACGTTCAGATTGTTCGTTCTTTTCAATCGTTTGAAGTTTCTTGCTGAGCTGTGATTTAGTCGCAAGAGTTGACTTAAGGAAGATATCGATCAATGTGTCTTTTCTTAAATAATATTGATGTTTTAAGTAGGCAAATAGGTGTAGATAAGCTTTATTTGGTTTCGAGAAATTGGTCAGTTGAAATGTTTTAGCTTTTTGAACCCACAACGCAAAGTATTCTGTCGCTCGATCAGTTAATTCGAGCGAATTGGTTAATGGTTGATATTCTAAATGGAGCTTCTCCACTTTTTCAAATGCAAGAACATTTCTTTGTATATCCCCAGGGCTTAGTGATTGATTGATATTCCTGAGGAGCGTGATTTCAGGGCGCGCTAGTGGGGTATTTGCATCTTTTGGCTTCAACAAAGCACTAATAGAGCTCTGTTGTTTTTCTGTGAGTTTGTCGTCTATGATAGACAGGAGTTTTTCTTCATAATGGTTAAAATGATCGGTAATATAACCTGTCAGTTTATTGTAGGAAGGGATCACTAATTTGTTATTCCAACAGTACTCGACTAAAGATTCTAATACCTTTTTTGGGGCAACTTGTTGCTCGATTAACTTCTCATCATGAGTTCCGTCAGGAAGCGCCCAACCAGAAAGTGCCATAATAGTTTCGCGATGATTTTTACGTGAGGTTTTGCTGTAGCGATCAGTCAAAAGTGATTGACTGATATTAAGCGATTTACAAACATATTGAATATCTCGCTTGCGAAATTGCTCAGCGACAAAAAACTTGCCAGAAGCGCGAAAGTAACCAAGCTGAAGGATGAAACCAACTCGGTTGATCGGTGTTCTTAGCTTATTAAAAGCCAATTGTTTAATTTTTGGTGTCACTGAAAAATAGCGTGCCCGATCAATTTTCTTGATTTTGGGTGGATTATCAAATGAGCGTTTTTCTAACGGAGTGAATATAGAAAGTTTGGTCATTACTTCTCTTTTCCTGACTTTAGTCGGCACCTGTAAATGAAGCTAACCTTAATATTGGCTTTATTGGATCGGTCGTAATTTCTTCTTCTTCGCACTGGCGTGACGTTCTCTTTTTTCGATGTCAATGTACCGATCAGTGATCGCACTAGAGCTGTGACCAGCATCATCGCGTACATGCTCTTTTGGTCGGTTTTTTACATCATCAGAGATCCCGGTGTGTCTTAACCAGTGAACAGTCGCAATTTGTAATCCCTCAACATCATCATCCATACCATCTTTTTTCATGCGAAAGATAGCCTCATCAAAACACAGCTGAACAATATCTCGTATATGTCTGGTACTGCTTAAACCGCCGCGACCTTTTTGTTTGGGTAGAAGAGGGTGGGTATCAGTAAGGTTGGGGAGTGCAGTAAGCCCCAAGAATTTTCTATAGCGTTTGAGGGCATTTAGCATATCGCTACTCACCGTAATGTCTCGTTCTTTATTGCCTTTCCCTACCGTTTTAAACCACCAGTTTCCATCGGTATCTTTAAAGAAACATTTCATCATAGGTGACCATCGCGGACTCTCAACTAATTCAGATATTCTTAAGTACATGCCATACAAAGCCGATACAATAAACAAAGTCCGTTCATGCTCTGGATTGTCATTTGCCATTAGCTCGGCGGTTTCAACCAGATAATCCCATTGTAATTCCGTTAACCTACGGATCGGTTCTTGTTTTGACTGTTTGCGAATAAAACGGGATTTCTGGCGAAGTTTTTTTACTGGGTTTGATTGAATATAATCTTCCATTTCAAGAAAAGAAAAATAGCTGCTTAAGATCCGTAAAACGGCTCTTATTGCTGGTTCCGACAGTCGATAACTTTTGACTAGGGGCTTTTTTCCTTTTTGAAAAGCATCTTTGGGAACTTTAATAACAAAGGGACGCCACTCGCTGTTTGGTTTTTTTAAACCTTCTTTAAGCTTAAACTTAACCACCATTTTTGTTGCGATCCATGTCTCTGGTGGTTGTTGGCAAAAATAGATATAGTTTTCTATGTCTTTGCGTCCAATTTGTTTTAAGCTTTTTTTTGCGACAAGATAAACCCATTGAAGAAATCGTTCAGCTTCTCGTCGATAGGAATGAAATGTATCGGGACTACCGCGATAGGCAAGAAGGAACTCCCTAGAGATCCTGAAGTCATTGTCTGGAACATAATCTGGCAACAATGGTTGATTGTATTCAAGCGATTCTAGAGTATCAAAAATGGGTTGTGGTAATAGCGGTGATTGACTCATACGTTATTATACCTCTTGTAACTATTATTACAAGAGATATAAGTAAACGATTAAATAGCTGCCAATGCGCGTATTTTCCCATTTTCAGTTAACCCCATTTAATCCTAGAATCATCAGTTAAAGTCGTGGGAAGAGTGCTATCTTGCGGCGTGCATGACCTAGTGAAAAATGGCATGGTCACCTTACCGGTGATGAGCCCCTTTTTCGCATCGTCAGGCGCGTTACAGGATCGCGCTATTTCTCACGCTTCAACTGATTTTTCTAGGTTAATAGTACCAAGAAATTTTGAATGGCTCTTCTAAGTTAAATTTTTTAATTCCTCAAAACAATTTCGCAACGCGTCAGTCATCGCAACATCAACCGGCGAGTGACCTACTTTTTCTAAAAATGTCAAATTAGCATTACCATGCTCATGGCACAATTGCCATGCTGTAAGCGGTAGGCATATGACATCTTCCCTTCCGTGAATAATCCACATGGGAATGTTTTGAACAGAAGTTAAATGAGTTAGAATATAGTTTTCACTTGGCAAAAAACAACGATTAATAATAAAATGACACATAATCTTTGCTTTCGCGATAAGACCTTCACGATCCTGCTGTACAACTGACAGTAAAGTGCTCCCGTCCCCCATAGAAATGCTTGCCCATGCCAACCAACGGCAAGCAGCTTCCCAGCGTACTTTTTCGTTTGGGTTATTTAAGTTGGTCTGGTAATAAGTCAGTATCCCATCAACATCATTTGCAGGGCATTGTTCGACAAATTTTTCCCAAATGTCCGGGTAATAACGTGATGCGCCATCAGGAGTATACAACCATTCGATTTCGCTAGCGCGTCCGAGAAAACATCCACGCAAGACCAAAGCGTCAATTTTTTCTGGTTGTTCGATGGCATAACACAATGCCAATAAGCTTCCCCAACTACCAGCTGTCACACTCCAACGATCGATGCCGAAATGTTGTCGGACTACTTCTATGTCGGATATCAATGCATCGAGATTATTGTCTGACAACTCTCCGCAAGGTGCACTGAGACCACAGCCTCGTTGATCGATCAGCAGGACATGGTAGTGTTCGCAATCAAGATAATTGATCAATTTTTCATTGACCCCCGAGCCTGGGCCACCATGCATGAAAACCACACACGGCCCCTGCCTATTACCCGCTTCTATAACATGGATCCTATGCAATTGATTCACGTTTATAAAATGATGCTCTATGTCTGTCAGTTTCATGTTTTCTATCATATCAAACCCTATATGTAGGCAAAATAGATCAACTATTTACTCAGTCCCGGTCAAAGTCAATTGACTATGACTTTCAGCAATTTGCCTACAGACATCATCAACAGCCAAGCTTACCTGCCAACTAATAATGTCGACGTTATTGACCATATAAAATTCACCACAAGTTAATTGTCCTACCACTTTTAGCTGGTCGTTATTCTTTTGATCTACTCGAGCGGAACAATTTTCCGGATTAACGCAAACACCGCCTAATGGATGTTGTTCAAACAGACGCTTGAGTAACATAACGCAGGTCAGCAAAGATGAATGGTTGTCTATTTTTCGCTTTATTCCGGTAGCATTTACAATTGCATCGAAGTGACGAGTAGAACCATCGGCAAAAGTAGCTACAAACCCTGGATCTGCTCGCTCAATGTTTCGTATTGAGCCACACACAGTCAAGATTCCCTCAGACTCCATCGCGGCGATTTTTTCGCTTATTTGAGCTGGTACACCTATCCGAAACTGCATCCAGCGCGAAGAATAGCGTAGCATGAAGATTTTTTTTTCCCTGTCAGGCAGGTAACGCCAAATTTGCGATGAGACTCGATTAGTTGAACCAAAAATATTATATAGTCGCTGATATACTTTGTCGTTTTTTTCCAGCGAGTTTTGCTCAGAAAAAATCTGATCCAAAAGAACGCCTGGACAATGTAAATCAATTTCTTGTTGTAATAATGCTTTAGCCTGATTTAACCGAATCACGCCATCATTTTCTGCCAATAAACGAACAATGGCCTGCTCGGTAAAGTAAGTTAGCACATGAAATTTCATAGGCGCCACACTACGAGGTACTTTGCCTTGGCGTGATAACATTGTTAACTTCAAACTAGGTTTGCGCAGATGGAGATAGTGGGCAATATCTACTGCGCACAAACGCGACCCTATAATCCCTATATTAACTTTATCATTGGAAAATAAAGGCTCATATTGGGTCATAGGAAATTGTGTTATATAGAAATCCTTATCACCCATCAATCCATAGTGGTCGATAGACATGTCGTTGCCTGTGGTGATAAATAAATATTGGTACTGACGTGACTCTGAATTTAACAGCCTCAACTTGAAACCTTTCTCAACTTCGATCAAGTCAGTAATATTTTCCCTGTGCAAGGTAACACTAATATTTCGTAGTTTGGACTCAGCAATACTATCAGCAAATACCTCTTTTAAGTATTCACCAAATAAACTGCGTGGCAGATATTGATTTGCCAAATTCGAACAAGTCTTGTCGTTCCCAGATTTACGTCTCATCCAATCAAGAAAATCGCCATTGTGGCAAGCATACATTCTGCTGGTAGTACGATTCAACAATAGACTATCGACAGGTTCCATATAGGCTATCCCAGGACCAACTTTTGATGCTGATTCAAATATATCGATTTGATAAAAGGTATCCAGCCGAGCCGGAAGTGTTCTGACCAGTTTTTTAAGTATGGTTGTACCAGCAAGGCCTGCACCTACTACAGCAATACGAGTGATTTTCATAATTTCCCTATATCTATCAAGTCCAATAAGCGACAGTATTTTCATTTATAAAACCAAGGAAGAAAGAGATAGTAGTACGGTAACCCTCGACCTCTGGTTCTGAGAAAACACCATGTACATTACTCGCGTCAAAAAAGTAGATATCACCAACATTGATAGGTATATCCATAGAGACTATATCTTCTAAAACTTCTAGCGGATAAGGATAACCACTATCGGTCAAATCCAAATGCTCACGAATAATATCAGTCGGTTTGTAATTCCAACAACGCAATTTTCCGCGATTTTCATTACTCAAACATATATTAACCCCGAGTATCTGGTAGTCAGCAACCCCCTGGATCTCGAACCCATTTTGTAATTCCAATTTGCATTGAGCCATATCGTCATGAGGTAATATCACTCCTACAGGAGACGGTTTGGCAGAGCGGATAGTACATTTCCCTGCTTTTTTACCTTTGAATTCTGCGGGGCGAATTTTGATCCCCTTGAGGAGAAAGTGATCTCGTAGGCGATTGACAACGTAATCTACCGGATTAATACAATTACCCAAAATACGATCGAGCACCTTGTTGCTTTCTTCAGCATCAGCGAAATACTCACCTAAAGGTTTACGATAATGAAACGCACCCAATTGATATGCTTTGACCGCGTCGCCACGAGTTTCCAGTTCTGGAGCATCCCAAAATCGTTGATTGATATCTTTACACACGGTCTTGTTTATATGATGTTTAAAGTTACAGCCAAGAAGTTCTCCCTTGAGTGTTTTCAACACCAGATCCTCTTGGAAAAAGGCAGAACTGATGAAGTTGAAGTTTCGCTCTAACATATCACCATCAATAATACCTTTAACATTATTCTTTTTATAAGCAACACTTTCCATTTTTCTCTTCTCCTTTTAAGCGCCTTCCGTTCGAAATTCGCAATTAGTTAATTTTCTTTTTTTATGTTCAAACGCAAACAAAATAGTAACGACCAGAAATAATCCAACTAAGCCACCAGCCGCAATTGTCGCATAGGCAAAAACAAAGTCGTTAGCCCAGGACACCACACTAATAGATACAGCCACCAACAAAGCATTGATTAAATATTTGATACTTGCCACTCTTCCTCTGTAATGCTCCGGCGCACTGTTTTGCAAGTTAGTGCCAGACCGAGAAAGCGGTTATTGCAATAAAATTCCATTTTTGTTAAT
>CAYVSL010000111.1:0-7098 GCA_964454125.1 uncultured Kangiella sp.
TGATAAATTTAGATCAAGCCTTATGCAGCAAGGGATTAAAATGCGCTAGCCGTGCTATTTCTCGCGCTTCAACTGATTTTTCTAGGATGATAGGGTAGGGTAGGGTATAATTCGACTCAGATCAGTTGAAATACAAAATTGATACCACTAAGAAGCATCCCAAGTCATTCAGAATTCATGGAACTTGCAAAGGCCGCTCGAAACTTATGATGTCTAGGGATCTGGGATCTACCTCATTATGGAAAACCTTCTTAATCAACCTATTAGAAACGCGATATCAATCGATGTAGAAGATTATTTCCAAGTCGCAGCACTATCTGAAACAATTAATGTTTCAGAGTGGGAAAATATATCGTCAAGAGTTGAATGTAACACCCACAAAATTCTAGATTTATTTGATCAATATAACGTTAAAGCAACCCATTTTATTCTCGGCTGGATAGCTGATCGATTTCCTAATCTGGTTAAAGAAATAGCCAATCGAGGTCACGAAGTGGCTAGTCATGGTTATAGCCATCAACTGATCTACAATCAATCGAAAGAAGTTTTTAGACAAGAAACCGATAAATCAAAAAAAATATTGGAAGATATTATCGGAGAAGAAGTCATTGGTTATCGTGCTGCGAGTTACTCCATCACAAAAAAATCGCTATGGGCGCTAGATATTTTAGCCGAAGCTGGGTTTAAATACGACTCAAGTATCTTTCCCGTTTATCACGATAATTATGGGATTCATGGTTCTCCGGTAGAGCCCCATATTTTACAAACTCCAAAAGGTCATAAAATGGTGGAATACCCCTTGTCTATTTATAAAGCGTTTGGCCAAACAATTCCTATAGCAGGCGGGGGATATTTTAGGCTTTACCCTTATTGGTTATCTCGTTATTTTTATCGCCAAATGAACAAAAAACTGAAATCCTTTGTCTTTTATCTTCATCCATGGGAAGTCGATCCAGACCAACCCAAAGTTGACGTTAGTTGGTTCTCAAAGTTTAGACACTACAACAATCTTGATAAATGTGAAGGGAGGTTAAGCAAGTTATTATCCGAATTCAATTTCACCACGATGAAAGATAAATTGGACCATTTGGGAATGTTTAAGGAAGGTCAAGAGATAGAGGCTAGGTACGTTTAATTAAGAACTAAGAATAAACACATGAAGATCAAAAAATTAACATTATCAAAAGAATCCGAAAAAGCTTGGAATGTCTACGCCCAAGAAAAAGGCTCAAGCCTATATCACTATAGTAATTGGCGGCATTTAATAAAAGAAGTCTTTGGACATGAGTCCCATTATATTTATGCGGTAGATAGCAATGAGAAAATAATCGGAATTTTGCCCCTAATTAGACTTAGAAGTCTCCTATTTGGCGATTACTTGGTCTCAATGCCTTATTTTAACTACGGTGGCTGTATCGCAAATAATTCAGAAATAGCCACTTATTTACTAGCTGAATCAGAAAAGTTGCGATTAGAGTTAGGCTCGTCACATGTCGAGCTAAGAGCCGTTCAGGCGCTTCAATTAGATTTACCATGTAGAGAAGACAAGGTTACCATGATGTTAGAACTACCCGATGATCCGGATATATTATGGAAAAACATAGGGACAAAAAGAAGGGCGCAAGTTAAAAGGCCTATAAGGGAAGGGGTAGAATTTGAAATCGGTGGAAAGGAATTACTCGATGATTTTTATCATGTTTTTAGTATTAATATGAGAGATTTGGGAACCCCTGTTTATTCAAAAACTTTTTTTAAAGCTATTTTTAAATGGTTTCCGGGATCTGCTAAAATTGCGATTGTGAGACTTAATGGCGAGCCTGTTGGAACTGGATTTTTATTGGGAGATAATGGAACTATGGAAATTCCTTGGGCTTCAACATTGAGAAAAGTCAATAAAATTGGCGTGAATATGTTTTTATATTGGAATATACTAAAATCAGCAATAGAGTTTGATTACAAGGTATTTGATTTTGGTCGTTCTAGCAAGGATGCTGGAACATTACGATTCAAAAAACAGTGGGGGGCACAGCAGAAACAATTGTATTGGTATTATCAGTTGGCAGATAAAATGGATATTCCTCAAATGAATCATACTAATAAGAAGTATAAATTGATGATTAGCATTTGGCAAAAGATGCCACTGAGTCTTTGTAATATGATCGGTCCACACGTTGTAAAGGGCTTGCCTTGAGTTCTAAAAGGCAAGGCTAAGAAATGCAAGAAAAGACTTTGTACAAGCTCTGGGGTTGACTACAGTAATGAAGAACCCCTAGAAACCTAGAAAGTTACATTAGTCGTAATTATTCAGTGTAATTACTAAAAAAACGGTAAGAATTGCTTGACACGTTTTTTGTGTTTTTTTACTGAAATTAGGTTGGCTTATGATAACCTTCTAAAGATAGCTTTAAAAGATCAATTTGATCCATGGTGATCTAAACATTTGCTCAGCATCGCCAGTAAAAAGCAAAAAAAAAATAATTATCGCTTAGGTCGCCATTTAGAGGGCAAAAATTCGGTCTCAAAAACCCATGATACAATGGTGGTCAAAAGAAGCATCCAGGGACGACATTAAGGCCAGTGGATGATCCTGATGAAGTCGAAACGCTCAAGATTGATCGAAGAAGCCTGCCAAAGGGACATGATTATCAAGATGACGGATTTGAAACTAGGCAGGTATTTGATATAGAGATCACCAAGATGGTCGCCGAATATCGGGCACAGGCTCTGGTGGATGAAAGTGGCAAGCGCTCTTTCAAAAGGGGTGACTAAAGCGGTGCAATACGGCGGCCGTTTGAAAGCCCATGCGGTTTAAATGTCACAGTATCAATTATTGCCCTATAACCGAATTCAGGAATATTTTGATGAGCCATTGAATATTTCGTTAAGTCAGGGAACGATTTTCAATTTTAATAAAGAGGCCTTTAAACGTTTGGCCGTGTTTAACGAGATAGCCAAAGAAGCATTAATGACGGCTAATAGAGTACACGCAGATGAAACCGGCATTAACGGCAAAGGACATTGGCTATATTGTGCGAGCAATGATTGGTGGACGGATTTTTATCCTCATGAAAAACGGAGTTGTGAGGCAATGGATAGCCGCGGCATTTTGCCTCAATTTAAGGGAGTCCTTTGCCATGTCACTGGAAACCTTATTATCGTTATAAAGACTGCTTACATGCTTTGTGTCATGCTCATCATTTGCGAGAATTAACCCGTGCCCATGAGCAAGGCAATCAGAGCTGAGCTGAGCGGAAAAAATGAAAGGTTTACTTGAAGAGATGAATAAAGCCGTTGTTGATGCGGACAATTCACTCAGCCAAGCAGAAGCTAGGAAGTATTTAAGGCGATACCGTAAACTGCTTCACAAAGTGGAGATAGAATGCCCTTCACCCGAAGACCATCGAGAAAAAGGGCAACGAGGACGGATCAAAAGGAGCAAGGCAAGAAATTTGCTTGAACGATTAATCCACTATGAATCGGATGTTTTAAGATTTATCGATAATCCGGATGTCCCCTTTACGAACAATCTGAGGGAAAATGATATTCGGATAACGAAAGTTCAGCAAAAAATATCGGGCTGCTTTCGGAATATGGAAGGCGCTGAAATATTTTGCCGAGCTCGAGGTTATTTATGGACTTGTCGAAAGCATGGTGTAAGCTCAAGTCATGCAATGAATTTAATCTTTGAAGGAAAACTACCTGAATTTGTTGGTGGGATTTTCTGAATTACGCTGAATAGTTACCATTAGTCTTTAATTAAATATTCAACAGAAGTAATTAAATTAGTTTATTTGAATACCGAGAATATATTGAAACTAAGATTTCTAAAATTTATTATTGCTACCCTGCCTTATGACAGGTTATGCAAGTTTGTGGGGGATTTTGTTCCTATATTTATGCTTCATCGAATTGTTGATACCAACAATAATCCCGATATTCGGCAAATTTCTTTGATTCATAAATATTGTGAATATTTAATAGAAAACAATTATCAAACAATTTCATTAGATGAGTTAGTAGAAAATTTGCGTCAAAATAGCCCACTTCCCCATAAAACAGTCGTTTTTACTGTCGATGATGGTTTTAGCGACCAATTTGAAGTGATAGCACCAATCTTCTCTAAATATAAAATCCCGTTAACCTGTTTTGTGTCGACAGATTTAATTGATCAAAAATCCTGGCTATGGGATGACCAAGTTAGATACATACTTGAAGAAAGTAAAAAAAACAATATTGTAGTTAAATTGCCAAATGGATCCGGGTATCAGATTTCTCTAAAAAAAGAAATAAAAAAAACTCGTCAAAAATTAATCGCTAAGTTAAAAAAATTAGATCAGACTCATATCTATGCTTGGATAGGAGATTTGTACAATGCTGCAGGAATCTTAAAACCTAATAAAGCTCCAGAAAAATTCAGAGGAGGATCGTGGTCACAACTTTTGAAATTTACGGAGTCAGGCCATAGAATTGCTGCACATTCTAAAACTCACAGAATTCTTTCTATGTTAAATGAGTGTGAATATGCCGAGGAAATTTCAGGCTCAATAGAGAGAATTAAAAAAATGCTACCTGTATACTCTAAGGTTTTTGCTTATCCTTCTGGTAAAGAGTCTGAGTTTGATATAAGAGAGCAAGCTTTTCTATCAAATGGTGACATGATTGGTGCCGTTTCTGCTATTGCTGGTTCGGTCAATAATAAATCAAACTTATATGCGTTACCTAGGTTTTCTCTACCCGATAATATGTTTGATTTTATTCAGTGTTTAACATACATTGAACCTTTAAAGTCAAAATTTCGAGATCATTACCTATAATTTTTCGCCGTCTTTGTTAATTTTATTTTTTGCATTTATTCAATTTAGACTCCTGAAATTCTCGCTAAAAATTTTCTAGTATTGTTGCTGATATCTTGATGTACTCCGAATCTGTTTAATGTATAAATATTCATGTCAAAATTATTTATTCCTTTTCGTGTTGTGACTGCAGCTTGATAGTGTTGTGATACAAGCTTAACGGAATCCTCACAAAAATCACCGTTAGGATAACAAAATAGATGAATTGGTTTTTCGATTATTTCTTCAAGCTGTTTTTTACTTCCTACGATCTCGTCAAAATATGTTTTTTCCGGAAGTCCTCTTACTAATCTAATGTGCCTTTGGGTGTGCGAACCTATTTCAATTAAATCGCTATGAGCCATTTGATGTAATTGACTCTCATTAACGATCACAGGTTTCTCCGGGTTTTTAATTGACAGAGTCTTTTCGGCCTCTTCGATCATTCGCATAAGACTTTCGTCTGATCTTTGTTTTAACGTGTTTATTAATTTGGCAAGCTCATCTACTCCTATAGCCTCTGTTTTATCTGGAAAGTGTTCGAAAAACCAATCGATGCCATTCATTTTGTCTTTTGGTTGAGAGAGTATATTTTGTATACGGTTTGGCCAGAAAGTCTGATTGCTTCCCACCATATTTGACACGGCGAATAAAGTCGCCGGAGCTTGGAGTTTTTCTAAAATTGGAAAGGCGAATTCGTAATTATCCAGCCAGCCATCATCAAAAGTAATAGCGCAAGCTTTATTGGGTAAAGGAAGTCCAGCCTTTTTTCTTTTGATCCAATCATTAAGGTGAATTAAGGTGAATTCGTTTTGAAGTGTTTTAATATGCATTTCGAATGTTTTTGGTTCGACGACCATACCCGGCTCTTCAGTCGTGAATCTATAATCATTCTGAGGTAGAATACGGTGATACATCATTATCCAGAGCCTTGGTTCTGAATAATCCTTACGATGTGCGCCAAAAATTGAAGCATATAATTCAATCGGGTATTTTAGAAAAGATTTTATGAGTTGGGCACTGGGCATAACGTAATTCAATGGCTTTATAAGGGAATTATCTTGGAATCTAATAATAACCCGTCAAAAACAATATTGCACCTAATCGATACTACTGGTCCAGGCGGAGCCGAAACTGTATTTATTCAGTTAGCTGATAATATACGAAGTAGAAATGCGAAGTCCTTAGTCGTTATAAGGGGGCCGGGATGGGTTGAAGATAATTTAAGGAGTTGTGGGTTAGAGCCATTCATTATTAACGTCCACGGAAGTTTTGAGATTCGGTTTTTACTTAAGTTAGTCAAACTTATTAAACAAGAAAAAGTGGACGTTGTTCAATCTCATTTATTAGGTTCAAACGTTTATGCTGCTATGGCAGGTATTTTGACAAGAACACCCGTTGTGGCAACGTATCACGGTATGGTAGACATTAATCCGAATGAGCGATTCAAATGGTTAAAGAATGTCGCTATGAAGTGTGGAATAAAAAGGTTTGTTGCAGTCAGCAACAGGCTACTAAAAAATATTGAGAGTCAAAATCTACTTGTTCCCGATAAATCGACGGTAATTTACAATGGTGTGGACATAGAAAAATATGGCGTGGAGCGTAAAAAACCCAGCACATTAGATAGTCGACAGACTATTAAGGAGCTATTAGCTTTACCGGAAGAGGCTACTATGATTGGAAGTCTAGGTAATATTAGGTCTGCAAAAGCTTACGATGTTTTAATTCGAGCAGGGGAAATAGTCATTAAAATATGCCCGAATGTACATTTCATCATCGCTGGACATATGAAAGAGCCATTGATGAGCCAGTTAGAGCAATTAGTTGAAGAATTGGAGCTGAAGAGCCGCTTTCATTTTATAGGTTTTTGCAACGATAGTGCGAAATTCTTGTCTCAAATGGATTTTTTTTGTCTATCATCGTCTTCGGAAGGTTTTTCAATTTCGACCATTGAGGCAATGGCATCGGTTCTACCCGTCGTGGTTACAAAATGTGGTGGGCCAGAAGAAATAATTATCGATTCTAGCATGGGCTCAATGGTACAGACTGGTAATCCGCAAGAGCTAGCCAATGAATTGATAAGACTAATTGAAAATCCAGAGCAGGCAAGTTCATTAGCAGTCAACGCTAGAAAGCGTGTAGAAAATGCTTTTAGCTTGGATAAAATGGTTGATAGCTATAACGAAATCTACAAAAATATTCTAGAACCTAGAACCTAGAACCTAGAACCTAGAACCTAGAACCTAGAACCTAGAACCTAGAA
>CAYVSL010000112.1:0-7034 GCA_964454125.1 uncultured Kangiella sp.
CAGTGGTATCCCAGTGTTCAATGGCTTGGTCATCTTCAAAACGAAAGACTTCGATGCCTTTCAATAACTCAGATATTTGTTCTTTTTTGCTAAGAGTCATAGTTACAAGATCTGTAATATATCGTTCGTTATAGGTTCTATTTGGCTCGTATTACGGGCCCGCAAATGCTATCTTATCAACAATTTGTAGTATTTTAATAGTTAAAATTGTATATGCTATAACGAATAGGAGAAAAAAACGATGGAATATTATATTGCTTGGTGGAATCTAGAAAATCTTTTTGATGTATTTGATTCCAGTGAACGGCCAGAATGGCTTCAAAGTAAGTTAAATAGAGAGCTGGAAAATTGGGATGAAGATGTATTAAAAACTAAAATAATGCAGTTAGCTTCGATCATATCCTTAATGAATGAAGGCAAAGGTCCAGACTTGTTGGGGGTTTGTGAAGTCGAGAGCAAAACCGTTCTTGAAAAACTCATTGCTGAGATTGATTTGCCGGGTAGAAGTTACTCTATTGTTCATTCAGAAACAAAAGATGCCAGAGGTATTGATGTTGCCTTTATTTACGACAGTAAATTATTTAAAAAACCAAGAAAAAAAGACGTTTTTAGTCATGTGGTTTTGAAACGAAATGCAACCCGCGATATAGTACAAGTTAATTTCAAAACCACATCGGCATTAAAATCTGATCTGGTGGTCATCGGCAATCATTGGCCAAGCAAACTCGGCGGCGATTTGGAAAGCGAGCCTTATCGAATCATTGCGGCAGAAACTTTGAGTTACTGGATTGAGCGAATTAGTAGCAAGTTTGAGCAAGAGGTTGCTATCATTGTTATGGGAGATTTTAATGATGAACCTTTCAATCGTTCTATTATGGATTATGCTTTGGGGCAAAAAGATTCATCTATTGTCAAATCGAAACGTGCTCGAAAACCTTATCTATTTAATTTAATGTGGTCATTGCAAAAAGATAATAGTGGAACTCATTATTGGGATGGATGGGGAATGTTAGACCAAATATTAGTTAACAGGCCGTTGTTAAGAAGCGAAGGGAGTCTATCGTTGGTCGCTGATTCCTGCCAAATTTTTAGAGTCCCGGCAATGCTAAAATCTGATAAGCCTCGAAGATTTGGTCGTCCATCAAAGATCAAAACGTTTGACTTGAAGGGATTTAGCGATCATCTTCCAATCACGGTGAAAATTAAAGAGTTCTAGTTTTTCCTGAATGGATCTCGTTGGAGGAGGTGTTATGATTGCCACTAAAGCAAAGGATCATTTAGTTTTAAAAACAAACGCCTGAAAAATCCTTCCATTGTTTAGATTATTCCCAAAATGTTCGCTGGCCGAATGCAATCGATTGGCAGGAAAAATCACCGCACGGTTGAATCGATGACCCACTTTATCGATCTCGATAAAACGTTTACGATAATTGCCATCTCGTTCTAGCCACTCTTTGAGTGACTGTTTGCTTATTTTTAGCCGTTTGGCTTCTTTAGCGGTCGGTCCAAATTCTGTACCGGTTTGACGATGCTTAAAAAAGGAAATGCCGGAGGATATTGGTACGTTTGTGGATAGATAAACGATGCAAACATAATCCGAAGCGGGGGCATCCCAATGGACCCAAGGGGTTTCTTTATTTGTTCCAGATTTAAATGCCATGTAATAAACGCCATTATCATAAGGGGTTCCTTTTGGCATCTCAATATATTCAACGGTTAATCCCGTTTTACTTTCTAAAAGTGCAATAAAGTTATTTGGAAAATACCCTTCAGTTGTTCGCCAGCCGATTAGATTATCGGGCTCCAAAAATTCCATGCTGAGTGCTTTTCGCCTGATGGCTTTGGGGTTAGGATAAAAATTATCGACGACGATTAACGATCGCATTTGAGCGACTCTCTTTGTATGTGATCCATAAAAATAAGAAGATTATCAGAATCAATCACCATTTTACACCAATTAATCCAGATTAGTTCAGACGCTAAACACGAGTACTCCTTTCAATGTTGTCGTTAATGTAATGCTTTGTGTTAGAATTGGATCATTATTCTAGGATAAAACACCCAAAGAATCGACTAAATTGTCTCGCTTAAGAATTACAGAAATATTCTATTCACTGCAAGGTGAATCCTCCTCTATTGGAAAACCAACACTTTTTGTGCGCTTAACCGGTTGTCCGCTGCGCTGTGTTTGGTGTGATACTGAATACGCTTTTAGTGGAGGTGATTATTGGGAAATGGATAGTTTACTCGGCAAAATAGAGAGTTATAATCCACAAAATATTTGTATCACTGGTGGTGAACCATTAGCTCAATTAAAACCATGTTTGGAGTTGATGATACATTTGTGTGAAAAGGGGTATTTGGTATCGTTAGAAACCAGTGGTTCCATTGACGTGTCTAAGGTTGATTCGCGAGTCAGCAAAATAATGGATCTTAAACCACCAGATTCTGGTGAAATGAATAAAAATTTGTATTCAAATATCACTCACCTTCGAAAATCAGACGAAGTTAAGTTTGTTGTCCAAAGCCGCAAAGACTATGACTGGGCGAAAATGCAAATCGATCAGTATCAATTATCAGAAAAAACTAACGTGATCATCTCTCCTTGTTTTGGTGATATTAATGAGCGCGAACTAGCCGAGTGGATCATACATGATAATTTACCGGTAAGATTTCAAATACAAATGCATAAAATTTTATGGAATGATGCCAAGGGGCATTAGAAGATCAAAAACAAAAAATTATTCACCACGGAGGTACCGAGAAAAAAAACTTATAGGATAAGTGATTTATTTCCCCAAGAGGGTGTTTTTTGTTTGATTCTTTAGTTTTTTACTCTGTGTTCTCTGTGCCTCCGTGGCGAATAGTCTTTAAAAGGTTTTATTCAATGAATAAAAAAGCCATTATACTTTTTTCCGGTGGGCTCGATTCTACTACTTGCTTGGCTATAGCTGAGTCACAAGGTTTTGACTGTTATGCGTTGAGTTTTTCCTACGGTCAAAAACACTCATCAGAATTAGACGCGGCAAAAAAAATAGCCAATAATTCTACAGTGAAGTTACACAAAATGATTAAACTCGACCTAGGTAGCTTTGGAGGATCGGCCCTGACGGATGATGATATTGAAGTGCCTGAAGGTGATTTCGAGGGAATACCGGTTACTTATGTGCCAGCGAGGAACACGGTTTTCTTTTCTGTTGCACTCGCCTGGGCAGAAGTGCTTGAAGCCGACGTGATTTTTGCTGGCGTTAATGCCGTGGATTATTCTGGTTATCCTGATTGTCGTCCCGAATATATCGAAGCATTTCAAAAAATGGCTGATTTAGCAACTAAGGCAGGGATTGAAGGTAAAGGGGTTAAAATAGAAACGCCACTAATCCATTTGACTAAGGTCGAAATTATTCAAAAAGGAGATGAATTGGGAGTTGACTATTCACAAACTGTTTCCTGTTATCAGGCAGATAAAAATGGTGCTGCCTGTGGTCGGTGTGATTCTTGTAAGATAAGAAAAAAAGCCTTTAAGAGTGCTAAAATTAAAGATCCTACGGCTTATCGATAGATCCTAACCATAACAATTTCGCGTCGAAATGGTCGCTCATATCGAAGGTTATATCGGATTTTTGCTAGGAGCGCGTCTCCGTTTTGCGGATCAGAGTTGAAAAAGTTCTATAAATCTATTTTCAAATATTCCCAGTATTTTTTATTATTGCGCAAAATTGCTCTTGTTCCTCTTAAGGTAAACTCATAACCGCAAAGTTTAAATCGGTCTTTATTAGCAATGGACTCAATCATTAATTTTGTATCCACTGGTGAAAAATCAGCATAATAATCACCACCATTTTTTACCGTTACTAACAAAGTTCTGATATTTTCACCAAGATTAAAGTGAAGATCAACACAGTCTTTATCACCCTTGCCAGTTGATGCCGACCAATACGTACCATCTGTTCTATAATCGCCTTCCCATTCAATTGTGAGAGAATTATTTTCATCTAACATAACCCAGAATTGGTCAGGCATTTCTATTTTGTTTAATCGCGATTTAACCATTTTTATTTCAGGCAGCTCATTTTCGGTTTTTACTATCGGCTCATCTTCAAAGGAAGGCAAGGTTATTATCAACAGAGTAAAAATCATTATTACAATAAAACCAATAATACTAATTTTTTGATTTGTTTTAAACCACAGTCCTAGTTGATGCTCCCAGCTTTTTTGAGAGGAAGGATCGATAATTGTATCATTGGACTGGACTTCTTGAACCAGGTTATTTGGAACCCGATTGTCTTGGTTCAGATTGTCATGGTTCCGACTGTCTTGGACGGAAGCATTTGAAATATCGTCTTGTTCTCCAGTATTTAGTTGACCCGCTACAGTTGGTTCAATTCTATCTCGATTAATGGTTAAACGATCTTCAGTTGCAAAACTGATAGGCCCTTCATATCCCATTTTATAGTGATGGTTGTGACGAATCCTAACATTGCTGATGGTCGCCATTGCTATTGTCGTAATCGCCGCTAGTATTAACAGTGCCCAGCGAGAGCCGTGCTCCAGATAAGATATTCCGAAAAGATTCAGCCAGTAAACGATTAAAGGAATGGTGGCGATTGCCGATTGAAAACCGGCATCCCGAATGCGACGTATTGAAGAACTCACCAATATTGGGGTTGTGACCAATATTAGAGTCACTACCAAAATGGTGTACTGACTTAATATCGGAGTTAATACCACTAACAGTAAATAACTAATAACGCTGATTATTAAAAAGCGACGACCATTATCGTATCCTTTTAAACAGATTAAAGACTTCAATAGTGGCACTTGCAACTCCTCAATACGCCGAAAATAAGTAGTACAGGATATGAATCTAAAATAATCAGTTGAATCACCAGAAATAATGCTATGCACAATTTGGGATAGCGCTCTTTCTACGAGTCCAACTGATTATTTTAGGGGGGACATATTTCAATTATGGCTATGTTAGCTGATCTTACTAACAAAAATCTACGCAATAGCGCTCATTTATTGGCTATGTCCTGATGAATTATGGCAAGATGGTGGAATAATCAGCCTCAAGCTACAAGTTACTCGAAAAACCGGGTATAACAACGAAAGAGATAGGAAATGAAAATAATAAAAATATTGGGTTGGTTGATAATTTCATTGTTTTTGTTGGCTGATGGTTATTTCATTTTTTAAGACAGAGAATTGATAGAGCTTAATGCCGAAGTGAGAGAGTCTCTATCCGGAGATTTTGTTCAGACGTCTCAACTGTTAATTTGGGGAAGTAATGATCAAGTTATTCCCATTTCTGAAGCGGATTTTCTAATCGACTTGATGCCAACAATAGAATATCAAGTGATCGAGGGGGCAGGGCACCTGCCAAGCATGGAAACCCAAAGAGTAAGAATCAATGGGGGTAACTGGATTGTTCGATTCGATTAATTATTGCAGAAAAAGAGAACCAGCTTTTATGACTCGAATTTTGGTTATTGACGATCGCATCGATATTCGTTTAAGTTTAACGATGTTACTTAATGATAACGACTATCAACCGCAAGAGGCTGAATCTCTTGATGCGGGTAAAAAAGCACTAGCCTGCTTTGATTTTTCGTTGGTGCTGCTCGATATGAATTACGCGCTAGATACCACCTCAGGTGAAGAAGGTTTAAGTTTTTTATCCTGGATGAAATCAAAGGACATATCGATCCCGGTGATTGCGATGACAGCATGGTCAAATGTGGAATTGGCAGTTAAGGCAATGCAATTAGGAGCAACTGACTTTATCGAAAAGCCGTGGAAGAATAAACGATTACTGCAAGTGATCAGCCAACAATTGGCTTATCAGAAGTTGCAATCACAAAATATTAAGTTAAAGCAGCAACTCAAACAAGCGCCTAAAAGTGAATATATTTGGCGATCTGATTGTATGCTGAGTTTAATGGAAGAAATAAAAACGGTTGCCAATACCGACGTGAGTATTCTGCTGACTGGGGATAACGGTACAGGAAAAAGTGAATTAGCGAGTTACATTCATCAATTATCGCCGCGCAAGGCCGAGGCATTAATCTCTGTTAATATGGGGTCTATTTCTGAATCTCTTTTTGAAAGTGAAATGTTCGGCCATAAAAAAGGCGCATTTACTGATGCTAGGAGTCGTCGAATTGGACGTTTTGAACTGGCAGAACAAGGTAGTTTGTTTCTCGATGAAATCGCCAACATATCGCTTTCACAACAAGCCAAATTACTTAGAGTGCTAGAGTCCGGGGAATACGAAATATTAGGGTCCAGTCAAACCTGTCAAACAGATATTCGAATTATTAGCGCGACAAATGGTGATATCAACCAATTAATCCAACAAGAGTTATTTAGAGAAGATCTCTATTATCGGCTGAACACCATTGAATTTTGTGTGCCTTCGTTAAAGGATCGCCGCTTAGATATTATTCCACTGACTGAATTTTTTATTAAAAAATATGCGCACCAATATCATCGTTCTGAATTTAGTTTGAGTCACTCTGCTCAGCAGGCCTTAATGGATTACCATTGGCCCGGCAACATCCGGGAGCTAAACCATTTGATTGAAAGAGCAGTGTTGTTAGCTAAAGGTGAAGAAATTGGATTAGATGATTTACATTTGTCCAATAAACCAGATAATCAGGAATTTCCGTTGATGACTCTAGAGGCTGCGGAAATCAAATTGATTAAAACAGTGTTAGATAAAACCGCACAAAATGTGCCTAAAGCGGCTGAAGTTTTAGGATTGACCAAATCTTCGCTTTATCGACGAATTGATAAGTTTGGATTATCCATTTAGATTGAATTCTGTCGTAGGAGTGTGCTTCTGAGCCGCGAAGGGATTTAAGATTCGCGCCGGGATGGACGCTCTTACCGGTTGGTTTGGTATTTGATTGCATGATAGAAAACTCACTAGAAAATTATATTAATCGAAAACTGAGCTTACTTTGCTTGCTGATCGTCATGTAACTATTCAGCGTAATTACTAAAAAAAGGGTAATAATTTCTTGACACGCTTT
>CAYVSL010000113.1:0-6758 GCA_964454125.1 uncultured Kangiella sp.
CAGGCTGAATTTGACTTGCCTTATGACAAAATCTTAGAGCTTTTTCAACAGGGTTATTATGCTTTAGGCGCTCGCAGACAAACAACCTACAATGAAATTGTTGTTGGAGTTTCGCCTGGCGGCGGGGTTGCCGTTTGGGTGTCAGGAAGACATAAAAATATTCAAGTCGTCTATGCTAAAGCCGTGGAGGTTGATATCCCTTGGTCGCGTATCACCGAAAACGAAATGCCTCGGGAGGAGTATGTTAAAAGACGGATCAACGAATCAACTTCATCAGAAGTGAAAAAAAAATTAAAAACAGAAGGACCCCCATTAAATCAATGGGATAACTACCAAACCCGTTATCATTGGCGGCCACATTTTGTGACGGAAAACAGACCCCCCAAAATGATCCGTTATATCACTTATGTGAATGGGGAAATTGACTATTTGTTTTTCCCCCTGACTCCCGAGCTGGCTCAGGCAACCCGTGCGGTGCCCACGGAAATCAATTATCACTGGCGTAGTCCTAATGGCCACTATTTAGATCATACTTTCAATTTTGATGAGGCGGAAGTGACGGCCGCCTTTGAAACCCTCAATCAACAACACAAGGTTACAGCGGATGATCCCCTTTTGTTGACGGTTTATTTATGGGAAAGTGATAAGGGTTTAAGTTATGGTGTGGCGGCACAACATGGTGAGACCGAAATTATTTTAAAAAACAATCAATTTGAACAATATTCATCGGATGGTGATAATGCCGACTTGTTTTATGAAGATGATTTAAAAAAACCAGCGTCGGAATAATAGGATGGGAATGAGTGACTTAAGTATTTCTAATTGTATCGCGATGTCTATGAGCCACGGCTAGCGCATTTTAACCCCTTGCTCCATAAGGCTTGAGCGAAATTTATCATCCAGAGTTTATGGGGTCAAATCTTGGAGTTTATGGGGTCAAATCTTGCAGTTTGCATATTAACCATGTTACTCTTCTAAATTATGGCAAGACAAGCAAGGATCGAATACAGCGGAGCACTTTATCACCTCACTTCTAGAGGTAATGCCCAGCAAGATATTTTTATTACTGATGATGATCGAATTGAGTTTCTTGAACGATTACGACAAGCCCAAGGTCGTTACAACACTATCGTTTATGCTTACTGTTTAATGGATAATCATTTTCATTTGTTGGTGGAAACGCCTGATGCGAACGTGTCACAATTTATGCGCCATTTAAATAGCACTTATACTCAAAAATTCAATTTATCCAATAATAGAGTCGGACATTTATTTCAAGGCCGATTTAAATCCATTTTAGTTCAAAAAGACTTGTATTTGATGGAGCTTGCCCGTTACATCGTTCTTAATCCTGTACGTGCCGGAAGGGTCAAAGCTGCAAAAGGTTGGCGATGGAGCAGTTACAGGATCACCGCGGGTTTATCGTCATCGGTAGAATGGTTAAATTCAGATTGGATCTTGGCGCAATTTTCTAAGAAATATAAATTAGCCACCATAGCATACCGGAAATTTGTCTCACAAGGGAGAAATCAAAGTAAGCCGTGGGAGAAAATTAAAAACCAAATTTTGTTAGGGGACGATGGTTTTATCAAAGACTCTATCAAGCAACTCGAAGATAGGGCTATGGATACGGAGATCTCGTTTACCAAAATCAAACCCAAAGAAAAAACAAAAAAAATTCAGTATTATGAAAAAATAAGCGGCTCTAGAAATGAAGGCATCATATTGAGTTACCAAAGTGGAGGATATAGTATGAAACAGATTGCTGATTATTTTGATGTTCATTATTCAACAGTCAGTCGAGCGGTTAATGCACGTTGCAAGATTTGACCCTATACTTTGTGGTAAATTAAGTATTGTGTCTCCAGAATTACAGCAAACTAGGAGCCAAAATCACATTGAAGACAATGGTAAACGAACTATCTCTTCACCTAGAATGAGTCGTCAGCCGAAGACTGGCGCGTTAAACAACTGAGAAGAAGTTCATTATACACATCCTTTAACTTGCACAAGAATTCGTTTGCGTTTTTGCTTTTCTTGGCATTCAAGTTCTCACCAATAATGACATCACAATTAAAGGGAACGAATAGGGCCTCTCCTTTCGGCAAGACTTTCCCAAGACCATGTAATATGATTGGCACAATGGTGATATTTTTTAGGGAATTAGCGATATGATAAATACCTTTTTTTAGTTCGGTTATATCTTCTGAATCACCTCTGGAACCTTCGGGGAATAAGATTAAAATATCACCCTGATCAAGCGCTTGGTTACAAAGAGTGAACAGTGACTTTTTATCTCCGATATGTTTACGTTGTAAAGGAATGATACCAATAATGTTCAGTGAAAACCAAGCCAACCAACGGTTTGCCAAAAAATAGTCCGCAGCAGCCACCGGTCTTACTCGGCCAATGTCTCTAAGGGGATACAAACTCATAAGTACCAAGGTATCCAAATGACTATTGTGATTCGGAGCCAAGATAGCGGGGCCTTGTGCCGGTAATCGTTCGCGCCCTCGTATATTTAATCCCAAGACAATGAAAACAATTGGTTTCACAATAAATCCAAAGAAAAATAATTTTAATAAACGTGTCAGCATAGCAAAACCTAAAAATGCAGATAGTAAAGAAAATGGAAAAATAAAGGAGCCGTATATATCAAACTGTCCATACGGTCAAGAATACCACCATGGCCAGGTATGAGATCCCCGCTATCCTTAATTCGCAAATCACGCTTTACCGATGACACCACAACATCACCGATAAATCCGCTGCCAGATATTAGAGCGCCTGCGGCTAATCCTTGCTGCCAAGTCAATGGTGTGAGCCACGGTGCAATCACCGCAGAGATCACAGTCATAGTTATCATTGCCCCTAAAAGCCCTTCCCAAGTTTTATTCGGACTGACTTTAGGAATGATTTTGTGGCGACCAAAAGATTTTCCCCATAAATATTGGCAAACGTCGTTAAACTGTGTCATAAAAATCAAATACAACACCAAACCAATTGCACCGGCCTGTTCATTTTTCACAGGTAACGTGAGCAAAATAGCGATATGACTAATGCAGAATACCGTTAACATAACGGCCCAATGAATGATACTCAAGGAGCGAATAAATCCTTGAGTATCTCCGATTAACACTGCTCGCATTGGTAAAAAAAGAAAGACATAGACAGGTATGAATATTATAGATACTTCATACCAGCCAGAGGCTATCCAATAATATTGAAAGGGGATCGAAATATATGCCCAGAATAATATTCGTCGGTCGGTCTGACGTGTAGGTACAATGGAAAGAAATTCTTTCAGTGCAAGAAAGCTGACCAATCCAAAAAATGTAATCGCCGCATTGTTACTGAGTATCAAAACAACGAATAGTAGCAAGACGATAACCCACCAAGATTGGATCCGCTGACGCAACTCGGCATAGTCTTGATTAGGGTTCTTTTTTTCAAGCAGTAGGCGCGAGAATGAGGCAATGACAAGTAGAGTGAACACCATTCCCATAGTAATCGCAGAAATGGGCGGGATGTTAAGATCTAACACGGCGGTTCCTCCAAGGCTAGATAAGCATCACGGCTACGCCTTACTACGGTAACAATAGCCCCAAGCGCAATGACACATAACGCCACCATTAAAAATGTCCCAGCAGGAAGCCATATATTTTCAAATACTGTCAGCACGCAAGCGACGGTTAAAACTGCCATACGGTGTTGTTTGGCCATTGGTCCAGTGAACTTGGCCGGCGCGCCGATTGTTGTCGCAAGTGTACGCACATAGGCTGTCATGACCGACATTAAGCCAGCAAACCATGCCAACGCTACAACCCAATCCAAATGCGGTAAGACATATCCTGCACTAACAATTATCAGTGGATCAGCAATTCGATCAGGAATGTCATTAAATAACTCACCAGAAACCGTGCTTTTACCGCCTTCAACGGCAACCATCCCATCGAACAAATTACACAATAAACGACATTGGATGAACACTGCTGACAAGATCGCAAGGTTCCAATTTCCTGTTGTAGGAATGAGTATAAATGATATTGCAGCACAAAAGGCAAAACCAACACTGGCGATAGATATTTGGTTAGGCGTCACATGTCTTTGACTTAACCAACGAGCAAAGCGTTGGACAACCAGCGAATTTCTTACTTTTAAAGGCCTGCGTGCGTCAGGTTTATTTGTATCGTTCATAAAATTCTCATTTACCATTTTCCCCCAATCTCATTATAGAAAAAGTTAAAACAAAGGAAGCCTTGGCTGTATAATGGTTAGCGACAAAATGAACCATCACCCAATGGATACAAGAACTAAAGGCTTATGACTATTATACCCTATTAAACTCGCCACAACGAACGTACTACGATGATTTAATCTCTCGCGCTGGATTATTAGCCATTGCCCAAGTGATGCAAACGCTAAAACTATCAGAATGTCTAGATCGCGCTTTCCCACTACTGGCCTAGCAATACACTTTCCGATCCAAAAATACTGTATAAAAGCCTCAGCGAGACATTATTGGATGGCCGGGTGGCAGTAGTGGTCGATCGAGGAGAAAAACCTCAGCGCATACGAGCCAGTGATGATTATCAGAACGCCATGAAGATAGAGGTTCGTGCGGCATCAAAATCAGTGTCTGAATAAATTGAGAGGGTTTGAAACCACGATTACTTTTAGGCAATGGAAAGTGACGATCTAGTCGCTCTGACAATTTCAATGTTTGCATCAGTTTGTCCAATAGCTAATAATCCTGCGCGTGATGTTAATTGATCGTTTGTTGTGGTGAGTTTATAGGGTAGAATATTCATAAGCCTTGAGTGGTTGCACCCTGCACCCTGCACCCTGCACCCATTGGGTGTTGGTTCGTTTGGTTGCAAACCATTATACAGCCAAGGCTTCCTTTGTTTTAATTTTTTCTATAATGAGATTAGGGTAAATGTTTAATGACAAATCATTAATTATTTTTCTATTATTATGTCTGTGTATATACTTACCTTCTTGTACAACAATTCCCCCTTTAAAAGGAGATGAATCAATGACTGATGAGCTTTATAAAATTCCTGAAAATTGCGATTTTAATAATGTTTTTAATGCAAGCTCGGAGGAGTATGAGTGCTCGCCAAAGCTAAAAAGCAGATATTTCAGTAAGTTTTGCGGCATTTTGATTAACGCTCCGAAGCAAGTTGTTTGGCTAAAAAATGTTTCTTTAAAGAATTATCCTCCTGGCCCTTGGGGAACGACTGAATGGCCATTACGATTAATGGTCGCTGGACTTGTCCGAGTTCAATACAAAACTCTTGGTCTAAATAGTGACACAAGTGGCGATGTTTTACTGATTGCGGTTAATTAAAAAACTGCCGCCGTTTTTTCAGGTAAAATGCCACAACCTGAGTTTCTGCCTGAGCCTGATTTTGTTAATAATCGTCCTAAAAAAATCGTAGTGAAGCCGAGCAAAATGCTTTACTAACAAGCCATTTCAATTTTGATCTTGTTCATGATCTAGGCGTGCCTATTGCAGATGCGAGTTACAAAACCTATGCTACACTGGGAGAGTTTAAATCTAATGTTGTGACGATTGAAACCAAGGTCGATAAATAAATTTTCTAAGTAAATAAATTAGACTGAACCGAGCATTATTTATTAAATAATAGAGAAGGAAACAGCCGTTGAACAATCCATTAGATTTTTTTTGAAGAGCTGTTTTTTTGTGAAAATAGATCGTATTTTGCCAACCAGTGAAAGTGGTAATGAACAAATTTTGGTACTTGAAAAATGCTAATGATTCAGCCAATTACTTTGTTTTTTTAATACTCGGCGATATAGTGATTACAATTCAAGCATAAGAGAAGTAGAAGAATATATAAAGATACGAGTTGTAGGATAAGTAGAATTTAAGATAGTGAAAACCTTGTCAAATGTATTTGTTTTAGTTTTATTGTTTGATCATCAACAGGATAGAGTGAATGGGCTTAATGAGTGACTTAAGTATTTCTAATGATTGGGATCGACCGTTATTGTATCGCGATGTCTATGAGCAATATGCGATTGATGCGGCATTTTTGTGGTTACTACGGAATATTGCAATAGAACAGCCTCATTATAAAGTACAAGATGTCTGCGAGCTGGAACAACGAATTGATGCACAATTGGACGGTTTAATGACTTCGATTGATCTGGGGTGGTCCGTCTGCCAAGAGGGGCTTGATTTACAACAATCGGGGGAAGTTTTTACTGCGATGGTGGTGGCCATGCGTAGCCATGATATTCACAAAATTCAACAAGCGGTTGAGGTGGGATTAAACTCAAAAAATTGTTTTTCTGGATTAGTTTCGGCCATGGGCTGGTTGCCTCCTGATATTGCTGATCGTTGGACCGAGCGATTTTTAAAGGGCAAGGACATGGATCACAAGTATTTGGGTTTAGCGATTTGCAGCGTCCGTCGGCGAGATCCTGGTGACGTGCTTACCCAGCTGTTTGAACGCGAGGAATGTTTGCAACATGAAAAACTCTATTCAAGAGCCCTTCGACTTGTTGGCGAACTACGTCGTCAAGATTGTATGCCTGCGATCAATATTGCTATGAGATCGGAGCAAACAACGATCCATTTTTGGGCCTGTTGGTCGGCAATATTGCTCGGTCACCATAACGGTGTTCAACAATTAAAGCGCTACGTTTTTAGTGATGGTCCTTATCAAAGTAAAGCGATCCAACAGGCTTTTCGGATTTTGCCGATTGTACAGGCAAGGCAATGGATT
>CAYVSL010000114.1:0-6747 GCA_964454125.1 uncultured Kangiella sp.
ATCGAAGTCTTTCGTTTTGAAGATGACCAAGCCATTGAACACTGGGATACCACTGAAGCGATCCTTTCTAGAAAGAAATGGAAAAATAATAACGGTAAATTTTAGAATAGTTGGTGCACAACAGGAAAAAGAGTCTGATTGGGAGATAACACTCCTCAGAGTGCTTCATCGCTCTATGGATTATGGCAGACATTTGAAATAATAGTGCTTTGTACCAAAAAAACAATACTAGCATTGGAAGAAATGACCTTCAAATTGTATTCGAGGCGATCCACAAATTCAGCCAAAAAATCAGTGATGTGAGATAAAATTAGTGAGGCTCTCTCAGGTTTTACTATCTGATCACGCCTTTAAGAATGTAAAGCTTTTTTCGTGATCTCACCCTAGATTCACCTAGACTATCCACGAACGACCCCCTATAATTCAAGCCAATCAAATACTTAGACTTAAGAGCCCGACTTAAGGCAAATAAATGGCAAAAAAGAAAAAAAAGACCCCCGACAATACCATTGCTCAAAACAGAAGAGCTCGTCATGACTACATCATTGGTGAAACTTTTGAGGCGGGTTTAGCTCTACAGGGTTGGGAAGTTAAATCAATGAGGGATTCAAAAGTCACTATTGGCGATGCCTACATTCAACTTCATCAGGGAGAAGCATGGCTTTACGGGTGTCATATTTCACCACTAAAAACAGCTTCAACCCACTATGTGACTGAACCTACTCGCAATCGTAAGTTACTTTTACATGCTAACGAACTGGTAAAATTACACGATGCTTTACAAAAAGGAGGGTTTACAATTGTACCGCTGTCTCTTTATTGGATCAGAAACCTAGTGAAGATAAAAATAGGCACCGCAAAAGGCAAAAAACTACACGATAAAAGAGCTTCAGACAAAGCGAAGGAATGGGCGAGAGATAAAGGTCGAATACTTAAAGAGAGCCGCGGTTAAATGAAGCCTTTGATGAAAATACAGAAATATAAATTCATCCTGATAAGTTTAATGCTAGGTTGTTTATTTGCCTGCCAAACTAAACCACCAGCGCCTTCAGCTGGAGTGCTCATTGATGATCTCAATTTCCAGAATATCGAGACGCAAAATAATGCGATCAAAACAGCCATCAATCAACTTGAATTAGGCAAAAGACTAAAAGCTGAAATTCTAATTAATCAAGTCCTTCGAGCCACCCCTTCTCATCCTACCGCCAAGCTACTAAAAAAACAATTAACCACTGAACCAAAATTCATTTTCAATACCTCTCGAACCACACAATATATCATAAAGCCAGGCGATTCTTTGGGAAGTATCGCCAAACAATGGTTAGGCAACGCTCTTTATTTTGTGAGTTTAGCCCAATTTAATAACATAAAAAATTCCACTCAAATTCAACTAGGTCAGTTAATTAAAATACCGGTAATGAAAAATAGTCCGTTGGTTAGTAAAGAGAATAGACGTTCACGAGCCAATTTGGCTTTACTGACCAAATATAATGATGAAAAACGATACTTAAAATCTATCATGCGTATGACCAAAATTTTTATTGTAGAAAAAGATCACCCCAAATTACTCGCTCTACAAACCAGCACCCTAACAAAATTGGCGGCGAGTAAAGTGTCTATTAGCGAAAGAGTGAAAATGATCGAGCAGATAGAGAATATATCTAATCACTCGAAACGAAGCTTTCTCGATGCTAACTTTGATCAATTCATACAACAGCAATTACTCTCGGTTTTACTTGATGAATTCGTTTTATTATTTGAAGCAAATAGTTTTCAGAGTGCCGCTAATAAATTAGCCAAAGCAAAACAAATTATTCAAAGCCAACATTCAGAAAAAAAACAACCTTCAACTTATTATTATCGAACCGAAAAATTACTAATTAATAAACTACACGAACAAGCTATTTTACTACGAAAAAACCAACAACTCCAAAAAGCAGCTAATATTTGGGAATTGATTTTAAAAATTCAGCCGGACAATGATTTAGCATTAAAATATTTTCATCGTACCAACCGCTTGCTTGAACGTCTTAAAAACCTATAGACTAAAATGACCATGCAAAATATTTGTCGAAGCGCTTTGGTTCCTTTTTCAACAAAACAGATGTACCAATTGGTAGATGATATTGATAATTACAACAGCTTTGTACCTTACTGCCAAACAGCCTGTGTTTTGGAAAGAAATCCAAAGCAAGTCACCGCCAAATTAGAAGTGGCCAAAAATGGTCTGGCAAAATCATTTACGACAGTGAATACATTAAAACCCTATGAATTTATTAGAATGGAACTAATCGACGGACCATTTTCCCATTTATCTGGTAGTTGGCGATTTACCGCATTATCTGAATCCGCTTGTAAGATTGAGTTAGATCTTAATTTTGAATTTTCTAACAAGATCACTAGGCTAGCTTTTTCCAAAATCTTTAATAAACTGATCCAATCGATGGTATCAGCATTTACGGCGCAAGCCGAAAAAATTTATGTCAAATAATTCTACTGCCAAATTACAAATTGAGCTAATTTATGCGTTGCCTCATGAACAGAAAATTTTAACGATTGAAATCGATGAAAACACCAGCGTCGAGCAGGCGATAAGGGAGTCACAAATACTGCAACGATACCCTGAAATCGATATAGCTATTAATAAAATGGGGATCTTTGGTAAGGCGTGTAAATTGGCGGATAAATTGCACCATGGCGATCGCATTGAAATATACAGACCGTTGATCGCGGATCCAAAAGAAGCTAGAATCGCACGAGCAAAAAAACAAAAGGAATAATGGCTTTAATGTTGTAGCACTGAGAGCCTACCTCAATCCCCAATCGGCCGTAACAACAATCCATTGGTCGTCATCATCAAATTAAACGATTTTTTTCTATCCGCCGACGCAAAACTGGCAGAACCATGCTCAACATCCAGTAAAAAAGATAACGGCTGATATTTATCTCGCCATTCTGCAATATCAGATGATTGATCTTGGGTAAGAGGAAATAACGTCATCGGTTTATTTTTTTCATCTTCAATATTGACATAGCGCCCTCGAATTCGATCCAGTCGAAAAGCCGTTTTTAAACCCAGTATGTTTGACCAAGGTTTCCATTTTAGTACATTTGCTTCAAACATCACTTCATCACCTGCTAGGTGAAAAAATTGCTCTGGCATATTAACTAATTTGACCACAGCGACAAAATACTGGCCTCCTTTGGGAGTGATCGATACACTAGCAATTGAATGTTCATAAGTTAATGCTTGATAACCTTGAATACCGATCAATAAAAAGGACATAGATGCTGTTACAAAAGAAAAAATGAGCAAACCGATAATTTTACGAATAGAAACAATCATCCTCATTTTCTTTAAACTAGCAACCAATGTGAAGAAAAAATAAATGGATAAACAACCTGCAATAATGGCCGTAATTAGAATATAATTTAGATAATCGCTAGTTGGCATAATCTTTAATAAAGTGCTTTTTGTTTGAGTGTTTTTTAGACCGTCGAATTTTCATCTAAATTTTCATCTGAACAGTTCTCAGACGTTTTTTCAACTGAGTCATCATTCACATCATGCTCGGACTCCAATAATATTTCAACGGTATCAATATCCTGCTGAGCGTATTCACACGGGGTTGGCACAGGCGTAACATCAATTCGTTTGGTTTCACTACCTCTTTTTTTACTATCACTACTGCGGCGATCGTGCGGGATGGTTTTATCGAAAAACCGTTCAAGGTAAGCAGCCAGTTGATTGAACGCCACAAAAAGCTGTCCGGCTTCATCATTTCGTTGGCTAAATATTCTGGCATCAATACGACCAACCGACATTTTTCGCAATCCTAGTGTCACTCGTTTGTAGTCTTTAGAGGTTTGTTTAGCAAGCATAAAGGTGGCAATTGAGACAGTTAATAGAGTGACCAACATCACCAATAACATAGTGATTAGCGTCGTATTGGACGCCTGATACATCGAAACGGCAGAAAAGGAAACAAACAGGCTACCGACCATTTTATCGGAAAAATAAATGGGCATACTCACATCAAACAAGACCGTTCCATCGCTTAATTCCCTTTTAAAAATTTTAGTTTTATCAATCACCTTTAGAGCATCACTCTCTACGGGGTAAGTAAAAACCTGCCCTATTTTTTGATCCAAACTGGAAGCCAAAATATGGTTGGATAAATCCAGTATGACAATCGATTCCAATTGTTCATTGCTTGCACTCTCTTTAATTAGTGCATTCAATCCAACCGAATCCTGTAGTAAAACCGCCTCGCTACTCTGATAAGCAATCATTCGTCCGACGGTATGTCCATAATCAAACGTTATTCCTGAAAGCGCTTTATATTGCATCCAATAAACCACCACTAATCCAATACACATAGTAACAAAAACAGTGCCTGCCATGGTTAGCGTCCAACGTGTACTTAACGATGAAGAAAAGACATTTTCCTGAGTTTTCTTTTTTACTAGTTTATTAGATAAAACTCGCAATTCCGAAACCAATAATCCCGCACTTTGAAATCTTTTTTGCGGACGTTTTTGCAGTAGTTTCCTCAGTAAATCCTTTAGATCATCATTTACTAATTCATTATCAATCACTATCTCTGGTGGTTTACTTTTTATAATTTGTTTAAACAATTTCCCCAGATCGTCGGAAATAAACGGTGGTAATCCGGCCAACATCCGGTAAATTAAAACACCTGTAGAATACAGATCCGTACGGCTATCAACCACTTGGCCCATAATTTGTTCCGGTGACATGTACTCTGGTGTACCGAGGACTTTATCGATTAGTTTCCCAGAACTAACCATCTTTTCATCAATTTGCGCGATCCCAAAATCGGTTAATTTAGTGGTTTTTTTATCTCTTAAAATTAATATATTACCGGGCTTGATATCGCGATGCACCACTCCTTGTTCATGGGCATAAGCCAGTGCAGACGCAAGCTGGCTAGTAATAGCCAGTACCGTTTTTACCGGCAATTTACCTTTACTTCTTAAAATCTGCTCTAAGGTTGCCCCCTTAAGCAACTCCATGGCAATATAAGGTTTACCGTCAGTAATTCCAACATCAAAAATAGTGACTATATTAGGGTGAGTTAACTGTGCCGCTAATCGGGCTTCTCGAATGAATCCGTCTCGATAATCATCATTTTTGGCCAAATGATCTCTTAGTACTTTGATCGCCAAAAAACGATCTAATTGAGGATCGTAAGCGCGATATACTAACGCTGTTGCACCGCATCCCACCTCTTCCAAAATTCGATATCGCCCCAACATACGGGGTTGTTTTGTTAAAGCATCGGGAGATGAATTTTCCATTTTGATCGCATGACGAACGGCTTGCAATTGTTCCTCTTCAACTTGCCCTGGTATAGACACGTTAGCTACAGATTTAGAATTAGAGTCACTTTTTGGGCTCATATAAGCGACTTAGCCTATAACAGAAAAAAGAGCAAAATAGAAAATGCAATAGCCAAAATAACACCGATGATAATCAGGTTATTATCTCCTGAAGATTTTGACTTTGGCATATCATCTTCCACCATCGAATAAACAAATTCGGAACCAGCAAAAGCGATCATGTCACCGGTTTGTAAAATTTGATCGACTACTTTTTCGCCATTAACAAAAGTCCCGTTCGACGAAAGCAGATTAAGTACTTTCCAGGCATTACCTTCCCGGATCAATTGTGCATGCATCGAAGAAACACTTACCTCGTTTAAAACGATATCACTGCTGGGTCTTCGACCAATTTCGATTTTATCTTTGCGAAGAATATATTGCTGACCAATCACATCATTACTGACTCCAACCAGTGCTGGCATGTTAGCACTATCAGACTGGGATTCGACAATCTCCCGGGCAATCATTTTGTTGATTTCATTAACTTCAAAAACCTGAGTACCTTGAGGCCCGGTTTTGCCCGATGTTTCTTTATTGTCACTCATGATCGCTCCAAATTTTATCCAATATTAATTGTTATTATCATCAAAAAACGGTCCCGTTTGATCGCTGAACCTACCCACTAAAAAATTGCGCATTTTCTGTAATAAAGTAAGAGACCTTTTTATTGGTGATTCGACGATAATCAAACTGATATTATCTCTACCCCCTGCCTGTTTAGCCGCTCTGACAAGTGCTTCTGTTTTTTCTTGCACGCTCAATTGAGCAGCCATAATTTCAGCAATAAGAGTATCCGGCACTTCGTCAGTCAATCCATCACTACAGAGCAGAACTTGCTGACCACCATTCCAATCCTTTTCAACCGTGTCCACTTTAACTTGGCCTATTTCCGTTGAACCGAGGCACTGAGTAATCATATGTCTTTGCGGATGATTGACTGCATCTTCCGCAGTAATTAAACCAGCATTGACCAAACGCACCATTAACGAATGATCTTCCGATATTTGGGTTAGTTTGGCCAGTTTGGTGTCCCACAAATAAGCGCGACTATCTCCAACCCAAGCAATTTGATAATGCCGCTTATCACCCATCATTGCGACAATCGTTGTCCCCATCCCGGATTGCGCAACATCATTCTGGCCGGCTTCAATGATCTGCTCATGTGCAGTTTGAATAGCGTTATCCAAAGAGCCATGATTATCAAAGTCTTGAGAGATTTGCTTTATTGCCATTGCCGAAGCAACTTCACCACAAGCATGTCCGCCCATACCATCAGCGACTAACCACAGGCCAGATTGCGAGAATATACTATCTTCGTTCAATTCCCGAACACATCCGACA
>CAYVSL010000115.1:0-6714 GCA_964454125.1 uncultured Kangiella sp.
GAGATTTCTTTCTTTTAAAATTGAGCTTCTGAAATAAAATAAGAATTTTGAAAAAGATGGTTGATTAGGGGAAAAGACTTTTAAAAGACTTTTAATAATTACTTTGTAATGGGTCAACCTGCTACGCGGTAAGCATTAAGGGCGAGAACTTGCCAATTAGCGCCATTCTACGAATGGGGCTAATTGGCAAGTTCTGGGTTAGATGTGTCGTTAACTGAGCCGAAAGGGTCAAAAGAGCGATAGCGAATTAAATGACTGGTTTTTCCATTGCTCAAAACTAATCCGTATCTATTGTAATTACTTTTCCAACCCAGAAGCGATATGTCAGACGAGGTGAAACGATCAATATTGTGATAAGTGTTATCGACAACTTCAATAAAGTACTCGGTGTAATGCTTGTATTTAACATGACCCGTTAATCTTGATTTGTGAATAGTCAAAAGCTCATCAAAATAATCAATATAAGTTTTTGTGAAAATAGGTTCTTTATTTTTTGAAATCTTACTGTTTTTATTGGTTGAAGCTTTTATAATTTCCTCGTTTGCAATTTCAACATCTCCGTTAAAAAAACCTACCAAATAATTAATAGCAAGACCACAAACAACAATAAAAATGGGAATACCATATTTGAAGGTATTGCCTTTAAAAATATTCGAGCGGTCATCAATGTAATCATCCGCATTAGTATCCGACGACACATGCGAAGAATAACTTCCGAAATACTTACTATCATATTTTTCAACTCCTGAGCGAATTTTTGTGTATTTGACGTTTCCATCTGGCGTTAATTGACCTCTATAATTTGTCCACTTATAAGAGTTAGATTTTCCGACTGCGCTAAGCTTGAGAAAAGCCATTTTAACTTCTGTTCTTCTTTTCCAGAGATTGTGACAATCAGCTAACGATTGTCCCATTGTTAAAATATCTAAGCCCCTGTGACCGTGCTCGGTGACAAATTGAGTCATTTTCTCGTCAAGTTTTTGGCGTCCGGATGGAAAAAAGTTTTGTAATTCATCAATGACGACAAACGAATTATCTTCAACGACATCTGCAATATTAACAACATCTTCTCTAGTTATTTGAATTACTAAATCCTGAACTTCCTGTTCGGTTTTATCGGTTAATTCTGCAATTTTTTTATGATTGATTCCTTCAATGTAAGCAAAAACTTTGCGACCTTTTAAAACATTTGGAATTATATGTTTTACCATCGCTTCGTATGATTTGCCCGAGCGTGGCATACCCTCGTGAAAAGTTATCATTTAATTACCACTGGAATAATGTTGCGAATTTGCGAACCATGCGAAACGCAAAACCTGCGCCGAGGATAGACAAGCCTGTACCAATGCCAGTTTGAGAAATTAGATATAAAAGCGTTGGTGAAAAAGAGTTAACCACTTCTTGAAGTCCTCCAGTTACAAAGTCAGGAGGAACAAGTTGCTCAATAACAAAGGCTAAGCCTTCTAACATTAACTCACCAATGACAAGAAAAATATCTTTTATGAATTCAATAAAGTCATTCCATAAGCCAAAAAAGAACTCTTTAAAATCTACCCACCAATTATCCATTATAAGAAACTCCATCTAAATGCAACAAAGCTTGCTAGTGCAATTATTACAGCAGAAACAAAAGGGAAAATACTTTGCATTATTTGTGAGCAATGTTGGTCAAAAGTGACAGTGAAAGCACTTGTCGTGACCGACCAGACTTCACAAGTTCCGGAGGTTGTGATTGTAAAAAAATTAGCAGTAGCAGTGCCGACTTGCGATGATAATACTCTATCTTGAAAAGCGGTTAAGACTGTTCCAAAGTTTTTTTCATCCCAGTTATTAGCATCATAAAAATCATTAGAGCCGCAATTAGTATTTGCGGTAGGCTCGCATTCGGGGTTGGGGTCTGAATCGTCTGGATTATCATCATTACCACCTCCGCCATTTCCACCACCATCACCAGTATCGGGAGCTTCATCGCCATTTCCTCCGTCACCATTAGATGTGTCACCCGTACCGGCCCCGCCAGAACCGAAACCGTCAGGTGGGTTAGATGGGTTTCCGGAGCCATCAGAAGTTTGACCCGATTCGATGCACCAAGCCTCACCGCCAATAGAAGCGCAACCAGCTTGGCAATTACCGTCAGGGCAAACCTCGTCGGGGTCTCTATAGCAATTCATTGTTCCACCTGCAAAAAAACAAAAATCAGCCTGCTCAGAACCCTCAGAAGTTGTTCCCTGAGCGTCGCCAGACCAAGGGGTTAAATCTCCGCAAACTTGACCCGTTGAGGCATGAGTTCCGGAGTTTTCTTGAGTGTAATAAGTGTTGGAAAAGCCAGTTTGGTCGATATGCTCAGTCGCTTCAACGACGCAATAAACACCGCCATGACCCACTGGCATACATTTTTGAGAATGCGCGGTGACTTGGTCGGGAGTAGGGCTTCCACCAGAGCGTGAAATGACGAAGTCATATTCTGAGTTGGTGGAGTTACTTGTTGGGCATTGGGGGCGATGGCAACTATCCGTGACACCGTCATTATTTTCGTCAATTTCGACACCGTAGTTAGGATTGTGACAAGCGTTACCCGTTGAGAAAACAACACCTTCTACACTGCCAGCACTTTGATAATTAAAAGGAGTGCCGTAATTGTCAAACGTACAATCGTATTCAACTTTAACAGTAAAGGGCAAGCTATCACTCACAATAATGCCTCCGGTAGCAGTGCAGATAGCATCATTACCGCCGTAATTTTGGTGCATTTCTGATTCAATTTGAGCTTTAGAATTGGCGGCACTTTGTAATGTTGGATGACAAGTGAGGTTATTTTGTAAGCAATAAATATCTTCGACCGTTGGGTCTTTTGTGAAAGGTATTTGTTCCCATGGTGTCGCAGATTTTACAGAGCAACTTACAACTATTCCTGTAATAAAAATGAGACCGATTAAAATTTTTATCGGTAGAAAAATAAAATATTTAGCAATAAACTTTATAGATTTTTGAGTATTGCTTGAGTAAGTTTTAAGTTTGTTTATTAAGTTTTTCATTTACTTCTGAATCCTGAAACGACAGCCCAACCAGAAAGAGCGCCTAAAAATACAATTAAAATTCCCCAGAACATTTTATATACTCCAATTAAAAAAGGGGACGGCAGTCCCCTTATACTAGATTATCGGAACCAACCAATAACTTTGTTGTATCCCCACTTTGTGACACCGGGCAAAATTTTGATTGCGGCGATGGCAGTAAGCGCGGCTACGATAGTTGTCGCGTCAATCGCGGCAGTAACAGCAGTAAAATCCATGGTTAATCTCCATTTGGATTGTTAAAAGAAACATCATTTTCAAACCAATCAATAACTGTCTGGTAAGCCCAGCTAACGAGAAAAGGAATAACAACGATACCGAATGCCCAGATAAATAATTCCTGTAATTGGGCGGTTTCAGGAATTTGGAACGCTTGCGTTAAGAACTGCATTTCTGCGTATTCTTGAGGCTCTAATGCAACATAACCAGTGCAGTTTTCGATAGAGTCCGTAGTAGCACGAAGGTTATTGTTATTCAAAAGTCGGACGCATGTAGCCATTATTTTTAATCCTTGTTGATTGTAAAGTTTAAAATTCTATAGTGTCATTGAAATTTTGAACTTCAATTTCAAGCTCTAGAAGCTTCAATTTTAAATCAATAAATGCGCGCTTTTGTTCTGGAGTTACGTTCGGAAGACTTAAAGTAACTTCTTTAAATAATTTATCTAGTGCGTCTTTTAATACGAATGTATTTGTTATCATAATTTTCTCCATGGAAAATAATTTACTTAAGAAGCCTTTCTTAAGGCGGGTGGTTTACCTTCGACTGAAATCGGTAGACCTTCGCCCTCTAGCCCATAATCAACAAAAGCCCTATCTTTCCATGCACGAGCACTAATATAAATTGCAACCTCGACACGCTTATCAATAAGATTTGTGTACTCATTAATCATACCGTTATCAACAGCTTTTTGGGTAAGTCTGATATCGGTTATAGTTTGCTCTCCGTCATAACCTCCATGTTTCGGTGACGACAAACCAAGCCAGTGCTCATCCCACTTTTTTGAACCGTCTTTATTTTGTTTGTTTAAAGTTTTAATGCCTTTTACAATTCCTAAAAATTTCAACATGGTTTTTTTCCTCTATTTTGCTAGGCAACAAGTGCCAAATTATGCGCAGGCATCTTGTACCATTGTGGGATTACTAGCGCGGTTGGTTTTATGATAATTGCTTTTCTGACAATGACAGGTGAGTGGCGAGATGAGTCAAAAGGGACTCTGATATCGATGCCGATTTTGTTTAGTCTTGATGCGTGAAGCTTAGGTGCGGACATTGAGAAATCGAAAACTTTTCCACTCATCCAAGAGCTAAAATAACTAGCTGTTGTGCTAGCTGAATAAGTCGTGGTGCAAATGCCTTTTCTTAAAAGCGTTTCATTAACGTGTTCTATATCCATTTTGGTTACCTGTAATTTTTGGTCGATATTGACGAATTTATCGTGTGTAATTTTGAAATCTTCTTCATTTAGAAGACCCCAATATCGGAGATTATTCTCTCTTAAAAAGTCTCTGTGTAATTCGTTTTCGAAACGGGCGACTCCCATTTCAATACAATAATCTCGAACTCGTTCGAGGTATTTATACTCGGGTGAATTAATTCCGAATTCTCTTTTTGCTTTTGGCATTGCATGTAAATTTAATTCGTTATATTTGCAATAAAGTTTTAAGTATTCACGACTGCCCGCATTCCCCATCTTGTTAAGCCAGTCACAACCAAAGCCATTAGGGAACAAATGACCTTTTTTATTTCTCCAAGGAAGTGTGGAGACTGCGCGGATGTATTCACGCTCAGCCCCCTTACCTACAGACATGTTCGTTGTCATATCAACACGTTTAATAATTGCGCCATCCGATACGGTTTTAACCTGTGTTCCATCTTCGCCTTGGAGGTGCATCACTTTTGTGCATTTAGTGAGAAGAGGGAGGTCTAATTCGCTTAATATTTCGTTATAAACTTTAAAACATTCATCAATTTGATTTATGCCAAATAAATTTTCTTCTCGGTTATAACGGCTTGGATTTCCTGAAATTGTTAAGGTGTTGTCGCGAAGAGTGATATCAATTTTTGAAGAGTAAGAGCCTCGATGAGTAATTCGAGGTTGGCGAACGGATTTAACTTCGTTCGTAACGGTATCAACCGTGATTTGTTTGTATTCTGACTTTATTGGCATTTCAAAATCAAACTCTTGCTCTGCTGTTAAGCTGTCATAAAACATAAAAAATAGTTCATATATGACCTTAAGAGAGGTCAATATAAAACATAATAGGCATATTAAGCAAGCCTTTATTTGGCTCATATATGAGCCTTGGTGAAATAAAGCCAATAAATAAGCTAAAATATGGGCAACTAAAGAGCGAGGAACTGTGTATGGATAAGGTTAAAGTTGGCTTAAAAATACGAACTAAGAGAAAAATTAAAAGTTGGTCAGTAAAAGAACTGGCTAAAATATCAGGAATATCAGCATCAACAATAAAAAGAATAGAGTCAGGAAAAGAAAACATAACGCTCGATACCCTAGATCTGATCGTAAAAGCATTCTCGACGAGCGTTCAAGAGTTGTTATCGGACACAGAAGAAGTTATGGAAAATAAGCTAGAGAAAAGATTGAAAGCGTTAAATAATCTTCCAGTTGAAAAGAAAGAAATAGCTTTGGAATTAATTGATTCTTTAATTTTGAAGTCCCAAAACGATGAGTTAAGAGCTTAAAAAAGTGTAAATAAAACGAATAAAAAAAGGAAATAATAAATCAGCATGGAAATATTAGGAATCTTGTTAATAGTTATATTTACAATATCAATAATAATAAGTAAAAAAAAGGGTATAAAAGAAGATATAAGTGAAGGAGTAAAATATGAAAAAATTGAAACTCTATTTAGTAAATCCGAGAGATCATTGTTAGGAGTTTTAAAGCTAGCAATAGAAGACAGAGCCATAGTTTTCGGAAAAGTCAGAGTGGCAGATGTTATAAAGCCTAAAAAATCAAAATCCAGAAAAGAATGGCAAATAGCTTTTAATAAAATATCAAGCAAACACTTTGATTTTATAATTTGTAAAAAAGAGTGCCTATCAATCATATGCGCTATTGAGCTTGATGATAAATCACATGAATCTAAAAAAAGAAAAAAAAGAGACGATTTTTTAAATAAATCATGCAGTAGCGCAAAACTTCCATTAATACACATAAAAGCAAAAGATAAATACGATATAAATGAAATAAGAAAAATAATAAAAGAGCACTTATATTAGCTAATGTTATAATGCTCCGGTATGGGATCCCATACTAAATGTGGGGTGTCACTAGCAACCCCACATTATTTTAGCGGTTTTTGCTACTTGTTTGAGTAGTGTTTGATTGTTTCTGAAAAAAAAGGAAAATAAACATATGGTAATAATTGACTCTGCATTTCATGTAGCAATACAACAACTAACTGGCTTTGGTTAAGCTGTTAAAAAGTCCCGATATTGGGACTAAAGTGCAGTATTACTATAGTGCACTTTAACGGTTTTTACGCTACTTGTATGAGTAGTATTAAAAAATATATTTTACAAAAAAAAGATACGTGTAAAATCTCGCTCGTTGGAGTTTGTTATCGGGGTACAAGTGGTCGGAGGTTCAAATCCTCTCATTCCGACCAATTTTT
>CAYVSL010000116.1:0-6694 GCA_964454125.1 uncultured Kangiella sp.
CTCCTTTTTTAGAAGTGGGAACAACTTCTTCAAGCGACTTCGTGTCGCACCATTTTATATTGGACAAGTCTAGTACTTGACTTTTAGTGGTTTTGAACGTATGTTTAAAACACTTGTTTGAATTTGGTAATCAAAGGTCAAAATTTGACTTCAACAAAACAAAAAATACTCAATGCCGCAGAAGCATTATTTGCTGATCATGGCTTTTCAGAAACCAGCTTACGCATGATAACAACCAAGGCAGGAGTTAACCTTGCTTCAGTTAATTATCATTTTGGCTCTAAAAAAACCTTGATTCAAGCTGTTTTTGATCGTTTTATGCAACGCTTTACTACCGATCTGAGCATAGAAATGGATCGGCTCGATGGTGCTGAATCAGAATTAGAGGTGATTGATGTATTGAGTACTTTAATTATGCCAATTACTCTGCTTGATCACTTACGGCCGGATGGTGCGGGAGTATTTATGAATTTATTAGGACGAGCCTATGCTGAAACGCAGGGTCATATCAGGCGTTTTGCGATGGATCATTATGCTTCTGTTTTAAAACGTTTTACTCGATTATTACACACTACAAGCCCAAACCTTTTGCCAACGGAAATGTTTTGGCGGCTGCATTTTATGCTTGGTTCATTTATTTTTACCCTAGCAGGTCACCAGGCTTTACAAGAAATATCCGAGAGCGATTATGATCAAAAAGTTTCAATTGAAGATATTATCAAACAACTGGTACCGTTTATGTCAGCGGCTTTTTCGTTTAATCCCAGTAAGACATCTGCCGCAACACGTGCTGATAATTTGTCTGTAGGAGAGTATTTATTATGATTTTATTATTTCAGATTTCCATTTTACTCGGTGTTTTATGGGCCAGTGCATTTTATAGAGCTCGTATGGGGACCGCACTGGCCAGTGCTGGAGTGGCTTTGGTTATGATGACACTATCCAGTGAATTTCTATTTATTCCTTGGTTGCTGTTTTTGCCGGTGGCAGTGTTATATTTTGCTGATGATTTTCGCAAAGATAAAATAACCCGACCCTTTTTTGCCTTTTTTAAGACGGTATTGCCGCCAATGAATCAGACAGAAAAAGAGGCGCTGGATGCTGGTGATGTCTGGTGGGATGGAGAGCTATTTAGAGGGAAGCCAGACTGGAAGAAATTATTGGATTTTGAAAAGCCAGAACTGAGCGAAGAAGAACAAAACTTTCTCGATAACCAAGTGGAGACTGTTTGCGAAATGGTTTGTGATTGGCAAGTGAGTTTTGAAGACAAAGATCTTCCTGTAGAAGTGTGGGACTATTTGAAGAAAGAAGGTTTTTTAGGTCTAATCATTCCACAAAAATACGGTGGTAAGGGGTTTTCAGCACTGGCTCATTCTAGTATCGTCAGTAAATTGGCTTCTCGAAGTGGCGCTCTTGGAGTTAGCGTGATGGTGCCAAATTCTCTAGGGCCTGCTGAGCTACTTTTGCACTATGGTACGGATAAGCAAAAGAGCCACTACTTACCTAATTTGGCGAAAGGCAAGGATATTCCCTGTTTCGCACTGACAGCGCCAGAAGCCGGATCAGATGCGAGTGCCATGCAGGATTCAGGGGTGGTATGTAAACAGAGTTTTGAAGGCAAAGAGGTGTTAGGTATTCGTCTTACTTGGAATAAACGTTATATTACCCTTGCGCCTGTAGCGACGGTTCTGGGTTTAGCATTTAAAATGTATGATCCTGATCAGCTGCTTGGGGATGAACCAGAGTTAGGAATCACGGTCGCTTTGATCCCGACCTCCCATGAAGGTGTTGAAATCGGTAATCGGCATTTTCCAGTGGGTTCACCTTTTATGAATGGACCAACCCGAGGTAAAGATGTCTTTATTCCGATCGACTGGATTGTTGGTGGACAGGAATTTGCGGGGCGAGGTTGGAAAATGTTGGTTGAATGTTTATCGGCTGGTCGTGGCATTTCGTTGCCGTCAGGCGCTACGGCTGCAGCAAAAGTAGCCTACAGAGCGACCGGCGCTTATTCTGTTTTGCGTCGTCAATTTAAAACTGAAATTGGTCGATTTGAAGGCGTTGAAGAGGCATTAGCTAGAATTGCAGGTGCTACTTATCAACTAGAGGCAACGCGAATTACCACTGCTGCGGCTATAGATGCAGGCTACAAACCTTCGGTCATTACTGCCATTGCTAAATATCATATGACTGAGGCTGCTCGCTCTTTAGTCAATGATGCGATGGATATTCATGGTGGTCGTGGAGTGATTCAAGGAGGACGAAATTATTTAGCCAGTAGTTTTATGGGTTCTCCTGTCGGTATCACGGTAGAGGGGGCCAATATACTAACTCGCAATCTGATGATTTTTGGACAGGGTGCGGTGCGCTGTCACCCATTTGTTTACCGGGAAATGCAGGCAGCCAGTCGAGCCAATGAAGAGCAAGGGTTGGATGAGTTTGATTCGCTTTTTTTCCGTCATGTCGGTTACGGGTTAAGTAATTTTATTCGGACTTTGAGTTTAGGGCTTACCGCCGGTAAAATAGCTAGAAAACCGGTTGATGGTGAAACTGGGCGTTATTACCAACAGTTGACTCGAATGAGTTCTGCGTTGGCGCTGGTTTCAGATTTATCAATGGCGTTACTCGGCGGAGAGCTCAAACGAAAAGAGAGATTGTCTGCCCGGTTAGGGGATGTTTTGAGTTATTTGTATCTGTCTTCAGCGGTTCTTAAATATTATCAGGACAGTGGTCAACAAGGTGCCGATCTGGTATATGTGAAATGGACCATTGATAATAATCTATATTTGATTCAAACGGCGTTGATCGAATTTTTTGAAAATTTGGAACCTGCTTGGTTAGCTAAATTGTTAAAAAGGCTTATTTTCCCTTATGGCAATTCTTTCAAACGACCAAGTGATGAATTAGATCATAAAATTGTACAGGCTATGCTGACTAACAACGAGCTACGAGATCGTTTAACTAAAAATATCTATATCGGAAATGAAGAGCAGCCTATTGGAAGGATTGAACATGCGTTTATCAAAGTGCTTGCTGCTAGTAAAATTGGTAAAAAAATCCGGGCGGCTGTTAAGGAAAATCGTTTGCAGATTACAACGGATTTAAGTAAGTCTATGCAAGATGCGGTAGCGGCCGATATTTTGACCCCATCTGAAGCAAACGAATATATAGAGGCTGAAGCTCTTAGATTGGATGCTATTCAAGTTGATGAGTACAGCCAAGAATATATTAAAGTCGGCTCCTCGAAAAATAAAAATAAAAATACCAATTCCAAAGTGGCTGTATAGCGGATTTTTGGGCTAGGTCACATTGTTACAAAAATGTCGTTGAACTATGAGGGATATTTTGCGAACATCCCTCATTCTGGTAGCCGACTAAATTCCTTTATAAAACCAAGCAGATTCAGCTTATGTTCACTAATAAGAGGCTAAGCTTGGAGTCTGTTACCGATTTAATTTAATTCTAACCAAGGTCTATAAGATGTTCAAAATTCGCTCAAAAATGTTTACTGCAGGTTTAGTTGTCATTTCTATGGCTTTGTCTGGTTGCCAAACCATTGATCCTTATACCGGAGAAAAGAAAACCAGTAATGCCGCTAAAGGAGCGGGAATTGGCGCACTAGTCTGCGGACTTGTTGGAGCAATAAAAAACGGCAAACATGCTCGAAACGCCGCTTTGGGTTGCGGTGCGATCGGTGCTGGAATTGGGGCATACATGGATTCACAGGAAGCTGAACTTAGACAATCTTTGGCAGATTCTGGTGTCAGTGTTCAACGAAATGGTGACTCGATTAAATTGATCATGCCTGGCAATATTACTTTTGCGACTAACAAATCTGATATTCAAGCTGATTTCTATTCTGTTTTGGATTCGGTGGCCAAGGTTTTGCAAGGTTATGACCAAACCGCAGTAGAAGTAGAAGGGCATACAGATTCTACTGGTAGCTTAAGCTACAACTTGTCTCTATCCGAAAGTAGGGCTGTTCAGGTTGCTAATTACTTGAAATCTAAAGGAATTTCAGGGCAGCGAATTACTTCTTACGGTAAAGGACCGATGAAACCGGTTGCCAGTAATCAGTCTGCTGAAGGGCGTGCTCAAAATCGCCGTGTGGAAATTAGGATTAAAGCCATTCCATCGTAAAATAATACCGTAGGATCGATAATCTAAGTATCAATGATATCGATGTTAGTCATTTTGAAAGCTCTTTTCGCTGTGAAAAGAGCTTTTTTAGTTTTTGCAGCAGAAACAGACTCCAAAATGTCGTAAAATGGCTAAAGTGCTCTCCGTTGCTGAGCGGTGTATTTACGGGAAAAACAACGAATGGTAAAAAAAATAAAAAAATTTAGCCAAGGAAATCCATTGTCGTCTTGGCGAGAAAAGATCCATGAAGTCATTTTTGAAGCCGATACGCCTTCCGGAAAGCGTTTTGATGTGATTTTGATAATCGCAATTATTTGCAGTGTCATAGCCGTTATGCTGGATAGTGTTGCTTCGATCCGAGCTCAATATGGCTTTTATTTAAGTGCGGTTGAATGGACTTTTACCATTTTGTTTTCGATCGAATATATTTTGAGACTGTTAAGTGTCAGAAAGCCAATGCTTTACGCTTTAAGTGCGTTTGGTATTGTTGATTTGATATCGGTTTTACCCAGTTTTATTGCGCTTTATTATATTGGCGCGGAAACCTTTTTAGTGATCCGGGTATTGCGAGTGTTGAGAATTTTCAGGGTATTTAAGTTAGCGGAATATCTGGGTGAGGCTAATACTTTGATGATTGCACTGCATGCTAGTAGAAAGAAAATCACGATTTTTTTATATTCTATTTTTATTTTTGTCGTTGTGTTTGGTTCGGTCATGTATTTGGTGGAAGGTGCCGAAAACGGTTTTACCAGTATACCTAAATCAGTTTATTGGGCAATTATTACCTTAACAACCGTTGGATATGGTGACATCGTACCGCAAACCCAAATTGGTCAAGTGATCGCTGCTGCAGTTATGATATTAGGTTACGCCATTATTGCCGTTCCCACTGGTATTTACAGCGCAGAATTAGCGCGAGCATTCAAACATGATGTGTCAAATGTGGCTTGCCAAAATTGCGGCGAAGAAGGTCATGACACCGATGCTCAATATTGTAAATATTGTGGAGCAGAATTGTGAGTGATTCTTCAATTACAGTGCGGCCCGAAGCAAACCCTATAATGAGCGAAGCCACACGCATGGCCTATTTGCAGGCAATGGGTATTGACTGCTGGGTGCCTAAGTCGGAACAAAATTTAGCTGAGGAAATGACTAAAAGCCAAAAGGTGCAAATTCCACAAGAACGAGAGAGTATAACTAGTCAGATTAATCAGTCTCCTACTGATCAATCGAACGATAAAAATGATTTAAGCGACGAGATCAAAGGTCATCTTACTTTGGGAAAAAAACTTTCGGATGAAACGGTTCAACCGATCAATGAGGCGGTTACTTTACCCCCGGTGAGTCAATCTGAAGTTAATGATTTTGAGATTGGATCTGCACTCAAGTCTAACCAATATCTTAAATCCAATAAATATTTAAAGCTTGTTAATTGGACTAATCAAAATATTCGGGAAGAAAATTCTCAAAAACTATTGATTATTTGTCGCCATCAAGTCGATCAACCTGCCAACAGTTTTGCTAGGCAAAATTCACCGAGTCAGTTTATGCTCGACTATATCAATGCATTGATTGGACTGGTCGCCGAATCGGCATTTGAGTTAAAAGTCCAGTTAGCCCATTTATCTGAAGCTGGGTTAAGCAAGGATTCTATTCCAATGGACGATGTATTGTGTGACTGTAAACCTGATCTGATCTTAGTGCTGGGAGATGAAACGGTAATCCATTTATTCGATCCGCTAGCCGATGTGGCAAGCTTAAGAGGGCGTCTGGTATCGTTGGGTCAAAATCAAAAAGCACTGGTGAGTTACCATCCTTTTTCTTTGATTAAAAATTCAGGTTTAAAATCTTTGGCATTGGATGACCTGAGTATATTGGCCAACTATTTGTTACAAAATAGCCGGGCTTAACGTTGCCGGAACTATCTGTAGATTTATCACCACTAATTAAAATCCGTGTTGCGGAGCTGTCTGATAGTGACATTATTTTTCATAATGAACATCAGGCTTATGAAATTCCTTGGTCTGAAAATTTACTAATAGATTGTCTAACAGGTGACTATGTTTGTTTTTTGATGGTGTTGCAGAATAAAACGGTTGGTCACATGATTTTTCAGCAAGTACTGGATGAAATTCATTTACAAAATGTGTGTATTATCCCCGATCTGCAAAATAAAGGTCTGGGTCATTATTGGCTAGATTATTTAGAAAATTATGCCAGAATACATCAGGTCAGGGATATTATTCTTGAGGTGAGAGCTTCTAATTTAGTGGCAAAAAAACTTTATGCCAAACGAGGCTATCGGGAAATTGGCTTACGCAAAGCTTACTACCAAAGTCGTAGTGGAAGAGAAGATGGCCTAGTAATGAAGGCGCGGATCGAGTAGCTTCAACTCAAAACAAATAACCTCGGCTTTAAAAATAAGATTTGGATGAAACCACCAGAAAATCACAAGCTAGTTTAAAGAAGCCTTTGCCCTGATTTAAAATAGTTACCTTTTTTGTAACTATTCAGCGTAAATCATGAAAGTCCACCAACAAAATCTGGTAGTTTA
>CAYVSL010000117.1:0-6398 GCA_964454125.1 uncultured Kangiella sp.
GTAAACTACCAGATTTTGTTGGTGGACTTTCATGATTTACGCTGAATAGTTACATCGTCATTAGTATTGGTATTTGGGCGTGGTGCGAAGAATTAGTTTGGCAGTTGTTGGTTAGTTTAGAAAGTATTCTAATTCTCATCCTATATATTTTCACCCAGAAATTTCGAAAAAAAATTCTATCCGCCTTTGAGCGTGCTTCATTACATCTAGAAGCCATTAACCAAAGTGATTTTAATCAATTTGCCAAATCAGCATTTTCCAAAGGAAAAGTAAAGGAATTTCACCAACAACTTAATCACTTGAGTGAAAATCTTCAACAACAAAAATCACGTTACGATCAACATGTGTTTCTTGTTTATCAATTGATTGAGCAACTGGACACTCCCATATTAATTTTTAATCAAAAACAACAACTCATTTTTGGTAATACTGAATTTCAACAGTTATTTGGCCAGCCTTGGCAAATGTTGAGACATGCTTCTCCACATTTGTTGGGACTAGAAATTATTGAAAAGGAATGGCGGCTAAATGATCCTATTAAGGGTCGAATCAGTCAACAACAATGGCAGATCCGTCAGAGTGAGTTTATCGACAATGGGGAGACTCATCAATTACTCGTTTTTGTCAATATCGAATCAGCATTGAGAAAAAGTCAGTTAAATGCATGGCAGCAAATTATTCGAGTACTAGGTCACGAAATTAGAAACTCTCTTACACCAGTATCTTCGTTAGCAGAGAGTTTGTCCGCTAAAACTAGAAATGGTCGGGAAAAACAAGCATTGGAAGTTATCACAGAGCGTTGCCAGCATTTACAAGATTTTGTTGAACGTTATGCATCTCTTTCCAAAAAACTTCAATTATCCTGTCAATGGTTAAGCTGTCGTGAACTAACGGTTCGAATAACAAGACTGTTTGAAAATATTGATCTGCAAGTGGAAAGCACCGTTGATAATTTGTGGATCGATGGTCCCTTTTTTGAACAGGTATTAATCAACCTAATAAAAAACGCCATGGAAGCCGATGCAACGCAGGTCATTCTTGCTATCAAGCGGTCAAAGCAAAATAGCGTTATTTCGATTATCGATAATGGTCACGGTTTTGCCAATTTGGAAAATCTGTTTATCCCGCTCTATACCACCAAACAGCAAGGCCAAGGTATTGGTTTGAGTTTCTGTCGAAACATTATTGAGCAGCATGGTGGTGTAATTGAACTGAGCAATAACAAAGATCAAGGTGTGCAGGTCACTATTCAAATTCCTTTTCCTTTTCCTGATAGAGGCTAAGGAGGGTTTAGATATTCGCGCTGGGACGGACGCTCCTACTTAAAATGTGATTAATAGTCAGATATCCAGCATCAAATTAAGTTTAATTTAATAGTCCATTTTCGGACCTACCGGTTCATTATCGGACCAAAATATTTATTTTCAAACTCTTACTAACACTATCTTATTGATTATCAATAATTTAATAAGTTGGCATGTTTTTAGCTGTATTAAATTGGATGAAATAGGAAGTCTTATTTCCAAATGAGTAAAAGAGAAATTTCTTCGTGGATGTTATTAAAAAGAATCAAAACAAACCACTGATAAGCCGATTACAGCAGATTGTTGTCATTGGGGTTATTCTTTTGTTCATTTTGGTTTTCTATACCAAACAACGTTTTGATCAAATCTCGCTCAAGCGATCAGAGATTGTAATTGGTGAAGTGAAGAGGGGAAATCTGGATGTGGTGATTGAAGGTTATGGAAGCTTAACGCCAGCCAAACAGCTGTTAATTACGGCATTAACCCGTTCTACGGTAAAGGAAATATTGCTCAAACCCGGTGCGCTTGTGACGGAGGATAGCATTATTCTTAAATTGGAAAATCCAGAGTTAGGCCAACAAGTTGAAAATTTTTATCAAGAACTCGTTCAAGCAAAAGCCAACCTGCAACAATTAACACTTAATCAAAAGCGTGAAGCCCTCAATGAAAATGTGAATATAGTGGAAGTCAATGGGCGTTACCAATCAGCAAAACTAAAACGTCTAGCGGAGCAAAGGCTGGTTAAAGACGGTATTATTGCTAGGAACACTTTTGAATTGACGCTGCTTAATGAACAACAATTAAAGCATCGTCTTGAGATCTTAAAGCAGCGCGAACAACAACTGGTGGAAGTTCATCAACAGGCAATCAATATACAATTAGAAAAAATCAAACAGCAGCAAGGCCGAGTGAATATCGCTAGGCAGCGAGCCAACAAGCTGATTGTTCGTGCCGGGCTTGATGGCGTATTACAACGTCTTTCGGTGGAATTGGGTCAAAGTTTATCTACAGGCCAAGAGATCGCATTAATCGGTAGTGTTAAAAAGTTACTGGCATTAGTCAAAGTTCCTCAAAGCCAAGCGCAGCAGATTATTATCAATCAGACGGCCATCATTGATACAAGAAGGGATAAAATTAAGGGTAAAGTGATCCGTATCGAACCGATTGTAGAGAATAATACGGTGACGATCGAAATATCGCTACCGAATAACCTGCCCGCCAGCGCTCGTCCACAGGCAAATATAGATGCGGTGATTATTGCAGATAAATTGATTGATATAAATTATATTGAAAGGCCTGCCAATGTGAGGGCCAACAGTGACAGCGATTTGTATAAACTTTCTTCGAATTACGAGAGTGCACGATTAACCAAAGTGCGATTTGGCAGACAGGCCGGGCGACATATTGAGATTATTTCAGAAGTGAAAATCGGCGATCAGTTTATTCTATCAGATCTAAGTAATTTAAGAATGATGGCAGAGCAGTTAGTGGTGGAGTGAGGTTAAAAAAGATTCGCGCCGGGACGGATGCTCCTACCGTTTGGTTTATAGTTTGATTGGTAGGAGCGCGCCTCTGAGCCGCAAACAAAGAATTAAAAAACTAAAAACAGGAAACAACCAATGAGCAACATAAAAATACAAATGAAAAACATTTCTAAAGTCTTCGAGACCGAAGAAATGGAAACCCATGCACTTAAAAATATCGACTTAACGATTTATGAGGGTGATTATGTTTCTATCTCTGGCCCATCAGGCTGCGGAAAATCAACCTTACTTTCTTTGCTCGGATTACTCGATGAGGCCAGTGGTGGTGAGTATTTTCTGGAAGGTAAAAATGTTAGTCATTTGAGTTTAGATGAAGCGGCTGGTGTGCGCAATCGAAAAATCGGTTTTGTTTTTCAATCATTTAATCTAATTGATGAACTTTCAGTATTTGATAATGTTGCTTTACCCTTAAGATATAGTGATAAAAAATGGTCTGACAAAACTATGAAACTGCGAGTGAGAGAATGCTTAAAAATGGTCAGCATGACTCATCGAGCCAATCACAAACCCAATCAATTATCGGGCGGGCAGCAACAGCGTATTGCCATTGCCAGAGCGTTAGTGGCTGATCCCTCCATTTTATTAGTGGATGAGCCAACCGGAAATCTGGATTCTAAAAGCGGTGATAAAATCATGGATGTGCTGGAAGAACTCAATAAAAAAGGTACTACCATTTGTATGGTGACTCATGATCCTCGTTATGCGGATTTGGCGAGGAGTCAATTGAAACTTTTAGATGGTGTGTTTTTGCAGGTGCCAGTGGATAAAGGAGAGGTAAAAGAAAGTGCGGAAAAATCAGCTAGGGAAGCAATATGAGTTTGTTCTATTATGAGGTAAAACAAGCTTGGCAAAGCTTGCAGAAGAAAAAAGGTTATTCCCGCTCTATTATTCTAACCATTGGAATAACTTTAGGAGCTCTACTTTGTATATTAACTCTAAATTATCTTTTATTGATAAAACCTTTGACCTATCCAGAGCAAGATAAACTTTTTTTGGCGAATCATGTTCTGTTTGATCAGGCAGGTCATCTTCAAACGCGAGATAATAGTACCGGATCGATCATTGAACTTTATCAAGATAACTCCGTATTTTCAGACTCTGCAATATTAAATTACTCCTGGAGTCTTATCGAAACCCATCCATCACAGCCTCTGGTTAATACTATCGAAACTGTGCCAGAGTATTTTAAATTATTTTCTGTGCCGATCATTAAAGGGCGAGGATTTGAACAAACAGAAGCGATCAACGAACGCCACCCTGTAGCAGTAATTAGTTTTAAGGCTTGGCTGAAATATTTTAATAAAGCTACCGATATATTGGATAAGAAAATCGAGCTGGCAGGAATGAGTTATCGGATCATTGGTGTCATTGGTTCTCAATTTGTAGAGCCTCAAATCTATCAGGTTGGCCGAGAAACTGATGTTTGGCTCCCTTGGGATGTGCAAGACAATCTAAAATTCCTCTATGACCAATGGAATACCTATGATACGGGTGTTTTTATTGGAAAACTAAAAGATGGTGTAAGCATGAATCAAGGAGAGCAAAAATTAACATCGATACTTGATGAGCTATGGCAAGAAGAAGTCTTAAGCTCAAAAAATTTAATTCAAGTAGAAAAAAAAGATTGGTCAAGCCAAGTAGAATTAACACCGGTAATTAACGCTATTCTTGGTGACACTCGGTCTTTGGCATTGTTAATGCTTGCTGCTGTGATTGGTCTAGTGCTAATTACCTCGACCAATGTGATCAATTTATTGATGGCGAGGACGGTTGAAACTCAAAAAAAATTGGCTATTCATGCCACACTGGGTGCAAAAAAAAATCACTTATATCAACTTTTTTTTGCTGAAATCTCAATTCTTATGTTCGGGGCGATATTGCTAGCGCTTATTCTTGCTAACGTGGGGTTTGAAATAATGCGAAATTATTTTAGCACGGTATTACCTAGGGTGAGCGAGCTGGGTATTGATCTTTTTACGGTAGTGAGTGGGATTATCATTATGCTGAGTTTATCGATGATTTTAGCTAAAGCTGGCACACAGGTAATCGACTATCGATCTTTGAACTCAGTATTAGTGGGTGGTGGTAAAGGTACAGGTTTTCAAGTGTCGAAAAAAATAAGAAGTCGTTTAATCATTCTTCAAGTTGCTATCGCAAGTTTCTTGTTATTTTTTAGTATTAATTTAGGTATTAGAGCTTCGGAACCTATTTTTCAATCTAAAGGTTTTTCTGTAGAGGATTTGTACGAACTTTATTTACCACCGAGTAAATTACCGTTTCCTGATGCTAAAAAGAGAAACGCTTTTGTGGTTGACATAAAACGAATATTTTCGCAAGACCCTGCGGTAGAAATTATTAGCCATTCGTCGCACATCTATAATGCTGCACGTAAGCAGCATTTTATTGTACTAGGCAAAGGAAAAGATCACGAACAAACTATCTCTGCACTAGAGGATCGAGTAGACCAACAGTATTTTTCTATGATCGGACAAACAATCTTACAAGGCGATAATTTTTCATTAACTGATATTGACAATGTTTATCGTGAAAGAGCTGGTGAAGTTGAGGAAAACGAAAACAAGGTCGCTATAGTTAATCAAGCTTTTGCTAAAAAAATTCAACTCAATGGTCAGGTGATAGGCCAGTTAATTAGAATCGGACCTTATAGTCCGTTTAAAATTATTGGCATTGTTAAGGATGCGATTCGTGCGCCTTTGACAATTGGTGAACCCAGAGTTTATACACCATCAACCGAATCTGGCTTTGCGTTCATTATCAAATTTCGACCCGGTATGTCTCTCAGCCGTGAAAAAATTGTTGCGCTAGTGAAACAAGCAGGTTCGAAAAATCCACCTTATGGTTATGGAGCCGTATCTGAAACTCATCAGTTAAGATTATTTGCGAAAATCGCGACTTCTATTGCCACGGCGACACTGTCAATGATCGTGATGTTTTTAGTTATGATTGGTCTCTATGGCATTGTTAATTACGGAACACAAATGCGCAGATTTGAACTGGGTGCACGACTAGCCATTGGCGCAAAACGCAAAGATCTCATTAAGTTAATTCTAACAGATAATTTGAATTCAATATTCCTTGGCCTGAGTATTAGTGTTTTTATCATTCTAACGACTATGATTACCTTACCAGAAGTCGTTACTAATTTTTCTGTATTGCAGTTAATATTAATTTTTTCTGTAACCGTCTTGTTAATCAGTCTTGTTTCTTTGGTGGCTTGTTATTTGCCCCTTCGCCAGTATATCAATCGAGCAGCCATTTATTCGCTACGGGGGAGCGAATGAGGATCTTTCTATCCTTCCTAGGGGTTGATAATGGTGACACCGCTATGCTCAAAGTCTTTCACATTTCGGGTCATCACTTGTAAGACAAAGGTCTTGACTGAGTTGCTGGATTAACTCGGATAAATTTTCTGAATTAAGGGAGCTGGTTGTTCTACTCGACCAATCCCCTCCCCCCTGTGTCAGACTAGTTGTTGCCTCTAATATTTTACTTAGAGGTAAAGAAAATGAGAGCAAAATTTAATCAATCG
>CAYVSL010000118.1:0-6058 GCA_964454125.1 uncultured Kangiella sp.
AATAGTTGTTTTATTTCAATAAGTTATGAGTTTTCGGTCAGGCACTATTTAATCAATACCAGACAATTGTCAGTAAAGAAGTGAACGCTTTGCTTCGTTTTTGGCTGTTTAGGCTGTAGAATTAAGGGATATGAACAATGAAAATAAAATGAAAACAAAAATAACTGATAGTCGTCATGCCGCGTTGACAGAAATTGGAACTTCTTTTCAGTCTCAAGACACCAGTGAAGGATTTACCAAGGCGAAAAACAGTGCCGATCAAGCGCTGGCAGAAAATAAACTTATTTTGAACGAACGGTTTGTACTCAAATGCACTCTGGGTGCTGGCGGTATGGGGACCGTTTATAAGGCTGAAGACCTACGTAAGGTTGAGGCAAGGGATCTTAATTGTTGCATCGCGGTTAAAATTTTGAATGCAGATTTCAAAAATCATCCAGATGCTTTCATTTCACTTCAACGAGAAGCCAGTCGCTCACACCAGCTTTCTCATCCTAATATCGTCACAGTACATGATTTTGATAGGGATGGTGAGACCATTTTTATGACTATGGAATTGCTTGAAGGTGAAGATCTTGAAGCGTTATTGATTCAACAGCAAAATATCGGTTTACCCAAAAAACAAGCGTTGGAGATTTTAAGAGATTTTTGTGTAGGGCTCGATTATGCTCATAAAAAAGGCATTATTCATTCCGATCTCAAGCCAGGCAATATTTTTGTTACGAAGGAGGAAGGGACTAAAATTCTCGATTTTGGCATTGCTCGACTGGCGTTAGAATCAAAAAATCAAGATCACTTTGATGCGGGTAGAATCGGCGCGATAACACCAGCTTATGCCAGCTTAGAAATGATCAATCGTCAATCTCCCGATGCGCGAGATGATGTTTTTGCCGCAGCCATTATTGCTTACGAATTATTAACAGGCAAACATCCCTTTAATAAATGCTCCGCTTCAACTGCGGTAGCAAAATATATCAGTCCTGCTCGGCCAGCCAATTTATCTAAACGCCAATGGAAAGCGTTATCTAAAGCGCTGCAACTAAAGCGAGCTGATAGAACCAAAACCATCAAAGAATTTATGGATGGCATGCTTCTCACGCCAAAACTACCCATTTACCGCACCATTAGTATGGTGTTGTTATCGGTGATTTCTTGGTTTGTTTACAACCAGTTTTTTGCCCCCAATGAATTAAGTCGGGTTATCGATGAAACCTTGGTGAAGGCAACGGAGTGCTTTGATGCCAAAAATTTTCGATGCACCATTGAAAGTGCCAATGCTATATTAGAAATCGCGCCACAGCATAAACTTGCGATTGATCTTCGCCAGCAAGCCCAGATCAATCAGGCGATCAACAATATTGATCAATGTCTGGCTTCTTTAGACGGCGTGGATTGTGCGCTCCTACATCTGGATGAGCTGAAGGAGCTGGGTGTTGAGTCATCATTGTTGACAAAAATCCAGCAAAAAATTAACGCTAAAAAGCGCTCTATTGATATTCAGGACTTTCTTAATCTTGCTGACGACTGTTTTGCGGTTGATAATTTTGAATGCGCCATTGCAAATGCCTCATCTGTTATTGAGCTTCAGTCGAATCATCAACAAGCCAACTCACTCTTGCAGAAGAGTAAAAAGGCGCAGCAGCAACAGCAAATGACCACCAAGCAACTCAATCAGGATTTTCAAATATTGGTAGCAAGGGCAAAAAAATGTTTAAAGCAAAGTCATTACGCTTGTGCTAGTAAATATTTTAAAAAAGCAATGGAACTCAAGCCGGAAGACTCAGAAGCTGAGGAGCTTTTTCGAACCTCCAGTAATGAGCTCAAACAGTATCTGAATAATCTGGCAAAAGCGGACAAAGTGCTGAGAGACGGGCAGAACTGCCTTGCCAAACTAAATTATAGCTGTGCAATTGCCAAATCAGAATCAGCATTAGAGTTTGTGCCTAACTATAAAAAGGCTTTACAGCTAAAGCAAAATGCCACAGAATCACTAAATAGAGTAAAGAAAAATATTAAAATTGAGTAATGTTGGTACGTTAAGATATAAGTGTTAAGGTACCAGCTTGGAAATAGATACCCAGGAGTCAGAGATGTCTACCAACGTAATAAATGCCAGATTTCGCAATAAATCTAATCAATTGATTGCCAGTTTGTTAGCGATCACTTTATTAATAACGGCCGGTTGTGGCGGCATTAGTAGTAAACGCTTAAAACAAATTGGAGCGGTGGTGGTGATCGGTATTGCAGCCAAGCTTATATACGATATGGTGGTTGATTATCAATCAAAACAAGTGAATGACGAAGAGCAAGTCGTTGACCGATATAAAAAAAACCATGGCGTTTTGCCACAGGAACCTGTTTTGGTCAACTATGAGTCAACGATCATGCCGGGTGGAGTGGTCACCGCCGGAAACGATATTTCGATCCAATCGAAATTAGAAGTGGTCAGAAGCGCCTCTTCCCGTAATGTGGATATTCAAGAAAAAATTGTTATTTTTGACAATGAAGATAACAGCAAAGAGCTTAAGAGCCTGACCAAAGTGGTTAATAAAAGCTCCAATTCAAGCGGTGCATTTGAAAACGAATTCACCTTCAAACTCCCCAAAGGTATGCCACAGGGCGTTTACCCAGTGCAAACAACAGTGATTGTTGACGGCAAAGCCTTTGCACCAGTTAACAGCCAGATGCAGTTAATTTATAAATTTGATGATCAGGATCAATATCAATTGGTGGCAGTTAACTAAGAAGATCCCCTCTCTCCTTGAAAAAAGGGGAGGGGGGACGCCTGACAATGGTTGAAAAGTTTTTATTTAGTAATTACCTGTTGCATTTCATCTGTAGCCCTCGTATAATCCCGCGCTCTTGAATTCTGCGTTGATTTTTAACCTTCATTCAAGCACGAATCAACCAATACAATTTGACTTAACTCCTTGTTATTTAAAATGCTTATTTTTCAAGCGTTTAGATGACTGGAAACCGTGAGGAGCTTTTAAATGCGACACTACGAAATCGTATTTCTGGTGCACCCTGATCAAAGTGATCAGGTACCTGCCATGATTGAAAGATACACCGCTGTTATTACAGAAGCAGGCGGTACTATCCACAGAAACGAAGACTGGGGACGCCGTCAACTGGCTTATCCCATCAATAATTCTCATAAAGCACACTATGTTCTACTTAATGTAGAATCTGAGTATGCAGCTATTGCTGAGTTAGAATCACTTTTTAAATTTAACGACGCTGTTTTACGTAGCCTTGTGATTAAAATGAAAGGGCCAGTAACGGAAGCTTCTCCATTGGTAAAAGCCAAAGAAGAAGCGGCCAAACGTTTTGACTCGTCAGACAAAAAACGTGAAGAAAAACCCGCAGAAGAAAAACCCGCAGAAGATGCACCAGCAGAAGCGCCTAAGGCGGAAGAAGCTGCAGCTGAATCAGAAACTGAATAACGGAGGAATTGAAAATGTCTCGATTTTTTAGACGTCGTAAATACTGCCGTTTCACTGCAGAAGGTGTAACGGAAATAGATTATAAAGATTTAGCGACTTTAAAGAGCTATGTCACTGAAACTGGTAAAATTGTTCCTAGCCGTATTACCGGTACAAAGGCAAAATACCAGCGTCAACTTTCAACCGCTGTTAAGCGTGCTCGATTTCTGGCTTTATTGCCATACTCTGACGCACACAAATAATAGTCCCATTAACGAATAATTGAGGATAGATTAATGCAAGTCATTCTACTTGAAAATATCCGTAATCTGGGCCAACTGGGCGATAGTGTTTCGGTAGCAAATGGATACGGTCGTAATTTTTTGTTGCCAAAAGGAAAAGCTGTACCCGCAACAAAAGATAACGTTGAAAAATTTGAAGCGCGTAGAGCGGAGCTAGAAAAGAAAGCTGCAGATGTATTAGCTACGGCGCAAGCAAGAGCGGATCAAATTGCGCAACTAGCAGTGACTATCGAAGCCCATAGTGGTGAAGAGGGTAAATTGTTTGGCTCCGTAGGAACCAAAGACATCGCTGATACGGTATCTGCTGCTGGCGTAGCTCTTGAAAAGCACGAAGTTCGTCTGCCAACTGGCGCTTTAAGAAATACCGGTGAATTTGAGATTGATATTCATTTACACGCTGATGTAAATGCAACTCTTAAATTGACTGTGGTTGCTCAGGAAGACTAATTACCAATTAGATTGTTTGAGAGATTGATCTCAAACTCTTCCAGTGACAGAATGAAACACCTTGACCCTTTGTGGTTTAAGGTGTTTTTTTATGGGTGAGTTTCACATAGCTAAGCAATTTTGGATACCAATCAATGGCCGAAGATAGACAAATCAAAAATATAAAAATGCCACCTCACTCCCTTGAGGCGGAGCAGTCGGTTCTTGGTGGATTAATCCTCGATAATGACGCTTGGGAAAAAATTGCTGAAAAAATCGTATCAGAAGATTTCTATCGAAAAGACCATCGTTTGATCTTTAGGGCGCTTCATTATTTGGCTGAAAATGCTCGTCCAATGGATGTGGTGACATTATTTGAATTTCTTGAACAAGAAGGTGAAGCTGATGAAATTGGTGGGTTGGCCTATATCGCCGATCTTGCCAAAAATACCCCGAGTGCTTCTAATATTGGGGCCTATGCCGATATTGTTAGGGAAAGAGCTGTTCTTCGTTCTTTGATTGGGGTGGCCAATGAAATTGCCGATGCTGCTTATGAGCCAAAAGGTCGAAAACCGGACGAGCTACTCGATTTGGCGGAAAGCAAAGTATTTAAAATAGCGGAAGAACGAGAAAGTAACGATGGTGGTCCGGAGTCGGTCGCACATATTTTACCTAAAGCCCTAGATCGATTGGAAGAAATTCAAAAATCCAAAGGGGGTATCACTGGCCTAGCAACCGGCTTCAAAGATTTTGATAATATGACTTCTGGTTTACAACCGGCTGATTTGGTTATTGTTGCTGGACGTCCATCAATGGGTAAAACCACCGTTGCAATGAATATGGCGGAGCATGCGGCAATCCATGGTGAGAAACCAGTACTTGTGTTCAGTATGGAAATGCCATCGCAATCATTGTTAATGCGCTCTTTTGCATCGATTGGCGGGATTGACGCGACTCGTCTTAGAACCGGCGCATTGGATGATCGTGATTGGGACAACCTGTCTGTAGCGAGCAATATCCTTAAAAACAACTGTAAACTATTTATTGACGATTCTGCCAGCTTATCTCCCACAGAAGTTCGTACCCGTTCACGACGCCTAGTAAGAGAGCACGGCGATGTCGGATTGATCTTAATTGACTATCTACAGTTAATGCGTGTTCCAGGAATGACTGAAAACAGAACTCAGGAAGTCTCCGAAATTTCGCGCTCGCTAAAAGCTCTCGCCAAGGAACTTAACTGTCCGGTGGTTGCCCTATCCCAGCTTAATCGTTCACTAGAACAAAGAGCGGATCGCCGCCCGGTAATGTCTGACTTACGAGAATCTGGTGCCATCGAGCAAGATGCGGATTTGATCTGCTTTATTTATCGTGATGAAGTCTATAATCCGGAAACCGAAAGAAAAGGCATAGCAGAAATCATCATCGGCAAACAAAGAAACGGTCCAATAGGCACAGTCAATGTCGCTTTTCAGGGACATTACAACCGTTTTGTTAATTACACGCCTGCTTATGATGAAGGGTATTGATTCATTCGACTTATATAAACGAAGTTAATAACATTTGGGACACGATGGTCCTGCTGTAGCCGTCGCCACTGCCATCATACGGTTTTTCAATTCAACCACTTTAAAATCATACTTTTTCTCATCATAACCTCCTTTCAAACGTGGTTCTTTTCTCTTTAGGAAAAAATTAAAAGTTGGATGATTTTAGCAGACTCGATAATACTTAGTCGATCATCGATTCAATATTAAGATATTTCAGGCAATCTGTTGTTTGATCAATTCATCATGACTGCGCCAGTGAGGCTGGATTAAAACTTCATTGACGTGGCTGATCAATACAACTCGTTTTGGGTGTAGATCTGTCTCTGCGCATAAAATCAATGACTTAGCACTAAGTTTTCGC
>CAYVSL010000119.1:0-5355 GCA_964454125.1 uncultured Kangiella sp.
GTCAAATAAAAACAGCCGAAAAGTCGAATGAAATTACAGCCATTCCTGCGTTATTAAAGTGACTTGATATTAAAGGCAGCATTGTGACGATTGATGCAATGGGATGTCAGAAAAAAATCATTAAAAAGATAATTGAGTGTGATGCTGATTATGTGATTGCCGTTAAAGGTAACCAGAAAACACTTCATGAAGATATAAAATATTTTTTTGAAGAGTCGATAAAACGAAACTTTAAATCGGTTAATTTTGATTATTATGAAGACATCGATAAAGGACATGGACGCATAGAAACAAGGCGTTATTGGCTCACTAGTCACTTAGAGTGTTTGGCTAAGCCAGAAAATTGGTCTGGATTACAAACAATAGGAATGGCTGAAAATGAAACCATTCGAGATGGAAAAATAACGGTTGAACGGCGATATTACATCACCAGTTTAACCGAGGATGCTAAAATATTTGCCGATGCCGTCAGAAGTCATTGGGGGATAATAGTTTGCATTGGGTTTTGGATATGCCGAAAAAGTGCTTTCACCAATATTATGACTGATCTGACCATTCATGCGGTTACCGTGACCCCCCTCCCCTTAGAAAGAGCTTAAAATTTCCTACAAGTAACAAAATATGACACAACCTGACCATTATATGACGCAAATTGTCATCTTGACTGATATTATCCAAAAATATTTTGTCGTACGCTCTAGTCAAACAGGGATATTTTGCAAGAATTCTCTCATTTGAAAAGACTGAAAAACCCGCCAAAAATCACCTATCACACTGTTTTAATTAATTTTTCTATCAAGTACATTTACCCCGCCATCCGCTCCTCGCTCCCATTTTTTTGTCTTTGGCGCAAAACAACATCAGATTGGCACCGACTTTGCACTAACTAGTTTCACAAAGATTTTTTCTTGATGTTTCAAGGAAATAGTCTACGTTTAATAGAGTCAACTTTTTGAAGACATCTATTTCCTTGAAACATTTAATTTAACTAACAGAGGTTTTACCCATGAAAAAAATACAATCAGGTTTTACATTAATTGAATTGATGATCGTTGTAGCGATTATTGGTATTTTGGCTGCTATTGCATTGCCTGCTTATCAGGATTATACGATTAGAACTAAAGTTACAGAGTGTATGGTTCTGGGAGCAGAAGCTAAAACGGCTGTTGCTGAAACATCTGCTTCTTTGGGTGGGCTTAATCTGGTTACTCAAACTAGCACAGGCTATGTTAGTGCTGCTACGACCTATTGTGCTTCAGTAGCTATAGCAAATGGTGGGGCAATAACTTTGACCACTCGAGCAACAGGTGCTACAGCCCAACCCATTATAACTTTGAATCCTAATCAAGCAAGTTTGGAAGCTCCTGTTATTTGGGCATGCCAGATTAGTCAGGGTTTACCTAAGCACGTACCTTCAAACTGTAGAACAGCTGCTGCTCCTCCTGCTCCATAATTAGAGATCTTCTTGTCAGATTGGGAAATGCCGCTAGCTAGCGGCATTTTCATATTTCAAATATTATATCGTTGTAAATTTTCAATGTAGCAAGGCCTAACACCAAAATGAAATTGATCAAAGTAAAATTTTTTGCGATGCTCCTCCATTTACTTATTAGTATAATAATCGTTGGGCTTTTTTTTTCGGTAGTAAAATATTCTTGGTATCCTGAAATCTACTACGAACTGGAAAATGTTTGGGAAGGGATACGAATACTAGTATTTGTTGACTTTGTTTTAGGACCATTATTAACATTTATAATTTTCGCTCCTAGAAAGAAAAATCTCCGCTTTGATCTTGCAGCGATTGCAAGTTTTCAATTAATTGCGCTTTTATACGGTGGCCACCTCGTATATCAACAACGTCCAGCAATCTTAGTTTTCGCGATTGACAGATTTGAGGTTCTGAAAGCTTCCGATGAAGTCGTACAATCTTTACCTAACTCGTACTTCGGCAATCAATCTTTTAAATATCCAGTATTGAGCTATGCACTTCCACCAAGCTCAAAAAAAGAAAATTCGGATAATATTCTAAATAATATCCAATTTCATAAGATAGCAAATAGGCATCGCCCGTTAGATAACTATATTGAAAAATTGGTCGAACAATCTCTTGAAATTAGTTTTTTTACTCCTAAGTACCCCACTTCTAAATCGTCTCTTGTGGAATTTGTCCGTAAATTCAGCAACAAGAATTATATTCTTCTTCCTATTCAGGGAACAACTGAAGAAGCGAAAGTCATCGGAATAGATAGAGCAACCTTGAGTGTATTAGGATACATCGATATAGATCCTTGGACCGAATTCAAAAAATAAATATCTGATTGTCTATTTTCAGAACTAAGCTTAGGTCCGAATAAAGCTGACATGGGCTTATATCCAAACGATATAATTGAATCTAAAATCGAATTCTATCTTTAATGATCAAGAAAGGTTTTTCTATTAAAAAGTGTAAAACTCCACCCCCCAAAATAGAGAACATAAAAAATACCGGAAGAAATACTATAAATTGTACAATTGGCGAAAGCACGCTGAAGTCAAAAAGAAAACTCACAACCCCCAATGCAAGAGGTACAACCATTAAGTGAGTCAAATAAATACTATATGAAGTTACCGCCAGAAATCGAAGTATTCTGCATTTTAAAAAGCGGTTGATCGAACTGTCCGAAAGTATAACAACGAGTATTATGCAACCGAACGCTATCGGTACCACTGCTATAACAACAGTTGATGTCCAAAAAAATTCTTTATCAAACCAAGCAAAACTAAACAAACAAAAACATATTGCCGTCAAGCTAATAGTTAGCAGAACCACTAATGATAATCGATGTCTTGCGGTCGAATCGAAAAGCCGCCAGCGATAAATTAGTGAACAAATAACTCCAATCCATAGGCCATCAAAAGCAGTATGAGCAGGCGCGCGAACAATCCAGAAAAAATCTGGGTAAGTAGTAACAATATCTTGATTAGCATACAAGGTTGCCAGACGTAAACACATTGGTAACAAGGCGAGCGCAATAAGAATATTTAATTGTCTTTGTTGTGGGTATCGTTTCAACCATAATAGAACAAAAGGACAAAGAATATAAAATTTTTCTTCTACTCCCAACGACCAAAACGCGGAGACTAGTTCAGAACCTCTGTAATCTTGAAGAAAGAAGAGGTGATTAAATATTGTATAACCAAAATCACTTATTTCAGGTTGGTAGAAAGGCAACACACTGAACGCAACAACTAACACACTTGTATAGTAGGCTGGAAAGGTCCTTAAGATACGCTTTAACCAGTAAATTCTTACAAATCTCCAATTAAATCTATCGGGCCAATTTTTAAGCAGGTGGTGGGTTATAAGAAATCCACTTAAAACAAAAAATAGATCCACCCCCATCCAGCCATTAAGGAAGGGCACGGCCAACTCCCAACCGCCAATCAACAATATAGTTCCATGTTCATCAAAAATTGGTCGAGCGGCATGACGGAGTAAAACCAGAAGAATCGCAATACCTCTAAAACCGTCTAAAACAGGTATCACACCTGGATATTTTGCTATAGAAAAATATTTTGTCCAAACTTTGTTAAAATTAAAGTTCATTTTGACTCTACTCAGATTATGAACTTAAGCCAGATTAAATTTTGAACGAACAGATTTTTTTCTCAATTTCCAAATCACTGAATCTACAACATAGTGATGAAAATTAATGGTTTGATAAATGATCATTGCAGATGCCGCCATTGAAATTTCTAAATAATTACCCAGTGAACCGACAAAAAAATACTCCAATAAAAAATAAATTCCCGTAGAAATTGTCAAACAGAATGTCAAGTATAGAAAAATTCTTTTATCTTGTGACAATGTTGAAAGCAACGTATGCTTACTATCAATGCTCCCACTAAATCGCCGATTGTTGTATAACCAAACAAATAATATATACTGTGTATTGTGCCAAATATTCACTGCTAGCCATCCGAAATTAATATTTGACAACCATATGTAAGCAACAAAAAAGACAGCATGATGGGAAAGTACGTATAGGAAATAAGGCCAAGATAGTTTACCTTTTCGCCAAACTAAAAGCTGACTAACAAACCAAATACTAAATAATAATATTGTTATGAGGTCTGCGGAAAACAAAACCCACTCTGGAATTGGAAGCACTTTTATAGGCATATTCAAAAAAGTTTCCGGCACCCTAGCTGAAACATGGAGTATTCCACACAAAGGTACAACATAAAATACAACTTTATTGAACGATGTATTTCCGATATTATTTGTTGCTTTTCCAGCGTATGTTTTGGATATACCTTCGCTTTGTCGCGTATAGTGGTACCATTGCCAATACAGATATATTGTAGCGAGAGACCAAATCCCAAACTGCAATATCAATATCGTCGCCAATAATGCGACAATAATAGGAAGGTATATCAACAAATTTTTATTTTCTTTTAAGCTAGAAATATCAAAAGAAAGCCTTGTAAAGGTCGCAATAACATGGTGATAACCCAGTAACCACAGATCGAGTAAAAGAACGGTCAGAAATAGCCCAGGATTCTTAGAAACGACCAACCCAACCGTAACTGCAACGAAGGCTATGCCAACAATAAATATGGAATCGAAAACAGGATCTTTAAGTAACTCTTTATTTTCAATTCTAATCATGTCTATTCTTGAAAGATGCAGTTTGTGATATGAGGATAGCTTGCAACAGGACCAATGTCTACCAAAGACGTAATTTACGTTCGATCACATAACGATATCTATTTGTTTTTTAAGCAATTAACATAGAATTATTTCCTATTATAACCTATAATCAAATTAAGTATTTAGAGCATACACTTAGAAATAGTCCTAAAATGATAAATAAAGGTGATTGGATCTCTTAAAATGGCAACATCAACACAATCAAATATAATACTAAGTGGATTAACCAGAAAATTAATCCTAGATGGTTTTCTTGACGAATCGACAGCTTTAGACGCCATGGAAAAGGCTCAAAAAAATAAAACCAGCATCGTGTCTTATCTTGTCGAGAATAATTATGCAGATTCAAAATCCATCGCAGTAGCAGCGTCTGTAGAATTTGGTGTGCCGCTATTCGATGTCAACGCAATTGATTATGAACAAATAGCCACTTCTTCTGTTAGCGAGTCTCTAATCAAGAAACATCACGCTATCCCATTATTTAAAAGGGGAAAGCGATTATACGTTGGAGTTTCCGATCCGACTAATCTATCAGCATTAGATGAATTCAAGTTTCATTCTGGATTAACTACTGAAGCCGTCCTCCTAGAAGAATCCAAACTAAACACTTTAATTGATAAAATTATCGAAGAAAAAGAAAACGAAGAGATTGGCAACTTCGG
>CAYVSL010000120.1:0-5308 GCA_964454125.1 uncultured Kangiella sp.
GTAAACTACCAGATTTTGTTGGTGGACTTTCATGATTTACGCTGAATAGTTACCTCCAGTATATGTATTGTCAGTTGAAACTCCATCAGAGGTATATGTTTTATTTCTACTGATTACGTAAGAGCCGAACCCAAATAGAACTGCTGGCGAAGTGCGTTCTTCAAATAATTCAATATCACCTTCGAGCGAGGTTTTATATAAATCTTGCCCATGGATATAAAAAATAGTGTCTTCTATAATTTCTATTGAAGTCATTTCTGCTCGCGGAATCTGATCATCAATATTAGGGGTTTCAACTGGTTGATTACTACTAGAGCAAGCAAAGAAAATAATAGATAATGATGATGAGAATATTAATGCATAAAATTGTTTTTTCATAATTATTTGCTTCTTAAATATTGAACTTTCTACAAAGATAGTTCAAGTTAAGCCTCTCCGTTACTTGTATTACTGCCTAAAACATTTCAATCTAGGTAGTAAGTGAGTCCGTTAAATTGGTTTATATTTATCTAAATTTAGAAATCGCAAGCGCTCGATATCTGACCACTTTTGCATTATTCGCTTTGCAGTGTCCTATCCAAGGATAACTAGAACTATAACATATACCAGTATGGTTATCAGTGCCAGTAGCAACAGATCAGCAATTCTCGGTGAATAATAATTATCCAGTCTAAATCAAGTGTTTTTGTTTTTTTAAATTAATCAGTCGCTTTTCAATCTCTTCCATTATTAATGTCTAAATAGCAGGCAGGCGTCTAGCGACACTATCAAGTGCTGTTAACCTAGCTTTTTGCCTTATGATTTTTTTATAAATTCATCTTTCTCATCAGTCGTCATTAGCAAAAAATTCAACACGGCTTCCCATGAGTTAAAAATGAAAAATTGAATGGTCACTCTCAGCGTTTCCCACAAACTCCGTTTAGAGCCATATTGCTCACGGCAGGCTTGATAAACTTTATCCGTCAATTCAAATATTTGATGACAGTAGAAAGCTAACAGGGTTAATAAGTACATGTTATAACTTAAATATTGTTTGCCATGCCCATAATTATGCTCAAGATGATAGCCTTGATTCTTTAAAGTGTTGAAACATTCATTTTCTATTTTCCAATGACAACGACCGGCTTTGGTCATTTTAAGAACGTTTTTTTCGGTTATTTCAATATCCGTCACCCAGCTATAAGTGGAGGTTGTTTTTCCTTGAGCGTTAATGATTTTATGCTCAAAGTAATTCACCAAAATGGCATTAGCCTGACCATGTAAAGGGACTTTATTTTGCCAACGATATTGATGAGTGCGACCTTTTTATCGATCATTTCCAGACTCGGCAACTCAGGGTAATCATTTAGCCATTCAAAAAGATATTGGTGATCGCCGGGCTTACAAACAAAAATATAATGCAGACCTTTCGCCAACACTTCGTTGGTCAAGGGTTGCTGTGACATTAATCCATCACCTCAAATTAAAAAGCGCTGCCGAGGATAAGTGGTTTTTAGTCTTTGTATAAAGCGTTTAGCGGTTTTTGTTTCACAATCTTGTTTTGCTTTTGAAGAGCCTACCTTGGCAACGCTATCTGAATTTTGAATAGCTTCTGGCATCACGGGGATCACTTATTTTTTGTCAGGATGCATGATCGCACCTTGTAAAACAGAGTGGCTATAAGTTATTTCACCCGTTTTGTGCTCTTTATGTAGACAGTGATCACAATAAATTTTCTTAGAGATGTAATATTGAGTACCATCAATAGAGCACATCAACACGTTAGGTAAAATCGCATAGTCTTCTAGATGTTTGTGACGTCTTAATCGACTAAAAAAATCTTTAAATACCGGAGCGATTGGATCACTTGGAATATTATCGAGTACGTCTCTTAGTTGAGAATCTTGAGGGATGTTTTCGACACCAAAGAGGGTTCTTAAATTATTTTTATGCCGATCGACTTCCATTTGTTTTTGAAACTCAAGCAAAGAAGGTTGCTGAAAGTACATACACGCAAATGCACTCATAAGAATATCGGATTGACTGTATGTGCATTTTTTTGATTGACGATGATCGGTGATCGCATCGAAATGGGAAGTATATTCCAATAGAGAAATGAGCCTGAAGAGAGGTTGAGTCATTTAAGCGTATTTCTTATCCTGCTCAAAAATTATTTTAAATAGTTTCCGTCGTTCTTTTTGAAGCTTTTCTGCTGCTTCGTTGTCACTCATTTCCATTGAGATCTTATCTAGTATTTCAAAAGTGAGATTGGATTTCAAATAATTTTTTGCATCCGGTAAAGATTTGAATTTATCATAAGGTGTCGTCATGTCTTTTTGTTTGTATATTTTCCGTTCTTTTCCTTTTTGATCGACGATAATTTCTGGGAAAAAACAGGGACGATGAAAATTGATGTATGGGTAAACTGTTTCCAGATTAAATTGATTAATTTGCTCTGCATATTTTTGAGGGATGTGAGAATGCCCTAATATTTTTCGAACAACCGAAGCGTTTTTGCTTTCAGCCAAAGCATTATCATTTGATCTTCTGGAGCGAGATTTTGTGAACTCAATGTGCAGTTTCTCCAGCAATTCTGCCACATACTGGTTAATATATTCTGAGCCGTTATCTGAATGGAAGTTGATGATTTTAAAAGGAAACTTTTTTAACATCCATTCAAGAACCGGAATTATCGCTCGCTTATCTTTTCGACGGTACACACAACCTGGAACTGAGTTTCCTCATCAACCGCGTTGATATGGTAAACGCCTTTGACTTTGTCCTGATCGCCTTGATGAACCGTATCAATTCGAATGTAACCGGGCTGACCATCCGGATAGGGTTTTCGACGTTCACCAATTGCGACTTTAGTCGGTTTGGTTTTTTCAAAGTGCATTCGTTGATTTTTGTAAGGCTTTGAAGCTCTCAAATTGTACAAATGAGAGACCGAAATGTTAGCAATGTTTTGGTCGCTTTGATCATTGAAAACACTGACAGCACGCTCACAAAGCGTCTTAACCATTTGTCCACAGGGGGTGTCATGTAGTTCATCTATCTTGGCTAATAATCGGACATCACTATCCTGATACTTTTTACTAAAACCATTGGTGATTGATGGTCGCCAAATGATGCTGCCACTCTCCCGGTACTGTTTGATCAAACGGGTCATTTGGGGCCTTGAATAGCCTGTCATCTTAACGAGGAGGCGTTTGAGCAGACCTTTCTCCTTCTTTGAGGCGGTCATAGAGCTAAATTTGACCAGTATTTTCCGGATGAAGGTATATCGCTCTTGTTTGTCGCCAAGGACGCTGAAAGCTATAGGTTGATTGCCTTCGAGGAATATTTCGATGGCTTCGAAGGTGTTTATATTCTCTATATTCATGATCGCTCTCATAGTCGAGAGCATGAACAGGATTTAATGATATTTCAGCATCATTTCATATTGGAAATACGTCAGCCCTTCAGTCGGGTAAACAGGCGACATTACTGCCGCCCACTCCCCTAAGAACCGTGCGTGCGAGTTTCCCCGCACACGGCTCAAGCCTTTCAAAAGCCTATCGAAATAGACTCGGCTGTCACCTCTAAAATGATGGAAAGTTGTGAAAGTAATAACCCGTTGATAATACCCGTCGTCTGGTTTTAAAATACCGTTGTTGAAAGTATTTTATATACACCGGATCGTAAGGCGTAGCCCGAGCTTTTATTTTCACATGTCGTCGGATTGGAATGGCGTTAGCCTTAAATAAATCAAGCGAACTTGTTTCCTCACCGCAGCCTAACTTGCCACTGAATATCCATTGAGAATGATCATCAACACGAAAATACTTGCGCTTAACCCAACGCTTGCTTTTCTGTGGATGCCGTTTTAGACACCACCGCCAGATTGACTGAAATATCTGGCAATCAACATAAGAAAAAGTTTTCTTGGAAACAACGTGCCGGTAATAATTCGACCACCCTCTGATCTTTGGATTAAGTTGTCGAATTAAATCATCGGGCTTAGTACAAGATTGAGATTTAATCAACGCACGGATCCGTTTAAGGAAGTTCAATACATTTCCTTTCGCGGGTTTGATCAAGAGCTTTTGTTGGTATTTTCGGATATTGAATCCCAAAAAATTAAAGCCTTGATGGATGTGCGTGACACATGTCTTTTCCTTAGAAAGTTCCAGCCCTCTGTTGGCAAGAAAGGTAACAATCACGGGTTTGATAACATCTACCAGCATTTCTTTCGTTGTGCTGGTAACGATAAAATCATCCGCATACACCACCACATTGACTTTATCGGTTAGTTTAGTCGCTTGCCTGATGGCTGTTTCTAAACCGCGCAATGTCATCAACATTAAGGTGGGCGAAATAATGCCACCCTGTGGTGTACCTTCTTGTGTCCAGTGGAAAACTTGTTTGTCGATATAACCAGATTTCAGCCAAAGTCTTAATATCTTCTTGTCTATGGGGAGGTTGTCTAACATCCATTGATGGTCGATTTTATCGAAACACGAACGAATATCGGCCTCCAATATCCAAGTTGATGAATGGCGATGCGATAACACATTGAAACATTGCCCAATGGCATCAGCCGCTGAGCGTTTGGGTCTAAATCCATACGAATTAGGATCCGCAACGGTTTCAGATATCGGCTCCAATGCCAGTAGATACAGAGCTTGTTGTGCTCGATCATGCATTGTCGGAATACCTAAAGGGCGTTGTTTTCCATTGCTCTTTGGGATGTAGATACGGCGTAGTGGTAACGGCTTATAACCTCGCCGCACCAATTTATTCGCCGCAAACCATTTCTGCTCAGCGGTTTGCCAGAGAATATTATCTACTCCGGCAGTTTTAGCTCCCTGATTTTGAGTCACTCGTTTAACGGCCAATAATTTGGCTGAAAATGAATGAGTGAGAAGCTATTGAAGGCTCTTCACTTTTCCCCATCGTCCCTCTCGTACAGCCTTTGCGATACGCATTTGTTGCCGTTTTACTTGCCTGACAATGATTGTCCAATCAATGGACTCCCATTGTTTGCTTGTTTTGGATGCACCAGTTAAGGATAAATCCTTGTCTGTCATTTGCTTTTCCTCATTCAAACGGTTCAACACATTCTTTCGCAAAGAAAGACCCGCTGAACGTCAGCCCGCTTTCGCGTCGGGTAAAGTTTGAACCCGTATCCACACCGTTACAGCATGACTTTCGCTTCTTTCAGCATCCTCACCTGCAATACTATCAGCCGTCCTTACAGACAACCTTCCTTTAATAAGGAGCATTACAGGGTTCCCACGTTCCGCTTGTAAAAGTACGTCGGGTTAGATGCCTGCTATCGACCGGGAGG
>CAYVSL010000121.1:0-5294 GCA_964454125.1 uncultured Kangiella sp.
ATTTCACATTCCCAGATTAGCGTAATAAGGATGTGATAGGATTAGGATGTTAATTTGGCTGGAAAACAGCCTATCTTACGACTGTAATTTGGGAATTAACATTTACTGATGAGCTAAATTTTACGATTGCAGGACCTGCTGAAAATGCAGAAGAACAACAGTTAGTTGCTGTAAAATATCATCATGTGGTTCGAAAACAGTCCAATGGTCATATTTTCCATGATCAAATTGGTCACTGGATTTTTGAACCATCGACGGGATTGATCATGCATTCCCTGACAATTCCTCGTGGCGTCTGTTTATTAGCGGGCGGAAAACTAGTGCAAAATGCTGATGAAACTATTTTTGAGGTCGAGGCTAAAGCTGGTAGTGATACATTTGGTATTTTGCAATCTCCTTTTATGCTTGAGAAGGCAAAAACAAAAGCCTTTCAAATATGGTTAAGTGTCAAAGGGAATAAATTGAGCTATAAGGAAACGACCTCCTTGTCGATTTACGGCAAAGATTTTGAGCACATTGATGAGAGCGTGCTCAAACGGGTTGTATATGATATAGGATAATTATTGGAGTGTGTTAATTGAATAAAAAAATCCTAACAAGCGAGGAAAATATTGCGTTAATCTCGGTTGTGTAGATAGTTTAAATCCCAAAGAATCAAGCATTTTTTAGTTTGACGGTAAAAGAGAACAGTAAGATTTTAATGTTAGCAACTTAGTCACCAACCGGATCAACCTCCATCCGCCACCTTACTCGCGAGGCCGACTTCAGTTTTTCAATGTCAAATAAACACGCATCTAACAACTGGTGCAAGTGCAATCGATTGTCGGATTCAATATAGAGCTGATAACGGAACTTACCGGCTTTTTTGGTATAAAATGCCGGTACAGGTCCTAATAGAGAAACGGAAGATTGGTTTTGACCACCAAGAATTTGTTTCACTTCTTGCAAAAAAGTTTTAGCATGCCCCCAATAAGTTGCTTCTGCCTGAAAAAGTGCGTTAAAAGTATGAGGCGGTAATTGTGCTGTAATTCTTTCATTCATTGCGGTGGTGGCGAATGTTTCATATCCACTGTTAATTAACTGTTGCAGCATTTGATGATCGGTATGATGGGTTTGGATGATGACTTCACCGACTTTATCCGCTCGACCAGCTCTACCTGAAACTTGAGTGATCAACTGGGCGGCATATTCGGGCGCGCGAAAATCACTGCTATACAGCGCGCTATCCATATCCACTAAACCCACCAGTGAAACATTCGGGAAGTGGTGCCCTTTGGCAAGCATTTGAGTGCCGATCAAAATATTGACTCGACCGGCTTTAATTTCGCGGACGAAATTTTTCATGGCTGATTTCCTGCGAGTGGTATCTCTGTCAATACGGAGTACTTGAGCCTTAGGGAAGAGTAATTTAACACTCTCCTCTAATCGTTCTGTACCGAGTCCTACTGGTACCATTTGTTCGCTTAAACACTCAGGACATTGTTTTGGTGCTCTTCGACTTGAGCCGCAGTGATGGCACTGTAAATGGTTATTTTGGCTATGATATGTGAAGTGAGTATCACAACGTTTACATTGACTACTCCAACCACAATTATGACAAAGCAATACTGGCGAATAACCACGGCGATTCAAAAATAACAGGATTTGACCTTGTTTGTTTAGATGATGGTTGATGGCATCAATAAGTGCAAATGATAGGCCTTGTTTCATTGGTTGTTTTTTTAAATCGATAACCCTATATTTAAGCGGTTTTGTGGTCATTGCTTTTTGCGAAAGAGTTAATTTTGTAATCTTATTTTTTTTAACATTCATCAAGGATTCAATAGACGGTGATGCGCTGCCGAGTAATACGGGAATATTTTCAATACTCCCCCTGACCATGGCGATATCTCGGGCAGAATAACGCAAGCCTTGTTGTTGCTTAAATGAACTATCATGCTCTTCGTCAATAATGATAATACCAGGATTTTTTAGAGGAACGAAAAGTGACGAGCGAGTGCCGATGATGATTGTTGCTTGGCCAGCTCGCGCTTTGATCCAGACTTGCAAGCGTTGTTGTTCGCTCATAGCTGAATGCAAGGTTTCAATGTGGGTATTAAATCGTTTTTGAAAACGATTGACTGTTTGTGGGGTTAAACCTATTTCGGGTACCAGAATTAATGCTTGTTTTCCCTGTTTGACCACTTGTTCGATAATACGTAAATAAACTTCGGTTTTACCACTGGCGGTCACACCAAATAGCAGCCAAGTGTGGAATTGCTCAAGCCGTTTACAGACCTGACTGATTGCGTTTGATTGATCTTCATTTAGCTGGATGTCTTCAGGAAAATTAACCGCTAACGGTTTTTGCTGGTCGCCTGTGGAAAGATAATCCCGTTTGACCCAGTATTTACCAGCCAAGGTTTTGAGTGTAGTCAAAGACAGATCGTAACCTGACAGATTGTCATGTGCAATTCCTACAGGGTTGTCTTTTAATAAACGTAAAGCATGGGCTTGTTTGATGGCATTTTTTGCTATTTTATTTTGTTCAAAAGCGGTTAATCCCCGTTCAGTTATTTTCCACTGGCTGATTCGTTTTATCTGACACGGTTTTCCTTTCATCAAAGCGGTCGGTAAAACCGTTTGCCAAACTTCTCCTGGCGGTGCGTGATAGTAGTTTGTCATCCAGTCAACCAGTCTCAGCAGATTCTGGCTGATTAGCGGCTTTTCGTCTAAAACCAGATTAATAAATTTTATTTTATTTTCTTGGTATTCAGACGTTTGGCTCACTTTTACAACGATGCCAATTTTATTGCGGCCGGCAAAAGGTACTTCAACCCTGATCCCCGGTTGAAGGTCGATGGAGTGTTCCTTGGGTAATTTATATTCGAAAACTCGACGTAGCGGTACTGTTATGGCTACGCTGGCAAAAAGGCATTGCGGCTCTGTATCGATTGATTTTTTTTGATCGGTCAATAGCTGAATTCAAAATGGAGGCTTATATTATACGAGTATTTTGACTTATGCGGAGGGGGATAACAAGCATTGCTGGAGGAACTCTCGTAAAAGGTATCACGGATATATGGTTGTTTTTCTTGTTTTAATATCGTTCAAACGGTAATAAAATTACATTTATTTCAACTAAATTGCTTAAAATAGAAATATTGGTATTTTTTTTGTCATGTAAGCGAGAACAATTTTGTTAACCGTGTTGCGATAGACTAGAATTAACGTTTATCCTGATGACTCAAATAAGTGACCCACTATGTCCATTTTTAAAGCCAAAAAACGTCCTTTATATCTTCGTTATGCTGGCCCCGTTTTATTAGAAACACCGCTGTTAAATAAAGGCAGCGCATTTTCTCAACAAGAAAAGCAGGAATTTAACCTCGAAGGTCTGCTACCTCACACCATTGAAACCATCGAGGAACAAGCGATAAGAGCTTATAGCCAATATTCTCAGTTTGAAAATGATTTAGATAAACATATTTATCTACGAAATATTCAAGATACCAATGAAACACTCTATTACAGCTTGATTACCAGTCACCTAGAAGAAATGATGCCTATCATCTATACCCCGACGGTTGGCCTGGCTTGCCAGATGTTTTCTAAAATTTATCGACGAAAACGTGGCATTTTTTTATCTTATCCTGATCGGGAGCGAATGGATTTCATGTTACAAAATGCCACCAAGCAAAATGTTAAAGTTATCGTAGTTACTGACAGTGAGCGCATATTGGGGTTGGGTGATCAAGGGATCGGTGGAATGGGAATTCCTATTGGTAAACTCGCGCTATATTCTGCTTGTGGCGGAATTAGCCCAGCACATACTTTACCTGTCACTCTGGATGTAGGTACTAATAATCAGGAGCTACTCGATGACCCAATGTATATGGGCTGGCGTCATAAGCGTATTACCGGGGATGATTATTTTGAGTTCATCGATCGATTTTTGCGGGTAGTTAAAGATCGGTGGCCACATGCTTTAGTCCAATTTGAAGATTTTGCTCAGGGTAATGCCACTCCTTTGCTTAAAAAATATCAAGATAAACTTTGTTGTTTTAATGATGATATTCAGGGGACTGCCTGTGTCACAGTAGGGACTTTACTCGCTTCTTGTCATGCACAAAATACTTCATTAAAAGATCATCGAGTTGTTTTTGTGGGTGCAGGCTCTGCAGGTTGCGGGATTGCTGCACAAATTGTGGCTCATATGAAAAAGGAAGGGCTTTCAGAAGAGCAAGCACTAAGTCAAATCTATTTAACCAGCAGTCAGGGATTATTAACTCAAAAAATGGATAGACTCAGGGATTTTCAAAAAGAGTTCGCTAAAGATAAGTCAGAAGTCAGTCATTGGAGTACGAATGACAATGGTCAGATTAGTTTGCTAGATGTGGTGCGTGAAGCCAAACCGACCATATTAGTAGGTGTTTCAGGCCAGCCCGGCTTGATGAGCAAAGAGATCATTAAGATCATGTATGCAAATTGTGGTAAACCCGTTGTATTACCTTTGTCCAATCCAACTTCTCGAGTCGAAGCTCAGCCGAAGGATGTGATCAAATGGACTGAAGGCAATGCCATTGTGGCGACCGGCAGTCCTTTTGAGCCAGTAGAATACAATGGTAAAGTGCACAGTATCGCACAATGTAATAACAGCTATATTTTTCCAGGAATTGGTTTAGGCGTTATTGCGGCCAAGTCCAAACGGGTCACTGAGCAGATGTTTATGGCAGCTAGTGAAGCATTGGCCAGCTGCTCGCCTTTGGTTATAGGTGACGGCGATGATTTATTGCCTGCGCTAGGAGAGATCCGGAAGGTGAGTCGTATCATTGCGGTTGCAGTTGCCAAACAAGCCATGAAGGATAGGGTCGCAGCCTACATATCTGATCAGAAACTGGATCGAAGGATCGAGGCGAATTTTTGGATGCCAGAATATCGAGATTATCGGCGTACTTCGTTTTAAACTGATTTTTCTGGGGTTATGGTAATAACATTGCTGGGTGGCGCAGATTCATTCGTATTTGACCATAGGATTCATATACATATCCTCTGAGACGCAGGATATCACCGGTTTTGTATTTCAGGTTATCCGGTTTGAAATATTGCATGTCTTTTCGTTTGATCCCTACCCATAAATAATTGTCTAATATTAACCAACGATATTTTTTGCTATCGATGATTTTACTAATAACTCCTTGAACTTGTTCAAATCCGCTGCCTTTATTGAGGTCTTTTGGGGATTTAACCGATTTTTCGCTATTGTGTTATTTCCCGATTTCCCATAGTACAAAAGGCGGTTTTTGAGTTTTTTT
>CAYVSL010000122.1:0-5253 GCA_964454125.1 uncultured Kangiella sp.
CCAAAGAATATAGCTTGCACGCCAAAACGATCACAATGGACGCCGATGAAAAAATAATTATTAAAACAGGCTCCGCGCAAATCGTTATGAAGAGCAATGGCGATATTACGATTAGCGGTAAAAATATTAACCTTAAAGGCTCGGCCAATATAGTCATTAAGGGAAGCAAAGTTCTTTCGAACTAGTATTTTTGATCATGAATGCGAATCAATTGAATGAACCGGCCACTAATCAAAAAGTAACTTCACCAGAGTCAACGATTGCCTCTGGTGAAGTTGTAATTGGTACCTTATCAGCCATTGGCCCTCAAGGACAACCCCTTGTTGTCTTTACACAATCCCCATCCGGTCAACCGGTTAAAGCGATTGCAACACTTGCTTTAACTCAACAGCACATTAATCGACAGGTTGCTTTGCTTTTTAATCAAGGGGATTTTAATCAACCAATTGTTATGGGCTTAATTCACAGTCCATTGGAGGCTATGCTAGAAAGCTATGATGAGACACAAGTTGAAGGAGAGCGGGTTGAGTTGTCTGGTCATTTAGAACTAAAGGATGTATGTATAGAAGGCAAAACTGTTACGTTTGAAGCGGAAGACGAAATGGTATTTAAATGTGGTAATTCCAGTATCACATTAACTAAAGACGGTAAGATTATGATCCGTGGTAAATATTTACTTAGTCGTTCGAGCGGGGTTAACCGAATTATGGGCGGATCCGTACAAGTTAACTAAAGGGTTATTCATGAATGTACCGGTTAAGAGACTTATTGCAAGTAATTTGAATTAATATGTTACAACTGAAAAACAATACCCCTTTTTTCGCTGACTTTACCTTATTCCCGAATGAAAAAGCGATTGATGCTCTTTATATTCTGGTTAAAGCAACTTTTAATATTGGTCATCAATGGACATTAGCCAATGAACAGTTGCCAGCAACTAAAGCAGATGTTTATTATTCTGATAGTGAATCATCGAGTATTAAATACGTATCAGATTACCACTGTGGAAAAACTGCCAGTGACGTTATTATGCTTGGTCATGCATGCGCGCCCAATGGCCAGGTTGTCAGTCAGCTTGATGTCCGTTTACGAGTGGGAAAAACAAGCAAGGTTATTCGAGTGTTCGGGGAGCGTCAATGGCACGACGGACTGATTACGTCGGCTAAACCCTTTAAGTCGATGCCAATGGTGTATGAAAATGCCTATGGGGGGTCATATAAAGCGAATGAAAATATTTTTAGTCAAACTGATAATCCCGTGGGTTTAGGCTTTGTAGGCCAGCGTTCAAAAGAGCAAATGAACGGCTTACCATTACCACACTTGGAAGATCCCAAACATTTAATAACGGGATTAAATGATCAACCACAACCCGCTTGTTTTGCTGCGAGTGCTTCTCACTGGTTACCTCGTAGTCGTTATGCGGGCACTTACGATGAGCAGTGGGAAATAAATCGCTCCCCTTATTTACCTTTTGATTTTGATAAACGTTTTTTTAATGCTGCTCATCCTGATCTGATTTATCCTGGCTTTTTAAAAGGGGGAGAACTCGTTGAAATAACCAATATGCATCCTCAAGCTGACTTAAAGTTTGCGATCCCCCATGTGTCATTAAGCGCAGAAGTTCATATTGCAGGAGATATTTTTAAACCCGTATTAAATTTGGAAACATTATTGTTAGAACCAAATGACTTGAGTTTAAGCATGGTATGGCACGCTTCATTGGCCTGTGATAAGAAAACGATGCAAATTAATCAAATAAAGATTAACCGGTTAGGTTAATAAAACAAAAAGAGAGACCGTTATGGCTCAAACGACATTTGCTAATACACGCGGAGTAGTCCATAAAAAAAGTGGTGGCCAAAGCATTGTTTTTCCTGATGTTTGTAAGACACCGACACCGGGTGGTCCCGTTCCGATCCCTTATCCTAATATTGGCATGTCATCTGATACCGCTAAAGGTCCTAAATCCGTTAAGACCGATGGTCAAATGCCAATGGTTAAAGGCGCAATATATGCCACCAGCACCGGAGATGAAGCGGGTACAGCGGGTGGAGGCGTTGTTAGTGGAAAAACAAAAGGAGAATGTGAGTTTATGATGTATTCTTTTGATGTGAAATTTGAAGGCAAAAATGTTTGTCGTTTGGGTGACCCTCTGTGGCATAACAAAAAAAATATTATGGGATGAAATTCAATAATACAAATGAGTTAACATTTCCCCATTTTTTTACATAAATAATCAGTATATCGTGATATTAAGGGATAACGTGCTAATACCGAATATCAAAACCAGAGTGTTTTACCAATGAGCCAGCAGCAACTTTATGTCGCGGGTATTGGTATGATTACCTCTATTGGTGTCAATGCCAATACCACGGCGGCGGCGTTAAATGCGGGTATTAGTGGTTACAAATTATCAAACTACATCGCTAAATCAGGCAAGTCAATCATCATGGCGAACGTACCTGATGAAGTCTTTTATTCAATGGACGTTGAAATACAGCGCAACAGTTCATACCGAAAGCAATATGACTATATGATCAAGATGGCACTATTGGCATTGCAAGATACATTGACCGATCTTATCGAACCTGAATCGATTCAAAAACCGCTGCCTTTACTATTGGCAATGCCCGAAACGAACCCCAAGATTGATCAAATCCCGCCTAAACTACTGGAGAGTAATCTTACTAGACTATGCGGTACTATTATTGACCCCCAAAAGATTCATCGCATGCATTATGGTAGGGCAGCAGGGTTGCAGCTCTTGGAACTCGCTAACCGGTATTTGTATGAATTAAACGAAGACTATGTCATCGTGGGCGGGAGTGACAGCCATCGAAATATCTTGCGGATCAATCACTTGGAGGAACAGCAGCGTTTATTATTTGAAGGCCAGTCCGATGGTTTTGCCGCAGGAGAAGCCGCAGGCTTTTTATTACTTACTCGCCATGCCCAATATGCGTTGACTGAAAATGGACACATTATTGCCCTACACCCCGTAGGTATCAGTGATGAACCTGGCTATTGGGGTAGTGAAGAGCCATATCGAGGTGAAGGTTTGGATCGTGCTTTTAAAGCAGCATTGTCCGATTATCAAGGCAATAAAATTGACACCCTTTATAGCAGTATGAATGGCGAGTCTTTTTGGTCAAAAGAGCAAGGCGTGGCAATCAGTCGAAATAAATCTTTTTTTAGCGACCACTTTACCGTCGAGCATCCCGCCGATTGCTTTGGCGATATTGGCGCAGCGATGGGGTGCACATTACTGGGGTTGTCAGCGCTGAGTTTACTCAACAGCCAGCATCAAGCTCATTTGGTTTATAGCTCATCCGATAAAGAAAAACGCGCTGCCGTGATGGTTGAAAAAATAAACCGGGCGCATGCATTAACTAAATCGGAGGCCCACTAATGGAAGCGGGTGAAAAATCAGCGAGCGCAAATATTAATGTCGAAAAACCCGTCGATGAAGAAAAAAAACATGTCAAAGTACGTTGCTGTGTTTTTTTTGATGGCACCTTAAATAATCGATTGAATACAGAAGCTCGCAAAGCCAACTCACAAGAATATAAAGATAATGAGGTGGAAGATAAAGACAACAGTTACGAAAATGAATTAACCAACGTTGCCAAAATGGAGCTGTACATTGATGATTCGGAAGGTTTAAACGGCTTTGATTATACCGTTTCTGCCTACGCAGAAGGTGCCGGCACCGAGGATCATCAAGCCGATGCCAGAATGGGATTTGCCTTTGGCACCATGGGGACTGGAGTGAAAGCTAAGGTGCGCATTGGTATGAATCGAGCCGTTGATGAGATATTGGAAGCGTTAAGTGGCAAAAAAAAATACATTATTGATTTATTGGTGGTTGATGTTTTTGGCTTTAGCCGAGGGGCCGCAGGCGCGCGTTTTTTTGTGCATGAAGTGCTAAATGAAGAATCCATCTTTTTAACCACACAACATCAAACGATTGAATTTCCCGCCAACCCATTATTTTTAAGAGTGCAACGAGATGGTCATGAAATTACTGCCGACAAAGTGGAAATTCGTTTTGTTGGATTATACGATACCGTAGCCTCCTACGGAGTGCCTTACTGGTCCGATGGTACGGATCTGCTCAAGCTCGACTACATTAAACATCAGGCCGTTAAAAAGGTCATCCAACTGGTGGCTGCCGATGAACACCGCGCCAACTTTCCGCTAAGCAATATCGATAGCGTAGGCGGTAAGGGCAAGCAAATTTATTTACCGGGGGTGCATTCGGATATTGGTGGTAGTTATCCTGCCAGTAGTAATGAAGGTAATGAAAAAGGAGTTAGTGATAAGGTCAAAATTATTCATCGTGCCTATTCGCTAACGACTTTGGAGGCGGACCGTGACAAGCTCATTAGCCAAGGCTGGTACCGCCCCGATGAAATTTACATTGATGAAGCCTCATTTGTCGAACGCTATATGAGTGGTATTTGGCAACATTTGGTTGGCAGCAAGCGCCCACAACATCACCTTTGTGTTCATCGGAAATACATTGGTAACCATTATGACAGGATCCCACTGAATATTATGGCCGATTTTGCCAAGGAGCAGGGGGTTATGTTGAAGAGTGAATTTCAACGAGATTTAAGCGTTTCCTTGCAATTATCGGTTGAGTTTGGGGCTTTAAAAAGCTACGCTCGGAGCAGCGGCTCTCAGGTGTCCGACTGGTTTGAAAAAACAAGCCCAAGCTGGTTAACGTCGCTGCGCCATAACTATTTTCATTTTTCGGCCGATTATAAACTGTCTCATAAAATCATTACACCCAACAAACCTAACTTTGAAAATGGCCAGCGAGTAAGAGGCGTTGAAGAAGGATGATTCAGCCTAAAAAACTTAAAAAAAAAGACTTGGCACAAAAAATAAAATCAATAGGCCGAGTTTTTTTTCTCTTACTGACTTTAAATTTCACCTTAAATGGTTGCGGAGATACAACAGTGAATAAATTTGATTGGCTTCCCAGCGAAAGTGCCCCGTTGAATTACCCGATGAAAATTGTTAATGGCGCTTTTAGCGACGTCGATGGTAAAAATATTGGCATACCGTCCGGCAAGCTCATTCATAAAGGTTGGGGAACATCGGTATCCACTCATATTATCGGCAAGCAATTCAAAAAACTACCCCATAAAGTGAGCGTTACTTTTTTTTCCTATACAGAAAATAAATTCTATCAGGCTGAATTTGACTTGCCTTATGACAAAATCTTAGAGCTTTTTCAACAGGGTT
>CAYVSL010000123.1:0-4555 GCA_964454125.1 uncultured Kangiella sp.
TTTTTAATTTTAATAAAGAGGCTTTCAAACGTTTGGCCATGTTTAACGAGATAGCCAAAGAAGCATTAATGACGGCTAACAGAGTACATGCAGACGAAACCGGCATTAACATTAACGGCAAAGGACATTGGCTGCATTGTGCGAGCAATGATTGGTGGACCGATTTTTATCCTCATGAAAAACGAGGTTGTGAGGCCATGGATAGTCGCGGAATATTGCCCCAATTTAAGGGAGTACTTTGCCATGATCACTGGAAGCCTTATTATCGTTATAAAGACTGCTTACATGCTTTGTGCAATGCCCATCACTTACGAGAACTAACCCGAGTCTATGAGCAAGACAACCAAGGCTGGGCGCAGAAAATGAAAGATTGACTTGAAGAGATGAATAAAAGCGTTATCAATACAGGCAATTCGCTCAGCCAGGCAGAAACTAAAAAATATTTAAGTCGATATCGTAAACGGCTTCACAAAGCAGAGGTAGAATGCCCGCCGCCCGAAGCGTATCGAGAAAAAGGGCAACGAGGACGAATAAAAAGGAGCAAGGCGAGAAATTTGCTAGAGCGATTAATCCACTATGAATCGGATGTTTTGAGATTTATAGATAATCCTGATATCCCCTTTACGAATAATCTGGGGGAAAATGATATTCGGATGACGAAAGTTCAGCAAAAAATATCGGGCTGCTTTCGGAGTATGGAAGGCGCTGAAATATTTTGCCGAGTTCGAGGCTATTTATCGACTTGTCGAAAGCATGGTGTAAGCTCAAGTCATGCAATGAATTTAATCTTTGAAGGAAAACTACCTGAATTTGTGGGTGGGGTTTCCTGAATTACGCTGAATAGTTACAGAAAAAGTAGTAAATGAATAAAATCATCATCAATAAAGCATCTTTTTTGCTATTTTGTGAGAAAGAAATAAAATCACATGAAAATTATAAAGATGACTGGGAAATTACAGATTGTATTACTGAAGAAACCTCCCTCAATAACTTAAAAGAAGCTGGGTGGAAATATGGTGGCGAAGGTCTAACCGTTCATATTCTTTGTGAAATGGTTGACAATGTCATGAAAGAATACAACATAGAAAGAGTTGATTGCAGTCAATAAAAACCTCATTTATGAGGTAAAAGCACTTAATAAAAATGAACCAAAAAAACGAGCAAAAAATATCTATTTAAAAATATGGAGATTTAAGAATGAAACTTTTTATTAAAACAGTGCTTATGATATTAACAGTAACCACATTTAAAGGAATAGCTCAAACATATTCTGAAAACGCGTTAACAAAAAACAAGCTGAACGTTTCTTATTCAACTAAGAGCAGCAAGATAACAAAATGGAAAATTTCAATGACTAACAAATCGTATACTGTAATTTTAGTATTCATTTTTTTATTGATTAATGGTTGCGGTGGTAGTGGTGGAACAAAAAAAGTGAACTGTGATGCGTTTCAAACACAGCCGGAAGCACAGACTTATTTTGAAAGCCATAATGCAAGCAATCTAGATAGGGATAATGATGGGATTGCCTGCGAAAACTTACCGGACAATAAAATAAATGTGGGAAAAACGGACTTAGTGTATTTTAACGGAGCATATATATTATTGGGTGAAATTTGCGATGAAAGGCGATGTTCAGCACAAACGATAAAATTAGAAATAATAACAGAAAATATAATCTCGTTGTGTTTACCAGAAAAAATGGAGTCAAGTTGTGTTGATCAAAAAATTAGACACCTAAGTGTGAGAAATGATATTGGCTATACCTTCCTATTCGAAAATGGATTATTTCAGTTTGGCTCCGATGAAAACGGCCATGTAAAAATTATCCTTGACGATAGAACTTATTACGGCCATGGCATTTTATTTACCGACACATCAGAATACGGTATTTACAACTCAAGTGGGGTATTGGTAAATGGTGACGGTAGTTACAGCCTCTCTTCAAAAGCGGGTCAAATCGTTCACTGGGATAGGTTAAATGGGATATCGTTAAGCAGTAATTAGTGATTTTGAACGCAAGATAACGAGGTCTAATATGATGGACAATTTTATAGAAAGTATACCTTTGTTTTTAGCCGTTGCCATTATGATTGCAGGAGCTATCGCATTTTGGTATTTAATGTTTGAAATAAATAAAAAAAAGCCTTCTATAGCCATCACATTTAAGAATTAGGGTTAATCGATCAAGCCACGAATGGACAATCGATCAAGTAAAATTCAATAAAGAGGTGATAAGATGGAAGACATGAGAGATTTTTATTTATCAAAAAAAATTACAGCCATTACGACTAGAGCATAAAGTTGGGCGTAATCGAAATTCAGTCTACAAAATAAATGCCATTATCTTGCTCGGGAGTGGCTGGCCACTTGAAGAGGTTAAATCAGCGTTATAGCTCGATGAAGAAACCTTGAGTTCTTATGTTAGGAAATATAAAACGGGTGGAATAAAACAACGATTAGCGACTCATTATAAAGGACGACAAAATAAACTCAGTCGCAAGCCATTAGAAACGCTTTGCGACGAACTGGAAAGTAAAATCTATCTCACAACAAGCGCGGTTATTGAGTCTATTAAAAATACATTTTCCCAGAGCTATAGCCTTAGTGGAATGAGAGGCTTACTCAAACGATTAGGTTATAGCTATAAAAAACCAAAACGGGTTCCCGGTAATCCTGATGTCGAGGCTCAACAAGAATTTTCACCGTATTATGAGAATTTTATGCCGAAAAAGTCAGCTGACATCGAAGTGTTATTTATAGACGCCGTTCATCCAGAACATAATACAATGGCTGCTTATGGGTGGATAAAGAAAGGTCAGAAACGACGACTTAAAACCAACAGTGATCGACAGCGTTTAAACTGACACGGTGCCATCAATATTGAAACGTTAGAAGTCACCATTCTCGGATCAGACAACGTTAATAAAGATCCAACGATCGATTTATTAGAAACATTGAATCAAAAATATTGTTTGTCGAAAGAAATTGTTATTATTTTGGATAATGCCCGTTATCATTACTCGAAAGAAGTCAAAGATTACTTGAGAAGTGCACCCAGAATAAGATTAGTGTTTTTACCCACTTACTTCCCCAGAATTGAATCTCATCGAACGATTATGGAAGTTTTTCAAAAAGAAAGTCCTTTACAATCAATACTACGAGGATTTGAAAAGTTTCCGTCAAGCGTACATTCATTTTTTTAGAAATATTGATGAACACCAAGATGAACTGCGCTCATTATTATATGGCGGTTTTGAAGGTATTTACACCTAAATCTAAAATGCTATGGCTATATCTCCGCTTTGTGAAGCAGATTATGGTATCGACTTAAATATTTTTTAGTGGCTGCCTAGCTGAGTGAATTGTCTATATTGATAACGGATTTATTCATCTCTTCAAGTCAATCTTTCATTTTCTGCGCCCAGCTCAGCTTGACTAGGTCATGGGATAGCTAGACTATTTTAAGTATTACTATTGACAATAAGTAAGGATTGCCATAATCTTACAATACAAACAAAGGTAAGGAATTGATATGCCAAAAATCACATCAAAAAGACAAATTACACTACCAATTGATCAGTGCGCTGTTGCTCAAATTAATATTGGTGATGAAGTAAATAGCTTTGTGGATAGACAAGGCATTATAAGTATCGTTAAAAAGTCAAAAGGAATTGCTTCTGGTTTTTTAAAAGACATTAAAGTCGATAATTCTATTAGTGATGAAGAGTCATTAGAGGACGCTTTGAGTGATCGCCGTTGATACCAATGTTTTACTGCGATACTTACTTCGAGACGATATAAAACAAGCTAATAAAGCTAAAAAACTGATTGAGGGTCTTGATAAGGTATTAGTGGTTGATGTTGTATTAGTAGAGGCTGTTTGGGTGTTAAAAAGCTCTCGATACAAATTAAACAAGCAACAAATAATAAACACAATATTAGTTTTGTTTTATGAGGAAAATATTGTTTTTGAAGATCCTCATGTTGTTTGGAGTGCTTTAAAGGATTATACGTTGGCGCAACCCATAAAAGTTAAAGGAAAAGTAAAGCGAGCTGATTTTGCAGATGCACTTATTATTAACAAATCGATTAAATATGGAAAAATTAACGGTTTTGAGGTTTCGCCTTTTTATACCTTCGATAAAGCCGCTTTACTTATAGACGGAGCTAAAGAGCCAAAATAATGAGGATCTTAAAAATCAGCTGTTATCTTGAAGCGGGCGTATAGAAGAGTTTGACGTAGGGTTACTGCAGAGCAATTTATGCCGGTTAAGAAAATGATTATTAACGATTTTTTGTAGTTATTAACAAGGTTTACAATTTATGGAGTGAGGTTAATGTTCCAGAAGGAGTGCTGTAATGTCCATGCTGCATAGTATGCTTAGAAAATACGATAACTTCCTAATCAAATACTTGCAACAGCGCTTTATAAACTTGATGTTCTCAATGCCGCCCAAAATCTAGATGATCTTCGTTCGCCTCCGGGAAACAGACTTGAAGGGTGTAACACTCGCTCTGATCATATCCTCGTTATCGAAACTACATTCTTAGG
>CAYVSL010000124.1:0-4395 GCA_964454125.1 uncultured Kangiella sp.
TTTAGTTTTTGTGGTTTGTCAAAGTAATATCCTTGAACACCATCAATATCCATATTTTCCAAGTATTTCGCGTCAGCTTGCTTTTCAACGCCTTCTACAAATATCTTAATATTTCGGCTTCTCAAAGTGACAATGATAGAAGTTAGCAACAGTTGTTGGGCTTTGTCCACGTTAATATCGTTGATGATTCGTCTATCAACCTTTACCATGCTAATAGGCGCTGTATCCAAATAACTCAAATCTTCTTCTGGAGCACCAAAGTGTTCCACGGCCCAGCTAACTCCAAGTGTTGATAATTGCTGCATTATTGGCACGATTGTCTCAACATTTTTACTGATCTGATTCTCCGGTAGTTCGAAAATAAGCTGCTGATTTAGTTCAGGATAACTGGATAGTTTAGCCAATAACCAATGTACAAAATGCTGATCAAATAAACTACTGGTGAAAATATTAATTGAATACTTATGCTCCGCAACATTGTCTTCCTGATATAACAAATACTTGATCACTCCGTCAATGATTTGTCGATCAAATTCTGTAGCAAGCCCACATTTATCAGCCATCACTAAAAAACTATCCGCCGCAATCACTTTATCGTCATCAGCGATCCTCGACAATATCTCCCGATGCAATATTGGTTTGCCTTTGGAATAGTGCAGGTTCTGGCTATACAACATCATTTCTTTTTTATCTAAAACTTTCTGCAAAAAATTACGCCAGCTTAAACGCCCCTTCGCTTTATGTTGTGCTAGAGGCTCTCCGTATACAAACCAGCTATTTGCCCCTTGCAGTTGTGCATTTCTTAATGCCATATCAGCTTCTGACATAACATTATAATAACCAAACCCTTGTTTGTAGGTAGAAATTCCAATATCAATAAAATGGCCTCGATGGATCTTATCAAAAACCGTTTTAGTTAATAACGCGATAGTTTTTTTGCAAAACTGATCAGTCTGCTCTGCAGTAAAATTGGGTAATAATAGAGCGAATTCAGAATCTTTTAGTCTAGCCAACAAAGATTGATTAATATTTTCGATTAGAGATTTGAGCAAACCCGCAATTTCCAGTTGTTGTTGATTAGTTAAGGATTTACGGCTTTTAGTATAGGCGTCAACAAACGAGAGAATGATCACCAACCCAGATTCGGCTTCATCATGATTATGTAAACGAACTTCCAGCTCAGCCTTAAAAAACAAGTGATTACCTAATCCTGTTACTTCGTCGATATAAGTGGTTTTGCGGATTTTTTCTGCCAGCTCGGTCCTTGTCTGCATTAATTGTCGATTATTCGACATCAGTTGATGCAGAGCTTGTCCAATGACGTTGCGAAATCGATTTCGGTTTTCAATAGATTGATTAAGTCCACCCGTTAAAATGTCATTTGAAAAATTCTCAAGTTGCAAAACCCATTTGAATTGATGTGAAAAAAATAACGTTAGTAACCCGCCCCAAAATAATAATAATAAGATGGTTTGCGAAGCAATCGGAAAGTTTGAAAGATGCCCCACATTAATCATCAGCGCCAATGTATTTATCGACGGAGCTTCATCTGTCGTTGGTAAATAAAAATAGATTGTTATAGAATTTGATTGGACATTATTTCTCAAAAAAGTTTTGCTTAACAGGATTTGGTTATCCCCTGCTTTAATTTGTATAGATACAATTTCTGGAATTGTCTGCAATTTATCCAGTAATGTCTCGTTAGCATTAGTCAATAGCCAATCGGTTTTCTCAATCAGTAAATTGATTTGTGATTGTATAGTGGACAAATGTAAAATTTGTCTTTCAGACTGGCGTTGATACTCTTGCTGATTAAATAATCCAGACAAATATACAGTAGAGGTGATGGCTAGCATTACTACCAATATAGAGCGATATAGGTTCTTCCTGATCATAAACAACACATCCATTTAAAATTCTATTTGGCATTTCCTATGGTTACAGAACTTATAGAAAATCTCCTCCATTTTAGTCTAGCCTATAGCAGCATTTTTGTTATGATAATAAGTAATATTATAAATATTGTTTATGACTTGCGTGATTTTGTTAATAAAAGCAATAACCTATAAGTCAATATTTGTGATAGATTGAGTCACAAGCTTCTGTATCGATTGCCTCATAGTATCTGCTTTAAGTGCGCAGACTCTTGTGATTCAACTAATTTTACTCTACCTAGGAGTACCGGCTAAATGAATATTTATAATATTACTTTCGATGGTAGAAAAATCTTCAAAGGCAACAATGCTCGCGTCTCGATTGATGCTGAACTGCGATCCCCAATTTCCGGGGAACTTCATTTTCTCACTTACGCTACGATCTGAAAAATCAAAATATTTCACCTTTTTCTCGCTATTTTCCAAAGCAATAAAATAAATACCTTTTTCAGTCGGGTAAAAATCAGGCCAAAAGGAATCACGATTATAATCAAACAGTCTATCTAAAGCTCCCGACTGCAAGGTTAATTGCCAAAGCCCTACTTCCTTTTGTCTGTTGAAATAAAGATATTTTCCATCTAAAGAAACCTTAACTGTATGCCCACCGTTAAAAGTCATTTGTTTTAGTGTTTCACTCGCTAACTCTTTTTGCCAAATCTGCCATTCTCCAGATTGTTTTGAGGAGAAAAAAATCGACTTTCCATCGGTGGACCATACAGGGGAAATAATCTTCCAATCTTCAGAGGTTAATCGATGGACGTCACCCGTTTTTACATCCATTGTCCAAGCTTGATTATCACTGGTACCTAAAATTTTGCTATTGTCTGGAGACCAACCAAGCATAAAAATGTACCGCTTTGCTTTGACCCTTTTAGTCGTTTTTTCAACTAAATCTTTAATCCCAAGATAAATCGTCTCTTCCCCAAAATCCATAAAAGCCAGCTTGGTTGAATCTTTATTAAACCTTGGGTACATCAAGTAGTTGCTATGCTGGGCAATGTTGCTAGTAGCCCCAGCATTTTCGCCAGACAAATGAAAATAACCAATATCGGTTCCGTAGGTTTCTAGTGAACTTAACAGATTTTTCTCATCTTTTATCTCAAGGGAGGTAAGCGGTTTTTCCGAATAGAATATTTCCTCTGTAGTAGCAATAGCAATATCGACTCTTGAAACGCCTCCTGAGTGTGAAAAAATAAGGGATTGATTATTAAACCATTTGAAATAAACACCATCGGACGAAGTTTCGATAGTTTGCAATAATTTTTTGTCCGCCAGCTGATAGATCTTGAAGACATATTTCTGCCAGTTATCTTGAAAAACTGCCAACATGGTACCGTTCGGTGAAATGCTACTTTCCAAATTGCCACGGCTTTGTTGAGGCGCGGCAATGATTGATTCTAATTCTCGACTTTCGAGATCATATCGAAAGGTATTAAATGGCTGATTTTTCTGACTTTTTAAACTGAATAATAAGTCATTAGTGTCACCAAAGAGAGTCACACTTGACAGTTGTTGATTTTGATTGCACTTAAACAAAACGACTTCTTTTCCCTTGGAAAAATTATCCCAATTAATAAAATGCTGCCTTACTTCACAACTAGAATTTTCATTGCGTAAAAATATAAGCGAGCGCCCTTGATGATCCCAAAATGCTGAACGGTCAGCGTGCTGTCCATTGGTCAATCTAAGATAACGCTGGCTCGTCAAGTCTTTGACATAAATGGAAGACCTAGAAAATGGCTGTGTAGTATGGCTAAAGGACAAATAATGACCATCTGGTGAAAGACTCGGCTCTATTTCTGAACCGGCAATGTCCGTCAGGTCATTTTTTTCCTGATTACTCACTCCAACAATCGGGAAATCTCCCCACATTAGATAAAAAAACAACAATAAAATCGGTAATGAGGCCACCAAAAACCAAGGGCTCTGCCAATTAGAGGGAGAGAGTATTTCTTCTGCCTTGGGTGCTGTTCTTTTGATAGGGCAAACAATTCGATAACCAACTTTAGGGATTGTCGCGATAATTTGAGGTTTAGTCGCGGAATCGGAAAATGATTTTCTTAACTGGGCGATCACTCGATTAAGTGCAGCATCAGACACGATTGTTTTTTGCCAAACTCTCTCTTGAAGCTGTTTTCGAGTAACAGTTTTCCCCTTTGCTTCGATTAATTCTCGCAAAACAGCAATCGCTTTTGGTTCGAGATCCTGAACCAGCCTGTTTCGACTAATTTGATGCTTGGGTAAGTCAACCTTCCAGCCCCCAATAAAGTAATTGGTATCGATTATCGGCATGAATTTAAGGTTTCCTTTTGTCTAACCATTTGAATAATGGACTTTTTATGCTCTTACTTAAGTCATTATCCTAACAGAATAACGGCGACAAAAAGCATAAACCTAGAATAAAACATTACATTTTCATTAGATTTTTGGTCTTATCTTTTACAAACTATTTGCGGACAAT
>CAYVSL010000125.1:0-4095 GCA_964454125.1 uncultured Kangiella sp.
GGGAACAATTTTTAATTTTAATAAAGAGGCTTTCAAACGTTTGGCCATGTTTAACCGCATAGCGTAAATCTCGGGTGGCTTGCCCCCGAGCTGGATAGTGTGGCTGGGCTCGGCCCAGCTAAAACTATCCAGCTATTGAGAAATCTCAAGATTATTACGGTTATAAAATATTACGTTCTTTTAGAGGATTTATCGCAAAGCGATTAAGTCTCTGGCCCTTAAAACTCGGTAGCTTGCTGCCGAGATTTTTATCGAGATAGCCAAAGAAGCATTAATGGCTGCCATCGCTTGGAATTTAAAAAAGTGGCTGAACCACTTTTTGGTGTTTGTTTTTTACGGCATAATGAGGATATTAAGCAGGGTTATCGCCGCGTTATGTCGATTTGGCGAGATAATCTTAGGACTTGAAACCGGTATTCCTAGGCTTAAACGACATAAATCAACCAAGATAAGAGCTATTGACCTTTTTTAAGGGCCGACTAATTAAGTATTGTGTCCCCAGAATTTTCGCTTTGTCAGATTCGTCAACAGTTACAGCAATATCGAATGCTACTTTCTGTACCACTCTTGTTCCCTTATCTACATAATATTCATTTACAATACGTGTTCTTCCAAACGCCTGCGAATCCTCACTATTGATTCTGAAATCATGAGGGCTAACAATTGCATTCGTATCTTTTAATAGCTCTCCAGCATTAAGAATCCCTCTTGATATTTCCTCAATAGTTGAGCTAATAAAATCTCTTAATTCCATAAACTATCTTTTAGAAACATAACGTTAATCATTTGCTATCCGCCTGTTTGGCCTCGCAAACTGGTTAAAAAATATTCATTTTGCGAATGCTATCAACAACCGAGATATCGTCTTAGCCTTTGCTATTAATAAAATAGCTATGACCAATTCTATTACAGTCGAAAATATTGCTGCCTTGTCTTGATTTGATAGCGTTTTCGAAATATTCCCGAACTCGTCCCTTACAAATATGTGAACAATAGTTATCCAGTAAGCGCTATCGCTAATTGCAAAGTAAAGTGAATATGTTCCAATAGCCAAGACTAAGACCGTTAATACGGCAGGCGCCGTTATCGGTTCAATTGATTCATTCATCGATGGCAATATTTTTTTCGCCACTGTTAATGGGAAAAACCAGATGAAGATAGATATCAAAATTGGAAACAAGGATATTAAAGCAGAGAATATGGCAGATGGCTCAGGTGAGCTACCGGTGTAAGAACTGAAATTAATTAAGAATTCAATTTTCCCAATACCAAAGATAAAAAGAGCAATAGCAAACAATCTTACAATTACTCCAAAATAATATATATGATTCAATTTAAGTTCCTTTTAATCGTTAAATAAGCGGCGACTGTAAGTCTTCGCGCTTAATTTTCTGGTTATGTGTTCTCATCAAATAAATCATCAGCAAAGCTATCAATTTTTCCATCTTCATTTATGTCATATATCCCTTTACTGCGAAGAAATTCAATATCATTTTTATAGTGTAGATATCTTCTTAAAATAACAATGCAAACACAAATTATTGCGATAACACAGAAAACAACAACATCTAGGTTTGATGCTTGTGCTCCCCAAAACTTATAAAGTGGTTCATAGCCCATTAAGAATAGCTCATCAGGGCCATCATTGAATACCCGACCTAAAGCAATTACACCTAAAACAATGAAAGGTGAACTGAATGTTAGTAGAAGAGCAGTTGCGCCTCTAACTGTGGCTATCGCTTCTTTTAATTTATTGCGTTTGTTCATTTAGACATACAACATTGAGGTCAGGCGTGCGTGTTTTTGCATCGCCTGCACCGATTAAAAAAGCGGTCAATGGTATGACCTTTCAATAAATGGTCACTTTTCTACACAAGTTCTTCAAGTGAAACCTTAAGCGGCAGTGATGAATGAGCGCACAAAGAAATAAAAATTCCAATAAAATCTAAGATTATTTTCATAGCTTCCTCATAAATCTAACGAGGCTGTAGGAAAATTTCTGCCTCTTTTTTTTGATTAAAAAACATGCTTAAAATCGCGTTCCTACGTGAATATTTTCTTGGTTAACCTCAACTATTTTTATTTGAGTGAGTTCACCGCGCCAAATATTTTTATGAAAAAAAATATCCACACCTTTGTGTACGCCCGACATGGGCATTAACTAATGAGGTGGAAGTCCTTTGTAGGCAAATCACCGTTTAGTATCCTTTGGGTATATTAAACGATAATTACTAGCGAATGGTAAAGGCTTTTTTATTCTGATCTGTTCCAAGAGCGGTATCAATTACAATTTTATCGAGACCTATTGCTCCTTTAGGAAGATGTGATACTGGATTTTTTAACTTATTGCGTAAATCAAAGGTCAGACAGACACATTTGTTAGTTTGTATGCTATCATGTGTAGACTAATGTGTGAATATAGGTGTAATCATGGCTACCAATCTTGCAATTAATACCGATCTTCTTGATGAAGCCTTATCCATAAGTGGCTTAAGTACAAAAAAAGATACTGTGAATCAAGCGCTTACGGAATTTGTTCAGCGTCGTAAACAGCGAGAAATTGTCGAACTTTTTGGCTCTTTACCATTTGATGACGACTATGATTATAAAAAGGCTCGTACATGAGCCGTGTGCTTATAGACACATGTATGTGGTCTCTTGCCTTTAGAAGAAAAGGACCTGTAGGAAATAAAGTTGCCAAGGAAATTAGCAGCCTCATCGATGAGAATAGAGCTAAAATTATTGGCCTAGTTAGGCAAGAAGTACTTTCAGGATATAGTGATATTAAAAGCTATACTAATCTAAGAGACAAGCTTAGATACTTCCCCAATGAGGCTACAATTGATTCCGATTATGAAGTAGCAGCGGAATACTCGAACCTCTGTAGAAAAAATGGTATTCAGGGTTCTCATGCCGACTTTTTGATCTGTGCTGTTTCTGCACGATTAAAAATGAAAATATACACGAATGATAAAGATTTTCAGTATTACGCGAAGTATTTGCCTGTGAAGCTACACCAAAAAAACTAACGTCTTGCAGTTGACGAAGGTGGAAAAAATAAGCTGTCGTCCAACCGAGCTTGGTTATTACTATTGATGATGTTCTGGATAATATAACTCATAAAACTTACCTTCCAATTTTTTATTATCACTAAAATTGAAATAAAACTGAGCATCTCCTTTTTCAGAAAGTAAGGTCTCAGTAGGCAATATAAATATTGTTATTAAGTTATAACCTTCCTCACACTTACCTAGTTTTTTCTCAAATTCTTCAGTGCAGAAATTGTAGAGTTCAACCTGTCCTACCATAGCGGTATAAAATTATGTTACATCCATTCCAATCAAAAATCTAGCATCTACCTCTTTAGAATATAAAACATCTTCTTCTGATGGGCGTTCAGCACAACCAAAAAAGATTGTAATTATTAAGACTAATATCACTAATTTATTCATAGAAAGCTATAACGCCTGTGATCGCAGAGAAGGTGTTTTATTTCTTGAATTTGTAACTCACAATGGTTATGAATTGTACTCTTCATGAAGTTCCTGTGTTTTCTTAGAATTTTCTGATTCAGGATATTCATTTACTAAGCGGTCTAGATATTTCTTAGCCTGCTTTGAATCTCTCTTACTATTCGATGGGTCCGTATAAATCAAAAATATTTGATACAACGCAAAGTCATCCATTTTTTCTCGACCAAGCTTTGATTTTAGAACACTTAAATACGGTTTGATAGCAATATTTAAATTGCCTTCCACTATCGCTGCCTTTGATGGCTTAGTTAATTCATCAAATTTTCCAGTGTAATGTTCGGAAGCTTTGAATATCTCTGCGAGATTTTTTTTGATATCTTCATCAGCTTTCAAATTAAATGAAACTAATAGAGACAAAATTACAAACAAGATGCTCTTCATTATTTAGCTACTCTTTTTTCATAACGCCGCATTTTGCAGATGCTGACAGGTGCGAAGCGACTGTTAGCAATGTTTGGTTAAATGATCGTTTGCACGAACCAATTGACTATTGAGTATCCGCCAATGAATGAACCTACTTTAATCAGTTAAAAACCGTATAATTCTGTAACCTACTGAAATC
>CAYVSL010000126.1:0-3882 GCA_964454125.1 uncultured Kangiella sp.
CGCTCTAAAATGGGTCTCGTGATCTCTTTGGGATTATCAAGCCCCCTTTCATCACTCCAAATAATAAAGCGTTTAACATGGCTTTGGTGTCGTCTTCGGGTTTGTTTGGATAGACCATCTAACTCATTCGCTTCAAGGAATTGATTTAAGTAAGTCGTAAATTCAGAGTGTTTAATCTCATCCTTCTTAAAGCCTTTATCGTGGTGTTTTTTTCGGAGTGCCATTAGGCTAGTTCGGCATTGGTGGATATAGCGTTATGATTACGATTGGCAGGGATTAATTTTTCCCTAGTACTATGCGTTTTTCCGTTAATTTTTGGCTTTTCGCTCTTAGCCTCGATAGCTAAAGACTTTGCGGCGTTTTTGGGAGTCCGACCACCCCCCGACTGATCACCGACCAGAGGCCGACCGACCCCCGACGGCTTGCCATTTAACCCCGACCACTTTGCATCATAGCCTAACTTTTCAACCTCAATTAGGTTCATTAGGAATCGTTGATGGTTTTTTCCTTCTCCAGCATAGAGCAATTCATAGTGATAGCTTCTTCCTTTCCCCGCATTAAATGCGAGTAAATATTCCATTTCAACCAGTCGCGCTAAGTGGACTTTCAATTGAGTGTCGCCCCAACCAGTCGCATCACGAAGGGATTTTCGGTTAAAGTGATAATCATTGCGAGTGATCTTTTCAGCCTCGCAACATCGCATCACCCACGCATGGATCTGATCCAGTAAATTACGGGTTTGCGGTGGCAATTCATCAAGCGATCGCCCCAACACTTCATGGGCTAATTCATTCGCCATTTTAATATCGTCCAAGGTCACTTCCACATACTCGAAACTTTCGCCCTCAAAGGTTTTTGTTTTGATTTCGCGTTGGTGCTGATGCAACAGCGCAATGCTATCAATCAAGGTCAGGTACTTTTCATGATCTCTCCGGGTGCGAGTTTTATCATCCAGGAAGGTCAATTGATCCGCGTAAGGATTCATGATTTGTAACGATTTAATGAGTCGTTGGGCGTTTTTATGAACGGTTAATATTCGTTTCTTCTCGGCTTTATCTTCAAGCCCTGCCATCGTTCGTTTTCTTCGTTGCATCTGGTGAATTTGCTTCGTTTGCTCTCGACTTTCATTCACCGTTAAAACTAAATATCGATTCATCAACTCTTCATCTAAATCAATCGCAGTCGTGGTGGAGAACAACATCACTGGCCCTTCCACATGATATTCCTGAGTGGTTAAATTACCGTCCGCATCTTTACCGGTAGAAGCCATTGTCAGCTCCCCTTCACTTTGTAAAAGTTTCAAAGCATAGCTCGCTTGCTCTGCGCCTTCCTCTTCGGCTATCGCCAGTATTTTATGTTTAAGATTGGTTTCACCCATGTAAAATAAACTCTGGCCGGTCATGGCAGAGTATTGTATTTTCTCCTCTTCGGGGATCATAGCGAGTACCGCATTCATCAAGGCGGATTTACCAGCAGCACTGGTGCTTTGGATAATCACAGCTAAAGGGTTATCCAGTTTGCGACTCACCGCCGCTAAATAACCCACCAGTTTATTGGTTTCTTCGCCCACTACACCAGCGCGGTTAAAGTCGTTTAGAATTCGATTTAACAAGTCAGGCGAGCGTAATAAACCCCAAGGCTTGAGTTTCTTCTTCCGCGCTTAATTGGATCGCTTTTACTTCCGGCTTTAGGGTTTTCTGGATCTGCTCATCTTGTAATTGCTCCAACTTCCAGAGGACTTTGGTTAAGTCTTTTTTGATCACATCGGCATTAACTCCTAGCTTTATCGAAGCTTGTTTGATAAAACTGAGTCGTTGTTTGGCATGGTATAAATCCAAATGGTCTACGTGCATTAATTCATCATTGGAAACACACAAATTAATTTTTAGCTGCTCATAACTCATGGTTTTTTTGAGACCGCGAACCCGATAACGGCGAGAGCCAAATAGCATGATAATTTCATTGTCTGAGACTTCGGCTTCAATCTCTAAACTGGGTGCTGTTGGCATGGGTGAAGCCGGTAGGATAGTTTCTTCTTTTGGTTTCGCTACTAAATCAGACGTTGATTTTTTCTCTTTCTGATTAACTCCTTTTAACTCTGCGGCGGTTTTATCTCGCACTTTCGCGCTTAGCATTGGCTCAGCCTTTCGGATCACGAGTTCCAGACTTTTCCTTGCTGGACTCATTTTCAAGGCGTATTCATTGGCATCCATATTTTTGGGAAACTGAACTCTATAACAATCAATGTTGTACTGTTTGAATTGCTCGGCTAATTTTTCAGCAGCCACATTACCAGCCTCATCACGGTCATAAGCAATCAACACGCGTTTGACTTTGTGTTGGATAAATCCATTTAATAGTTCCTCAGTAAAACCGTTAGTACCATAACTACACGTCACATTCCTAAAATTATTCACCCAAAAAGTCATGGCATCAATCAAGGATTCACAGAGAATAATTTCATCACAAGCGGCTAAAGGTAAATGATTCCAAATACCTTGATGCTCGCCGGGTAAGTACAGATGCTGAGCCGTGCCTTTTCGTAATTTACTACCTAATACTTTACGGCCATACACTTCTTTGATTTGTTCAGATTCATCTACAACAGGAACTATAATCGAGCCATTAAAATGCTCATGGCCACTTTTGCGGAGAATACCAACACTTTGTAATAACCCTCGTATTTCAGCACCGGCTTTTCGATTTTTCGCAGGCAACCGATAAGCCAAGGTTCGATTAGCAAAGCCTAATTTGAAGGTATTGATGAGTTCAGGATGGTTCAGTCCGCGACTTTCTAAATATTCCAGAGCTTCTGGTGATTGCTTTAAGGTTTCATGGTAAAAATCAATCACTCGCTTTAGGGCTTGTTGCTCGTCCTTTTCGGCGACTAAATTTGATGCGAGTTGTTTTGTGGTGGATTGTTTCACTGGCTCATGAGACTCGCTAATCAACCCAATATCATTTTGCAAGATTTCAACCGCACGTCTAAATGAAATACCTTCACGCTTCATCACCCAATCACCGAACCACCCACACCGCAAGCACCCAAGCAATTCCAGAGGTTCTTGGACGGTGTAACCACTAAAGAAGGCGTTTTATCATTATGGAATGGGCAACAGCAGATATAGTCTTTGCCATGTTTTTTTAATTCAAAACCCTGGGACTCCATTAATCGAACTAATGAGACTTCATTTTTTAGTCGCTCTATCACTTCATCGCTTATTCGTGCCATTACCTTACTTTCCCCCGAAAACCTGTCAATAGCCTTTCAAGGTTTTATTATTAATCCTTTTAGGGTATTATTGCAACACCTATTTTATTTGGAGGGGTATTCTATGGCTATTCTCATCAATTGGTTAATACCGATGAATTTCTCAGCCAAACTACTACAGAACCGTAAATCACAGGGTTTAACTCAAACAGCGCTTGCAGAAGCGGCCTCACTTCATATCAATCAGATTAGGCGATATGAAGCAGGGACGGCTCAACCAACCTTAGAAGGATTGATCAAATTGGCTCAAGCTCTCCATATTAGCTTAGATGATTTAGTGTTTGATGCCGATGAGCGAGGACCATCCGATAAATTGAAACTATTATTTGAAGCGGCTGAACGCCTTAGCGAGAAGGAGCAAGGGATCATCCAAGAACTTTTAGAAGGAATGATTATCAAATACGAAGCTCGGCGGTGGACGCAAGCCAGCTAAATCGCAACTAAAAAATAAGCCGCTAAAAACAACAAAGCCCGAACATTTCTGATCGGGCTTTTGGTGGTTCTTTTTCTCTACTATTAATTAATCAACAAAAACTTTAATATGGCAAGGAAAGAGCTGATAATCATATAGAAAGCTCCTACGAGTCAGCGGTAAGATAAGTGTTCACCAA
>CAYVSL010000127.1:0-3808 GCA_964454125.1 uncultured Kangiella sp.
CTATTTGATCATACCCCTACCAATTGTAAAGCTTTTTTTCGTGATCTTGCCCTGGATAAATGCCTATTTTAGGTTCTTTAATTAGCAAAAATTGCTAATATGCGGAAAACTCTACAGCTTCAGTGGATATTAAATTGGATCAATCTTTATTTAATCAACTTCTTAGCAATGAAATCGAAAAAATGTGTCGATTGGCATTGGAAGAAGATCTCGCAGGCAACCAAAACACGGATATCACTGCCGAGCTTATTTCAACCGACTGCAACGCCACCGCAAAGCTTATCACTAGAGAAAATGGCATTCTTTGTGGAACTCGCTGGGTCGAGAAGATTTTTGAAGTTTTGCAAATCGCAGGCAATAATCAAAACAAAGTGATCATTAAATGGCATCTCAAAGATGGTGAACCAATGGCGGCAGGCCAAGTAATTTGTGAATTATCAGGCAATGCTCGGCAAATGTTAACTGGTGAGCGAAGTGCGATGAATTTTCTGCAATCACTCTCTGCCACCGCCACCTTAACTCAGCAGTATGTTAAAACAATGAATAGTCAGACCTGCCAATTATTAGATACCCGAAAAACCATTCCCGGTATGCGTTTTGGACAAAAATACGCTGTTTGCTGTGGGGGAGGAAGCAATCACCGAATTGGTCTGTCTGACGCCTTTTTGATCAAAGAAAACCATATTATGGCTTGTGGTGGTATAAAACAAGCGCTTCAAAAAGCCATAATGAACGCGCCTGACAAGTTATTAGAAATTGAAGTTGAATCACTTGATGAGTTAAACCAAGCGATAGAAGAGGAGGCTCAAGTGATTATGCTGGATAATTTTAGTTTAGAAGATATGAGGCAAGCTCGAGAGATTATTGATAATAGCCATAAAGAATCTATAAAATTAGAAGCCTCTGGCAATGTTAATTTATCAACCATTGCTGATATTGCATCTACAGGCGTCGATTTTATTTCTGTCGGCGCTTTAACAAAAGATATTAAGGCGGTTGATTTATCTTTACGGGTGCAATTAGCTGAATGATTTGAAATATGTTATTTTACTCATAGACACCAAATCACCAACTTGAATTAAGAGCCCTTGACACATGCCAGAAGTTATTTTTAAAGAAAACCTTTCTGAAAAATCCTATTTAGATGGCGAAATATTAGCTAAAAACAAGCATGAATATGTTGATGGGCAGGTTTATGCCATGGCAGGGGCTAGTAAGAATCATGAACGGATAGTGCTTAATATTGCTTCTGAATTTAGACAAAAACTAAAAGATTCACCTTGCGAACCATTTGGTTCTGACGTAAAAGTTCGTACTCCTACGGGTAACTACCGCTACCCCGACTGCATGGTGGTTTGTGATGATCAAAGTGATAATCAATATTACACAGAGTCACCCGTTATTTTAGTTGAAGTGATCTCGCGTTCAACCCGAAAAATTGACGAACAAATCAAACGAATGGAATATATCAATATACCGACATTAAAAGAATATGTACTCATTGAACAAGATTTTGTTGACGTGACCGTATATAGAAAAAGTGACCAGTGGCGACCGACTCATTACTTTTTAGACGATGATATATTATTTGAATCAATTAATTTAACGCTTTCAGTTGAAGAAATTTATCATCGAGTTGAAAATGAAGATATGAGTGATTTTTTACAGGCTAAAGAAGCCCTAACAGATAGCTAAAAGGTGGCTCTCTAGGAATGCGGAGTCTAATCCAAGCTTTTGCTAATGATTGACAACCTTAATCCTCCTCCCCCTTCAACCGCCTTACCTTCCAAAATTTCCATAGCCTCACTCGTATGCTTAGAACCTCTACCAGACATCACCTAAAACCAATAAAAAGCCTCACTTTCAGCAATCGCATAAGTCGCCCATTCGTCAATCAACCAGTTAACACTCACTCCTGCTTTTTTAGCTGATTTTTGAAGTTTTTGGTGTTTTTCATCCGTAGTTCTATAAGTTAATGTTGCCATCTTGATACCTCGCTTAAAAATTTTTGCGGTTTCACTATTTGAATACCCGTTTTCAAATCCCCTTTGAAATCTTTTGGGTGTAGTTCCTTTATATCAACGGTAACTATTGGCTAATCTTACCCATTTTTAAAAATCCATAGAGTCGTTTTTTAGATTGCTGCTTATGATATTTCCAATATCCTTCAAAATCATTGCTGGACTTGAGTGATCGAAGTTTCAAAATAGCTTCTGCTCCCTGTAAACTCCAGCGAGCGCCTGTGATATCCAATCTATCGTTAATCAAGTGACGGCAAGCACCCTCGATAACACCACTGGCAATTGGAAGACCGGATTTTAAAGCTTTTCCATATTCTAAACGGCATTTATTTTTCAGCAAATAGCCTGCACATTGATCAATATTTTCTCGTTCAACCAATTTTTTCCGTGTCGCACTAATTCGAATTCCTTTAGCAACTTGATGGCAATCACCATTAAGAATTTTTGTCGCTCTGGCGGCTATCCATTCTTCAACGGCACTATCCCCTTTATCGAAAAAACACCAGGCGGCTTTCCAGAGATATTCCAGTACATGAATAAAATCCATCACAATTGTGGCTTTGATTTTTAAGCGCGCCATAACTTTTTCAATAACTCGAATTTGATGTGGGAGACCGTCAATTAAAATCACCCAATTTCTCTTTTGTTTGGGATCTCTGCACAAAGCTTCTTGAAAGGCTTCTTCAACAACCGTTTCAACTTCACGCTCGACACTTGCCCATACGCGTTTGTTTCGGATCGGTGGTCGAAAAGTATGTACATTGTCATTATCATTATCATCACCTTTATTCATTATTGCCTCAGCACAGCGTCTATGCGGCTTAACCGTATAAACAGCAGCAACTTGAGCCATTCTTTTCCGATCTTTCTTTTCTCCCTGACTGAGACGACTTTTTAATTTTTTGTGCTGCTTTTTTCGTGCAATCTCTAAGACTATCTGGACGCATAGCGATGCCTTTTCCATCAAAAGTCAAAACCCGTAAATCTTTTGTTTTTTCAACTTTATGAGTCGTTTTATTTTTATAATAGGATCCAAAGTCCTGTGCAATATCCTGGGTAAGCTTCAAACATTGTCGCTTAGGAACATGGCCTCCGGTTGTTTCCTGAATAACTTCAACAACTTTATCAAAAGCGTCTCTAATCGCTTCTTTGGCGACTCGATGCCTTAGCCCATCTGAGTATTGGTCATTGGAAAGATTGAGTTTTGCATCAAAAGGGGACACGCTTGGTTCTCGGCGTTGGCTATACTTCATTCTCGTCACAATAACATCGCCAAACAAACTGGTTAATTTTCGTTGGGTTTGTTGTTTTACATGGGTGAGTTTTTTCCCGTTAACCGATGTATAGAAGATTGTTGTAACTCGTTGGACGCTTGCAAAGACAACCATCCTTGAAGCAACATCCTCAATAACTCTATACCCTGCGTATTAATATGTTGTTCGATTTATCCATGATCATCGCCGGCACAATTTTCAGATTGAAGTTGAATTATTATTTCCCCAAATTTTTCATGTGCATCAGAAAAAAATGAGAACTCAGGCGTTTTTAGGTATGCTATGTTCATAAGGGAGGCCTTTTTTGGGGGCTTTTGTTTGTTGGTACTTCATAAGTATCATAAAAGGCTCTCTCTTTCTTCGATTTATTATGTAACTAACTGATATTTATCAAACTCTCCGTCGATGCAGAGGATCTGCACCCATTTAATATTACAATTTTCAGAATAGCTACCGCAAGTATTGTCCAATATGAAATGGTGCGACACGAAGTCGCTTGAAGAAGTTGTTCCC
>CAYVSL010000128.1:0-3799 GCA_964454125.1 uncultured Kangiella sp.
GTAAAAAAACTCAAAAACCGCCTTTTGTACTATGGGAAATCGGGAAATAACAGTAGATACTGCGCCGGTACATATTCGCCTTTTTCCAAAATAGGTAAAGCTTTGTTAAAGCTGGCATCCCACTCTTCCGGTAAAATGGCGGCATAGATCAAAACCGAAGAGAACAATATCAATACACCAATCAGGCCGGTCAGGCCAACCACATGAGGCAGTCGAAAAATGGCGGTTAATATTGGCAGCGCCATCAACAAATAGATCCCACCTTTTTGAATCAGGTGCGCTTTGGGTAGATATCGTTTTCTTAGGAAACTGACTTTTTCATTGCGATTAAATTGAATTGCATGACCAACTTCATGAGCCGCGACGGCCACCGCAGTCAGTGATTTTCCATTCAGGTAACTCGGACTCAGACGAACCACATTCTTCTGTGGATCATAATGGTCATTGCCTTCTTCAGCTGGTTCGACTTTAACCTCGGATAACTGAAATTGGGCTAACAAATGCCGAGCTAATTCGCCTCCGCTACCGGGCATACCGTCGAGTGGTTTGCTGTGTTTGGCCAGAATATACTTCACCCACCATTGCGGACCAAAGATAAGTAAAAGGATAAAGATCGCGGCAAATGCTATCGGCATGTAGGTTTCCTGACTCGGTTAAAACCGGAATAATCAATTGATCGGATGAAGATACCTGCACCCTTCACAGGGGTGTAGATCTACCTCTGCGCGTAAAATCAATCACTTAGAACGAATTATTTCTCAAAATTGATCAAACGATCACAGAATTACTCATATAAAAAAGAGGTTATTCACGTTCCCCAATTTAGAAAAAAACGGGAAAAACCTGTCAAGCTATTTTCACTTATTTTTCTTTAAAATACGCTGAATAGATACCATTGTTTTTAGTTTTACCAGATATTTTTGTGTTTTTTGCATTTGTTTTTTATCGTCGATAAAGAGTTGTGTGGTTTTATTTAATACCAAAACAAAGGGGCTGCCCTTGCGCTCCGTCAGGTGGCTAACTGCTATTCCTAAGCCGTCTATGTTCTGGTGTTGATGCTGGCGTCGTTGTTTATTGATTGGCCAGCGTAGTTCAGTTTGATTATTTGAGGATAAAAAGCGATTCAACGTGGCGCAATCTTCACAATCACATGAAGAGCTTTCAGCCATTGACCAGTCATCTTTACGACGCATACCCTTTTCTATTTTTTTGTTTAAGCGTTTGATAGTCAAATTGAATAATGGTGCAAAACCGCCCTCTATAAAATCGTCAATTGATAGACTGTTTAGTAAAGATTTAATGATATCGGTAACGGCGTACATGGAATAAAGACTGTTATTATTCTTAATAAAAGTCAAAAGTTGGCGTTGGTATTTTGAGTTGTTAGCAAAGTGGCAGGCTAACAATAAATCGAGCAGGTACTGGTTTCGATTTTTTTCTTCTTGTTTAATGTAAACTCGGCTAGATTTTTGTTGCTCGATATTATGCTTTTCAAAGCGGACGATTTGATCGTTGAGTAGCCAGTCGATTATTTGAGTGCTTGTTTTTGTTGAATGAGTGAGTTTTTTAATGGTTTGTGACAGCTTTTTGATACACTGTGCGCTGGAACGGTAATAATATCCTTCATTCTGTGACCAATCCTGTAGTAACTTCAATGACCAAATTGTGTCGTAGTGTTTATCTAGTTTGAGTAGCCAGTCAACCTGCCGACCCGTTAACACTGACAGGTAAAAAGGCGATAGCAAACTTGCAGCCAGTTCTTTACAATCAATTTTCAGTGCCAACTTAAATAGTAATTGAATGGTTTTGCTATTATTTACATCACTCAGTTTGCTCAGCAGTAAAGGCAAAGAATTTTTTACCAGTTGCCGAGTTTCATCCTGCGTTCGATCACTATTGACAAATGATAATATTGCCTTTATGCCGCTAGCGGGTGAAGTTTCGATCAAAATAGCCAACCGATCTTGTTTGCGGGTCAGGATAATAGTGGCACGATGATACCAGCGATCTAGGGTGTTGCCCCAGTTACCCATATAGCCTTCGTATTCTGATTCAAAAGGTGAAAATTCATCGTAGGCTTTTGTCCAACAAAGTTGATTAGAGGAAATATTTAAGTTGGCATAATCGATGGTCTGTCGACTGTCATTTATGCCATACTTTATACAAAAATCTCTATCGATCAAGTCATTCAAAGTATATTTTTCTTCATCCTCACAACTATCATCGTGATCATAACGTTGCCAATAGTTGCGACTACGATGGCGATAATTCCATTCGTCGTACTCTGCTTCGCAGTCCCAGATTTCATGGACATCTGCTAGTGCGAGGTGGCAATCGAGCTGGAGTTCATTGGCAATCTGTTGCAAAGTATTAACTCGAATTTGATCGTCGCTTTTCAGTTTGTTCCAGCCTAGGCTTTTTTGGCTATATTGATAATCAAGCAGATAGAACCATTTGTTGGCAGGCTGTTGGCTAACGAATGAAGCGTTTTCTTGTAGGTTATCAAAATCAGTACCTTGCTCATTTTTGTGATAGAAATAATTTTGCAACTCATCCTTGAGAGTCTGAGTCGTTTTAGATTGTGTTGAAGACAGATAGTTGGTATTAGCCGCCTCTGACAACACTAGGTTATAAGTCAAGACTACCCGATAGCCTTCAGTGACGGGCCTAACCTCATGAGGGCAATCGGCATAAAAGGCAATCAGTGTTAAAAGATTCATTTTCGACCGACTTTGACGAAAGCATTTACTTTCTTCATGATGGTTAACCACCAGAGATCCTCCACAATAACCTGATGGTAGAATCACAACTAACGTTGCTACCATGCCTTCCAGTTTCTCTGAGTCTTGATGTGGTTTAAAAAACTGTCCTTTTTCATAGATCATGAGGTTATGCAAATGAGCTTTTAGTTGACTTGTAGCAGGCAATCCGAGCTGTTCCTTAAACTCATTCAACAGGGGCCTCAGGGTTTTGTTCCACTGACGATTATCGATTTTAACCTGGTTTTTCGAGAGCTCCCAGACGTCCCGCACCTCAAGATCCAGTAAAGTTTGATCTTTCCAGCCGAATTTTGCTGGTTTTGCCAGTTTGATAAGGGCTTTAGCGCCTCGCCCGGACAAGGGAAATTTTAATTTACCGGAATGGTAAGGATAATCTCTGATCGAAATCGTTAAGTTTTCGTGTTCAACGGTTTGTTTAGCGCAAAAAGTACTGAGATTGGTAAGTTCTGATAAGGCTGAAATGATGTTATTCATGATGTATCAGTTTATTCTTACTGGTGGTTAATAAATGGAAATCATACGCTAAATTATTGGTTAAAGTTAGCATTTGTGGGGGGCAGGTTGCAAAATAAAGAAAAGCTAATTTATTAATAAAAAAGGAGAGTCAAACTTTTCATTGCGATTAAACAGGGTCGCACGGCCGACTTCATGAGTTGCTACCAAGCATACCGTCGAGCGGTTTGCTGTGTTAAAGCGCTACAAAATTAAGAGTGTTGTAAACTTAAAGTGCACGGATAATGAAAAACGCCGGAGGTTGATCGAAGTATTCTCTCCCGAAAAACCGGTTTTCATTTCCAAGCAAAACATTTAGTATTGAGTTAAGTTGGTTTTGTGGCAGCCTGTTAGGCTGAAGCAAACTAACACAATTAAACCCAATAGCGTGCGGTAGCCTGCCTGCTATTTTAACCAAGCCCGGTTAGCGAAAACTAGCTCGCTACGCGAGCCATTTTCGCCAACGGGCAATGTTAGTTTCAAGAAGGATGCCCATGCGTAAATTTACAATGCTGCTTATTTATTTG
>CAYVSL010000129.1:0-3309 GCA_964454125.1 uncultured Kangiella sp.
TAGTCTCAAATATCGCCTGTTGCGCATTTCCGCGAGAAGTAATGTGGTATATCGCACCGGGATATTCTATTCGTATTTGTCTGGCCATAAGGTACAGTATCACAAATAAATTGATAGAGCAAAGAAAGACGTGTCCCCATTAATTCCATTAATTTCTTAAGGCTATAGCCTCGAACCTGCTCCACGTCCTAAGGACGTGGTTTTAATATTTAATAAAATAAATTCGTGTTTCCGTCCGTCTTAATCCATTAACAATTTTTTGAGTTTCAGTATCTAGAGAAAAATACTCTTCTCTGTCTGCATGATTAAAGTGTGGAAGAGCATAAAGTTCATTAATTTCAGATTTATTGAGTATGTGAATACGTTTGGTGTTTGGAGTAGTGATAATAATTTCCTTCAAAATTTTATTATTATCATACCTCAACTAATTGTTTAAAAAATAGGCTTAAGGTTAATTTCGAGGGGATGGGCACAAAACCCCTAAAAGGCGGAATAACGAAACAAAACGAAAAAATTAACGTAAAAAATCGAAAATTTTTCAAGAAGAATTGATAGGTGGATTATTTTGGCTTCGTGCAAAGGTCTCGATAAATAATCCGAGAGCTTATCATTTTGGAATAATCAAATTTTATAGTGCGATTGTTAGTCTTTAAATATTTCATAAATCCATTTTCTACCACTAGTTTTATTAAATTGAACTTGAGAACCGTAGAATGAATACTGTAATAGTCATAAAACAGAGCTTTCAATTGCGGTTTATTACCAAATAAGAAAATTATCAAGCTTTATTCTAAACCCAAAAAGGCTCGCATAGCGAGCCTTTTTTAGGTTGAAACCGTTGCTATTGGTTTAAAACATAATCTGAAAGTGATTTACTTGAAGCGCACCAGTCACTTTGACGTTCACCGCTAGCACACATATCCGTCTTGATTCTGGCTTCATTTGGCCAAGGGAACAAAGGTTCAGAGGTTTTTACTCGATCTTGATATCTCATCGTTAAATCGGCGCCAGTACAGGATATATTTGACACATCCCCATTAACATTAATACGAGTGCAGTCGGTGATTTGGAACCGATAAACCGGTTTGATGACAAAATCTGAAGCAACATCTCTCATATAAAAATCTTTAATAACTCCGCCGGGGATAGTACTACCGCCACTGCTATCGGCACGGAATGCTCGGTTATTTCGTGTATCCGTGGAATGATTAACGACCATATTACCCAACCAGTGGTTATCATGGTTAAGTTGAGGATAAACACTAATGTTATGAGGGCTGTAAAAATCACCGCCATATTCCATGGGTGTTTGAGGGGTACCATAATCAAGGCTAATGTTATTCTCAACGGTCATATCAGAGCAATTGTAGATTGAAAAAGCCGCATTTGGCTCGGTTGGCTCGTTAGGTGTAGTAGAGTCCCATCGAGCAACATTTCGCCTAAAAATTATATGGTCGCCAACAAAACACTGAACAACGTAACGTCCTTCTCCGTAAAACCATGAATCTTCAATTAAGTGACCTGAACCCGCCACGATCAAAGGAATGACATGTTTGTAAGTACCGCCGTGAGAACAAGTGGTGTTTTTCATGGTGTTGTTGGTGCCGCTAATTGAACAGGCGTTTGATGTTGTGTTGTCTGGGTAATGAATTTTCAACCCATCAACGGTCGCGCCGCTTCCTGCCATTCTGAAAACGCTCGACCAGCCGCTATCGCCCCCCCGAAACTCAGCGCCGCCTTGATTAACGGCTTTAACGGTGAGACCACTGGGTACGGAAATACCTTGAGTGTATAAGCCATCATTTAGACATAAAGTGTCACCAGAATTCATGCCATTCAAAGTATTAGTGACGGATTGTCCGGCACTAATAGTTGTTGTACACTGGCCAACTTCCTGTGGTGGTTCTACCGTTACAGTAATTGAATCTGATGATTGTAAACCTTCGTTATCGGTTACGGTGATATCGAAGCTATAAGATTCCGAGGTATTGGAATTTTGCAAATCTGGTGCTATGAAACTGGCATTATTTGAGCTGGGATTCGACAAGTTTATCTGATTGCCGCTGGTTTGACTCCAAGCATAAGAGGTTATACTGCCATCAGAATCACTCGCGGTTGCAGTCAGTTGCACTGAATCTTGTTGTTGCACAAGTTGGTCATTACCGGCATTGACTGATGGAGCGATGTTACTAGCATTAGTATTCACTGTAATATCGATTGAATCTGTAGAAGTGGCACCACTATTATCAGTAACTAATATTTGAAAGGACAATGTTATTTGAGACTGGCCATCTGGCACCAAAGGGGCTGAAAACGAAGCATTTGCTGAGCTTGCTGAATTAATGCTTACACTGGTGCCACTTAACTGACTCCACCTATAGGATTGAATAGAACCATCATTATCTGATGCAACCGCGGATAAACTAACCTCGCCGCCTTCTTGAACTGACTGGTCTTGGCCTGCGTTTATGTTTGGCGGCACATTTGTTACTGGTTGGTTAATGGTGATTGTTACAGTGTCAGTCGCGCTTGATCCGCCATTATCGGTCGCGGTTACTCTAAATGACACTAGTATGTTTGCCTGGCCTGCCTCGGTTGGTGCTACGAATGATGCATTGGCTGAATCTGAATCAACTAAATTGATACCCACTCCAGATATTTGAGACCAACTATAGGATGAGATTGTACCGTCACTATCACTGGCTGAAGCTGTGATTCGAACGTTTTCGTTTGCTGAAACCGTTTGATCTTCACCTGCGTTAACATTAGGAGCCTTATTAGTTGAGATTTGAACCGACTCAGCTTTATCAGAGCCTCCGCCACAAGCAGATAGGAGAAGTAAGCTGGAAAGGATTACTACTGTAAAAAATCTATCAAAATTTGTGATTGAAGAATATTGAATATTCATTGTATGTCACCAAAAAGTACTACGTTAAGAAAAAATGATTTATGCCCTTAGTCACTACGCACAAAGTATATCGGTAATAGGTAGTTTTCTTTACACTTGGTTATACAAATTGGTTAATACGTCACACTATCGAGCAATGTCAATATAAAATATGAGATATCAATCCAGCTTGTAAAGCCTTACTAGCAACTATAGAAAATTTGTATGTGAACAATAAAAGTAGCCTAATTTAACGACAGAAAAAACTGACGAGACGGTAAACCCTATCCAATTTATTAAATATTAAAACCATGTCCTTAAGACGTGGAGCAGGTTCGAGGCTATAGCCTTAAGAACTGAAAACCCTGCTCATGTCGTCTAAGTCATTGTCGCCACGACATTTAACTTAGGAGAAATAACAT
>CAYVSL010000130.1:0-3275 GCA_964454125.1 uncultured Kangiella sp.
TCTTAGCCAATAGGTTAGTTCTTTGTTTGCTGAGTCAAATAAAATATCCTGCAAATGTTGACCAATAAATTGCTCGGCAATAGCCCCTTCGTTAATGAGCGTTGTTTCTGCAATTTGCGAGATGTTTTGCCAGTTCAGTCCACAAATGGCATTCATTAAACCAACATCCATAAAAATGATCTTATAAATTTTTTCTTCAATATCGGCTTGTAAAGGTAAGCCGCTGCAATGACTATGAATGACTTTCGATAATATTTTTGCCATGCAGAGTAGTTCAATGTCTTTTTTGATGGTGGCACTTTTTTCATGACTGGAAAATTGACTGTACTTAATTTTTTTACCGACATTACGTGCAGCAAAATTAAACACTTGTTGAATACGCGACAAGTTTCTGGAACCAATATATTTTGGAAAATCGTCTCGATAAGTTTCAATAATGGAGCTATGTACTTCACTCACGTCTTTAAGCTGTTTGGAGTGGGCATAAACTTTAACAGCTTCTGGCATTCCTCCAACAAAAAAGTAAGTTCTTAGTAAACGAAGCATTCGGTTATGTACTACTGGATCAATGGTGTCACCTAGGTTAAAGTTTTTTATGATTGAAGCCAGTTTGGTTTCATCAATAGCTTGTAAAAACTCAGTCAATGTCATTGGTCCCATATGCAGGTATTCCACCCTGCCTACCGGCATAGAAAACGAATGATCGCTCAAAGTAAATTCTAACAAAGAGCCTGCTGCCACCAGAGGAAGTTGATCCATTTCTTCATAAAAATAACGCAATGCGGGTATTGCTTCTGGTGTAGCTTGTATTTCATCTAAAAATAACAAAGTTTCTGCGGATATAGTGTCAATGTTAGGCAGAGTTTCAAGAATATTGATGATCTCAACTGGTTGATTGCTTTTAAAAACAGGAGATAAATCCACATGACGTTCTAAATTAATATCCGCCAGAGCGAGTTTTTGTTGTTGAGCAAATAATTTGATCAGTGTGGATTTACCCACCTGTCTTGCGCCCCGTAATAGCAGGGGTTTTCGGTTTGGTTTGTTAAGCCAATATTTTAATTGAGCCAGTTGTTTACGGTACATCAGATTAGCCTTTTCAATAAAAAAGCGTGGTTAAGAAGTTAGGCAGGATGTTACAATAGCATAACACACCATTATTTTAAACCTTTAAGGTCTAAATTATAGGTCTTTATATTTTGATTTTTGCGCTTACACCCACTCCACTAACCTGTTTATGTAGATCGGCAAGCCTTTGCTTACAGCTGGTTGGTTTAATCCGAAGCTTATTGATATTACCGGCAGCACTTTCCAGCAACCAACATACGGGCTTATCCAAGCCCCTACGGTTCCGACATTAATTTAATCTTTTTCAATATCCATGAGCCAATTTTTAATCCTTTGCTGTGTGAGTAGGTAATGGATCAGAATTTCTGTCTGAGGTGATAGTCATCTGATTCAGTTTTATCAAGCTAAATGAAACTCAAACAAACTCAATAAAGGAACTACAAGATGGACACTTTCAAAAAATTATCAATTATTACCGTGGTATGCGGAGCATTATCTGCCTGTCATGATCGCGATAATATCCCCGCTCCTGAACCATCAGCTAATCAAGCACCTGTTGCCAGCTCAGTGAGTATTGCCGATGACAATGGTGGAGATGCAGTAATTGGCGATAGCCTAACCGGTAGTTACAGTTATTCGGATGCGGATAATGACACTGAAGGTGCATCCACTTTTCGTTGGTTACGTGATGGTACTGCCATTAGCGACGCAACGGGTGAATCATATACCTTAACCACTACTGATGCAGAAACCGATATTGTTTTTGAAGTTACTCCAGTGGCAGCAACCGGCACAATGAACGGAGATCCAGTTAATTCAGCAACAATTTCGGTCAACCCTATACCAGTGAACGAAGTGCCAGTTGCCAGCTCACTTAACATTGTTGATGACAATGGCGGCAGTACGGTTGTAGGTGATGGCTTAACGGCTTCTTACACATACAATGATGCAGAAAATGATCCAGAAGGTGTATCCACTTACCAATGGTTACGAGATGGCAGTGCAATTGATGGAGCAACCTCCTTAATTTATTCCGTTACAACAGATGATGTTGATACCGCCATTGGTTTTGAAGTCACGCCCATTGCCTCATCTGGTACATTGGCAGGTAGTCCGGTGCAATCATCAACCATTAGTGTGACCAATACTGCGCCAGTGGCAACCAATGTGACCATTATCGATCTCAGCGGAGCCGATGCGATTGTAGGTGAAGAATTACAAGGCAGTTACACTTATAGCGATGTTGAAAATGATCTGGAAGGTACTTCTACTTTTAAATGGTTTAAAGATGCTGTGGTCATTACCGAAGCTACAGCTAACACTTACATGCTTATTTTAGATGATGTTGGTGCACAAATTAGCTTTGAAGTAACTCCGGTGGCAACTAGCGGAACACTTACTGGCGTTGCCGTTACTTCTGACTCTGTATTGGCTAATATGTCGCCGCCAGTTGTCACTAACCTTGCTCGTTTTATGGATACCAATCAAAGTGGTGTCATGGATGCGGGTGATGTGGTGGTTATTCCTTTTGACCAGAGTATTACCGTTAATAGTGCCGGTATTGATGACTTGACATTAGCCGTTACTGACGATCAATTTGGCGCTGGTGCAACGGTTTCAGCCGGCCCAAGAGCCAATGAGTTAACGGTCACCTTGGGCACTTTACCTAAACTAACCGTTGAGGGTGATTTTGATGAAAGTTCTACCTCATCAGGTGATCCCTCGGGTGTTGATGTGAGCGGTTCACTAGCGGCCGATATCATTGAAAACAGCACTGGGATTGATGCGGTCACTTCTAGCCCGATTGATTTCACACCAGGCTTTGTACTTGATGCGTATTATAGCGGTGGCGACAATAATTGGGCTCGGCGATTAGCCATTGGAGACCTTAATGGCGATGGCAGACCAGATGTCGTTTTTGGCATGGCGGCTAACAACTACGCAGAAATTATGCTTAATAACGGTGATGGTAGTTTTTCATTAAATAATACTGATGGTCCTTTCGGGGCTAGATCCAATGATATTGCCTTAGGTGATATGGATGGTGATGGTGATTTAGATATTGTTATTGCGGGTGGGCATATTCAAAACGGGTTTTCACCACGAAGCGTAGTGTTTACAAATGATGAAAATGGCGTATTTACCGAATTACAATCACTTGGAAGCAACGGAAGTTCGGTAGCTATTGGTGATGTGAATGGCGATGG
>CAYVSL010000131.1:0-3271 GCA_964454125.1 uncultured Kangiella sp.
GGTTAATACACCCTAGCTATTATATAGCTCACATTCCGCACCATTCTGGGAAAAGCAAATGTTTACTGTAGCCCGCACAAAATGGGTATTCAATTAAAAAACTGAATGCTAGAAGCCACGTAACTAACTAACACTGTGGGAACATTAAATTCAAAAGTGAGGACTTTGGAGTCTAATTCTATTAACGGACTAGCAGACTATTTGAGTGTCGATACCGACAACCAAGGTAATCCTGCAATCATCTTTAGCGGCGCGAATGTGTATGTGAATAACGGGCTGGATTTCACCAACACTATTAATAGGCTAGGCAATTTATTTGTAGGTTACAACGAAGATTCAACATCTAGTTCTTATATGTGCTCTGACGGACAATACATTGAACAAAAGGCATGTGTGATAAACGGTGGTAATTGGTCCACTGTTCATAAAAGTGGTTCGCATAATTTAGTAATAGGCGTTAAACATAATTACAGTAAACATGGCGGATTAGTTGCTGGTTATAATAATGTTACTAAATATCCGGGTCGGACCAACTGGAACCCGCTTGCAATAGGAGTTTGAAGGATAAAATCACACGATTTATATGCTTAGAAGTCTGTTTTTGATATCGAAAACAGGCTTCTAAGAAAAATAGTAAGCTACGAACCCTGATTAATTGTTAATTTATAGACAACTATTTTTGGCGTATAATAAAACAAACCATTTAATCGTAACTAATTGAAGTAACGACAAAAAAACTAGAAATACACAAATTTGGAATAGACATAGAGTTAGAGATGGTAACTACAATCGCATACATAAACCCAGACATCCTCAGTTGGGCTCGTGAACGGGCTCAATTAAGCCCGTCTGCGCTTGCGACAAAATTGAAAATTGCTGAAGATAAACTCTACTTATGGGAGTCTGGCGAAAAAACGCTGACTTTTCGCCAAGCGCAAACGTTTGCTAATAAAACCTTTATTCCATTTGGTTATCTGTTTCTAAAAGAAAGACCAGAAGACAAACTCCCATTGCCTGATTTAAGAACCGTTGGCGGTGAAAACCCTAATACATATAGCACAGAGCTGATTGATATCATCAAAATAATGATGAATCGACAAATATGGTTTCAGGAATATTTATTAGAACAGGGTATTGATAACAATCCGTTGGTTGGCCGTTTTAATGTCAGTAACTCTGTTGAAGAAATTGTTCAAGATATTAGAGAAGTGCTCAGTGTTGAAAAACATCCTACGCGTGGTAATTGGGAAGATTATTATAGAGAATTAGTTAAAAAAATTGAAGGCTCTGGAATAATGGTCGTGCGAGAAAGCTTTGTTCATCATTATACGCGTCCACTGAAAGTGTCTGAGTTTAGAGGGTTTGCTATTGCCGATAAATCTGCACCTCTAATATTTATCAATCATGCTGATGTTGAAACTGCCAGGCTGTTCACGCTAATTCATGAACTATCCCACATTTGGCTTGGTGCCAGTGGAATTTCTGATGGTTCTGCAAGAAATGAGAGAAAAGAAGAGATACTCTGTAACGCAGTGGCGGCCGAATTTCTGGTTCCTAGTGATGAATTTCAAACTAAATGGCGCGACGATTGGGAAAATTGGAGAGAAAACCTAGCGCCATGTGAGGCTCATTTTCATGTGAGCTCCTGGGTTATTGCGCGCAGAGCATTAACACTTAAGAAAATTGGACATCAGGAGTACCAAAAGTACATTAAAGAGCAAGAAGATACCTATGCAAAAAGACAAAAAAGCAATGGAGCGCCTTCTTATTATAAAACTAAAAAAGCCCATATCAGTAATCAATTTGCCGAAGCGGTAGTATCCGAAGCTTTGAGCCAAAGGCTCTTATTACGGGATGCGGGATTGTTGTTGGATCTAAAGCCAAACCGAATAGAGTCTTTTGCAGGAGAGCTAGGGATTTGAAATATTTGATGGATGCAAATACCTATATTCAAGCAAAAAATCAGTATTATCACATGGATGTTTGCCCAGGTTTTTGGGATTGGCTAGATAAGCAATACCAAGCTGGGAATTTGGCAAGTGTGCTCGTCGTTTATGATGAACTGAAATATTTTGGTGATGAACTTAGTGATTGGGTAAAGAGTAGAAGAGAACAATTTTTGGATATAATGGATAAAGAAACTCAGGAAGTCTTTGCTGAAATAGCCCAATATTTGATGACCAAGGATTTTAGTCCTAAAAATAGAGATGATTTCCTTGCTGGCGCAGATCCTTGGTTAATTGCTAAGGCAAAAAGTATGAGAGCTGTCGTTGTTAGCCATGAATCACTAGTCCCTGAACATTCAAAAAAAGTTAAAGTCCCCAATGTTTGTAAACAATTTGGTGTTGAATGTATTAAAACCTTTAAGTTGTTGAGGTTGTTAGAAGCACGACTCATTTTGGATAAACACTAAAACTAGTTCCATCCACAGTTTGGAATTTTTATATTTCAGTATTAAAAACTAAACAAGGGCACCTCTAAAGTCTAATTTTTAGAGGTGCCCTATATGCATGTTTATGACAAGTATCAGGGTGCTAGGGTCAGTGTTTACGTTTAATATAATGTCTAAGGAAATAAGCTATGTCAAAAGATAAGAAGCCGACAAAAAGGAGCCAAGACCCTATTTCAAAAAGCATTTATCCAGAGTCAACAAGTTCGACATCATCCGTTGGTGAACCAAGTCTCTCAACTTCAATGCCGAAAAATAATATACCTGAGCAAAAAACCGTTACAGCTACTGGAAATATGCAGTCAAGTAATAGCTCTTTAAAGGGAAATGTTAAAAGTGAGAGTAAGGTCAGAGCAAATCTCAATACTCCTAAAAAGAAAAGTGACACAAAGACAGGTAATATTTCTCAAACGATGAAGGGATTCAATCAATCTGCCAAAGGCAGCGTTGATAAAAATAATCAAAGTAAAAATGTAGGTAAAAAGGCTGGTACTGAGAAAATCACGAAAGACTTCACCGTAAATGCCATCAACGATGCGGCAAGTCTGAAAGACGAAATCGGGTTCGAACCTTATGTTAAAGCTCTTTCAAAAATGATAGTTCACAAGAATACTCAAACACCCTTAGTGGTAGGGCTATACGGTCCTTGGGGGACAGGCAAAACCAGTTTCATGATGCAGGTAGACGCTGAAGTTAAAAAAACGGCGCTTGGAAATATCGGAAACAAAAAGTCGAAAGATGTGAATAGGTCTATTTTCTTCGAAGCATGGCAATATCAAAATACAAAGAATCTATCTGGTGCACTTCTTTTTGATATTTTAA
>CAYVSL010000132.1:0-3118 GCA_964454125.1 uncultured Kangiella sp.
AAAACTTTTATCGATTCAAAGAAAAGAAAATCCCAAGTGGGCACCTTTTATTAAAAATTGCTATCATTTTAATTATACACTTCCACCAATTAACGCTATGACAATAGCTGGATTAGGTGGTACCACATGGAAAGATCTCAACGGTCTTTGGGTCTATATCACCGATGCTCGTGGGCGAATGGTTAAAGACTTCAAACCAAAATCGTTCGTGATAATGTACCAACCGAAACATCCTTTAATAAAACGTAACGGTAAATTTGTGGTTGGTGTTACAAGATGAAAACATTTCAATATTTCACTCTCGGTCTAGTTATTACATTTATGCATGGCTGTAGCATGGAAGAAAAAATATCTAATTTCGATCTTTTATGTCAACATTTTCAAGCATTAGAACAACATAAGGATCTCGCAGAGATATCTTCTATTCAGCGTAATGATTTTATATTAGGTAAAATTGAAAAAACACTCGCCTTGTCAGATGTAAAAATTGCTTGGGATGCTTTGAGTTATTTTGCTGCCGAAGAGCGATATGTGAATTTCAAAATGGTTGCAGAAGAGGAATTAGGCCGAGAGTGGCAGTGTGACGCGATGCAATCTTTGGCTGCAACCACTGGCGCATTTGAGTAATATAAAAGCCATCGATACTATAGTGAGTGAGTATTGACAGCTCACCTTTGCAAAGATAATATCATAATCTACAAAACTTAAAAGGACTTCAAATGAATAAAATCAAAGCATCAGCTTTGCCCTATAACATCCACTCTTTCTCATTAATTATGAAATTGAGCATGCTTGCTAGATTAATTGGAATTAGTCCTCGTTTATTAAATGGGGCTGGTGGAATAGAACTCGATGCTTTGGCTGGTGTTATTTTGTATCGCCATCTAAGTCGTATGCAACGTATTGAAGTCCTAAAGCGTGTTAGAGACCTAAAAAATCCAATTTTGGCTGATCGATTGAGAGGGAAAGTAGCGATGGTACTTGTTCAGCCGCAATGGGGAATTTGGTCGCTCTCCAATAATGAGTTACTGGAAGACCAGCGACTACACGCAATGATAGATGAGTATGCATCTATCCTAGGCGTGAGTGTTTCAGTCTTTGGAGCCAGAACTTTATTTTCCGATGTGTGGAAACATCAAAAAATCAAAAAAGGTGGACTTGCAACACTTGTGATTTGGGGAGCTATATATTTTAATAAAACGGAGTTAAATAAAGCTAACAGGGAAATTTCCAGAAGAAGCAAGTTAAATACATCGCCTCATTATTGATTATGAACAGAATTATAAATATTTCTGTCCACCTTATCGTATGGATAGCCCTTTATTGGCGTTGGAATACGGCGAACGACGAACTACGCACAGTGCTTTTTTATGCTGTTTTAATCACTGCGGCTGCCCAAGCAGCTTATTTGGTTTATAAAAATGAAAAGCTAGAAAAAAAAATAAGCGATCTCCAAAATGCTAAAAAAAATAGTCCTTAAAGCTGTCGTATTATCGACCGCAGTCTTAGGTTTAATCAATTGCAATCAAGAACAGGCTCGTACTGACTACGCTTGTAATTCGAGTGATATAGTTTTAGAAGATAAATATCTTTTACAATTTGAAGATTCATTGGGAGATGGACACCGCAACTACGTGTTAGAACTTAAAGACAACGCCTGGATTTTTGACATATTTATCTTGGATAAAAATTCTCAAAGTCCTTTGCTGACAGACATTAATGATTTAATTCCAAGACAGGAATTAATTGAATCTATCTATTTGAACTTTAGGCTCTATGTTCTAGAAAAAGGTTTGTTCAACGATACTTATTTAGTGGAAAGAGTCAACGGGGAAGAGGTTGGTTTAGATGGCAGTGGTTACATCATAAGCGCTTTATTTGAAGGTGATCCAAAAAGCAAAACTCTATGGGCAATTTGGATCAATCTGAATATAGGGAGCGTTGAATACCATCAAATTCATTCCAGTATAAACGATACTAAGTCAAATGTAGAATGGATAAAAAATATTTTAATTGATTTTGTATCTAAGTGTTAATCCAAGGAAAGAGCTGATGCTTCGCTCTAATTATTCAGTAATTACCTATTAATGCAGTCGCCACGTTACAATAAGGCCACCATTATTTTGTAAACATTAAAAAGTAAATTAAGTGTGAAACATTAAGGACAATATTTAGGAATCATTATCACTTTTGCACAAGCTATCATCATTTGCCCAAGTCGGTTATACCTGAGCATTTTCGGGATGATTTTGTCACCCGGCAATTCATTAATCATTTCCAATCACTCAACCGCGAGCTAGATCTCATTCGGATTGGCAGCTCTCTTTCTGATCCCTCAAGATTGCATCAAAACCTCAGCGAAGCTTTATTGGGTGGTCGCATCATCGTGGCAGTTGATCGAGGCGAAAAACGTCATCGTTTAAAAAACAGTAACGATGATTACGCCATGGATCCCCAAGAAACATCACCCGCTCATCAAAATTATAGGCTAGGTCCTCATGATGATGGCTCCCATTCATTTACAGTGGCTGATAACCGGACGAATCAAACAGGTCAATCGCCGAAGTCATTAGATGAATGTGCCACCCGATTACAAAAAGCACGGGATCATATTGTTAAAAAAGTTTATTCTACCCAATATAGCGACAGTCAACTTGAAGCGTTAGCTGAAAACAACACCGTCGACCAAGCACGATTTTTTGATCAGTTTTCAGCCGGTAAACAACAACCCAGAGGCCAAGTTCGCCTATCAAAAAGGATCCGGTTTAGTGGCCGTTTGGGCAACTAGTTTTGAAATGTTAGAACATGCGGATACGGATCCACAATTGATTGCTGATCTGCTGGCAAATCATTTTGATCCTAACAAGGAATACGTGTTGCATATCGTTGATCGAGGTCCTGATCTAAAAGGCTTTGGTGAAAACACCTTTGTGCCGACTTGGAATAACTTGCAAAAACCGGCTAAAAAATATTTGGATAAAAAGCATCATGGTGCGATCGATGAAGTCCTTAACTCGGAATACCAAAAGAAATATGCGGCGCATATGGATGAGTATTGGAAAGCGGACTTAGGCGAATTTGATAAAGCACATCAATAGCTCTACTTTGATTCATTGAG
>CAYVSL010000133.1:0-3058 GCA_964454125.1 uncultured Kangiella sp.
GAAATCCCAACGAAAATTAAAATGTGGCAAAGAAAGACTTGTCCCTATTATTTCTATTATTTTCTATTATTTTCTATTATTTTATGGCACTATTATTTTTCATTCATCAAAGTGGACGGCTACACCCATTCATCCTCGGTCATTTTTTAATTTGTTATGAACAAATGAAAACCCCAAATTAATCGCCTCATCTAAATCATCCTTAGATGCTGGACACGCTGCCAACCAATCGAAATTTGGAGAACCCACACCTAAATAATAACTATTTGTAATCTCAGAAAGTACGTTCTTTTCGAATAGGTCAAGATCTTCGGATTGTTTATTAGGCACAACAACCCTAACATCTGGATCACGCTCCTCTAACTGTTTAACTAATTTTATTTTTGGCCACCAATCACCACCCAATTTTTCAAGCCTAAATGCACGATAAAAGCCCGACTTAGAATCCCCTATTGCAGAGAATCTAATACCTCGACCATTTGAATAAACAGCGAGCCCAGACTCCGGTCCATCATAGTAACTAAAAGCCACAATAAGAACGAAACCAGGATCACGCTTAGACGATATAGACGAAACTATACTGTCGTTGGTTTTACTTGAACACATCATTGAATGCCTTTGAAACTTCTTTTGTGACTGGACTAGGGAGTTCCACGGTGTAATGGTTTGGATCACGCCCTGTTTTATGAACTTTAAATCCAGCTTTCTCTAACTGACTACAACTTGCACATCGAACAAGCTGACCTACTCTTGTGGTTACTGAACTTGAACTCACAGAAACTCCATGGATACCAATACTACTTTTTTCAGCCGCCTGAGCCTGATTCTTTAATAACTTGGAACTATCCCTCGCTCCACGACGATATAATAGTTGAACTCCTCCCTTTGCTCCTCGAAAAGCTTTGAATGCTCTAATACTCCAAACAACAGCCGCTTCACCAGTTAATAATAACGAGCCTTCAATAGCAGCATCAACCGAAGCCTCTGCTCGAATATAGAGGTCATCTCCAATCGAAACTCCCTTTGGCCTCGATAGATAACTACCGCCAATATCATTGATAGCCAAAAGGTTAACGTTATCGCTAGACGAGTCTTTAGCATGATGAGCAACAGAGGTTTGGAGATTGGGATCATTATCTAATTCAGTAATGGCCTGGTCGACAACGCTTCCCCCACTGGGGCATCAGGATAGCCTGACACAACAATCGTACTTCAATCCAATTTTTCCTAGTGCATCAATAACTTAAAGAGCCAATTTCTCAGGTTATACCCCTGACTGGTAAAAATTTTCCCAGACGCGCCTTTCTGGGTCAAGTGTTATTTTCAATAAGGCGGCGAAGCCGCTTTCATTGGTTCTTGATTTTGACCTTTCTTTTGCCTACATGGATGTAGGTAAGGGGCGTGAGCAGGACGCGGAAGCTTAGCCGCTTCTTTTCGTCTTTTGATTTTGTCTTTTATCCGGCCTTGGCCGGTATGAACTGTGCCCCGCTACGACATCCGACCGCCCATTTCCGCTTAATTTGGTTCAGCACATGACCAACCTATTTTGAACGATAAACTTAAACCACACTCCCCCACCTAATTCGTGGGCAGGCGGAATTGGTGGGTGGGGGAGGAGCGGGAGAGGTAGACCGTGCATTGGCGTAAACAGTTTTGTGGCGCTGGCCTTGCGGCTCTTTTGCAAGGACTGTGACATAAAAGTTTTTATAACAATCACCAGCATTATTGGCCTGTCGTACTTTCAACACACTGGGACTTGTCGGGTGAGAATGATGAACCCTCAACACACTCCCCGCCTGTGAGCGACAGCGATGCAGGGTTTGATCTTTACCGCACTGTCAGCGAGAGCGAATGTTTGTTAATGATTATCGAGGGTAGTTTGGCATTGGGCTTGCGCCTTTTTTGCAAGCACTGTGACACACGGGAGGATTAGTATTCTATCGAGCTGCCTCGATGTAGCCTGTTATTTGGTTTGCGTCTTTTTGCAAACGTAATAACTGGTGGTGGGATTGCGATCTGGATTCGCGGCTAAAGGTTGACGGATGTTAATCGCGGCTCGTCACGGGCAGCTTTATCGCCGGTGACATTCCTGATTAATGGTGATGAAGTTGTGCATCCATGTAGCTTCGTAATAATTTATTGATCCGAGTTTGGTATCCTGTTCCTTGCGATTTATACCACTCTAAAACATCCGCATCAAGTCTCATTGTCACTGACTTCTTTGGCGGCACTCTGATTTCTGCTCGCTTAAAAAAATCATCTTCAAGCTCTGCAATATCACTCGTATCAATGTCTGCATCTTTCATCTTGGCTAATTTATTCCAATCAGTATTGGAGACTTTTTTCATATTGTCGCACCTCTCGTTTAGTGGCTTTTCGAGCCGAGATTATTCGAGTCACATCGCCAATTTGCTCTGTATATACAATCACACCAACTAGAGCTTTTAACCATCCAATCGATATCCAGCGAGCTTCACCATATGCCTCACTGGTGTCTTCCTTCGTCAACATAACATGATTAAAAATATCGACGGCATCATTGAAGTCTATTCCATGTTTTTCGATATTGATGGTGTTTTTATTTTCATCCCACTCAAACTTCATGCAGACCTCTGTACATACATTTGTATTGACTAGTATAGGCGCGATAAGCCATTTTGTCACTCTTCATTTTCGTCTTCATCCTCATCTTCTAATTTTTCAGACTTCGCCGGATGCGTTAAATCATGCACTTCTTTCAATCGTCTAATCGATACTTGCGTATAAATCTGAGTGGTATCAATTTTGGCATGACCTAGCATTTCTTGGATATATCGGATATCTGCGCCATTTTCTAGCATCACGGTCGCCATGGTGTGCCGGAACAAATGGCAACTGCCACTTTTCCCGATGTCGGCTTTTTTGATAATGTTTCGGGCGAGTTGGCTCATTCTTGCCGGTGTGAATGCTTCACCTAAATGGGTCAGGAATAAGGTTTCACTATCCGCGCCTGTGTAAAGTTGCGGTCTGGTTTCCATCAGGTATTTATCGCACCAATCAATAGCTCGTTGACCAATCG
>CAYVSL010000134.1:0-3056 GCA_964454125.1 uncultured Kangiella sp.
AAAAAAAATCTGTTCAAGATCTATTATTAAGCGTAAAAGCTGATATTGAATCGGGTCAAACAATGGCAGATTCATTAAGAAAACATCCAAAAGAGTTCGATGATCTATTTTGTGATCTAGTCGATGCTGGTGAACAATCAGGCTCATTAGAGGGAATGCTCGACCGGATAGCCACCTATAAAGAAAAAACCGAAGCCTTAAAATCAAAAATAAAAAAGGCACTAAACTATCCTATTGCTGTTGTCATTATAGCAGTCATAGTCACCTCCATTTTGTTAATTAAGGTTGTTCCTCAATTCCAAGATATCTTTCAGGGATTTGGCGCTGAACTACCGGCTTTCACCCTATTTGTAATAGGAATTTCGGATTTTATGGTCGCCTATTGGTGGATCTTTCTTTTTGGTATTATCACCTTTGTAATCACTTATAAAAAAATGCTGGAAAAATCAAAATCAATGCGAGATCGTCAAGATAAATTTCTTCTAAAAGTACCGGTTATAGGCGAAATACTACACAAAGCGGCGATTGCACGATATGCAAGGACATTATCTACGACATTTGCAGCGGGCGTCCCTCTAGTTGAAGCTTTAGATTCTGCCGCTGGCGCTTCTGGAAACGCATTATACCGCGACGCTATATTTCGAATTCGTGACGATGTAACAACCGGTATGCAAATGAATATGGCAATGCAATCCACAGGTGTTTTCCCTAATATGGTCGTGCAAATGATTGCTATTGGGGAAGAGTCGGGCTCTATTGATGCTATGTTAAGTAAGGTCGCTGATATATACGAGCAACAAGTTGATGATGCAGTTGATGGTTTAAGTGCACTGCTTGAACCGTTAATTATGTCTGTTTTAGGTGTGCTTGTAGGTGGGTTGATTATTGCCATGTACCTACCAATATTCCAACTTGGTAATGTTGTATAATCCGCTTACGACATGAAATGGATGCGATGAACAGCTAGGTTCTAATGAAGAATAATAGTAACTGCGCACCCTTGGTAGATAATTGACCGTGTATCAAGGCATCATTCCTCAGTTATCTTGGCGGGGCTCTGATTGAGTTTCGTAGGTCCCTGCTAAAACACTGCAGGGATGACGGGGCGAGCAGTTACGAATAATATTGATTTTCAATTTATATTTACAGCGAGCCTTATAATCACATCCGGAATTAAACCGTTTATGCAAAATATCATCTTAGTATTAGAAACCAATCTAAGCATATTAATCACCATTTGCCTCATTTTCGGCCTATTAGTCGGCAGTTTCCTGAACGTAGTCATATTCCGCTACCCCATCATGCTTTTCAGAGAGTGGGAAGAAATGGCTAAAGATATTCTTAAAGAGAGAGGTTTTAAAATATCGGCACCCAAAGAACCTTTTGATAAACAACCCGAAAAATTTAACCTAGTCGTGCCCCGCTCCGCTTGCCCAAAATGCCGTCATAAAATCACCAGTTTGGAAAACATTCCACTGATCAGTTACTTATTTCTAAAAGGTCAATGCAAAGAATGCAAAACATCTATCTCAGCCCGTTATCCCTTTGTTGAATTATTGACCGGCGTTTGTTTTGCGCTAACGGCTAACCATTTTGGATTTGGATGGCCTTTGTTAGCTGCATTATTAGTCACCGCCTATTTTGTAGCGATGAGTTTTATCGATATCGACCATCAGATCCTGCCGGATACCATGACACTACCACTGATCTGGTTTGCATTAATCGGTTCATTTCAATCGCTTTTTATTCCTCTTCAAGATGCAGTGATTGGCGCCTTAGTCGGTTATTTGATCCTTTGGAGTATCTACTGGTTATTCAAATTAGTTACCGGTAAAGAAGGCATGGGCTATGGTGATTTTAAATTGCTCGCCGTTATCGGAGCCTTGGTGGGCTGGCAACAAGTCGGACTAGTCGTTGTATTATCGGCAGGCGTTGGTGCTATTATTGGCGGATTGTTATTGGCTATTCAGAAAAAAGGTAAAGAAACAAAGATCCCTTTTGGTCCCTATTTAGCGGTTGCTGGATGGATCACGCTTTTGTGGGGTGATGTGATTATTGCAAAATATATGCAGTTTTCAGGGCTTTAACGGAATCATTATTTTCCATGTTGATACTTCGTAATAACGATTGTTATTTTAACAATGGAGGTTATTGCAGAACTCGCAACAGCCACCTATCCAAGCCTTTGATTTCTAGTCACAACCTAGATATTTTTTAGAAAACAAAAATGGTATTTTATGGATAGGAGCTGCAGGCGGTATACTTAACCGATTTGATCCTAAGTCCAAAGTGTAGGTCCGATCAAAAAGACTATTGGGCCTAAGGATAGATATATTGAAGTCTGGCGTTTACTGAAACGTTTAATACTTTAACCATTAGGGTCTGTTGATCTTTCATATTTCAACACTGCCGAGGTGCTTTTTGTGCCTAACGAGGCAGAAGAAGCGCTGTTTAGCGATTCTAAATGAGCGACTGATAACGAAGTTAGGTGAAAAAAGCACCCGGCCCTTCGGGTTGTGGTTAAAATATCGCCACTTGTTGTTGCTCCTCACTCATTTGGAATAACCAAACTACACTCGTCGCACCTAACTTGGGATTTTATTTTAGGCAAGCGTGCTTCGGCTAATACCCCATTCCGATAAGTTACATTTAACCACCAGCAGCTCTTGAATAAGCAGCTGAGGTTCTCGAAAGTGTTTGGCCTTGCGATTGATGATGTTCATAAAAACGGCTCCGGTAAGAGAGCAAATCAGTATTGATTTTGTCATGGGAATATGGAATTATTGATCCGTCATGGGAACGTTGCATACTGAAACACATTTGCCATCTTAAAATAGGTGTAGTATAACTCGATTAGGTTTTCGCTAAAGAAACCGGTAGTCTTACTTTCGTAATCTCAAAAACATCATTTAATAACAAATACGGATTTCACAAAATTTTTAAGAGAAATAAAATGAGTGTGCCAAGCAAAGCTAAGGCAATCAAGCTGGACAATCCAGCCCAGGAAAAGTCTAACCAACAGCCTGTAACCGAACTGCACATGTTAGGCGGTAACA
>CAYVSL010000135.1:0-2727 GCA_964454125.1 uncultured Kangiella sp.
ATTATTCATTCACCTTTACAATCGTTATGAGTTAAATGCAGAGACATGAATCGTAAAGATAAAGCCTTGGCTGAAACCGCGGCATTATTAGTGCTCCAAAAAAAAGTCGACGCGATCTGGGGAAACGACGAGGCCAACTCACAATGAAATCGGAACGGCTGGAAATTATTAAACTCGTTAAGCAAGCTCGGGATTCAGGTGCACGACAAAGTAAAGCGTGTGAAGTGATAGGTATTTGTGCCAAAACATTACAACGGTGGGAGCAAGATGACAATCAACAAGATGGTCGTATTGAAAGGAAACAAAAACCTAAAAACAAGCTTTCTGAGTTAGAGCGCGAACGCGTGATTAAACTTGCCAATGAGGTGGAGTTTGCTCATATGGCACCCACTCAAATCGTGCCAAAGCTTGCCGATCAAGGGGTTTACGTTGCATCTGAATCTACATTTTATCGAATTTTAAATGAAAATAATCAACTTAAGCATCGTGACAAAAGTAAGCCGAATAGAAAAATAGTCAAGCCGAAAGCTTTAACGGCGACAGGAGCAAACCAAATTTACACTTGGGATATTACCTACTTGCCGAGCCAAGTCAAAGGACTGTTTTTTTACTTGTATTTAGTGCTGGATATTTATAGTCGCAAGATTGTTGGCTGGCAAGTACATAGTGAAGAACTGAGCGTTTTAGCAGCCGATTTAATGACGGATATTTGTCAACGAGAAGTGGTTAAGCCCAATCAGGTAACCTTGCACTCGGATAATGGCAGTCCGATGAAAGGTGCAACGATGTTAGCGACGTTACAAAACCTGGGTGTAGTTCCTTCATTTAGTCGACCGTCAGTGAGTAATGATAATCCATTTTCTGAATCTATTTTTCGAACTCTAAAGTACCGCCCAGAATATCCCGAAGACAAGTTTTCATGCGTTGTTGACAGTTAGTGATGCGCGAAAATGGGTGAGTCAATTTGTTCAATGGTATAACCATGAGCATTGCCATAGCCGCATTAAATTTGTTACGCCTGCACAGCGTCATACTGGACATGATGTTGAGATATTAGCGCAACGTAAACAAGTCTATCAGGAAGCTAAAATTCAAAAACCAGAGCGCTGGTCCGGTGAAATAAGAAACTGGAATAGGATAGAAGAGGTTTACCTGAACCCTGAAAAAGCAAAATCCAAACCTAAACAGAACAAGGCGGCATAAATTTTAACATTAGGCGACAACTAGCTTGAAAAACGCCGAAACAGAGCCCTGGAGATGAATTTTTTAGCCAAAGAGAATGGAAGTTACTTTGGCTGAAAACAGAAAAGAAATCATTACCAGTAGAAGTTCCGTCTTTACACTGGTGTTATTATGCATTAGCTAAATTAGGGAGATGGTACGATAGCAAAAGAACGGGGAAAGTAGGAACGAAAGCCATTTGGTCTGGTTGGCAAGAATTGATGATAATGATTGATGCCATTGAAATTTCTAAAGCTCTACCAGATCAGGATTGATTTATCAAAAAAAGATCCGATCAAGAGACAGCGTTACACCTTATTAAAAACATACTCAATTGTTGAGCGAGGCGTATTTTTTGCGCCTTCGATTGCCGGTTTTTATGGTTTTCATTCAATGCCTTTTTCGTATCTTGGATGCTGATCCCTTATTTCCAACCATGGAACTTTATCTTTCGAATAAATATGAAACTTAGGTGGTACAAGATTTATATCATCTAATGTTCCCGAATTTATATCAATAGTTTTGGGGTTCTTAATTTTTCTATGGCATATTTGAGTCCCGCAATTATTACAAAATTCTCTAGAACCCGTTGAAGAGGATAAATAAATTGATGGCTCACCTTTGGTATATTTAAAAAAACTAATAGGGAACGATGCAAATGCTACGACAGGTGCGCTTGTAGATTTTCTACAAATTGAACAATGACAATAGCCAGCCTCAATAGGACTTTCTGAGGAGCTATATCGTATTTCCCCACATATACAACCTCCTACATAATTCATTTCGTTCCTCCTTTACATTGAACAGAGACCAACTCAACACTAGACAAAGTTTTCCAAACTGAGTGTTCATAGGGTTTTGGAGAATATCGAAATAAGAGGGTCGATTTATTTTCCTTTTCACAAAAATACTGCTCAACTTGGACAAAAAGCGTCATCGGTTGTTTTGTATATCGGGTATCAATTGTATTAACTTCTCCAACATATTGGGAAGTCATTTTGCTTTTTCTACTTAATACAAAATTTGCATTGGTTTTTTGTTTAGCACGTTTGCTATTTTTTATTTTTTTGTTGTTTATCCCTAATAATCCGTCAAAATAGTACTCAATATTCTGCTTTAATTCGCTCTCATTCAATCCATCGCTATCTTCTATTTTCCAAGCCCAAACGTAAGACCAAAAATTAGGGTTGTCTGATTTTGACCAGCCTGGTGGAAACCTCAAATTGACATCACCAACAAATTTGATTTCTCTGGCAAACTTTAACGGAAACTTAAGATCTTCCTTGTACCATTTCTCCCCGGCATTAAGTAAGTTTGTTGAAGCTTCTTTCGCATTTAAACTAATTGCAAAAAATATAGATCCAATTAGCGTGAATACTAGTTTCATTTTTTTATCTAACATAATCATTTTCTTCAAAAACCTGCACTAAGAAATTCCAAATAGATTTGTTTTAACGCCTAAATTTGCGATTCATTGCGAGTGCGCGAGTAATGAATCCGCAACAT
>CAYVSL010000136.1:0-2149 GCA_964454125.1 uncultured Kangiella sp.
GCGTGTCAAGCAATTATTACCCTTTTTTTAGTAATTACGCTGAATAGTTACAAATTGTATTGAATCGCTTTTCCGATGGCAGATTTGGGTAAAACTTGTCGGACCGATTTATCCAACCATTCTTTCAAGTCGTTTAATAAAGGCAATGATTTTTCTTGTCGAATTTTGTGCTTTTCATTCGCGGGTAAACCTTTGATTTGTTTTTCAACCCCATAGTGCTTCGCTATTTTCTTGATAGCAATATCCGCTCGACCCATTTTGTTTTTAGGCTGCGCTGTTTTGGCCTCTATAAATTTTCGTCTCGCATGTGCCATGCAGCCAATTAAATCAGCATCGACCTGCTCGTAACCTTTGTAGCCATCCGCTTGCAGATAACCATTGAATCCCTTTAAATAATCCACCGCACAACTGCCTGCACGACTTGCATGATAATCATATAGCACTATATTTTTAATATCATTTTGGTTATCACCGGGCGAGTCTGTGCCTGAGCAATAGACCCACATGTGGCATTTAGATTTATCCTCATGGATAACCTTCAGCGTCGTTTCATCTGCCTGAACCACCGGTTGTTTTAATAATTGTTGATGCAGATAGTCAACAATGGGTTTAAATAAGGTGCTGGATTTAATCATCCATTCACTCATGGTTTTTCGGTTTAAGTCTATTCCATGTTGTTTAAACATCGTTTCTTGTCGGTAAAGTGGCAGGCTATATTGGTATTTACTGGTGATTATCTGGCTGAGTAATGATGGCGTAGCAATACTTTTTGGGATGGGGCTACTGGGTACTGGCGCAATCTTAATTTGAACCTTGGTGGCTGTTTTTTCACAATGACGACAGCTGTATTGGGGACGGATCGTTTCGATCACTTTAATCTGTGCAGGAATGAATTTAAGTTTTTCGCTTTTCTTTTCACCCATGCTGTGTCATTTATTTCCGCAACAATCACAGTTTTTTTCATTCTCAGGAATATCAATAATAACCGTTTCACGCGGTAAATCTTTTGGTAGTGATTTACGTTTTGGTTTATTGTGAGTCTTACTAGTGTTTTCTTTATCCTTGCTTTTCTCTGAGGCAACTTCTTTATCAATCAGTTGCTCGGCTTCATTAAATCATTCGCCTTGGTCAAGGTTAGCTTCAGAGCTTTTGCCAAACTGCTTATGTTGAGCTAAACGAAATTGCTCTAATAAATATTGATTTTTTTCTTGTAGGTTTTTTATTTCTGATTCTTTTTCAACAAGCAATGCTTGAAGCGTATCGACTTGATTTGAGAGTGATTGAGTGGCTGTTTTCATGCGGTTGATTATACCAAATACTAGCCATTGAAAGGGACTAAAAAGCCACTTTCCGATCAGTGGTGGTAAGTGGACGATCAACGGAATGCCTCATAAGGTAGGGCCTGATGAGTTTGCATTTTGGTTAAATCTAAGCCAGATAATAACCAATCCCACTGAGTTTCAGAAAGGGTTAGTGTTGCTTGATTGGATTTTCGAGGCCATTTAAACTTATCTTTTTCAAGACGTTTATACCAAAGACAGAATCCTGTTTTATCCCAATAAAGTGTTTTAATTTTATCTCGTCCTCGATTGCAGAAAACAAACAACGCATGATCAAAAGGTGACAGCTTCATTTCATCTTCAACGACGACCATCAAGCCGTTGATGGACTTTCTAAAGTCAACGACATCACGATGCAAATAAATCTCCGTCATTCCCGACAGCTGACTCATGCGAGAGCCTTGATGAATTCCGCGAGCCAGATTGGTGAAATATTGAGTGGTAAAATTAAACGAGTTTGTTGATATTGTAATTTGATTACCGTGACTGGTGTGGTGTTGCTTTGTTGAGATTTAACTTTAACGAAACTAGTTTTAATAGGTTGAATGTTTTTAGCGGACAAATCACTTTTACGTTTATAAAAATAACTTTGACCAATGCCGTGCTCTTTGCAAAACAAGGCAACCGATAAGTCGCCATTTGCTTGTTGTTTGAATATCTCTCGCCATTCCTCTTGTGTTCGGTTTTTCATGATTCATTCCCAATTTAATTGATGGGAATGAGTTTAATGACTTCAAATTAGTTCAATAGGTGTCTTTAACCTACTTTAATCAGTTAAAAACCGTATAATTCTGTAACCTACTGAAATC
>CAYVSL010000137.1:0-2078 GCA_964454125.1 uncultured Kangiella sp.
AATTCTACATCAATGGTCAATGGGTCGAACCAAACAAAATAGAATTAATAGATGTTATCAATCCTTCAGACGAAAGCATTTGCGCACAAATAGCCATCGGTAATGCGAATGATGTTGATAAAGCCGCCATTGCCGCTAGCAATGCTTTTAAAACTTATGGCTATACCAGCATCGAAGAACGCAAAGACTACATTCAAGCCATTATCAAAGCCTATAAAAATCGATATAACGATATTGCGGATGCTATTTCATTGGAAATGGGCGCTCCAACTCAGTTAGCTATAAAAGCTCAAGCGGGTTCAGGCCTCGGTCACTTTCAAACAGCATTGGCATTATTAGATACTTACCCATTCACCGAAAAATTGAGTGCTAGCACCGTTGTTAAAGAACCAATCGGCGTGTGCGGGTTAATTACCCCTTGGAACTGGCCAATTAACCAAATTGCTTGCAAAGTAGCGCCTGCTTTGGCTGTTGGTTGTACGGTGATTCTAAAACCATCAGAAGTTGCACCATTATCTGCTTATGTTTTTGCAGAGGTGATGCATGAAGCCATGCAACAAGTTGATGTGCCTGCCGGGGTGTTCAATTTAATTAATGGTGACGGAGCCGGCGTCGGAACTACCTTATCCGAGCACCCACTAGTTGATATGATTTCATTCACAGGATCGACACGAGCTGGAGCGTTAGTAGCAAGAAACGCTGCGCCGACAATTAAGCGGGTGGCTCAAGAGCTTGGTGGAAAATCGGCGAATATTATTTTACCTGATGCAGATTTTGAGAAAGCAGTTAAACAAGGTGCTAGAACGGTTTTTGTTAATAGTGGACAGTCCTGTAACTCTCCAACGAGAATGTTAGTTCCAGCGGATAAAATGAAACAAGCTGAAGAAATTGCGGTAAAGGTCGCAAGCCAAGTTGTAGTTGGTGCGGCTAATGCGGAATCAACAACAATGGGACCAGTTGTTAGCGAAGTACAGTTTAATAAAATACGAGCGTTGATTCAAAAAGGTATTGATGAAGGTGCAACTTTAGTTTGTGGCGGAATAGAAAAACCAGAAGGATTAGGCAAAGGTTATTACATACAACCTACGGTATTCTCAAATGTTAATAACGAAATGTCGATTGCCAAGGAAGAGATCTTTGGACCCGTATTTGCAATTATGCCCTATGAAACTATCGATCAAGCAATAGAAATAGCCAATGATACCCCTTATGGACTTGCCGGTTATGTACAAGGACAGGATAAAGAAATGTTAAGTTATGTTGCTTCTAGGATAAGAGCAGGCAATATTAGTATCAACGGCAAAAGTGGTGATCTGTTTACGCCTTTTGGTGGATATAAGCAATCTGGAAATGGGCGAGAGTGGGGTGCTCACGGTTTTGGCGATTTCTTAGAAATTAAAGCAATTTCGGGGCTTAATTGATGTTTAAGCTTGTTAAAATATCACTTTGTTTTTGTATTCTGGTTACAGTTTTTCAAGTAATTGCTAAAGAGAATATTAAGTTACGTGGAGAAGGTATTCAACCCGACAACCTCTTTCCGCGTGTTCAATTAGATACGACAGCTGGAAAAATAATAGTAGAACTCGACCGTTTACGTGCTCCTATCACCAGCAATAATTTCCTATATTATGTTACTAATGGCTCTTATGATGACACAATTTTTCATCGAGTGGTTAAAGACTTTGTAGTTCAAGGTGGCGGTTATAATCAACACTTTACTGAAAGAAAAAGTGAAGGTGCTATTTATAACGAGTCTGGTAACGGTCTAAAAAATGAAATGTTTACTATTGCTATGGCTCGGGAAGATGATCCTCATTCGGCAATACGCCAGTTTTACTTTAATATGGCGGACAATGATAATTTGGATCCTGGAAGAAGTTGGGGTTATACCGTATTTGGTAGTGTTACTGAAGGCGAAGAGGTTTTGGAGTTAATTGCAAATACCAAAGTGCATCGGCATGAAGAATTAGATTGGGAAAATGTACCTATAAAGCCTATTTTTCTTAAAAAAATGACACTGCTAAAACCCCAGTTTTAACCATTTTTTGTACTAGTCGAAAAAACTAAAAACAATTCTT
>CAYVSL010000138.1:0-1940 GCA_964454125.1 uncultured Kangiella sp.
ACTGTCATGAACATCACCGCCTGTAATGATAAATTCAATCGGTAAACCGTAACTATCAACGGCTAAATGAATTTTACTCGTATTACCGCCGCGACTTAAACCAATTGCCTGTTCATGCTCGGAAGCCGCTCCAACGCTATGTTGATGAGCTTTAACATAACTGCCAGGAACTCCCATTCAACGTCACTATCTTCGGCTAACGACTTGAATAATCTCATCAATATGCCTTTTTTAGACCAAAGCAGAAATCGACGATAAACCGTATTCCATAAACTAAAATATTCGGGCAAATCACGCCAAGGACAACCGACACGCAATCGATAAATAATTCCTTCCATCGTTTTCTATGTTCTAACTTGTTATAAACTCTATCTTCAAGCAATATAGCTTTCAGCTTCGACCATAACTCATCTGTGAGTATTAATCGGGGCATGGCAATCTCGTTATGTTTGTTTTTGGCGAAGTGAATTATACGAGATTGCCACCTACCGTACAAAATTCAAACAAAGATCAACAGCCCCTAGAAAGAAAATTCCCATAATTGCTGAAAAAAAACAGAAAATACCTTACACTTAGCTTAAGTATCTTAGAGGATACAAGGTAAAAAAGGCCAATATGACCAATACAATCAATGAATACACGGATGAGAAGGGCGATAGCCCTTATGCTGAATGGTTAGATGGACTTCGGGATGCTAGAGCCAAAGCAAAGGTTATGATCCGAGTGGATCGTATGGAGCTTGGACTGTTTGGTGATGTTGAGCCAATCGGGGATGGCCTGAGCGAGCTTCGAATCCATTATGGTCCTGGTTATCGGATCTATTATGGAAAAGAGGGCGATCAGATTTATTTACTGCTTTGCGGCGGTGATAAATCGAGCCAGAAGAAAGATATCAAACTTGCCAAAAATTATTGGGAAGATCATAAACGGAGAAATTAAAATGACACGTAATGTAAGAGCGACTCATAACAAGCATCTGCGTGACTCAGAAGTTGCTGCAGAATATTTAAGTGAAGCATTGGAAGATGGTGAAGCAGCGGTGATTTTAATGGCGCTTCGCAATATTGCTGAAGCTCAAGAAGATGGAATTGCTGGATTAGCCGCTCGCTCTCATCTTGGCCGAGAAAGTATGTACAAGATGCTCTCAGCGACCGGCAATCCAAAGCTATCAAGTTTTACAAAATTAATTCATGGATTAGGATTAAAACTCAAGATTGAAATTGATGATAATCATCATGCCGTGGTGTGGTGTGATCCAATAAAATAAGTCACCGGCGAAACCATGCCCGTGACGAGCCGCGATTAACATCCGTCAACCTTTAGCTGCAATATCAGATCGCCATCTCACCGCCAGTTATTACGTTATTGGCTCCACGGTTTTAACAAACAACTCTATCAGATTTTCGAATAACCTCACTGGTTCAAGATGATTTTTGAGTTGAATGAAAAAATGTTTCATTCTTGAAATTGCTTGATTCTTATTGACTTGATAACGATATTTTCGCTTTGAATGTTGCTCATCAACTTTTTCTTGGGCAAGTGTTACTGCCGCCAATGTTCCATTTTTCACAAAGACTTTTGCATGCCGATCTTGCATCACTGAATGCACCGTTAAGCCGCTAAAGTTTTCAATTTCTAGGCTGAGCTTTTGGGTTTTATAATCTTCTTCAACGCCCCACCTTAAATGATAAAGCGCTTGAAATTGGGCGTACGGAAATTTAACATCATCTAATAAAGACGTTGCCAACACTTCAATTTCGCCCGTAGATAAAACTATTTTGACGAGTCTAATGGTCACTACCGTATCATCAACTCCGAGTTGACGGCATTTTGTTTTACCTTTTTTATTGACTGAAAACTGAATAATTTCATCCGTACAGGAAGAACGATGACAATCGCGCCATAGGAATAATATCATCACCATTTTTCTGCCCGCCAAA
>CAYVSL010000139.1:0-1840 GCA_964454125.1 uncultured Kangiella sp.
TTACCGCAAAAATGGCACTGTGATTGCTCATGTTTTAGCCGGTTTTTAAGGCGCTTTTTAGACCAACAGGTCTTGCTGATGAGTAAATCACAAGATTGTTTTGAAGGGGAAGACTGATCCGTTACTTTCTGAGTTTTTTCCTTTTTTCGTTGACGAAACCGGCGTTGGCGATAGGCATTATTGAAACGACCTTTTCGACTTTTCTGATATTTTTGATTCGATCGCTTGAGTGATTTCATTCGGGCGATTTGACGACAATCTTCACCGCAATAGCGTTGTCCGTGATCACAAGACTGACACACCCTGACTTGATGGTGGCATCTAAGACAATTGAACAGGCGAGTCGAACAAGTCATCGGCATAAAAGGCCGATGAGGGCTGAATTTAACCGCCTAAAGGTGTAAGCTTAAGGCGCTGTGCGATTGCACGGTTTTTAAAATGGCATGACGTCAGCATTGACGTCTAATCTTAGAGGGCGTCATGCCACTCTCATCAGCCTGATAGGTTATAACAATTTTGACCGATTATTTCACCTTTATCACAAAACCTGACTCAACTTCTCATTGTATTTAACTTTTTGGGCGAAATATTGATTAAGGCTAAATTAGCGAGGTGTTCATTCTGCGGCAAATAACTGCAGGTTTAGAGTGGTGTTAACACATACTTTAGTGAGCCTACTTTCGTTTCACAAACATCATGTTTTTTGTCCGCCCAATCGATCCCGATCAAAGCGGCAAAATCATTAACTATGGAAGCTTTCATATCTCATTTCCTCGGTGTAAACTAGCTATTGGAATAAAAGGTAAACTCTATGGAACGAACCAACTATAATCGCGTGCAATCGACGGCGCAAAAAACGCACCTCGATTGACGCGGGCGTTACCTTTGGAGGCTAAGTGTTCATTCGTCAATTTGATCAAACAGACTATCCTTCTGTAAAAAATATATATCAGCAAGGAATTGATACTGGAAATGCTACATTTCAAGTTATAGCTAAAAATTGGGATGAGTGGAATAACTCAATGCATAGTCATTCTCGTATTGTTGCAGTAAAAGATAATAATATATTAGGTTGGGCTGCACTTTCACCAATATCAAGCCGAGAAGTATATTCAGGTGTTGCAGAGGTTAGTGTTTATATATCTACTAGCGCTCAAGGCAAAGGTGTAGGTCAAAAATTATTATCACATCTAATTTTAGAGTCTGAAAATAATAATATTTGGATGCTTCAAGCTGGTATTTTCCCTGAAAATATAGGTAGTATTAAGCTCCATGAAAATAATGATTTTCGTCAACTTGGTCTTCGTGAAAAACTTGGAAAAATGAATAACGTTTGGCGTAATGTTGTACTTATGGAAAGGCGTAGTAAAACTGTAGGTATATCAGGCAACTAACAAGTCATTCAAAAGGACAAAAAACAGTTGGCTTTTACTCCTTCGTCGCTTATTTTATCCAACAATTTTTTGCCTCTTAATGAGGCGTTATGTGTCCAAATAAACTTACTAAAGGAGCAGCAAATGAGCAAATAGAGAAAGAATTAGTGGGGTCAAATTAGTGGGGTCACGTCTTTCTATGCTCTTCATATCTTTTTAGCCAGCGACTAACGGTACTATAATGATGTCCCCAATAATCACCAATCTCCCGCTGACTATATCCCCCAGAGTAATACGCATCATAAATCGCGGCTGATCTATCTTTGTTTCTAAAGTAGGTACTTAAAGCATAAATTTTTCGACGCTGTTTCTTAGGGATTTCTGAAAGATCCTTTTGACTCTCTTTGGGTAATTTTGCCAGTACCTTAGTCACGAATTTATCGCTACCTAATGCAAGCTGCCCTTGC
>CAYVSL010000140.1:0-1796 GCA_964454125.1 uncultured Kangiella sp.
ATCGGTTGAGCGAGTGAAGTGAACGTCAGGTTAACCCATCTTTGCAAATGGGGCAGCTCAGAGTGCGATTCAGTGGGCGTTTAATGCGGAGGGAAATTCTAGTAAGGTGTTTGGTTCTGGAGATATTGAGAAATCAATTAGTTTAATAAGAGGAACGGAAGAGGGTAGCCGAATATTAAACTATTTAGAAAGTGATGAGCATATTATGTCTGTAACTCTAACAACTGGAGGAGGAGATTTAGGTAGTACAGTTATTTCAACAATGTCAAAAATAGTAGGCGAAAAACCGAGCTGGTGGGAATTTTGGAAGAGTCCTACACGAATTGATATTTCAATTGTTCAAACAAAAATAAATATGAACGTAAGTGATCCAAGTTTAATAGCTGTTGATGGATCCAAATTTAACCCGTCTTTAACAAGAATTGTAGCTCATGAATTGGGACATGCTTATAATTTTTCACGGCATGGTAGCGGTAATTATCGTCACAATTCGATAAAAATTGAAAATACGATTATGCAGCAATTGGATCCAAACTCAACTGTTCGACATCAGTCACTTGGGCACGGTGGTATAGGATCGCAATTTTAGGAGATTATGATGAAAATTATATTAACATTTTTATTTTTCTGTTTAGCTAGCTGCCAAGAAAATTTATCAGATATTGATCCTGCTCTAAAAGAATGGTTATATAAAGCAGATCCAGGAGAGGACTTTCAAAAAGCTATAGAAAAAAAAGATTATAAATTTTATGCTGTTTATGGCGTTTCTTTTGCAACACCTGGAACGTCAGTGGAATGCCTCGATTACAAAAAAGACATTAAACTTATTAAAAACACTTCTGATTCGTCTGATAATTTTGAACAAGTTAAATATAATTTAATTGCTAGAGCCTATGCTGAAAGCTATAACGGGTTTATGGAAAGTTATTTAAGGAAACATATGAATTTCGACTGCTCTAAAGGAGCGTGGTCTACAGGGCCGTAGGTTGGGTTAGTTTTATCAACCCAACAACAATGGTTGAATAAAAGAAACAATTTAATTATTGATACATTAATAGTAAAGAAAGATCTTCCCTATAGCCCAGTCAGAAATGATTGGGCTTTTTTGTTTCCAGTGGCTTATTTTTAGTGCCTTAATTTGTAAAGCTTTTTATTACCTGAGACTTTATAAAATTCCATCATTATTACCGTGAAAAGAGTGAAGGCAATTGCCATTGCATATTGACTCAGGGTTGGTTCTTTTGCACCACCAAATATCAACAACGCCAACATCATGACAAAATACATAAAAAAGAATAAAGAAAAAATGTAATCACAAGTCATGCTGATGTAATTAGAAACTCGATCAACTCTTGGAGATTTATTGGCATAAGGTGAAGTAAATGAGTCTTTGGTTGTTGCCTTTAGACTGAGAACTGATTGTGTGATTTTATTGGTAATCCATTGAAAACTTATTTTAAAAGATGGTGTGCTGTTGATTACCTTTATTGTTTGACTGAGTAAAAAAATGACGATAAAGATTGTCAGGCTAATTTCTATAAATGGACGGTAAGGTGAAGCGATCCCCAAATCGATCAAATATTTTAGAAACTCTAGAAACCCAGCTTCGTTCATTATTTTTTGCTCCTATAGCGGCCTTAAGGCATTTTCCATTTGTCGCTTGGCGATAATTGCATCAATCACATTGATCACGGTTTCTCGATCGGTCTGTTCAAATGATTCCAACGCCTTAAATCGCTTGAATAGCAGATCATTGGCGAGTGGTGTTCCTTCGACAGGATTGCCAGTTAGAAGAT
>CAYVSL010000141.1:0-1792 GCA_964454125.1 uncultured Kangiella sp.
GTAAAAAAACTCAAAAACCGCCTTTTGTACTATGGGAAATCGGGAAATAACACTATTGTGCTAGGTTACGGACTTTATTTAATGGAGCCAGAGCAAATGTCTATTTTTTGGACTCACTGGCTTGGTTGGACCTTAATGGTCGTCATGGGATTCATGTTGTTAATGGGTTATTTGGTAATCCAGAAAATAGTGAACATCGATGTTTGAGGTCAATTTATCCCTGTTAATTGGTGGAGCGGTTGCTTTGGCGGCGTTACTCCTTAGTATTGCTGTTTATCAAATAAGGCGTGAATTACCGTCAGATGATCGAGAGTATATGGATCCGCTTCCATTATTAATGCGAATGATGTGGCCTTTGGTTAATCTTATGTCTCATTATTTAGGTGAACATCTTGGTGTTGAGTACATAGAAAAAAGTAAAATAAGACTGCAACGTTCCGGTTTAGGCTATCTACTCACACCACAACAGTTTTTTGGTTTGCAAATCGTTTCTGCAATGATGTTTGCATTGCTAGTCTGGTGGGGGTTATCCACTTTGGGAAAAGAGGTTGGTTTAGTACCAGTGGTATTCGCGCTATTAGGGTTTATGTTTCCTGAGCTTAATTTATCTGATCGGAGGAAAAATCGTGAAAAACAAATTATCAGACTGCTACCTGTCTATCTTGATTTTATTACCATGGCGGTTCAAGCAGGCATGAATTTAAATGGTGCACTATTACAGTCAGCCGATAAAGGTCCTAAAGGACCACTTAATCTCGAACTTCAAAAAGTGCTCCGTGATATTAAAGCCGGTAGTGGAAGAATTACGGCTCTGAAAAATATGGCTGAACGATTGAATATTAAGGAAATATCGAGTCTGGTTTCTTCTATCGCTCAATCAGAAAAATCTGGTTCGTCAATCGGTACTACGCTCAGAATCCAGTCGGATCAACGTCGTGTTGAAAGGTTTCAACGCGCAGAGAAGTTGGCAATGCAGGCACCCGTTAAATTGGTCGGGCCATTAGTCTTATTTATTTTTCCTACGACCTTCATAATATTGCTTTTCCCGGTGTTAATTCAATTATTTCCTAGTTTTACAAATGGAGCAGGGTAAATGCATCAAATGAGTAGTCGCTGTTTTACAACCAGTGGAAAATGCGTAAGTTCACAGGTGATCATTCCGACTAATTTTGTACAACGAGCAAAAGGATTGCTTGGGCGCGATAGACTAAAGGAAAACGAGTCTTTGTTAATTTACAACTGTTCTTCGATCCATATGTTTGGGATGAAGTTTGCGATTGATCTGATATTTCTTGATGCCAGTTTGAGAATAGTCAAGGTCGTTAAAAGTTTGAAGCCATGGCGACTAGCTAGCTGTAAACAAGCAAAACATACAATGGAATTAGCAGAAGACAGTATCGCTATACATGGTCTAGTGATTGGGGAAAGGCTAATGATTAATGAGTACGAAAAATGAAAAAAATAATTCTGTTGTCTATAACACTAATAATAGGGTGTTCATCCAGTTCTAAAAGGACCTAAGGAATTCCGACCCTTGACTTGACTTTGCAACAAAAAGTACAAAAAGCGAATGATGCTTATGACGAAGCTCGTCTTGAGCGTGCTGAAGAGCTTTTTTTAAAAATCACTAAAGAAAAACCAAAACTCCAGCAAGCCTAGTTAAAGCTCGGTAATATTTATGTCAGGCAAACGCGCATGAAAGCAGCTATTCGTTGTTTTGAAGAAGCCATTAAGTTGGATAACGGTAGATTTCAAGCTAGTTGTCGCCTAAAGTTAAAAAATTATGCCACCT